>CALIBL010000077.1 GCA_938045805.1 uncultured Rubripirellula sp. | reverse complement strand
AATCGACTCAGGTCCCTTGGTCGTCACGCGTATTCCTGGCAACTCAGATGTTGTGCCCGCAATTTTCGCGACACCCTGACCACGCATTTGGTTGGTAGCATCTTCCTCACCGGCGTTGATTCCAAAATCAGGTGTCGTTGGCGGCGACAGATGCATGTTCTTGGAGACTCCGGATTGATTCGGAATCGACGAGACGGTTAACGGTTGCCCGCGAAGATCGTTGGAACTTGGCAGTGGAGATGCGGGTAGCCGAGTCGATTCGGTTTGTGTCTTCTCGTCAAGCGAGTGATCCGCTGAAGGAAGCGGCGCAAGAATCTCTTCCGCCGAAGGTGCTTGTTCAGCAACCTCCGCTCCAAGCAAATCACTTGAAGCCTCGGTCTCGCTTATATTCTCTTCGCCGCTACTCGCAACCTCTGAGTCCTTTCCGGCGCGATGGGAAGCAGCGGTAACCTCAAGTTTATTTTCATCATCACGCATTGCTTCATCCGAACCCGACAATTCATCTTGCGAGTCAGAGGTAAGCGTTGCAGGAGGGAGTGGCTCTAGTTTTTCGCTGGGCGATGATTCTTCGGTCGTCACTTTCTGCGGCACCGAAGTCGAAAGCGGTTTTCTTGCGACCTTTGGCACAAGATCGGCGACCGCATCCAATGCCTCTCGTTTAGAGGGGTTTACGGTATCGCTGGTATTGGGCGTTCGTTCTTGCGCAATCAACGAGGATGCCGTTCGCCTTGAACTACGACGACTACTCTCAACTTCGAGTGTCTCTTGTTGAGCTGTTTTGACTTGCGACTGCACCATTACCTTTGGCTGCACCGGTGGCTGAGTGCGAGACAATGCAGACTCATTTACCGGCATCGGGATCGACAGAGAGTTGATGCTCCGCGTCGGAGGTGCGGAGGGCAACGTGAGTGCCTTGGCTGCAGGAGCATCTGACCTTCTCGCAGAGGAAACCATAGCTTGATTAGGATCACTCAATGGCACTGGAACGCCGCCAGGAGCGAGATTGGTATTTGGAGCGTGATAAGGGACACCACTCCAGTCTGCCTTCGAGTCCTGCGTGGTTGGTCGACGAGAATTCGTGGCTGCCTTGAGATTTGCACTGCCAGCCGGTAACGGCACGGCCTTGCTATTCGGTTTTGCCGTGACTGACTGGCGGGGTTTTTGCGACGACTGCGTTTCGCCAAACCATGATCCCAAAAGACCACTGGATTCGGAGGTTTGACCAGACGTGCTCGCGAAAGCCTGGAGTAAACCTGACTTGGCAGATTGAGCGGTCTCATTAGCCACCACCTGCTGAATCATGCCCGAATCTTTAGCTGCAATCGCAGTTGCCGACTGCTGTGCACTCAAAAGACCGGATGTTAGACAAAGCGTTGGTAATACAATGGCTTTAGTAGCTAGACACAGGGTGCGTTTGACGCGGTCCATGCGTATCTCTCGTTTAAAGGTCTCGAGGTAAATCGTCCTCTCGCTGTATCGGCTATCTCAATTTGACGCATTGAGTCAATTTTGACGATTATGCGGGCAACACCAAAATTAACGCCTTATTTTGCTAGCTTTGCATCGTCAATCTCCACAAGCGAGCAATGGCCGTGGCACTGTGTATCTCAAGCTCAAAACGGTCATCTAACTAGCTAATCCCTTATCGTTCGATCTCACCAACTCACTGAGAGATCTTCTATCAGTGTTCGGCATCACACTACAATCCACAGGAGCAATCCGAATTCCAGTGCAGTAAACCACTCAAATTAAACATCGCGCCTGAGGGATACATGAGTCGACGAGAGAAGATAGAGAAAATGCTAGCAGCAGACCCTAGTGACACTTTTCTTCGCTACAGCTTGGCGATGGAATATCGAAGCGAAGGGAATACACTAGCAAGCCTTGAGATCCTAGATGCCTTGATTCAGGATCAAACTCCATGCGTGGCTGCTTTTTTCATGGCCGCACAACAGCTGGCGGATCAGGGGCGAATTGAAGAATCCCGAGATTACCTCCGCCGCGGCATTGATGAGGCAAGAACACAGGGTGATGCGCATGCTGCTGCGGAGATGAGCGAACTTCTGACGTCCCTCGGAGATTACGGCGAACTCTAGAAAATGGCATTGTCCGAGGCGACGAATTTCGACTGTAAATCAATGCGAGACCGAGACTTAGCGACTTGAGCACCGAGCAAACCACCGCCATCGTTCTTCGAGCTGTTGAATTCAGTGAAACCAGCCTGATTGTGACGCTGTTGACTAAAGATTTGGGGCAAGTTTCCGCGATCGCAAAAGGAGCTCGTCGACCCAAGGGGCCATTCGAAGGGTCGCTTGACCTGCTTTCAGTTTGTCGTGTAGTGGTTTTTCGAAAGAACAGTGATGTTTTAGACCTACTGACTGAGGCCAAGCTGCACCGACGGTTTCGTGGAGCAGATCGATCGCTTGAGCGTTTATACGGTGGTTACTATGTCGCGGAAATGCTTCGTCTGCTATTAGATGATCATGCGCCGCATCCGGATGTGTATGACCTGACGATTCAAGTCCTGCAGCAATTGGACGGAAACGGCCCAGTTGCAGCCTCAATCGCGTGGTTTGACCTGCAGGTTTTACGAATGTTGGGACATGCTCCCGGGACAGAGATTTGCACAGATTGCGGAACAAAATTCACTTCCGAACAACGCACACCTTTCGCGTTAGAGGGAGGTGGAGTGGTTTGCCGGTCCTGCAGACCTCGACAGAGATCCGTTGTGATGCTTCGTCGAGAAACTCTCGACCTCATCGCAAAACTGCAAAACCTGAATCAACACTCACCAATTGAGATTCCACCAGAAATTTATGGCGAACTAAGAAGCGTCTTAAATCGTTACATACAAAACATTGTCGGGAAGCTTCCAAGGATGCAAGCATTCTTGCCAATGATGACCAAAACGCGACCATCGCATGATGCGAGGACTAACAGGGATGTTTTTTAAGATCAAGCATTTGCCTTCACCTATTCAAAGCAGTGCGTCAACAGGCCCGATCCTTCGAACCGCGATCTTTTTTCTCGCGGGAGCCACCACCATTGGATGTACGAGTTTGGCGGGTCCCCAAGAAATATCAAATGGAACGCTCAATAGCATTCGCCTCACAGACTCGGATGAAAAGGTGACCCTTTCACCGAACAACAACCCAGCGGTGACAAAACCGCGCTCAGCAGCCTCGAGGTCTCCATCGACCGACTCAAAGATCATCGAGGAACAGCCATCTGAGACCGCGAGCCCGCTCACATTAACCGAGAAAAGTCAACAACTCTTTAACCGACTTGCTGGCCAGCAGCAGGAGGATACAGAGCGTGCCCAGCAGTTGTACCAACGCGCTGATCAGGCTTTTAAGGCTGCTGCGAAACAACCCCGAAGCCAAGCAGCGGAGACCTTCACTCAGGCGGCTGAACTGTTTGAAGTCGCTGGAAACACGGCACCGGGCACAGCACTTCAACAGGATGCGATGTTCATGCAGGGTGAGAGCCTCTTTTTTGCAGACCGATTTGTTGCAGCTTCGGATGTCTACGAGCGTTTGCAGAAGGAATTCCCGCGTAATCGGCACATCGACAAAGTAGCCGCAAGATTGTTTTCAATCAGCCGGTATTGGATCGATATCTCAAAAGCAGAACAGTCAAGTTGGTCGCCCATTAACCTGACGGACTCCAAATACCCCCGGCTCGATGCCAAAGGACATGCCATCCGTGTCCTAGATCAAATCCGTTTTGATGACCCAACCGGCCGACTAGCAGACGATGCCACGCTGGCCGCCGCGGTGGAATACATGCGTCAAGAAAAGTACCAAGAAGCAGATGAATTCCTCACGGACCTTCGGGAAACCTTCTCCGACAGCGAGCATTTGTTTATCGCTCATCTACTTGGCGTAAACGTCAAGCTGCAAACTTACCGTGGTCCAAAATATAGTGGCCTCGCTTTGGAAGAAGCAGAAAAACTGGTCAGACAAACTCGGGAGCGATTCCCCGACAAACTCGCTTCGACTGAAGAGGATTTCGGCCAGCGACTCGAACGACTCGATGCTCAAATTTCATTTCTGCAGGCGGAACGCCTTCGGTACCGCGCTGAATATCGCGAAAAGAGAAAAGAGTTTGGAGCCGCAAGCTACTACTACAATCTGCTACTCGCTAAATACCCAAACACGCCTCATGCCGAGAATGCACGTGAGCGGCTTGCGGCGACGGACGAAAAGCCTCGCAAACCGGCACAGCGATTGTCATGGCTCACAACGATCTTTCCCGATTCAACCGCAAAAGATGCGCCACTGGAGCTGGAGCGACCTGTTGAGATCGATTCATCCAAAGTCATCTTGCGATAAACCACGCCTTTAGCCCTGCGTTGAGCCAAATCGAAATCATGCGACAACCAAGAATGCTCACCAACTTGGCACCCTGCGAGTCGACTCGGCAAGTTCAAAAACTCGCTCTGCTACCGCTGATGTTAGTGGTGATGTCACTCAGTGGCTGCGCGTCGTACCAATTTGGCGCATCGTCCATGTTTCAGCCAGGAATCCAAACGATCCATGTACCCATTGTTAAAAACGAAACCTTTCGACACGATTTAGGGGTTCGGCTAAGTGAAGCGATTGTCAAAGAGATTGATCGGCGAACACCATATAAAGTGACCGGTAATCCAAATGCAGACAGCACACTGCAGGTGACGATCACGGACACAAGTAAGCAGGTACTATCGGAGACGAACGACGATGACCCGCGAGCACTGAACTCCGTCATCACCGCTTCCGCAAAATGGACCTCGAGGAGCGGCGAGCAGCTGATGCAAAACAGTCTTGCTACCGATTCAGACTTCACCATGGCTTTTGGTGAGGAATCTCGCTTTGTTCCCGAGGCTGGACAAACTGTTGCCACGGCGACTCAAGCAACCATTGAAAAACTCGCCGCCCGAATCGTTTCCCAAATGGAAACCCGTTGGTAACCGAGTTAAATAAGAAAATCATGCCAATGGCAAGGGAAATGGTTTGAGTTCAAAAATCTGGAACATCGGTCGGCGTGAATTACAGCTTGACGCTGGTCCCCTCGTCATGGGGATTCTCAATGTAACACCAGACAGCTTCTCCGACGGCGGAAAACACTTCCAAACTTCCAATGCTGTCTCGGCGGCGTTACGAATGGAAGATGCCGGCGCTTCGATCATTGATATCGGTGGTGAGAGCACAAGACCCTACAGTAACCCGGTGGCCGAAAGCGAAGAACTCGAACGTGTCACACCGGTAATCGAAGCATTATCTGGCCGACTACAGATTCCGATCAGTATCGACACCAGCAAATCACGGGTCGCAGAACAGGCGATTGCAGCGGGTGCAGAAATTGTCAATGACGTGACCGGTCTTGAAGGTGACGCGGAGATGACGCGTGTGGTTACCACTCATTGCGTGGGTGTCTGTGTGATGCACATGCAGGGAACTCCTCAGACCATGCAGGACAATCCGAGCTATACCAATGTGGTCGAAGAAATACTTCAATACCTGATTGCTCGCCGTGACGATTGCATTTCCAAAGGAATCCCAAAGGAAAGAATCTGTCTCGACCCGGGTATCGGCTTTGGCAAGACGCATGAACACAACTTGCAGCTCGTCCGTTCTGCAAACCGATTTCTTGAGACTGACACCCCCATTTTAGTTGGCCATTCGCGAAAGGGGTTTATCGGCAGTTTGCTCGGGGATAAGGAGGCAGATCGGACTGCAGCCACCTTGGGAGTTTCCTTGGCTCTTGCCAGCCAGGGAGTCCACATCCTTCGCGTCCACGATGTGCAAGAAACCGTCGATTCCCTCAAACTCTATCTTCACTGCATGAAGTAGGGTCAATGATCAGCATTGGAACCCGACACTCGGAAGTGCTGTCGAGAACCAGCAAAATAAAAGCTCGATTCGACCAGAAGGACGAGGAAATCTAATACTTCATTCGCTTGCAGTCTTTTGTTTTCTGATCGGTTGCCGCTGATTCCTGACGGACGCTCTCATTTTGAGTCGCCTGCCCGTTCGCTGGTGCAGTCGTACCGATAACGCCTAGGCTGAAAGATTGTTTAACACCGTGGACGGTTTCTAGCGTGAAAGTTGCGGCATTCATTGGAAACCTCTTTCCTCACTTGTAACGCCTGAATGAATCTTCACAGACACTGATCGCTTGCCTCACCCGCGATATCCTCGTCCGCAAGGGAAAACAAAACCAAATAAAAAGGCGAATCAAAACGCACCGGATCTCGGAACTGTTAGGATAATTCCGCTTAGGTAAAACAGGACGCGATTTAGCACCATTGAGACGACAGATCCGCACGCAGCGTTCTCTTACTCCATCTCTCACGAATGAAAACCGACAAATGTCAAATCGATCACAATTGAATGACTGGCATCATCAGCGTTCACTTCCCTCCAAAAGGGAACGAGGAGCAATCAAGCGTTGGCTTGGTACTAGTATCTTGGTTGTTATGACCTCAATTTTCGCCATACCGGTCAATGCCGAGTCTTTCCCCAATCCAGTGGTCCGAAAGATTGAGGGTTGGGAAATTGAAATCGATCCCGAAATCCTGACAGAGAGTAACCGAGCCGAAGGTGAATTAGCGTTGACCGCCTTAGCTAATCATCTTCAACGAATCACATGGATCCTACCCGAAGAACGCGTTGCGGAGCTCAGAAAATTACCGATCCGTATAGATTGGCATCATGATCTAAGCAACATGCAGTACCATCCCAGCCGTGGCTGGCTAGAACGCAACGGATATGACCCGCGTCTCGAGAAACACGTCCATATCCCTCGAGCCAAACAACTTCTCAGTCGATCCCAGTGGGCTAAGCATCCCTATGTTGTGCTACACGAACTCGCACACGCCTACCATGATCAGGTACTGTCCTTTGAAAACGCAAAGATCATCACTGCTTTTGAACACGTTAAAAACTTGGGAATCTACGAGAAGGTGACACTCTACACTGGCGATAAAGTTAGGCACTATGGGTTAACGAACCACAAAGAGTACTTCGCTGAGTGCACCGAAGCGTATCTAGGAGTTAACGACTTCTATCCCTTTGTTCGGGCAGAGCTCAAAGAACATGACCCCAGAATGTACGCTCTGATGGAGTCGATCTGGGGTAAAATCCGGTAGAGCGTCCCAGCGGGTCTGCGACATAACGGAGCTTCGAAGTTGCTAATGCGGATTGACCTCGTCATCACCGAGTTATTTGTGGGTGGTGCGGAAAAATGCTTAACCGAACTTGCCCTGTTCATGCACAGCATGGGGCATGAGGTCAGAGTTTTTTCTTTGGCTTCACTCCCAAATGGTGAACAGCGACAATTAGTTGAGCGTTTGGAGAAGGAGGGAATCCAAGTTGAATCAGCTCACTGTGACTCGGTCTGGCAAGCGTGGAAGGCTTATCGATTTCTTAAAAAAAGGTTTCAAGAAGGCCGACCAGACCTCGTCCAAACGTTCCTTCACCACGCCAACATTCTTGGAATTCATGCCGCTAGGGCTGCGAATGTTACAAAGTGCGTGGCAGGGATTCGAGTTGCACAACATGGTCAGCGAAGGAATTACATCGAACGACTCGCACTCAAAAGAGTGGACCATCTCTTTTGTGTGAGCCGCGCGGTTGAGCAATTCGCCCATCAGGTCCTTCATTGCAATCCATCGAAAACCACGGTGATCCCCAATGGTGTCGATTTAGAACGATTTACCAACGTGTCTCGTCGCAGCTGGTCTGACCTCAGCTGGTCAACAGACGCCAAGGTCATCCTATTCCTTGGAAGACTGGATCCGCAGAAGGGACTCGAATTACTTCAAGAGCAAGTGGACCGAGTCGCTCCAGCGGATAGTGATCAGAAGCTTTTGATTATCGGTGACGGCCCCCTCCGAGAGGCAGTCCAAGCATGGACGGAGCAGATTGGTGCCGAACGTGTCAAACTCTTACCTTGGCAATCCGACGTGGCTTCATGGATCGCCAGCTGCGAGCTCTTGGTTCTCCCGAGCCGATTTGAAGGAATGCCCAACGTAATCCTCGAAGCAATGGCATCTGGAAAGCCCGTTGTCTGCAGCCTTGTCGAAGGCACCGAAGAACTTCTCGATGAAACCACCGAATGGCAAGGATTTTCCCCCGGTCATGGTTCGCAGATGGCCGATCGGATCCAAAATCTGATGGAACAACCCGACATTGGACGCAAGATTGGAGAACAGAATCGGGAAAGGGTCGCCAGCGGTTTTTCCCTCCCATTACTCATGGAACGTTACGAGAAATTTTACCGGTGCATCCTCGGCGACGAACCCCAAAAGCTCGGCTAAAGAACCGGCAACAGACACCTCGAGGTAGAGACTGCCCCGGCAGACAAAACGAAGCGAGCCCGCTAAACTGAGCCCTCGACCGTGATAGCTGTTGCCTCTTTTTTGTCAGAGAAAACCAACGTGAGTTTTGATCCATTTGGAGTTCGCTCCCAATTTGAGACCGGTTCAGGCCAAGCCACGCTTTATAGCCTCAAAAAATTAGAAGAGGCTGGTTTGGGAACCATCAGCAAACTGCCTTTCTCAATCCGAGTGCTCTTGGAAGCAGTGCTGAGAAATTGTGATGGATTCACGGTGACCGAAGAAGATGTGAAGAATCTTGCTGCTTGGAATGCCGAGGCACCGGCAAAGCAGGAAGTGCCATTCAAGCCCTATCGTGTGGTCCTTCAGGACTTCACCGGCGTCCCCGCAGTTGTCGATCTTGCAGCGATGCGTTCGGCGATGGAGCGAATTGGGGGTGATCCTGAGAAGATTAATCCGTTGATCCCTGTTGATTTGGTGATCGACCACTCGGTCCAAGTCGATCACTTTGGATCGGATCAAGCGTTACCACAGAATGTTGAGATTGAATTCAAGCGAAACCAAGAGCGATATGAATTCCTGCGATGGGGTCAGCAGGCTTTTGACAATTTCCGCGTGGTGCCGCCCAATGTCGGAATCGTCCACCAAGTGAACCTCGAGTATTTGGCGAAAGTTGTTGCAATTCGTGAAACGGAAGAGGGCCCTGTCGCGCTCCCAGATACGCTTGTCGGAACTGACAGCCACACCACAATGATCAATGGCTTGGGTGTACTTGGCTGGGGCGTCGGTGGCATCGAGGCTGAGGCGAATATGCTCGGTCAACCACTATACATGCTCATGCCTGAAGTGATCGGCTTTGAACTAACGGGATCACTTCCGGCTGGTGCGACTGCAACCGACATGGTTCTCCAAGTTGTTGAAATGCTGCGTCAAGAAGGAGTCGTCGGGAAATTCGTTGAGTTCTTTGGCCCCGGCATGAGCAAGATGAGCGTTGCCGACCGAGCCACCATCGCGAATATGGCACCTGAATATGGTGCGACAATGGGCTTTTTCCCCGTCGATGAAGTCACGCTTGAATTCCTTCGACAGACCGGACGGACCGAGCAAGAGGTAGCATTGGTTGAAAACTATACCAAAGCTCAAGGTCTCTTCAGAACGGATGATGGCCCGACGCTGCAGTACACCAAAACCGTTTCGCTTGACCTCGGTTCGGTGGTGCCAAGTTTGGCCGGTCCAAAGCGACCGCAGGATCGCATCGCCTTAGCAGAGATGAAACAATCGTTCAACGAGTCGCTGACCGCTCCGGTTGGAAAAACTGGCTTTGGACTGCCTGAATCGGCGCTCGCAAATTCTGGCACCGTTGTCGATGGAGATCACTCGAGTGAAATCTCACATGGCGCAGTAGTCATTGCCGCGATCACCTCCTGCACCAACACGAGTAATCCATCGGTGATGATTGGTGCCGGTTTGCTCGCGAAAAAGGCCGTGGAAAAAGGCCTTACAGTGGCTAAACACGTGAAAACTAGCCTCGCGCCCGGTTCGCGGGTGGTGAGTGACTACTTGGATAAGGCAGGTCTAACCGACTCCCTCAATCAACTGGGATTCCACACCGTCGGCTACGGCTGCACCACCTGCATTGGTAACAGCGGGCCACTTCCAAACCCTGTCGCCGAGGCGATCAAATCGGGTGACCTTGTTGCATCCGCAGTTCTCAGCGGGAATCGCAACTTTGAAGGCAGAGTCAATCCTTTGACCAAGGCAAACTACCTTGCTAGCCCACCACTTGTGGTTGCGTACGCACTTGCTGGTACCACCGACATCGATTTGGTGAATGATCCCATTGGAGCTGACTCAGATGGCCAACCGGTTTATCTCAAAGAGATCTGGCCGTCAGCTGAGGAGATCAAGGAAACCATCCTGAGTTCCATCCAACCTGAGATGTTTGTCGAGCAGTACGAAGCTGGAGTTCAAGGTAACGATCTGTGGAATGCAATCGAAACCGCTTCCGGAGCGATCTACCCATGGAGCGAAGAAAGCACTTACATTCACCACCCACCGTTTCTTGACGCGGTGAAAGATGATTCGATCCCAGATATTACTCCAGTACGTGGCGCACGCGTTCTTGCATTGCTTGGTGACTCGGTCACCACCGACCACATTTCACCCGCTGGAGCGATCGCGAGTGATGGCCCCGCAGGCAAGTACCTGCAGGAACAAAATGTGGAAACGCGTGACTTCAATAGTTTTGGTTCTCGGCGCGGTAATGACCGAATCATGGTTCGTGGAACCTTCGCAAACATTCGAATCCGCAACCAACTCGCCCCTGGCACCGAAGGTGGTGTGACCAAACACTTGCCGAGTGGCGAAGTGATGAGCATCTATGATGCCTCGATGCGTTATCAAGAAGAAGGCGTGCCACTCGTGGTACTCGGAGGAACAGAATACGGAACCGGAAGTAGCCGTGACTGGGCTGCCAAGGGAACCATGATGCTCGGAGTCAAAGCGGTAATTACATCGAGCTACGAGCGAATCCATCGAAGCAATCTGGTGGGCATGGGCGTACTTCCTCTTGAATTTGCTGATGGTGCCACCTGGCAATCTCTGGGCCTGACCGGAGAAGAAGTGATTGAGATACCTGAACTCTCAAACGAGCTCGAACCACGATCAACCATTACGGTTCAAGCGACTGGATCTGATGGTCAAACCAAAAGCTTCCCGTGCGTCGTGCGAATCGACACGCCGGTTGAGATGCAGTACTACCGCAACGGCGGAATCCTACCCACCGTTCTGAGAAACCTCTCGAAGTAAGAAATCAAACTTGGAGCCAAAACCTCGGCTCCGCACCACAACCACGAGATCCCAAAAGGCAAAAAGATGGCCACAGCCGCAGCAAGACACATTCTCGTTTCAACGGAACAAGAGTGCCTCGACCTGATGAAACGGATTGAAGAAGGAGAAGATTTCGGCGCCCTCGCTGCAGCTCACTCCGCATGCCCCTCCGGTCAGCGTGGCGGAGCTTTGGGGAAATTCGGTCCCGGCCAGATGGTGCCCGAATTCGACCGAGCGGTCTTCGGCGGCGAGGTGGGAGTCGTCCAAGGGCCGGTCAAGACGGACTTTGGATTTCATCTGCTTGAGGTCACAGAGCGGACCGAATAGACCAAATAAAAAACGAACCGATTACTTTCAGGATCATCTTTGGGTAGCCGGTTCGGATGCTTCACTTAGCTGGGATCCAGTTGGCCTGAGCCGTCTAGATTTTGCGTGGTCTCATCCAAAGGCCTTCCGTAGCAACTCGAGGCTCTTCGGAATCGCAGTCTCGTGGTTCTCTTTGCCTTCGAATTCCAGCGAGATGTAACCTCGATAATCAACCTCGCTGAGGATTGAGGCGACCCGATCGTAATCGATATCGAGTGTGTACCAAGTCCCTCCACCAAAGTATGTTTTGGCCTGAACAAAAACAGCTTCAGGAGCAAGTTGCTGGTACTGTTCGTATTGATCTTCGAGAAAATTACCGGTATCGAGCGTCGCACGGAGCCACGGTGACTTGATATCGTTAATGACGCGCAAAACACCCGATGCGGTTCGCCCCAGACCCCAGTGGTTTTCCAATCCTAAAACGACCCCACATCTTTCTGCAGCGGGCAGACATTTTTCCAGGCTATCAATCACCCAACCAAAACCGTCTTCGTCCGTGTAGCCGTCGAGTCTCGGCTCGATTCCTCGATTAGCCATCAATTCATCGAAGCTTTTGGATGTCCCCCAACGTCCCGTATTAACACGAATGGTTGGAATCCCTAAAGCGTATGCGAGTTCAATACACTTGATAGTGTGATCGATGTTCTGCTGCCGCACGTCTTCGTCAGGCGAAACAAATGTTTGATGTGTCGACAAGCCACAAAGCCCAAGGCCTAAGCGAAAAGCTTTCTGCTTGATTCTCTGCAGGGTTGCGTTGGATTCATCCTCCATCTGCACATGCAAGATTTCCACCGCGTCAAAGCCCGCTTCGGCAGCAAGCTCAATACACTGCTCAATCGTCAGCTTGGTATCAGGTCGATAACGCCAGTAAGAGTAGGTTGAAACTGCGATAGAATTCGCTCTTTGCTTTGCAGAGACCTCCTTACCTTGATCACCTTGCTGATTCAAAGCGGAGCCCTGTTCTTGCGACCTAACCACAGAAACTGGAATGGCGAGGGAAGCAGCAGCAACGCCTTTTGCCAGCAGGTTTCGACGAGAAACAGTGTGTTTCATGACTGGAAATCCTTCAGAGAACCGTTTTGGACCGTGGAGAACACAAGGTAACCGTTTGCAACAAACTACCGTTACCCTTGAAGCTTTCCCGAAAAGGATAACAGATCAAAAGGGCAGGGTAGTGGGGTAGAAATCGAAAACCGATGCTACATGTGTTGAGATTTTAGGGGCGTTCCGCCGCTCCGGCCATCGCCTCCAAAGATTCTTGGCCAACTCTTGAGCAGAAGTCGCCCACCGATTCACCTTCGGTCCGATTCGCTTTGTACGCTGCAAACACTCCGACAATTTCGTTTACCAAATCCGCGTCGGGAACAAGATCTTTGTAGATATAAGCGAGGCGATTACCTAACCACCCTCCGCCAACGTATAGCGTGTACCTATCTTTTGCTTTTCCAACCAGAGCGATATCTGCGTTGTACGGACGAGCACATCCATTGGGGCAGCCTGTCATGCGGATCGTGAACCGCTCTCGGTCCAAGCCAAGTTTGGCGAGTGGTTGCTCAAGTCCATCAATGAGCCCCGGTAGGCGACGCTCGCTCTCGGTGATAGCCAATCCACAAGTCGGAAGGGCAACACAAGCCATCGACCAGCGACGAACTGTGCTCGTTTGTTCGGTGGTCGGGATGTTGTGCTGCGTAATCAGCTCAATCAATCGATCCCTTTGAGATTCTTCGATATCGGTGAAGATCAAACTTTGATGCCCCGTCATACGAATTTCAGTATCAAATTCGCTGCAAATGGCACGAATCGCAGCTTTGAACTGCACCTTTTCGTTGTCATAAAGACGGCCGTTCTCAATGTTCAATCCGTAAGACCATTTACCATCGCCTTGTTCTTGCCAACCCATGTGATCATCGACACCACTCACGTCGTCGGGTGTGCAGTATTGCAGGGTCGAACCAAAGTACTTCTCGACCTCTTGGCGGAATTTCTCAATTCCCCATCGATCGACAAGGTACTTCATGCGGGCTGTTTTTCGATCACTCCGATTACCGTTATCTCTTTGCACTTTAAGGATCGCCTGACAAACCCCTACGACCTGATCGGGAGTGACGAATGCCATTCGTTTACCAAGCGCGGGATAGGTGACCTTCTTGGCGGGCGTTGTCCCCATCCCACCACCAACCAAGACGTTGTAACCAATGATCGCATCCTCACGAACGATCGCTAGTAAACCAAGATCCTGCGTATAAATGTCGATGCAGTTATCCTCGGGCAACGCGATTCCCATTTTGAACTTACGCGGCAAGTAAGTGGGTCCATAGAGCGGTTCATCCTCTTGCCCCCCTCCCACTAATTCTTTGTCAGACGAACCCGGCTCGGATACCCACAACTCGTGATAGGCTTTGGTCTGAGGAGCCATTGCCTCGGTTAGTTCATCCGTGATGCGTGCAAGTTCAGCATGCACTGGCCCCACCTTTTTGGCAGGGCAGCACATGATATTCCGATTCACATCACCACAAGCCGCTAGGGTTGAGAGCGCGAGTTCATTCACCCTTTTGATGGTGGGTCTCAAGTTGTCTTTGACGATTCCATGCAACTGAATGGTTTGTCGCGTGGTAATCTTGATCGTAGAGTTGCCAAGCTCTTCGCAGACATCCAACATCGACAAAAATTGGTCCGCTTTACAACGGCCGCCAGGGATTCGCAGACGAAGCATCATGGAGTACGCCTTATCGAGACCGGCCTTTTTACGCTCAACACGCAGATCTCGATTGTCCTGCTGGTAGGAACCGTGAAACTTCAACAGCTGAATGTTGTCCGAATTGAAACAAGCAGTTGAGCTGGCGATTTCCTCTGCAATCGTACCACGGAGTAATCGGCTTTCTTGCTTGATACCTTCGACTGCTGTTAGTTTTGGCTCTTCGTTCGACATCGAACTTCTCTGATCCTGATTCTATTGAAGTGAAACGCCCAATCGGCATGCCATTAAAACGGCAGCCTCATGAACGCGGTGCAGGGCGGCAAACAAGACACCTTCGTTGGACACTGCAGCGGCTTTTACCTCTCGCCGTTGCACACTGAGATCTCGCCAATGTTTGAGGAGATCACGCAGTTCCCATTCCGCGACTCTGTCTTGTAGCAGTTTAATCTTCTCGACGAATCATCACTAGAAGTCTCGAGGGCGACGAATTCGGATGTTTTCCGGATCAAACGGGCTCAAAACGGAAAAACACGTTCGAAACCGACAGTGAAAACCGCATTTTCCACGCCTGAATCACCCGCAACAACAAATCCATCGAAATTAAACTTGGGTGCCAATGATCGTTTCGGACAAGGCAATTAAAAAAAACGCCAGACAAGCATGTGGGGGGCTTCGCTAACGCTCGCTTTTGGACGACGATAGAAGTGGATCGTGCGTCAACCAACGTTACAACGCCGACTATCCAAACGTGTGGGTCTTGAGTGACCAACTAGAGCCGATCCGGTGATGCCGAGCATCTTCGAAGAACATCATAAGTGGGGAAGGGGTTATTACTGATGACTGCTGAACGCCTAGACGGTAAACGGATTGCCTCTGAGATTCGCGAAGAGATCGCTAGCGAAGTGGCAAAACATCTTGCACTAGGTCATTCGCAACCCTGCCTCGCGGCAATCCTGGTCGGCGAAGATCCTGCCAGTCAGGTATACGTACGAAATAAAGAGCGAGCCTGCGAAAAAGCAGGTATTGCAGGCAGAACTTTCAGGCTTCCTGCTACTACCACCCAAAGTCAACTGCTGACAAAGATCGAGGAATTGAACCAAGATTGTTCTGTTCATGGAATACTTGTTCAACTACCGCTCCCCAAAAGCGGGAATGACGGAAAGGGCTTTGACGAACGCGAAGTTCTAGACGCAGTCGCGCCGCTCAAAGACGTGGATGCATTTTCGCCGGTCAATGTTGGACTCCTCATGCAAGGGCGTCATCGCTTTCTACCCTGTACTCCACACGGCATTGTGCAACTACTGCATCGCTACCAAATTTCAACTTCCGGAAAGCAAGTCGTTGTCGTAGGCCGAAGCGATATTGTCGGTAAACCGATGGCGATGATGCTGGCACAGCGAGATGGCAGTTGTGGATCGGAAGTCGCTAATGCAACGGTGACCCTTGCACATAGCCGAACGGAAGATCTAGCAAAGATCTGCCGCACCGCCGACATCCTGATTGCCGCGGTGGGCGTTCCGGAGATGATCCGCGGAGAAATGATTCGTGAAGGTGCCGTTGTGATTGATGTGGGAATCAATCGTGTTGGGGATCGACTCGTAGGTGATGTCCATTTTGAAGAAGCGATGCAGACCGCCTCAGCGATTACGCCAGTCCCGGGCGGTGTCGGTCCACTGACGATCGCGATGCTACTGCACAACACACTCCTCGCCGCGAAACTTCAAGCGACCAATAATCTCTAATTTTAGATGCCAGAAGAATTTAGTAGTAAAGAAGGCTTCTAGATTCAGTGGGTGGCGTAACCCTGAGGGTGAGACTGATGCCATCGCCATGCGGTCTCAACAATCGATTGCACATCTGTATATTTTGGTTCCCACCCGAGAACTTCTTTCGCTAAGCAGGCATCGGCAACTAATTCCGAGGGGTCACCCTCTCGACGCGGTCCCATTTCCTCAGGAATCGGGTGGCCGGTCACCTTTCGACAAGCATTAATGATCTCTCGAACGCTCGTACCATGTCCAGTGCCAAGATTTAGACACAAACCTTTTCCGGGCTCAAGCCGATTCAGAGCTCGAAGATGAGCATCAGCAAGGTCATTGACGTGCACGTAATCGCGAACACACGTTCCGTCTGGTGTTTGATAATCATCTCCGAATACCGTGATCTGCTCTCGCTGTCCGAGCGCAACCTGTAGAACGATAGGTATGAGATGAGATTCTGGATCATGATCTTCACCAATTGATCCATCAGGATGTGCCCCAGCCGCATTGAAGTACCGAAGCGCAGCGTAGCCCAAACCGTAGGCCTGTGAGTAATCAGCCAGTGCCTGTTCAATCACAAGTTTCGTGAATCCGTATGGATTGATAGGCTTCTGCGGAGTGGTTTCTCGGATCGGAACAATCTCAGGCTCACCGTAGGTCGCAGTGGTACTACTGAAGACAAACTTCTTCACTCCAGCGAGCCTCATTGCATCTAACAGCGACAGAGTTGCGATCACATTGTTCTGGTAGTAAAGCGAAGGATCGTTCACCGACTCGTTTACCAAGGCAAATGCTGCAAAGTGCATCACTGCCTCGATCTCATATCGCTCGAGAGTCTCCCGCACGAACTGCGTATCGGTCAATTCACCCTCAACGAGTAATCCCATTGGCACTGCTTCGCGGTGGCCGCGAGAGAGATTGTCAAAGACGGTAACGCGATGACCAGCTTCAATTAGGACACGCACCGCGTGCGAGCCAATGTATCCCGCACCACCGACAACCAAGATATTCATTAAAACCGCACCCTTCGTTTTATTCCACAACAACCACAAATGGTCAGGAAAACTGTAGATCCCTTCACCACACTTCGACCTTTGAGAAGGTGGCTGTTGATCTAAAGTGAGTTTCAAGCGAGAGAGGAGACTGCGTCCAACGGCAAATGGATCAAACAAATGACCAGAGGCAGACGTCAGTCCTAAATAATCGTTACTGTCGATACAGTGTCATTACCAATGGGACACAGCCACTTGTGGAACGGACGGCGTGACAAAGTCGGGAACGCGATACCAAGCACCTCCATTGCGTAACGGACAAACAACCATCTGGGAGCGAAACCCGTTTGCATAACGAACGAGTGATGGACAGCAAAGGCTAGGCGTTTGTGGCAAAGAGAATCACCAAGTTACAAAAACTGCAGTCCCAAGGCGGCGTGACGACCTCGAACCGCTCGCTGGATTCAATCCGTGAGGACTTTATTACCTACCTGCGCAGCGAGTGCCACCTCGCCGCCAACACCGTCAATGCCTACCAACACGACTTAAATCGTTTACTGGGGTGGCTTGGTTCTCGACGTCTCTCGAGCCTTACCGTCAACCAACTATCAGACTATGTCGGTTCTCTTCATGAGTTCGGCCTCGCACCCACTTCTGTATCGCGGAATATTGTTGCGACACGAACATTCTTTCGATTCCTTCAACTCGAAGGCATTGTTCGCGACAATCCAGCAGACCTGTTACTGACCCAGAAAAACTGGCAGCGCATCCCTAACGTTTTATCGCCAAAACAGGTTGAAGCTTTCCTAAGGGCTCCCCGCAAAACCGATTCCTTTTGGCAAAGAGATATCGCAATTCTTGAAGTCCTCTATGCCACCGGTTGTCGTGCAAGTGAAGTTTGCTCACTCAAACTCAAAGACCTTTCTCTGGATGAAAAGCACCTAAGATGCGAGGGTAAAGGCGGAAAAGAGCGAATGGTTCCAATAGGACAGCGGGCGATCAACGCCATCCTGATCTACTGTGAAGATCTCCGAAATACCCTCGCCGCTCGCCGCTCACCTGAATCAGAAAACCTGTTCCTCTCACGAACAGGAGTAGCAATCGACCGGATTCAACTTTGGCGTTTGGTGAAACGCTATGCCACACGAGCAGGGATTCATTCACAAATCAGCCCGCACAGCCTACGACACAGCTTTGCGACGCATCTTCTTGCGGGCGGTGCAGACCTCAGGTTGGTTCAGGAGATGCTTGGTCATGCAAGCATCCAAACCACTCAGATCTACACTCACGTGGAGAAGTCGAGGCTTCAACGCGTGCATCAACAATTCCACCCCAGGGCATAGCTATCATAATTTGATCCGCACAGCCTTTCCGCGATCACCTTGCTTAGGACTCAGCCTGCGAATCACCATCTGCTCGGGGCTATCTTGCCCGACTCGCACCCTGTGATTACCCGAGTCGTATACAGGCGGCCGAAATGAATTGCCCTGAACTCGGACGGTGTACAGCACTTCTTGCGTGGCCTCGTTGATAACCTGCACCACTGGTGAGTCCGCATTGGTGAACTTCAACTCCGGAAGGTAACCACGAACCGTTCGACCATCATTGTCTTGCGACTGAATCGTCACAGGCCAACCGGGAAATTGCTCGGCATCCTCCTTCGTGACATCGGTAAATCGAGGCCAACACTCAAATTCAATCGAGCGTTCTGACTTACGGAACCTCACCAATCCATACCCGTCCGCTCGCAACGTTTCCTGGGTGCGGTCTTCCGGATTTGCATAGGCAATCATACGAATCGGATTACCCAGACCGTCTTCGTATTGACCGGTCCAAGGTAATGGACTTCCCTCAATCGGATTCGCACCCGCCTTCTCATCAACAGGATGCCACCAACGACCATAGATCGTATTGACTATAGCAGGTGAGGTGAATCCAAAGGGTCCATCATTTGGCCCCTCAATTCCATGTTGCACCAGTACTGCAAGGTGTTGATCACCACAGAGATGCGGTGCCCAAACCTTGCGAATCTTGGTCAATGCGAGATTGCGTCCAGTCTGTGGCCAACCATTACAATCAAGGTCCGCGAGCAATCGGTTGTCGGGTTTACCATGCAGGTGAACCGCCCCGCAGAATGCAGTTTGGCTAAGCACAGCCTTCATCTGAGCACCTGTCCAATCCTCACCCCATTGATCGAGAAAATGGAGCTGGCGATCACCTAACAGTTCTAAGTGAGGAAGGTCAACTGATTTCCGATCGTACTTCGGATCGTTGATGTGGTCTGGGCGCGGACCCATCTTAGGAATCTTCCCCTCGGGACCGCTTTTAAATTTCCGATCCTCCAAAATGGCAAAGTCAATGCCACCCACTCGGAGGCGTGTGTAATAGACACCGATATCACGACCAATTGGAGTCGGGTCAAAGGCATCGGGCAAATGCCATGTCTGACATCTCTGCACCATGTTGACGTAACTTGGTGGGTAGTAAAAACCACCCTGTGGACCTTGTGGAGTTGCAGCCTTCTTCCCGCTCTCTCCCCATATGTTCGCCTGCCCAACGTCATGGTCGTCAGGAATCGTGATCACGGGACGATCTTTCAAGACCTCGCGAAATTGAATTCCGAATTCCAGCCAGCCATAGGTGTGCTGCGTGTGGTTGTAAGTTTGATCACCTGAGAAGAAAAGCAGATCTGGATCTTGCTCAATCAAATTCTGAACAATCATCGGACGCGGCCCAGGCGTCCGACTACTATTACAGCCGAGGGAACCGACCACGATCTCATCTTTATCGATCGGGTCCTTACGGATTAAACCTTCGAAAGAAGAGAGGTCGCCAAGCCGAACTCTGTACTGGACATCTTTGGTGTTGTCCCAATCCTCCACTCGAAAATGAGAAGACCAACCGGGGAAAATCACCGGTTGTGTTTGAGCAATCTGCCATTGTTCCTCACCGGGGTCCTTGAATTCGAGCAACACCTCACGAGGCTCATCTGGTTTGAGAGGGTAGAGCTGGCAGGTGAGTTTGAGGACGCCCCGATCATGGGTGTAGATCGCGAATGCGACGACGTCCTCGCGCGGCACCAGTAACCGAGGCTTATCCGCTTTCTTTGGAACTCGATTCCACCATTCGCCAACCGCATCAGAATCAAGATTCGGGAAATCATCGCCGAAGGGCTGTGAAGGCTCTTGGGCAGGTAGCTGAGGAAGTAACCCCAGCACGAACAGTAACAGTGCCAAACCGAATCGCATTGATTTCTCCATTGATTTGTTATCGAAGGCAACATGATAGCGGCAGCGCGCAGTCCGATGAAACCACCTGCCACCTGAATCAGCGCGATTAACGTCAGCCAGCAACGATCGCCACAAGAATCACTACGACGACCGAGCGATCTACACGATCGTGAACACAGCACCGTGGATCATAAGATCGGTAAGAAAAGGCCTCTCTCAAGACGCTAGTGAGTCGGCCATTCTGGGTCAGCAACGTGACGACTCATGTTTGAAAGTCGAGCCTGCGTATCGAGAAGACGCTGCCACTCCGCAAATCGCATGGTGACTTCCTGATTAGCATCATCCGTTCTTCCCGAAGCGATGATCGCCGTGAGCCGGCTCTGCAAGAAATCGAGAATTTCGCAAACCTGTGCCCGCTGCCCAGGAGACATATCCGCAGGGATCTCAGGCAAGTCCATGCCGGGCATAGACTCTTCGGGAATTGAAGACTTTGGCTCTCTTTCGCTCACACCTGAAGGTGTCGGATCCACCGAGGGGCTAAGCTCGTTAGCAACTGAAGAGTGCTCTGCACCAATCGCTGCGAGCCTCTCAGCAATTTGAGCTTCAGACCCCATGAGCATCAAACTGCGCCCAACAGAGATCAAATCTCCGTGGCGTAATATTTTGAGCTGACACTCAAAACCATTGACCTTGGTCCCGTTGGTGCTGTCGAGGTCAGTCAGAACGAGGCGATCTTTGTCTCGTTGCACCTTAAAATGACAGCGACTAACACGCTCATCATTGAGCTGAATGTCGTTACCTTCCTCTCTACCGACCGTGAAGGGCGGCTGAAGATCTTCGTAAACCTTGCCGCGGTCAGAGCCATGCAAAATTTTGAGGGTGACACCCGACATTGGGGTCTCCGAAAGTAACGGAACAGGTCAAGACGAATCAAACCTCGCCACAAAGTGATTCACAAATGTAGCCTGCAAACCCGTCGAAAGCCAGTTTTTTCCAGTTCCAGCACCTCAAACTGCTGCCTCTCGGATTCACTGCACTCATTTTGGACGATTAGGCGACTACTGACGCCCCCTCTTTGTCGATCAGACAGGCCAAAAAGCTTACCCCACCTGCAGAATCACACATTTCAAATAATCACTCTCCGGACAGGAGATAGAAACAGGATGATCCGGCGCCGGACCACGATTTTCCAGCATAATCAGATCTCGGCGTTTCCGCTTTGCCACATCCATCAACATGTTTAAAAAATCAGATCGCGACACTCGCCCAGAACAGCTGCAGGTCACCAAGATTCCACCGGGCGAGAGTAGATCAATCGCTAGGGAGTTCAACTTGGCATAAGCCCTTAAGGCTCGGTCAATCTGGTGACGCGACCCCGCAAAACGGGGGGGATCAAGGATCGCCCCTTCGAATTTCTCTCCGCTCTCAACCAATGCTTTGAGCGTATCAAAACAGTCGCCCTCCACGAACTGAATACCTGTAACACCATTTCGTTCGGCCGCTCTTTTCCCCTCTTCTAAGGCGGCTCGGCTCGAATCAATTGAGGTGACTTGCTTCGCCCCCTGCTTGGCGGCCACCAGTCCAAATCCACCGGTGTAACAACAAACGTCAAGGATCTTCCGACCCGAAAAATATTGTGCAGCGGTTAAGTGGTTCAATCGCTGATCAAGGTATGATCCTGTTTTCTGCCCGGCACAAAGATCAACGGAAAGCTGAAGATCATTCTGAGTGTATTGAACGCGTCCCTCTGGAGCTCGATCCTGATACCAAAACTCAACCGGTTCGATCCCTTCGTGCTTGGCCGTCTTCTCATCAATCCTCACCATGATGGATTCGCAACCGGTCACGCTCCGTAGCTCCTCAAGGATACTTTCGTGCCAACGCCACAAAGCGCCCGAAGTGAACTGGACACCAAGGCAGTTTGCATAACGATCAACAATCAAGCCGCTGATCAAGTCTGATTCGCTGAAAACGAGCCGCTCAGCGTGCTCGGGCTGAAATTCCTCCTGTAGCCTGCGTCGCTGAATGGCTCCGCGTAAACGCTCTCGCCACAAATCTTCATCGATCTTTTGAGCCGCATCGAAACTGTAGAGCCGCAATCTAAGCCGACTATTGGGATTGATAATCCCCCTCGCGATCCAATTCCCATCGTGGTCGAGCAAATCAACCACTTGACCAATCTCTAATTGATCGCCCGCCTCAGCCAAAGCGTGAGCATGCACCCAAGGATGTCTCGCCAGAAACGGATATTGGCGTGACGGTTTCAGACGCAACGTAATGGACTCGGAGGATGTCTCAGACAAGATCGGAACCGGCTTGCATTAGGGAAAACAAAGGAACGCACTTGGACAACCTGTTAAAGCATGACAAGTGCTTCCCACGAAGAATAGGAGCTCTTCGCAACGCTTCAAAGTGGGCAAAGAGACACTCGAACAGACTACAAACGGGGTTAGTGAGCTGGCCTCAATCGCAACCATCGTGAGTCGATACCCTACGGAGATTTAAAATTTATGGAATCAAAGAGCGTCAACACCCCCAAAATGACCGTTTTGCCTCATTTTTGGAATGAGAATTCAGCTCCAGATTCCCGTAATTTGAGTTCTCAAAAATCTCGCTTCACTTTTTTGACGCTTACAACTACCCTCCGAGAACCATATCGATAAACTTCATGAGATGAATTCTCTGGTAATCCAGTTGAGTGTTCACGATTGTCATGTCGATACATTAGAAAGCGGATCATTTTTTTCGCACGAGATGGGTGACTCGGACCGACGATGTAGCTCCGACCGCGTTTGCCCAAAAGAGCCTGAAATAACAGCAAAAGGATGAGATTATGACTCATGTCGTCGCCGAACCTTGCTCCGGATGCAAATACACCGATTGCGTTGTCGTTTGCCCCGTGGAATGCTTCTACGAGGGCGATCAGATGCTTTACATCCATCCGGAAGAGTGCATTGACTGCGAGGCGTGCGTTCCAGAATGTCCCGTGGAAGCGATCTTCCATGAGGACAATGTTCCAGAAGAGTGGAAGAGTTACATCGAGTTGAATGCCAGCAAGGCCGAGTCCGGTGAGTGTGAAGTGCTCACCGAGAAGAAAGAACCATTGGCTGACGAATAGGCAAATCAAATACGGTTGCCCGTTGATCCGCGCAGGTGACGCGATAGGCTTTCGCGGGGAGTCGCATCTCCGAAGAATCCTGACGCTAAATTAATTTTTATTGCCAGTTGGAAGAAATGTCCTCCAACTGGTGTAGCGAGGATCTTCTATCGATTGCTCCATGAGTGGATTCACTCGTGGTTTTGCTGGTTGGCGGAGAAGTTTCATCTGCGCCTCCTTCGGTGTTCGACCGCCTTTGCGACCATTGCACCGCAGACAGCAGCAAACAATATTTTCCCAAGAAGTGCGACCTCCTTGGGCTCTAGGGATCACATGATCCATGCTCAGCTGAGCCGAGGACGATCGCTTCCCACAATACTGACATGTATTTTCATCGCGGGCAAACAAATTCTTACGGTTGAAGCGAACGGTCTGCGACGGCATTTTCTCAAAGCGAGTCAATCTCAGGATTCGAGGAACGCGAAGTTCTAGTCTGACCGTTCTCACATACTCTTCGCCTGGTTGCTTATCCATGGCGGTCAACTCACTGAGTTCACACCAGCTTTCGAAATCGTAGCTCTGAAACGGTGCCCCTTCCTCCATCTCGATGACTTCGGCACAATCTCGACATAGAAGCGTGAAAGCCCGTCGCACATCGATCACGCGAACGGCCATGAAAAAACGATTCAGAACCAAAACATTAGTATCAAGTAGGCTTTCCGACACCAGCTTTCTCCGGGACGTTGCGATTCGGCTCTGTAATGTCTATCCAGCAGCAGTCTCCGCTGCAGTTGATGCCGGAACTCACATCGCGTGCAACCGATACCCTTTTTCACCCCAAACTTCGCCGTGTTGACCGCCGCGAAGAAGAATGATTAACTGCGAAGTGATCCCAGACGGATGACAACCTTCGATTGCCGCCCATTGTAATTGGCACTACATGTTACCAATCTCCGACCCCATCCACATGGTGACCTGCATCAGCGAGACTCACTGGATACCCTGGATAGATTCTGTCGGTACAGTTGGGATCGCATTGACGATCATTCTCCTATGCGCCGTGGCGTGGGCGGGGAACCTAGTCGCATTACCCGGAAACTGGATCATGGTTCTGTTGCTGGGAAGCTTTGCTTGGCTGGGTCCCCAAACTGGACGCACCGAGATCGGATTCAGCACGGTAGCTGTGGCTGCAATGCTAGCAATTGCGGGGGAAGCCGTGGAGTTTGCAGCCAGCGCCTTGGGTGCGAGAAGGGCGGGGGCGAGTCGTAAATCAACGACCTACGCAGTACTGGGCTCCTTTGGTGGCGCATTGCTTGGTGCTTTAATGGGTGTGCCAATTCCAATCATCGGCCCCATCATTGCAGCCATTCTGTTCGCCGGGCTCGGTGCGATGGCCGGAGCAATCTATGGCGAGCGTTCCGAAGGTAAAGCATGGCAGGAGACGTGGGCAGTCGGACAAGCCGCATTTTGGGGACGCACCTTAGGAACATTCGGCAAGATTGCAGCCGGCTTCGCAATCTTGGCTCTGACCATCATCAGCGTCATGTTTTAGCTCGCTCCATGCGGACAGAGCATCTGCAACGACTCTGACGGCTGATAAACTCCTCCTAACCCCTCGTCTTTCTCATTACCAAACGCAAACAACCAAGAGTGCCTCTCAATCCAAGGCGGCCCCGTTTGATATCAATTTCGCAACATTGATACCTTGTCTCCCGTTTTTCTAGTGTCAGCGATCTTTAGAAACCGATGACGAAGGATGTGCGGAGTTAGAGCTGGGCTGCGTTCCTGAGTCACCAAGCTACCGAAGTACTTGGCAACCGAGGCATCGAGCCCCTGCGGCGATGGACTTTGGGTCGAAAGTCTTCGACCTGATTCGCTTACGAGGCAATCGCCGCGCAGACATTTATCTTCTCGGAGAAAGTTGAAGCAGATGACGGTCGAGCGACGTAGCATTGATCGCCGCAGGAGGGTTCTATTCAGCTCCATGCGTCCGCACGCGCATGATCCAGATGGAGGATCTCGGAACGATCCCGATCATCGTAGAGCAGCTCGCCGCTCCCCAAGTGCGTACGGCGCCCGTGTCAAACGGCGTCTGCGTTCACGCTGGTTTTCACTTGTACCGATTCACCGCGGTAGTCTGCTTGGATTGATTGCGATCACGTTTGGAATCGCTTTTCTCATTTGTTTTGGCCATTATCAGACCGCCACCTCCGCGTTTTTGTTGAACCACCCCGAGATAGCAAGACCGCTTAAAATTGATCAACCCAGCAGCTTCGGCCAACTCATGTTGCTCATCTTGACCGTCTGCTCCGCCGGCTCGGCGTTAATGATCTACCAGCTACGGCGATATCGCAACGACGATTTTGGAGGAAGGTATCGTGTCTGGAGATTCGCCGCTTTGCTCTTAACTCTGCAAGTATTCAATTTAACGACCGACCTCGCCGGATGGAGTGGGGCGTTAATCGATGCAGCTTTAGGTCAACGCGTCCTACTCTCAGGAGCGGATTGGACTCGCCTTGTTATTGATATCACGGGCATAGCACTTGCCATTCGGCTTTTCTTGGAAACAAAACAATACATTTATTCTGCTTGCTTTCTTCTTGCAGGATGCATCTTCCTTAGTATCGGTGAATTCGCGGCGTGGCGTCCGGTTGATGTATCCACTCCGAGTTTCTGGTTGCTGGCAAACAGTTCAAGCCTGATGGGAATGAGCGCAGTATTTGTTTGCTTGGTGGTCTACCTGAGAAAGGTTTATCGTCAGGTCCGTCAAATTGACAAGATCGAGGCAAATGCAAAACCTCATACCCAAATCAGTACGGACTCCGATGATGAAAAAGCATGCGAGAAGACATCTCTGTCACGCAACCCAACTACTTTCGTTGGTACGCTCATGCGATACCTTTCTCCAATGACCCTAGTCGACTGGATCAAACGCGTCAGAGCCAATCGCAAAATCGAATCGAATGAGGCACCCTCCTGCTCGGAGACATTAAAAGAAGCCAACCATAACCATCCTGCAGGTAATCAAGAGCCGCCCCAGGGTACAACCAAGCGTTGGTGGTCGAGACGAAAGCCTCGCTCAACTGACCCCACCACACACAACAAACCTTCTGCTAAAGCAATCGGCATCCAAGAGGACCAAGAGACCGTCGCAGAGCAAGAGACTGCTATTCCAACCTTCCAACCGTCGGTGGATGACAACCTTGAACTAAGGCATGAGGATTCAAAGGACGAAACGATCCAAGAGGATGATATCGATTGGGGATCGATGAATAAGTCGGAACGTCGAAGGTTACGAAAACAGCTCAAACGGCAAAGGCGAGCGGCCTAAATCTCAGCCCGCACGAGATCAGTTTAAAGACTCATAATCTCCTAGTGTTTTTTGGGGCGAGGTACTTTTGTTCCCCCACGCTTTGGACGTAAACCTTTACGGCCACGTTTTCGACTCCCACTTCCCGTTTGGCTTTTTGATAACTCGATCTCACTGAGTGGCTTACCTAGGTTCTCTTTGAGTTGCAGCACCCGATCGCGTAATGATGCAGCCTTTTCGAATTCCAATGCTTCGGCTGCAGCTAGCATCTCACGTTCCACTGATTCAACATACTCAATGGTGATGTACTGAGCTTCGGCATTGTCTTGAGCCGCAACCGCTGTCTGCCTACGTTTCGCCGCATCGGTCTCTATCCCAGCCTTCACTGCATTGCGAACAGTCTGAGGAGTGATGCCATGCTCTTCATTGTACTTTTGCTGAATTGCTCGACGACGCTCTGTCTCATCGATCGCGAATCGCATCGCCTCAGTCACTTTGTCAGCATAAAGAATCACTTTGGAATTAGCGTTTCGGGCAGCACGCCCGATCGTTTGCACCAGACTCGTTTCACTTCTTAGAAAACCCTCTTTGTCTGCATCGAGGATGGCGACCAGCGAAACTTCAGGCAGATCGAGTCCTTCACGCAGCAAATTGACCCCCACAAGACAATCAAAGCAACCCGTCCGAAGGTCCTTTAGCAACTCAACTCGCTCAAAAGCATCTAACTCACTGTGAAGCCAGCGGCACCGTACATTTTGCTCTTGAAAGAAGGTCGCTAAATCCTCAGCAAGTCGCTTCGTAAGAGCTGTAACCAGGACACGCTCATCGCGTTCAGCACGGGAACGTATTTCATCGAGTAGATGCTTTACTTGGCCACGAGCTGACAGCACTTCAACGACGGGATCAAGTAATCCCGTTGGACGAATGATCTGCTCAATGACTTCGCCCTGGGTTCTCTCAAGTTCATAATCAGCTGGTGTTGCGCTAACAAAGCAAATCTGTTGCGTTCTTTTTTCCCACTCTTCAAATTTAAGAGGTCGATTGTCCAATGCGCTGGGCAATCGAAAACCGTGCCCAACGAGGGTTTCTTTTCTACTTCGATCACCTGCGTACATTGCTCTCACCTGAGGAATGGTCACGTGAGACTCATCGACGAACGTGACAAAGTCATCAGGGAAAAAGTCATAAAGGGTATCGGGGGTAGCACCGGGTGGTTTTCCAGACAGGGGGCGACTGTAATTTTCGATCCCCGGACAGTGCCCAACCTCAGCAAGCATCTCAAGATCAAAGCGAGTGCGAGCTGCTAACCGCTGAGCCTCAAGCAACTTCCCCTGCGACTGGAACACCTCGAGTTGCTCGGCCAACTCTTCTCGAATGACCTTCAACGCCTGCTGAACCCTATCTTCGGGCATCACGAAATGCCGCGCTGGATAGATGTAAAGATGATCAAGTGTCTTGATGGTTTCTCCGGAGACGGGCTTGATGATCGAAATCTGCTCAATTTCATCCCCCCACATTTCAATACGATAAGCAAACTCTTCGTAACTTGGCCAAAGCTCGATCGAATCACCACGAACTCTGAATTTACCCCTCTCAAACGCTACATCATTACGCTCATAGAGAACCTCAACGAACTTCATCAACAGATGATCTCTTCGTATCTGTTCGCCACGATGAATCGGAACAATCAGTTCCTTATAATCTTTGGGCGAGCCTAAGCCATAGATACTGCTAACCGAAGCCACAATGACCACATCTCGACGGCTGACCAATGAACTGGTGGTAGCCAATCTCAAACGATCAATTTCCTCATTGATTGACGCGTCTTTTTCAATGTAAACGTCCCTTTGCGGGATGTAGGCCTCTGGCTGGTAATAATCGTAATAGCTCACAAAGTAGTGAACCGCATTCTCCGGAAAGAACTCTTTAAATTCACTATATAGCTGAGCGGCCAACGTTTTATTGTGACTCAGGACCAACGCTGGCCTACCAAGGTTAGCGATCACGTTGGCCATGGTGTAAGTCTTGCCCGTACCGGTTGCGCCGAGCAACACCTGAGTGGAACGCCCTTCACGAAAACCTTTCGTCAAAGCCTCGATTGCCTGCGGTTGATCACCAGCAGGCGGAAATGGCTGCTGCAACTGGAAGGTGCCCGGAAGCGAGATATCCTTCGACTCATCGCTAGATAAAAAACTAGACATCAAATTTGTACTGGGGCAGATGCAGTAAGTGGTCGGAGGATCGTACAAACGTAATGGGGTTCAATCGTTGCAGGAAGAGCCCCTGCCAATCAGCGTCTCATCGTATTGGCCTTCTTGGCGGGAACAGTGAACCTGCACCACCTCATTTAGTCTAACACCTCGGCCAGAACTTCGACCGTTTGATGATCCAAAATGAGAGGTTGAGCCACGGCAATTGTGCGAATTTCATCAATTGTTTTTGGACCAACACCGCGAACCATCTGAAGATCCTCAATGGATTTGAATGCGCCGTGTTCTGACCGATAAACCCTAATCCGCTCGGCAAGCACCGGCCCAATCTTCGGCAGAAGTGTTAATTCTGATACGTCCGCTGAATTTAGATCGATATCAATGAGCGAACGCCCCTGCGATTTTCTTTCTAAAAAGATGTCAACGGCGCGCCTCGCACCACCGGAGTAGTGATGGTCCCATTGCAATCTCCCAAAAGCACAACATTGACAAACGCAAACCACCAAGACACCAATCGGAAAGTAAGGATGCCCACTACGGTCGATTTCATCAGCGTTTCTGTTCAATGCGATGCACCTATCCCGACGATTTTTCATTGACGACGAATCCTTGAATCATCGCTCACTTCAGATCCGAGGCAAACCAGAATCGACACCATGCAGCGGCCAACTCGGGAAGATTTGGTCACCAGAAGCAGGGAATGATCGGCGACACGGCTAGCCGTGTCCGGTCGCTCCCTGCATCGCAGGATTCAGAAAGTCTGTTAGGATCTGAATCGTTGCGGGAGACTCTCTTGCGACTTCGCTCATGAATCGCCCATCTGAACAAGCAGCACGATAAGCTCATGAATCATCCAACTGCAAATCCGAACGACTATCGCGAGGTCATAGCGGATCGGGATTTAGAACAAGCCACACGTCACTTGGTTCGACTTGCAATCCACGAAGATCTGGATCGATCCTTCGATTGGACAACCGTTTGCTTGATCCAACCTGATCAGTCCGGAGCATGTGCCGTTGTGGCGAGAGAGTGTGGCACCGCCGCTGGACTCGTAACAGTCCCTTGGATCCTCAGTGAATTTGAAGCTGATTTGCTCGCAGAATGTTTGATCGAAGATGGCTCGCAATTTGAAACAGGACAGGAGCTAATCCGTCTTTGCGGCAATGTCCGCGACTTATTAACCGCTGAACGCACCATCCTGAATCTCATCTCTCGGTTATGCGGAATTGCAACCCTGACCGCAAAGTATGTCAACGAGATGAACAGCCACACCACCAGACTGTATGACACTCGAAAAACGACACCTGGATTGCGATTGCTCGAAAAGTATGCGGTACGTTGCGGGGGTGCTCACAATCATCGGACCGGCCTCCACGACGGGTTCTTGATCAAAGATAACCACCTCGCACTGGCAGGCACCGCTGATCAACCCCTCTCTGTGGCTGATGCCACCAGACGTGCCGTCGATTGGCGAAATGGCCAAGTCAACTCCATGCCAACTCCCAACATGGTGGAAGTCGAAGTCGACACACTGGAACAACTCCAACAAGTCTTACCAGAATCTCCAGACATTGTGTTACTAGATAACTTTACGCTGGTCGATCTTCGAACGGCAGTCAGTTTGCGCAACAAGGTTGCTTCGTCTGTGCAACTTGAAGCATCAGGCAATGTTCGGATCGACACCATCAGACAGATTGCGGCCACAGGTGTAGATCGGATCAGCAGTGGTGCATTGACTCACCAAGCGACCTCCCTCGATCTCGGACTTGACTGGACTCCAAACGGTTGACCAAAAGCCCTGAGCTCGATCAGTCGTCACTCGCGAGCATGAAATAATAAATAAGCGTCATGATGGATTGGATTGTTCCTGCCACATAGGTTAAGGCTGCAGCATTCAGAACACTTGCAACGTAATGCTCCTCGTTTGGAGCAATCATACCCTGAGCGACCAGTGCTCGACGCGCGCGAGCACTCGCATCAAATTCAACCGGGAGATTGATGATTTGGAACGCGACTACTGCGGTAAAGAAAATTACACCGAGCATCATCAGCCCAGTCATACCGGTAAACACCCCAATCATGATGAGAAACATCCCAGTCCCAGAACCGAAATTAGCGGTTGGAACCGCAAGATTTCGAATGACCAGTGGCGCGTAGCTCTGTGCATCCTGTAACGCGTGGCCCGCCTCATGACATGCCACTCCCACCGCGGCCATGGAATTTCCGTGGTAAACCTTCGAACTCAATCGAAGAACCTTGGAACGCGGGTCATAATGATCCGATAATTCACCGCCGATCTCTTCGATTCCAACATCGGTCAAACCTTCTCGATCGAGCATCTGCCGCGCCGCACGCACCCCGCTCAACCCTGCCGGAACCTGACTCATTCTTTTGAACGCGGATTTGACCCGAAACTGTGCGAAGATGCCTAAAAGCAAGGCTCCGAGCATCAACAAATAAGCAGATCCCATTTCCTAATCCTCGTGGTTGATACAGAGTGAATGAAGTCATATAGACAGTCCGAGGCGGACCTTGAACACATCATGCAACTTCCAGACCAACTCTGCTTTTGACTTTCCAAAACGACACCAAAATCTGAAGATGCCAGAGAAGATCGGCAATCCAATTAGGATCGAGTGAAATTATTCCCGTGCAGCGGGAGTAACCTTCATGGTGACCGTCTTCTCACCTCGCTGCACCACAATTGTCACTTCTTCACCAATCTTAAGGGCCTCGATGGCGTAGGTGTAATCATAAATATCCTCTATTTTTCTACCAGCGAGCTGAACGATGATGTCTCCGCCTTGGACACCTGACTTTGCAGCAGGACCATCTTTGGAAACCCCGCTCAGCTTCAGCCCTTTTACGTCTCCAGCGACGTAATCGGGGATTGTTCCGAGATACGCCGTCAATCTGGCTCTGGGGGCATCTTGACCGGCCGCGGCTCCTTCGTTGAGCTCAAAGACCGGTGGCTTCTCCGCGGTCAAAAAACCTCTGGTCAACAATGCCATTAGATTGGCGATTTTTGCGGCGCCTTCATAATTGAGCTTGTCAGCTGTGTCACGTGGCGTGTGATAATCTTCATGTGCTCCGGTGAAAGCGGAAAGAATAGGGACCTGTCGCCCTACAAAAGCAGAAGTGTCGGTCGGTAAACGAGAGCTAGCCTTGTCCAACTGCAGTGGTAAACCAACTGGAAGGTTCCGACGCTGAACTTCACCTTCAAAACCAGGCGAAGATCCGATGCCCTGCATCACAAGTTTCTCACGCAAGCGTCCCACCATGTCCAGATTCAAATAAGCTGCGACCGCCTGCGTCAGAGCCACCTCATCTGACGAAGCTCCGTGTGAGTGAGCCGCATCAACTGCATCACCATCATTTGCTAGTTTCGCTGGTCGATTCGCCGCAGGGTATAACTCATAAAAATCCTCAACGAAGGCCTTGGACCCAAACAGCCCAAGCTCCTCACCACTCCACGCCGCCACCACGAGATCACGTCGACTCAGAAGCTCACCTTTTGCTCTTTCTGAAGCGAGGTACTGAGCGATTTCAAGCATGGCAGCCACTCCGCTTGCGTTGTCATCGGCACCGGCATGGACTTGCCCTGACTCATCATCACGTGCCAGTGAACTCCCACCACCCCCGACGCCGAGATGATCGATGTGCGCCCCCACCATCACGAATGGCTGTTTGTCATTGGCCTGCTCACCTGCAGGCAGCCTCGCCAACACGTTCCTTCCTGCGCCCGTCCGACGCTCGATAACGACTTCGGCAGAAACCTCAGACCCCTCGATGGCAAACCCCATCATCAAAGAACCATCATCAAGCGAAGTTTGAAGATCTTTCAACTTCTCTCCTGAAGGTGAGAGAAGTTTACTAGCAACTTCATTTGTAACACTGATCGCTGCGATACTCACACTGGCCTGCGATGCATCGCGATCGAAACGAATCAACTCATTCTTGACCTTACTGTTGGGACCCGCCACAAAGATCACACCGCGCGCACCGAGGTCACGAGCAATCGTGACCTTGCGACGAGGCGAACTGTAACGCGCCATGCGTTGGCGTGTTTCTGGCGAAATGTCTTGCGGAAGATCACGGAACATCATCACCCACTGACCCGCAACGTTCAGATGAACGTAGCTGTCATATTCTTCGCCGTCGTCACCTGCAGGTACCTGCAATCCATATCCTGCAAAAACCACTCCCGTGCCTGGCAACTGCCCCTGCTTGGAGAACGAAAGCGGCACGTAGTCCTGCTCCAAAACCAACGCCTGCTTGCCAATGGACATCTGGTTTCCATCGATCAAGCTCGAGCCGGCCGGAAAATTAAAGGAGTGAAAGAACGTACCGTTTTCACCTGCAGGTTCAAATCCGAGGCTTTCAAGATAAGCTGCAACGTACGCGGTTGCCCGTTTCTCACCTTCGGTGCCGGTGAGACGACCACCAAGATCCGTTCTGGTGAGAAAATCAACGTGGCGCATCACATCTGCAGGCTGGAAGTCGGGCGATGATGCTTGAGCAGCGGCCAGTGCGGCATCGCGATCCTCAGCTGAAATCGGTTCGCTCAAACCCAGCAATAGGCGAGCTTGTTTATCGTCCCAATCAGCCAAGAAGATCTGCGATTGTTTCTTCGGTGTTCTCGTGGAAGTCCAAGAGATCCGATCTCCGTCTGGGAGAAAGACGGGCAGACCATCAAAGCCGTCGGTGTACGTCACTCGAACTGCTTCGCCTTCACCATCTGCCCTTACAAGGTAAAGCTCAAAATTAGCAAACCCATGACGATTGGTCGTGAAGACCAAATAATCACCACTCGGATGAAAGTAAGGCGCCCAGCTCATCGCACCGATTTCCGTGAGACGTCGAACATCGCTGCCGTCTGTCTTCATCGTGTAAATCTCAGCCGAAGCACCATCTTCAGAAAATCGCCTCCAACAAATGTGGCTGCCGTCGGCAGAAAAGAAAGGGCCGCCATCGTAACCAGGGACGTCAGTGAGTCTTCGAACATTCGTTCCATCTGCATTCATGATGTACAAGTCAATCATGTACGCAGGATCAATCGCGAACATCTCTTTCTCTCGGCCCACTAACTCCTGTGTGTAGGCCGCGCGATTGGAAGCGAAAACGATTTGTGAACCATCAGGACTGTAACTCGCCTCTGCGTCGTATCCCATCGCATCGGTAAGCTTGGTGTAATGACTAGACCCCGGAACCGTTTCATAAAGCTCAAAGCTTGGGTCGTAATCCCAAGCGTAGCGACGTTCCTTGCCGCTCTCTCGCAAAGCAAGTTCCTCCCTCTGTTTATCCCTCGCTTGCGGATCGTTTTGGGTGCTGGCAAACAGCACTTTGCCCCCATCAGGATGTATCCACGCGCAGGTCGTCTTGCCATACCCAGGAGAAACTCTCGTCAGATCACCTGTCCGCATATCGGTCAAGTAGATTTGGTAAAAGGGATTTAGTGAATCGCGCTCACTCTGAAAGACCATGCGATTCCCGTCGGAACTGAAGTAGCCCTCACCTGCTCTGCGTCCCTCAAACGTGATCTGACGAGCCCCTGTTAGTAGACGCGATTCGGCGTTTATCATTTGCTCGGGTGTCAATTCCTGAGCATCACCAAGTTGGTCCCAAAGTCCGATCAAGCAAAGTGCAGCAACAAACGCGCGAACACGACGAAAGAATGGAAGATTAACAATCTGAGTCATTTCCTGCTGGCCTCTTTCCAAGACAGTTAGCCACGTTAACGAAACCGAAAAGCTAAGAGAGCTGGTACTTCCTCATCAGTTTAACACTTGCTGGCACCGGATAACCATTGCCAACCTGCTGCTTTGCTGGGGCGAAAGAAAACGTTCGCCGAGGTTGACCTAACTAATACGATCAGATGCAACCAAACCTTGCGCTCCGCGAAGGCAGATCAATCCATCAGTCCATTGAGCAAAGCAAGCCCTTCGATCCCGCTCGGACGTGAAAGTCCGCACGGTCTGGACTTTGAACCGAATATCGTCCTTCACCAAACCCGAGACGTATCGATACTGCGGTTCGCTCGGTTCAGATTCAAGCTCATTTACCGGCTTCGCCCTCACCATCGCCTCGAAGCGATATACCTGCAACCATCCTGGTCTTTGAACGGCGACGAGACGAACGTTTTGAATCTTTGCTGTTTGCCCGTAAAACCCGCTATCAGTCATGTGTTTGCGAATCGCGATTTCCATATCACGATCGCCGCACCAATCATTCCATCGCTGCTTTAGATGCTCAAACCAACTCTTCATCGCAACCTGTCTCGAACAAAAGGCCACTTGCCCTCAAACTCCCTAGGCAGGGTAGCGGTTCGTAAAGGCAATCATCTTGCGTGTCGGTAGATCTCCGTCGGCTAACTTGCTAAGTCAATGAGATTGACAAAAAAGGCCATCCACCCTCCAAGGCGAATGGCCCTAAAATAAGGATCAATCAACGATAAACATGTCATTCAACTTCCAGATCAAAATCACCCGTGAGATCTCTCCAGACGCAGTGAATATGATTAGCTGGATTTCCAGCAGGGTCGGCCTGAGTGTTAACAAATTCAATCAGAAATCCTTCGCCACGTACCCGATAGTAATGCCCAATCCCTGGCTTGGTTGCACCCGCCCAAGCGAAGTGCACATTCTTCCAGCCGGCTTTGCGGATCAATTCACGACGCTCCTTAGCGATCGGATCGGCAGCAGCACCGATATAAACATCAACCAACTTTTTGAGCGAAGCCTGCTGTTTGATCTTCAGATCTGAAAAGACGATACCCTCTGGATCCCCCACTTTTGCTTGAGCTTCACCGGCGAATCGGATCTCGGCCGGTGCTTCCTCAGCAATCATCGCCAGCTTGAGCTGTTCAGCGGACAAACTATTGACTAACTGAAACGCTAAAACCTCCTCACTTCGCAAAACCCTTGTTCCCTTTCCAAGCGGTCCAGAAACCTCGTTCTTGACGATTGATGGATTTGATGCAAAGAACTGTGGCGTGCTATCGACCACCTCGCCACCGCGGCAAACAAAGTTGAGGGAAACATGATGTCCCTCAAAACTCAGACCCCATGCCTCGGAATCACTCGGCTCACCAAACAGGGTCACGTAATACATTTCTGGGTCGCGTGCCCAATTACGATCATCACCCTCCATTTCGCGGAGGACACCCTCAAGCATCATGATTTTGCTGGTCTTGTCGTAACCAGCTTCGCTTAACGCTGCTCTGACGAGCCGAAGAGCGGCGGTGCGTTGTGCCTCGTTCATCGCACTGAGCACCAAACCTTTCCTCGATTTCTTCGGAATAAAATGCCAGTCAACTCGTTTGGGAGAATCGTATGGCATGATTGCGACACCCTTCTGATCATCATCGAGTGTCGCAATGAAGGAATCAGCAAATACCCTCATCTGCTTGCCGGGCGAGTCGGACTTCTTCATCCCGACCGTAATTCCTGCAATCACAATGACAATCAAAAGAGCCGCTTTAAATTTTCTCATAACCAATTTCTTTCTTGTTGTTTTCGATAGCCAACACACCGTGTCGACCGGAGGGGGGTGGGTTAGGCACCATGGTGGCGCAGGGCAGGGAAGTGGAGGGAACTTAGATCAACAAACCTCTTCATCGCTCGCGAACCAAAAACCTCCGATCCTCGGGACTTTTTCAATCTGCGTTCAGCTCGAGATCTCTCATGCAAGTGAGGAAAAATATAACACGTGTTACCCTTACAATCTATCATCCTCAACACCGAAGACACCTTCAACGACCGGCAGCAACCGTGGTCCAAAGATCAATCAACGCCACACGACATTCGTAAAGCATTTAGAATTGATCTCTTCAAACGTCGCTGACGTCAATTGAGGCCGATTTGCTTGGGACGCCTTGATCGCATTTACCCATCAGAGACTTAAAAAACGGCAGTTACCAATTGGATCACCGCTGGAACACCAACCCGAAACAGATGACTGGCCAGTTTTGATAGCCAGACTTCTTATGCGTCTGACGAAATCACAAAGAATTCACCAAAGGTCATTTCATGTCGCTTCCGAGAACGCCTGAACCAAAACCTGAAGACCCGTATCAGGAAGCAATTGAATACCAATCGATGGATCACGAAACTGTCAATCGACAATTTGTAATCGACCTGCTGACGCGACCCACTGGGCCACGATTGATCGATCTCGGCTGCGGACCGGCTGGTATTCCTATTGAACTGTGCTCGCAGAAGGAAAGCGTCGAAATCCTAGCAATTGACGAAGAGCCTGAGATGCTTGACCTTGCCAAACGTGAGATCGACGCAGCTGGATACCTTGAGCGAATCATCCTATGCCAAGGTGATGCACATGATCTTGATTGGCTTGAGGACGCCACAGCCGACACAGTGATCAGCAACAGCCTCATCCACCATCTTGCTTCGCCAGAAAAAGGCTTCGAAACAGCAGTGAGGCTGACCAAAACTCGAGGGAGGATTTTCATTCGGGACCTCGCCAGACCAGATACCGTAGACGAGATTGAGAATCTTGTGCAAACGTACTGCAAGCAGGAATCAGTACGCGCAAAACAACTCTTTCGCCAGTCGCTACATGCCGCCCTGAATCTGACTGAAGTTCGGGAAATCTGTGGGGGTCTTGGCATCACATCAAACCACGTTCAAATGTCTAGTGACCGTCACTGGACAGTTGATTGGGAAAAAACAATCGATTGACCCACATCTGTGCGTGCCCGCTACCAGAGATTGCGACCAAAAGAAGCTCTGCTTGGCAGCCGCGTTAAAACCCAAAGATATTCGACCATTACCCGTAATACGGCTGACATGCGATCTTATCTCGAGTTACTTGACGAAGTATTGAATCACGGCATTGACCGTGAAGACCGTACCGGTGTTGGCACACGAGGTCTTTTTGGACGCCAGATTCGATTTGATCTCTCCGAGGGCTTTCCGCTGCTCACCACCAAAAAGGTTCACTTAAAATCAGTCATTTATGAACTTCTATGGTTCCTCCGAGGTGACACCAACATCCGATGGTTAAATCAAAATGGCGTATCCATTTGGGATGAATGGGCCGATCAAGACGGTAACCTGGGTCCTGTGTATGGTCACCAGTGGAGATCATGGAAAAAAGCAGATGGGCAAATCATTGACCAAATCGACTGGGTTGAAAACGAAATCAAGAACAACCCCCTATCACGTCGTTTAATTGTCTCGGCCTGGAACGTAGGACAACTTCAGGAGATGGCATTACCGCCCTGCCACCTGCTGTTTCAGTTTTATGTTGCGGGCGACAGACTCTCCTGCCAACTCTACCAACGTAGTGCAGACATATTCCTAGGAGTGCCTTTTAACATCGCGAGTTACGCATTGCTGACGATGATGATGGCAAAACAAGCAGGCCTTGAACCCGGTGAATTTGTCCACACCTTTGGAGATCTGCACCTCTATAAAAATCACTTTGATCAAGCCCGCGAACAGTTGACTCGACATCCGAGACCGCTTCCAAAGATGCAAATCCGCTGCAAGCGACCTTCGATCTCAGAGTACGAGTTTGAAGATTTTTTTCTTGACGGCTATGACCCGCATCCCGCGATCAAAGCACCGGTTGCAGTCTGAATTCCTCCCGACGACACCAACGCTTCCTCCACGCACCTCAACCCGACCGGCCCGTCCTTGAACGACCTTGCTACCCATCCACCTGAAAAGAGACCTCAACAGGATCATAAAGTGGCGTCAGATACTTCCATCTCGGGGTCAACACAGACCAGTGGACTCACAGCACTCTTGGCGATTTCAAAAGACGGGGTGATCGGAGACAAAGGTGACTTGCCGTGGCGTCTCAGCAGTGACCTACGTCGTTTCAAAAAAATCACCATGGGTGGTGTACTCATCATGGGCCGTAAAACCTACGACTCCATCGGCCGACCTCTACCGGGACGCACCACCATCGTGCTGACCCGCGACACGAATTGGCACTGTGATGGCGTGATGACGGCAAATAGCGCAGCGGAGGCGATCAAAATCGCCGAAAACCGAGAAAGTTTTGTGGTAGGCGGTGCGGAAATTTACCGACTACTGCTTCCATTATGCGAGCGTGTTTTGGTCACGCAGGTCATGGCAACCATCGACGGTGACACACGACTGGAGTTAGATCTCTCGGATTTTCACGTTGAAACACGATCGAAACACCCCTCGTCTGAGGTAGACGAGTACGAAACTGAATTCGTTGAATATCATCGCCAGAAAAGATCATAAAATGCACCGCCGTCCCCATTGAGCAAAAAGGGGGCCGTTGGGTATATTTCGGGATTCCTGAGCCGAGCGAAGAGTAGGAACACTCCAGTCATGTTGCTTTGCCGGCCCTATTTTGAGACACGGAACTAATACCGGAGCTAGGCCATGCCCCGTTTGATGGGCGTCGACATCCCCAACGATAAGCAGATCCAATATTCCCTAACTTACCTATACGGCGTTGGATTGAACGTTGCGCGGGAAGTTTGTGAGAAATTGGCGATCGATCCCACACGACCTGCGAGTGATATCCAAGAGGAAGATCTCGGACGTATCGCGGCACTCCTTGAACGTGACTACACGGTTGAGGGCCCCTTGCGTCGGCAAGTAGCCCAAAACATCAGTCGATTGCGAGAAATCAAGAGCTATCGAGGGATGCGTCACCGAGCAAGCCTTCCTGTTCGTGGTCAGCGAACAAAAACAAACTCGCGAACGCGGAAAGGTCCGCGAAAAACAGTGGCTGGTAAGAAGGGCGTCAAAGACCTTCGGTAGTCCTTTTCGGGCAATTCGTTTTGCGATTTCATTGACATTCCACTCAGTGTGAGACTTTGCAGTGGCAAAGACCAACAAGAAAAAAAGAGTACGCCGTAACGTCAGCAATGGCATTGCGCACATCCACGCAACTTTCAACAACACCACCGTCACCATCACTGACCCCAAGGGAGATACCTTGTGCTGGGCCAGTGCTGGCACGAGTGGCTTCAAAGGAAGTCGCAAAAGCACGCCTTTTGCTGGTCAGTGTGCGGCACAGCAGGCTGCCGAAAAGGCGACCAAGTTTGGTATGCGTGACGTGGAGGTGAGGGTTAAAGGCCCTGGGTCCGGTCGCGAAAGTGCGATCACTTCACTTCAGTCCGCTGGGTTGAACGTTAAGTTGATCGAAGACGTTACGCCGATCCCACATAACGGCTGCCGCCCTCGTAAGAAACGACGCGTTTAGGTCTTCCGAGCCCAACAGCGTTGGGTCGACTTAGGACCCGCAACACCAGAGTTCCAGTTGGAACTCTTTGGAAAGTCGGTGATGCTCTTGCTGACCTAGTCTTGGCAAAGCATCTCATAAAAACAATCAACCTCTCCCAATCTCTGCAGTTCAGAACTGAGGTAATAACACGATGCATATTCGTTGGCGTGGCATGGAATTGCCCAACGCGTTGGAAGTCGATCGAGACAGTCTAACCGAAACCTATGGCAAATTTTCGGCCGAACCCTTCGAGCGTGGCTTTGGTGCCAGCGTCGGCAACAGCCTCCGAAGAGTCTTGCTGAGCAGCTTGATGGGCAGTGCGGTCACGCAGATCAAAATCCGTGGCGCACAGCACGAGTTCACTACGATTCCCGGTGTTCTGGAAGATATAACGGAGATCGTTCTGAACGTGAAATCGCTCGTGGTGAGAAATCACAGTGATGCCACCCGTGTCATTACGATCGAAAGTGATAAGGCCGGAGTTATTACTGGTGCTGATGTCATCACTGATTCTGACGTTGAGGTTATCAACAAGAATCACGTCATCGCGACGCTAACCGCTGATGTTCCATTTATGATGGAAATGGTGGTCGAGAATGGCCGAGGCTACGTTCCTTCGACGGAACACAGCACCGTCGATCATGAAATCGGCATCATTCCAATCGATGCGGTATTTAGCCCGATCACGCGTGTTCGATATGAAGTCCAAGAGACTCGAGTTGGGCAAAAAACCAATTTCGATAAACTCAATCTTGAAATTTGGACTGATGGCTCGGTTAACCCTGAACTCGCGTTAATCGAATCTGCCAAAATCCTACGAAAGCATCTCAATCCGTTTGTTCAATATCGAGAACTCGGACCGAGCATCTTCTCGGCGGCACGCGGTGGGGCCGGCTCCCCCGAAGCTCAACTCGAAGCAAAACTCAATATGACCCTTGCGGATCTGAAGTTGTCCGTTCGGGCAAACAACTGCCTCGAGAGCGAGAACATTCAAACAGTACGAGACTTGGTTCAAAGAACTGAGGACCAACTACTAGAAGTGCGAAATTTCGGTGACACAACCCTCAACGAAGTTCGCGAGAAACTTTCACAGTATGGCTTACATCTCGGCATGCGAGTCCCAAGCCAATCATCCTTTTGAGTGTTGGCTGATCGATTTTACTCGATACCAACTTCCCATTTCACAGACTAACCTTTGACGGATTTGATGCCATGCGTCACCGACGACGAGGCCGAACGCTCGGAAGAAGCCCGAGCCATCGCAAGGCACTCTTTAAAAATCTCGTAAGTGCTCTATTCCTCACCGAAAGAGATGCAACCTACGACGACAATGCGCCGAAAACTCCAGGCCGAATCACGACTACGCTTCACAAAGCGAAAGAAGTGAGGCCACTGGTTGAGAAGTGCATCACAATTGCAAAGAAATCCTTAGCCGCGGCTGAAGAAGCGAAGCAATTTGAGACCAGCGCTGAGCGAGGAAGCGACGAGTGGAAACAGTGGCGTCAAAGTGACGAATGGCGAAAGTGGGCAACCGCTCGAGCACCTGTTGTTGCAGCACGCCGACGCGTCGTTCAACTTATCGGCGACAAAGAAGCAGCAAAGATTCTGTTTGACACGATCGCTGAACGTTATATCGATCGCCCAGGTGGATACACTAGGATCCTACGACTCGCAACACCACGATTGGGTGATGCAGGTCAACGGGCAATTCTTGAGCTAGTCGGTAAGAATGACCGGGTGAAGCGTGCCGCAGAACGACCAGCGTTTGAAGCTGATGAAGTAGAAGACAACGTTGCTTCGGATGAAGCAGCGGTCGCCACTGCAGAAACCGCGTCTCCAGAGGCAGAAACCGTCTCGACGGACGAAGATCAGTAGGCACGATTAGATAGAGCCTCGAGTTCCAGAAAAATCACCCATTACGAAGAGCCGCACGGCATAGCCGGCGCGGCTCTTTTCATAGCATCACCAAAGCTTTATGGCGTTTGCGCATCGATACTACGCGATCATGCCGTTAAGTCTCTTCCAGACCTTCATTTGTTCCTCTCTACCCACTTGATCTGTTATTGCATTCCATTGACGAGAAGCCTCGACTAAAGATTCTGCGGGTTGTACATCGCCCTGGATTGCCAGCCTTACTTGCTGATCTAACACGTTGATGTACTGCTGAGACTCAAGGATTTGCAGTGTAGGCAGGGTCACCGGTTGATTCAAACGTTCAAAGAGGAACCGTTGGTACGTTGACTCAAGAGTCGTTGAATCAGACTCCCGAATCAACCCATTCAAACGCCGAACTGACCCCATACCCGCAATCTGCGACCGAACGGACTCACTCCCATCGCCACCACTTATCCACAACATGAACTGCCTAGCAATGGCGGTTTGTCGACACATAGCAGATAAAACGCCCACAGGCGAAAACGAATCCAACAAGATCTTCTCTGGTTGATGCTTTCCAGGGAGTTGCTGGACCGTCAGGTTAGCATCAGAAATCAAGCTCCCGGTCGGGAAGGCGATCCCGCCTTTGAGAGATCCATTGGCAACAGATTCCCAAATCTCAGCTGGATTCAAATCTTTAGCTTGGTAACGACCACATGTCTGCACCATTAGTTTTAATGCGTCAACATAAGACGCATTAGTCAACAGTGGCTGTAAATTACCCCCATCAAAAAGCCACTGTTCCTGCTCCACACATCTCGCTAAGAAACTTCCGGCCGCCCAACCCAACCCAGTTGGCTCGGCAGCCAAACCACCCCACGACTGAACCAGTTCGTCATAGTCTTCCCATGAACCGAGGGGACTGACAGGGTCGCTTGCAACCAAACAGGGCTGCATTGCGCCCAAAGGCATACAAATCATTTCTCCGGCGAATAACGCCGCTCCATTGCGAACCGCTGGGTACAGCGGCCCCATATCACGATTGGCATTGTCAACTAGCCCCCCACTGAGCGGAACGATGACATCCGCCCGACGCAGAGCCGGTAATAGCGATAAAGGTACAATCGCCACATCACAACGGACGCACTCAGAGGTCAGATCTGAATCAACAGCCCCTAACTCCACCCTAGTCAAAGGTAGTGACTTGATTTCAAGTGGATGATCACTAATCGATCCCCAACCTCGCTCTATCACTTGAAGATCACTGATCTCTCCCGCGTAAACCACACGTAAAGGCACCTTTTCACGTTCGGCCTGAGGAGCAGGTGGTTGGCCCTCCGGAACTGACTGACGACAGCCTGTAACGAAGCTGACACCACCGGCCAAAGTCGCCCCGAGGATCTGACGGCGACTGAATCGATCAACCTTTGAGATGTTCATACTGCTGACACGAACTAGAGAAGAAACAACACCCTCAATGACATTAAGAAGTCAAATGAGTCTGAGCAAACGCAAACTTGCCCACTGGGGACCATTGACTCGAAAAGCGAGGAAGCTAACTAAATTCAAACACATCGTTGGCGAGTCGCTTTAGCAACAAGTCGATACGAATTATGATGGTCTCCGGTTCAGTGCACCATGGCGAATCGTGAGCACTCGGATCCAATGAATCTCCCGCGCGACCCACTCATCTCAGAGTAAATCGAACTAACCCGTCACACGTTCATCCTCCAGAGACAAACATGACTCACTATCTCGGTATCGACATTGGAACCAGCGGCACCAAAACCCTTTTGATTGATGAGTCCGGAAAAGTTATTGCAGAGGCGAATGCGGAATATCCACTTCATCAGCCCAAGCCTAGCTGGACAGAGCAAGATCCAGAGGATTGGTGGAACGCGACGATTAAAACCGTTCGCTCAGTGATGAAAAAATCTCAAGTCTCACCAGATTCAGTGGGCGCAATCGGCTTGAGTGGACAGATGCATGGCAGTGTGTTTCTTGACAAACAGAATCGGGTGATCAGAAACGCGCTCCTATGGAACGACCAACGCACGACGACTGAGTGCGAACAGATCACGAAAGCTGCCGGTGGACGTAAACGCTTGATCAAAATGGTAGCGAATCCAGCCCTAACCGGCTTTCAAGCCCCAAAAATACTATGGTTGCGAAACGCAGAGCCTAAGAATTTCTCCAAGCTGGCGAAGGTACTATTACCAAAGGATGAAATCAGGCGGCGACTTACAGGTGATTTCTTCACCGATGTGAGCGACGCGAGTGGCACACTGCTCTTGGATGTGGTCAAACGCAAATGGTCGAATAAGCTAATGTCCTGCCTTGACCTTGAGATGGATCTCTTGCCGCAGGTTGTTGAAAGCGAAGATGTGACGGGGACTCTCACCGCTGAAGCGGCAAAACTGCTTGGCTTAACAACCAAATGCAAAGTGGTTGGCGGAGCGGGTGACTGTGCGGCAGGGGCGATTGGTAATGGCGTGGTCAAAAGTGGCATTTTGAGCACATCGATTGGCACAAGCGGCGTCATGTTTGTACATAGCGACGAACCTCAATACGATTCCGAAGGCAGACTACATACCTTCTGCCACGCAGTTCGCGGCAAGTGGCACATGATGGGTGTCAATCTAACCAGTGGAGGATCGCTTCAATGGTGGGTTGATTCGATCCTTCGTGGGCTAAAGGGAATCTCCGAGAAAGAACGCTATGTGAAGGCAACAGAAGAAGCACAAGCCATTGCAGCAGGGAGCAATGGACTGCTCTTTCTCCCCTACCTTAATGGCGAGCGGACCCCACATGCTGACTCGAACGCGAGGGGAAATTTCGTTGGCCTCAACCTAGCCCACACGCGTGGCCACATGACTCGGGCAGTGATGGAAGGCGTGACCTTCTCGTTGAAAGACAGCTTGGAGATCATTCAATCACTCAATGTCCCCGTCAAACAGATTAGGGCTTCAGGAGGAGGAAGTAAAAATCCGCTTTGGCGGCAAATGCAAGCAGATGTCTTTGGCCAAAAAATCACTACGCTAGCTGTAGAACAAGGCCCAGCCTACGGTGTGGCTTTGTTAGCAGCAGTAGGTGACGGCTGTTACCGATCAATTGAACATGCATGTAAAGCAACAATCCAAGTTGCTGAGCAAACATCAGTTGATCGCAAATCCAGCAAAATCTATCAACAGCTATTTCCCGTCTATCAACAGGTTTATGTGCAGTTAAAAACATCGATGCACAAACTTGCTGAATTACAGGCAAACGAATAACGCAAGGATTAGTCCCCACACCTCACGTTTATCAATACCGAACCGTTAAGGACCTAGAACATGCTACGACTGCTAGCCATCATTGCCGCCGCTTTTACTTTGATACTCAATCAAAGCGCACAAGGGCAGGAACCTTTAAAAGCGTTGATTATTGACGGACAAAACAATCATGGAGCATGGCCCAAAACCACCATGATGATGAAGTCTTACCTAGAAAAGACCGGTCGCTTCACGGTTGACATCAATCGAACTCAGTTCACATGGAAAGGCGGCCAACTAGCGCAAGACTACCCGCTTCAGGATGGAAAAGAGTATCAAGACCTAAATCAACCCAAACCAGATCCGTCATTCCGGCCAGACTTCAGCAAGTATGATGTCGTCGTCAATAATTTTGGGTGGAACGCGGCACCCTGGCCAGACGAGACTCGTCTGGCCTTCGAGGCATACGTTAAGAATGGTGGTGGACTCGTCATCATTCATGCAGCAGACAATTCATTTGGTGACTGGGATCAGTACAATCGCATGATCGGCCTTGGGGGATGGGGCAACCGGAATGAAAAAACTGGCCCATATGTCTATCTGGATGAACAAGGTAAAACGGTTCGTGACATGACGCCTGGTTCGGGTGGCTCGCACGGTCCCCAGCATGAATTTCAGATTGTCATCCGCGATGCAGAACATCCGATTACTAAAGGGCTTCCACGCTCTTGGATGCATGCTCAAGACGAACTATACCAGCAGCTACGCGGGCCAGCTGACCAGATGACGATTCTCGCAACTGCCTACGCTGATCAAGAGAAAAAAGGCACGGGACGCCATGAACCCATGATGATGACCATTGATTACGGCAAAGGCAGAATCTATCACACACCGATGGGTCACGCAGATTACTCGATGGAATGCGTCGGATTCATCACCACATTTATTCGTGGTACCGAATGGGCTGCGACTGGATCGGTCACGCTCAACGGTGTGCCGAAAGATTTCCCTTCAGCTAATGAATCAAGCCAGAGAAAATTTTCTGAATGAGTTTCTGACCAATAACACCTAAGGCGCTTAGCCGATTGCCTGAGTCTGTTCTGCTGCGACTACCGCTGCGGAACATGACGGAAGGGAGGTCGCCAACTTGGGCCCAGCGTCGCGTCATCAATATTGACGCCCGCTTCAACATTTCCCTCATGATTCAGAAGTGGATGATCGGGCATCACCTGTAGAGACTCGACAGTGATAAATCGAACCTGCCCGTCCTCAAACAGGACATTAATACCTCGTCCACCATGCCCGATCCACTCGGCGAGCTTTTCACTCGATTCGAGGTTCGCGGACCCAAGATTCCCGAGCAAGGGAGCATCTGACATAACCGCAAAGGACGCTCTTGCCTCGAACCGAGGAGAAGTGAACTGATGATCGTCCAACACACCTAAGTTGTAGGCGTAGTGTCCTCCCGAATATTGCTGGATATGACGCAACTCATCGACCGTTACATCATGCAGTTGATCCAACGAGCGAATCTCACCTAGGTTGACCAACTCTGGGGAATTGATTTCAGGTGTGGCCATCGAAGGACACCATCGCATCTCACCCTCGGGAAGCAAACCTGATTCGTTTAAACGCAGAGCGTAAACACCAGCGAAAGCTTCCGGACCGGACTCAGCAACCGCCGGGAGACGCTGCTCTGGCGACCGTGAAACGAATTGAGTTAGCGCAACCCCAAAACGACGTAACTGATCTTGGCAAGCGATCTTCCTCGCTTCAAAACGACCGTTTGCGAGAGCCGGAAGAATGATACACAAAAGAACGGCGGCAGCCGTCACTGCGCCCACCCAATCCCACCAACGAAAACCTGATGCTGCACCCAGTCCGTTTACCGCGGAAACATCGCTCAGACCATTGCTTCGCGACGCGGGATCAACAAAAGATTTTTCCAGATCAGCGTCAGCTGAGGAATTTAGGCCAGTACCACCCACGACAACTCCGGCAAGCAGAGCGTTTTCGGCCAACTCTTCTTGGAAGCCTAAATCCTGACTCGCAATTGAATCCAGAGTGATTTCCACCAGATCCTTCCTCGGAGCCTCAACTGGAACATACGCTTCTTCCAAGGAATCCGTAATTCTCTTGAGCTTCTCAAGCTCCTCCACAAGGTCAGGATCTTCCTGCAACCTCGCCGAAATACGTCGCATCTCGGAATCGTCGAGTGCTCCGAGGAGATATCCCAGAAGATCTTCTTGCATTACAGTTGTATCGGAAGAATCGATGTTGATTTACCGGCCGAAATGGCACCATTACCAAAATATTGGAGTATTCCAACGTAAGTATTACGCGCAAAGGATCAAGAGGGTTCAATCAGGAACGCGACCATCAGAACGATTCGCGATCTTTTTCAATCCTTGATTCAGACCAAACCCCTCCGAGTCGCTGAACGGCCGCATGCAGTCGACTCTTAACGGTGCCAACAGGGATCCCCAAGACCTCGGCTGCCTCGCGATACTTCATCCCTTGGTAATAAACCAATTGGATCACCTGCTGCATCGAATCACCTAGTGACTCGACCGCAGAATTGACCCACTCGCGATGTTCTTGTGATGAAGCTGCTTCAGCCGGATCAGGACCGTCACCTACGAGCTTCTCAGACCAACCGCCTGGGTGTTCCTCGCGATCTCCCCCAGTTGATTGATCCAAGCTCACCATGCGGTGGCGTTTATTTCGCCGCTGCACATCGATTGCTTGATTTGTAGCAATCGCGTACAGCCACGGTCGAAAGCGTCTAGCGGGATCAAATTGCTGACATTTCAGGTGAACTTGCAGGAAGGTTCCTTGGAAAGCGTCTTCCGCGAGTTCCGTGTGGCCGATGTAGCGACGTAAGTAGCTGTAAATCTCTCTCTCGTACCTTTCGATGAGGGCCATGAATAGACTTCTCTCTTGGCACTGCTGATACCCAGCAATCATTTCCTCGTCCGTCATCGTTTCATATCGAGCCGATGATGTGACAGACTTATTTGATGTCTGAAGCATCGAGGATACCTTTACTAGGGAAGGATGAGGAACCAACCGGAAGAAAACAGCCCCCCGCTCTAAGTTACCGGGTGGTCTAGACCTTCTGGTTTTCCATAGAGTGGACAGCACGTTTTCTCGGACGTTAACACCTAGTATCTCGCAATTCCCGATTTTGTCAAAAAACATTTTCCGCTACGTCAAAAACCCACACACAGAATGACCGCCGATGGGTCTTGTCTGAGTCCAAAAAAGCTGCGTTTAGTGAGCAGAAACGGGGGCCCTACTGGAAAACATCACGACCCCAGCTCCGATATTTCTTCCAATTTCATCCCTTCCCGATAACGCACCACCCGTCGCTCAGCTTGAATTCGTTACGCTTAACATCCAGCAAAAATCTGCTGATTTGATCCGTCGCATCCAGAAGATTCAAAACGGAAAAATGCATTCACAATCGCAAACATTGGCCTCCGGTGATTCGCCAGAAAAGATGCGTTATCAATGGGCAAAGCCCGGTGATGTGAACGCGTTTTTTGGATTGATGCTCGATAATCTTGCGGGCTTAATCTTGATGGTTGGACTTCTTAGTGGCTTTGGTTTCCCAATAGACTTCACCGTTTCTCGAATGGTCCCAGGGACCGCACTAGGTGTCATGCTGGGCGATCTCGCATTCTTCTATCTCGCCTTCCGACTAGCAAAGAAAACGGGGCGGGATGACGTCACTGCGATGCCTCTTGGTCTCGACACGCCCTCAACCTTTGGGATGACACTGTTCATCCTCGGCCCCTCATATCTCCAAGGTCTGGAGGAGATGGGACTTGGTGAACTGGATGCGGCGTACCGTACATGGGGAATCGGAATTTGGTGCATCGTGCTCAGCGGATTTCTAAAACTGATGCTCGCCCCCTTTTCCAACTGGGTCCGAACCCATGTTCCGCGTGCGGGGCTACTGGGATCACTGGCGGCTATTGCACTAGTCCTTATCAGTTTTCTTCCGCTTACAGAAATTTTAGGCCACCCGCTCCCAGGACTCCTTGCTCTCGTGATTGTGCTGACGACGCTGATTGGCAGAATCCCACTACCGAAGAAAACCCCGGGAACGCTCGGGGCTCTGATTGTATCTGGGGTGGTTTACTACCTCTTGTGCTTGTCCCCGACTTCAGGATATCTGCACGCCCAATTCCCTGAAACGATCGATTGGTTCCCTGCCGAATGGATGGAAGCGTGGCAGGGAGGATGGCTGGTTCAATTCCAAGACGCCTTACCTTACCTCCCAATCGCATTTCCGTTTGCAATTGGGACCGTTGTTGGTGGCATTGATTGCACCGAGAGCGCGGCAGCTGCTGGCGATACATACGATACTCGCACAGTTGTCGGTATCGAAGGATTCGCAACACTTGCGGCAGGTATTTCAGGCGGTGTCATTCAAACGACCCCTTACATCGGGCACCCAGCCTACAAAGCAATGGGAGGACGAGCGGGATACAGTTTGGCTACCGCAATGTTGATCGGAACAGCGGGATTGGTGGGTTATTTTGAATGGCTGAACGCATTGATCCCAGCACCAGCGGTCTACCCTGTTCTCGTTTTTATCGGGCTAGAAATCACCTCACAAAGTTTCATAGCGACCCCCAGAAAACACTACCCCGCAGTCGCTTTTTCATGCCTTCCTGCACTTGCTTTTTTGGCCATGAATCTTCCGGGACGAATACTAAGTGATCCTGCTTTGGCGAGTATTCAACAGTCGATGCTAAACCCATCGCTCCAAAGGGATCTAGGAACCTTGCAGGTTCTCAGTAGCGGATTCATCCTGACAAGCCTTCTTTGGGCGTGGGCTTTAGCGATGATCATTGACAGGCGGCTGGGCAAAGCAGCAGCCGTGTTTCTTGTCGCAGCGACATTAACCTTGTTTGGTTTCATTCACTCACCTTTGCCGGGCAGTCAGATTTTCTTGCCTTTTGGACCTGCAAGCTGGTCGAGCATGGTGCTCAATGATCAATACCAATGGCAAGTGATGGAATTTGTTTTTGCCTATTTGGTGTGCGCCATGACGCTATACCTGTGGAAGGTACTGCAAAAAATCCAGCCGCTCTCCGAGGAAGACGCGACTGACGCTAGCTGAAAACCGCATCGCCTCAGCGTCGAACCGTAACTGCGAGCATCAAACTTTGAAGTGACCATTTGGGGAAATGGAGAGGCTACGTGGCGAGTTAAGCGGGTGGGTGATGGCGAGAACTTCAACCCCTTTAGGCAACCTCGTGACTAACGTCTCAGCGTGCGAGTAAGATTTGAACCATGCAAAAACACCAGGTCCCCAGCTACTTTGCCCCACACCCAACACGCCACGATCAATGAGCCAGTGAATCAGCGAAGTCACTTCGGGCCCGTTGTAAGAACCACCTTGAATCGACGCAAAAAGCTGACCACTCATCCGATTGTACTGAGTTAGGTACCGAGAAAAATCCTCAAAATGATGTTGCTTCGCAGCAGGCAACAACTGGTTTTGAGCCAGCAGGAAAAGGCTATCCCTTAAAGCCTCAGATCCAGCGGATAGCGTTGAGAACTTCTCCGCTTCAGAGAGCCCGAACACTTGGCCTAAAACTGTCGAAGGCTTCAAGATTGCCACACACCACTCAACCGGTAAATCGATTCGCTCTTGAATTGGGTTGAGTTCTTCGGGATCACTCCCAGGTGCCTCGAAAATCATTCCACCCTTGAAGTAGCCATGGATACCCACAGCAGAACGCTTTCCTCGATCCGCCACTGCAAGCGCGAGGTGAGTTTCATCATAGGAGTGATTGAACCATTGCAACATTGACTCTGCAGCGGCCAGTGATAATTGTGTCCCGCTTCCTAGCCCGCAATGAGCCTCGGGGTTGGACTCCACCTCAATCCTCAATGCGGGCAATTTCTTTCGATTGAGTAGAACTGAGACACCTGAAGCAATCTCTCGAAATCGCTCACAATGCTCTTCGGGACAGGAAAATTCATCGGCTGCCCGAACGGTAATGGCCGTCTTCGGTTGATCAACCATAACGCCAACTCCACCAAATGGCACAGCAGAGTCTAATAACCCAAAATGCAACCGTGCCCCCGCGAGAACTCGTACAGCTTTCGAATCAACCTCTGTGGTCGAATGCTTATTCTCTTTGTGCATATCGGTCATGAATTGTGGCCTTCAAGAGATCAAAACCTTGGTGCTCATCTGGCCCCCCGGTCTTATCCACTAACGGTTGTAAACGCTCGAGTTGACTGACCACATCATCCTTCCCAAGGAGGTGTGTTCTAGTCGCTAAAATAGCAGCTTCAATGACCGCATGTTTAGCACGGTTAAAACCAGACCACGGCCTCACCGTTTTACTTTGAATCACAGAACAAGCAAACGAAGCCCTCTCTCCTTGATGTTGCTCCATGAACACCTCAACGGCAAACCACCGATGGCAATCAAGCATGGTCCACCAAGAAGTTCCCGTTAGCGGGCGAACCCCTTCCATCACTTCATCGACTGACAGATTAGCAACCGCAGCCTTGGCAAAGAGCAAAGCATCATCTGTTACATGAATAACCGCGTAAGGAATCTCCGTCAGATTTGAATAGGTCCTAGAGGTATTAAATGGTTTTAGAGAAAAGTCTTTGCGGAAACTTGAATGAGGATCATGCTTCCCAAGGAAAGATTCATCCGTCATATCAAAATGAACCACCGGCCCCATCGGAGCGAGGTTGACTTGACCCAAGGAATTTACAGTCGTGACAATTGCTTCCAGAATCACACGTCCGCCTTGGCATTATTCGGAGTGATAACTTTAGCAAGACCATCCACACTACAGCCAACGTCTTTTGGTTCACCCGACAGAGTATCGCAAATCGATACGAAATTCCTCAGCAGCGACGTTCCCTGTTCTGTGAGAACGGATTCTGGATGAAACTGCACTCCGAAAATTGAATACTCTCGGTGCTCGATCGCCATGATCGTTCCATCCTCCGCTGTCGCAGTCACCCTCAAGCAGGCTGGTAAGTCTTCCGGAAAAACAGCCAACGAATGGTAGCGTCCCACCCTCATTGGAGAGGGAAGTCCATGAAAAATGCCTCTTCCACCGTGAGTCAACTCACTGGACATACCATGCATCGGACCACATCGCCCCACGATCCCGCCATATGCAGCCGCAATCGCTTGGTGACCAAGGCAAACACCAAGAGTTGGAATTTCCTGCTTCGCCTGCCTGACGACATCGATGCAACAACCCGTCTCCTCAGGCCCCTTCGGCCCTGGCGATAGGACAATCCCAGACGGATTCCAGCTCAGACAGGTTTCCGCATCAACCTGATCGCTGCGAACCACTTTTGTTTCGCAACCGAGCCTGCGGAAATATCTCGCAAGGTTATGGACAAAAGAATCGTAATTATCAAGAAGCAGAATCACTGGCTATCGTCGAGGCTTTGCAAACTTGATCTTCTCAATCAACTTGACCACTTCGTTACCGTCCTTGTAACCACTCACTGCCGTTATGGCCCGAATCACATATTCGTATCGTAGGTTGTAGTCGGTATCGATCTCGATTTCAGGACCGTCATCTCCTTCGATGGGAGTTGAAGTACCAATGAGGGAAATGACATTGCCTCGGAGCTGATCAAAATCTTGCCCAAGGTCAATTTCATTGAGGGAAATTGACGTTAAACGCCCCAGTTCATCCGCTCGCATACGTAATTTCAGGGGCAATTCGGTGGAGTCCATCGCGACTGAATCGTTCCCTGCAAGAGGCATCCGAACACTGAAATCACCTTCCAGCTCAACGATCTTGAATGTCATCACAAAAAAGATGAGGAGCAGAAAGACAATGTCGATCATGCTCGTCATGTTGAGTTGCGTCGCTTGAGCTTCCTCGCGATTTCGAATCTTCACGATCGATCCTCCTTCACACGCAGTGCAAAGTTCTCAAGATTCACTTCCTGTGCCACCCGAATTACCTCTTGAACATCCCCCGCAGCGGTGTCCTTGTGAGCTCGAATGACGACATTAGCGTCCTTGACCGATTTACCTTCGGCCTTAATCACTGCAATCTCGCTGTTTAAGCCTACGCGAAGGGTTTCCGCGGTATAGCTATCTCCCCCAAGGAAGACTTCGCCGTCCTGCGCGACGTGCAGGATGATCGGAAATTCCAACGGAGCCTCAGGTGGTTTCACCAATTGGCTGCTAGGCAATTTCACCCGGTCGTTCGATTCGGTCTGAGCAAAATTGATCAGCACCATGAAGAACGCAATCAGCTGAAACGCCATATCGATCATTGGCGTCAGGTCTCCCTCAGCCAGATCAACCTTCTTCGACTTTACCCTCATCTATTTCTTCGCCCCTTGCGGCTGCACATCCTCAAAGCGACTCATCAAGTTTTCACTCGTCACACCCACTTCAAGAAGAAGACGTGTGACACGGTTGCGAAGCAAGTTGTAAGCGGCAATCGCTGGAATCGCGACAGCAAGACCAATCAATGTAGTGAAAAGGGCGGTAGAAATCCCCTCAGCCAATTCAGCCGGCTTCGGCGTCGCACCGCTCACAGCAATCACTTGAAACGATGCAATCATCCCGTGAACCGTTCCAAAAAGACCAATCATTGGACTTAGGTTACCGATCAACGCCATGTAACTCAGGCGGTGCTCGAGTTTCATGCTCTCTTCCTCACCCACCTCCTGCATTCCTTCAAGTGCTTTGTTGTAGCCTCGAGAGAGCTTAGCCAAACCCGCCGAAAGGACTTGCCCCAAGACCGATTCGTCGGTGCGTGCAAGATCATATGCGGACTGAAAATCTTTTTCGTTCAGTTTTTCTTCAAATGCATCCACTAACTCTTGGGGACATAAAGTTTCCCGACGGGCGGCAAGCATGTTCATCACGAAGAGGGAGACCAAGCTAATTGATAACGCGAGGAAGATGACCAAATAGCCAACACCGAGAGACTCATAAACCCAACCCAAAAGCGAGCTGCTTTTGGCCCCTCCGCCAGCCGCTCCACCAGCATCAGCTGGAGCTTCCTGAGCTGCTGGAGCCGCTTCCGCGTCACCTCCGGCGGCTCCATCAGCTGGAGCAGGAGCGTCATCAAATTCGGCAAACTCATCGCCACCCTCTTCCTGTCCATAGCTATTTGATACGGAGGTTGTCGTCAGAGCCACCGCCATCAGAGCGGCTAACGCATATCGAAACCAGTGAATCCTACGAAGATCGGTCGATTGATCACCGAAAGTGTGGGTACGGGAAGGTGCAAATAAGCCGCAAGCGTCGATCATTAACGAAGCTCTCCGGAAAGAAAAGTGTTGACAGTAGAATGCCTATGGAGATTCTCGTCTCCCTGACAGCCATGGTAAACTCAAATTAACTTAGCAGATTCACGAGCCCCACAACGGCGGTGGGGATACGATGATCGTGCGGAATATTGTTTTTTTATCCACAACATCGATACTGTTAGAATCCTGGGTATCGTTGCTGCAATTCCTGCCTTGCCTCGGCTGCTCGCTCAGGCTTTCCGACCTGAGGCCATAATTCAACTAAACGCTGCAAAGCCTCAGCGTGAGCATCCGGTTGCAAAGAAAACATCAAGTGTGTGTGCAGATAAGCCAAAATGGCTCCCTCCGTGTCACCACTTGCTTCATAGCCAGCGCCTTGGGCGTTGTAGATCCTTGCCGCCATCTCCACATCAGTCGGATTCAATTCTCCGATCAATTCACTGGTAATCGCCAAACTCTCTGCTCCCTGATTACCCTGTGCCAATGCCAGAGCCTTCCCTGCTTTTGCGAGCACCTGCAACCTCACCACCTCCGTGGACTGCGCCTTTAGACCGATCACCTTTTCGAATTCTGTTGAGGCCGCAGCGGGATCTTGCTTCTTTAAGTTAACGAGCCCCTGCAGGTAAACCGATTCAATCTTGGTGTTGGCAGAGGGTGCATTCATCAAAGACTTGTAATAGGTCAGTGCTTTGTCCGCATTATTCAAAGCCAGAGACAGATCCCCGAGCAACCTTGCTGCTTCATAGAAATGCCACGAATTCTGATAAGCACTCGCAAATCCGAGTAATTTGCGAACCGCCTCATCCTTTGCTCCCTTCCCGGCAAGTGCTAACTTCGCTTCACAATAAGCTAGGTAATAAGCAGTCTCTGCCTTATTAACATCCCTTGGCAAAGAATCCAAAGCGATGGTCTTTAATTCAGAAAGGGCTTGATCATATTGACCATCCAAAGCGAACTCTCGGCCCTTTGTTAACGCTGGCGGGTCGCCTTCGAATAAGATCTTGAGGATCTGCCCCGCCTGAAATTCTTGATTATTATCTCCACGTTTGAGTGACACACCGTCTTTTGAAACATTCACGACCGTGCCACTAACGTTGTCTTCCGCTTTGTCATAGACGCGATCAAGTTGCGCAAAGACCTGCGTCATGGTCGACAACAAGAACAGAGGGATAATTGCAAAAGGGTTGGGTTTGAAGCAGACGGTCATGTTTGTCAGTCTTTTTGTGTTCAGAATCCAAAGGAATCATCAAAGATACGGTGCGAGAAATCGTGAGGAGCTTGTCGAGCAAGATACCCCCACACCTATCTCGCGAATGCAGAAACTACTTTGTGGCCAACCCGACCTGTGGTTGCCCAAGTTCTTTTTGAATAGCCTTCAATAAGGTGTCAAATTTCTTCTTCTGCGCGACTCCACCCAACTCGGGATACAGAGCCGCGACTCGCGTTATATCAGTCAAAGATTTTTCAATGAGTAACTTTTTGTTAGCTTCGTTACTCTCAGCTCTCCCTGCTGAGAAGCGACACAGGGCAACGTGATACCTTGCATCGAAGAACTTTGCTTTGAACCGAGGGTTGCGACTGGTTTCCTGAGAAATCTTACCCCAACCCCAGATCACGTTTTTCTTATTCGCATCCGGCCGCGCCCCAGCCAACGCCGCTTGGTAAACGCGTGACCGCACCGAGGGGGGGGCGGTTGCTGCCCACTGCTCATAGGCAAGTGCCGCCTCAACCTGAGCATCAAGCATTGATACCTTCTCTCTCAATAAGGACTCAAAGACTTTGAGGGACTCAGGGTACTCACCCAACAATCGAAGCGCCTTACCTTCCTGAAATCGGACAACGAGTGTGTTTCCACCGTCCTGACTTTTTAAGCTTTTAAAGGTAGCACTTGCAGACTCGAGAAGATCTTTCGCCTGTGTTTTTGCCTGCTGAGTATTTGCCGTCATTGATGCTTCCGCAAGATCCATCAAGGTCTGCCCCACCCACTGAAGCGTAGCAACATCCTTGGTGGTACCGGCAATCCTGTCTAAAAACACCCGAAATGCTTCAATCAATTTCGCCTTTTGCGCAGGGCCTGCACCCTGCAATTGATCTCGAATATCCCGCGCCATCAGGATGAAAATGCGAGTTAATTCCTGCTGTGCATTTGGACCTTGAATGCTTTCACGAAGCTTCTCCATTACGTTAGTCGCTTGATTGAGAAGAGCAGTGGTGTCTTCCCCCTCAGTGGTCATCCGCTGAACAAGCACTTGAAGCTGAACACTATAGAGATCTGCGGGAAAACTATCATCCGGCGCACCCTGTCGCGCAACCAGCGGGACTGGACCGTATGTCTCATTTCCGAGCGTATCAGAAGCGACTTGAATGCGTCCCTGCTTCAATGCGACCTTGGCAAGCACAAGTGCGGCTTTCATCGCCTCACCATCAGCTAAACCGGAAGTGATGCCATCCAGACCTTGCTGAAGCTCATTGGCCGCCTCGCTGAGATAACGATCAGCCGCCGCCTCGTCACCATCCTGCCGGGTCTGAATTGATTTATTCCAAAGCAGTTGCCCCATGAGCCTCTGGAATGAAGCCTTCTCACCTCCGGAAGGCATGGCGGCAACCAATTTCCCCGCGTCCTCCCATCGATCAGCACGCAAAGCTAGTTTGATCAACACGCCTTGGGCAGCAGCTGCGTCGGGCTCATCTGGCCATGTCTTGGTCAAAAATCCACCAAGCTGCTCAAGTCTTGAAAGTGCTAGTCGGTTTTCCGGATCCTCGGACAACTGCAACTGCAATGCATTTAAAGCAACCAAACCACCTCGCAGTCCGGCATCCGAACTCGGTGCATTGAGTGCCAAAAACAAACCAACTACCGATGCGTCTCGGTACTGCTCTTGTTGGTAGAGCAAGTAGGCAAGCATCTGCCTCGCTTGATTGACCATCTCGTTATCGCTGTCGATTGAAACGAGAGACAAGCCCCGCCTCAACAACTGAATAGCAAGTGACCGAGAGTCTGCAAGTTGCTTTTCGTTCAGGGCAATCTGATCTTTTGTCTCCTGTGACGCACTCGCCTGTCCCTTGAGAAGTTCGATGGATTGCTCGAGCTGATCAAGGACAGAGAGTAACTCTCGCGCGTCATCCAATGCAGAAACAAGACTTTCGGGATCTTCAGCCGTCGGTAAATCGGCGACTTCCGTGAGATTGATTCCCATGTCAGACAGCATCGCATTGGCTTTTTCAGCGAATTCACCTGGAACTTTACTCACTCGGATCAGCAGTTGCCGACCATCAGACTCCGCTCGTTTGGCATCTGCGGGTTTCTGCTTTTCACCATCCTTCGATTTGGCTAAATAAGCTTTCGCCAATTCCAATCTCAAACCTTGCAGTGCTGGCATGTTTCGCTCGTTTGGCCTCGCACCTTCACTGAGCTGCTCACCACGATCGATCGCAGATTGATACCGCGGAGGATCTTCAGCAAGCATTAAGTCGATCATCCCGGCACCCGCTTCAAACTTTGCCAGACGAAGCGGTTCTGCTTCGGGTTGTTCTAGCATTCGCATGTAGCTGTCCAACGCTTGCTCGGTCATCCCCAGGGTCTTCTGCACCTTTGCTCGCTGCACCATTGCCAAGGCACCTTGAACATAGGAGTCGTACTTCTCGCTGAGATCCATGTAGGTAGCGAGGGACTCTTCAAGTAGCGTCTTTCCCTCTTTGGCAGGGTCTGCATGCGTCATTGCAGCCTGATAGCGAGCATCGCCAGAGCTACTCATCGCCTGCAAGTATTCACCACGATACTGGTCTCGAAGTGCGGCCTGCTCCGGATTTTGATCGGCATCAATCTTGGCGCCCTGCATGTCCTTTAGCGTCTCTCGCAGTTGCTCGACAATCAGATCAAAGGTTCCTGCTGCTGCCATAAAAGAATCACGAGCTGTGCTTCGCTTTGCTTCATCAGGTTTTGTCGCCATCAATTGTAGGCCACGCACCATCTGTAGTCGTCCGAGCTGCATTCTCGCCTCGGGCACCCTCGGGTGAGACGATTGCTTGAGGAATTCAGTTAACGCGGTCTCTGCGTTCAGCAACAATTCATCACGATTTTCTGCGTTACGTGTTGACCCAGCAGCATCGATAAAAGTCTGAGCCTTCTCCAATGCAATCGCATCGAGCATCGTTGGCTCAACACCTGAGTACTGGTCCAGCCTGTCTAGATAGGCGATGGCGGTATCAAAGTACTCCGCGGCTCGCAATCGTTTGAGAAAATCAGCGGCAGGTTCGCCGGCGAAGCACGCGCGGAAACCAGATCCCGAAACGAGCAGCACCGTTGCTGTCATGAATAAGCCGTACGGGAATCTCGGCAGAGACGAGAAAAACTTAAGCATGGAAAGTCGGCGATAGGTAAGAATAAGAAAAGACAAAAAGAACGTGTTTAGCCGCTACCCAAACTGAAACACCTCAATCCAACAAGTTGTGCTCAGTCTCTGAGTAGCAGTAGAGTAGAACGGCTTCGTTCAACCTTCAAGCATAGCTGATTCTTTCGGACCTCCAATGCGAATCCCCTCACAACTGAACCGTGAAAGTCTCTATCGCCAAAAAAATCAGCGTCAGCGATCGACCGAAGATTATCGACGAATCATTCGCCTCTGCTTGGGGCTGGCACTCGTCCTGCTCGTCATGCAACAGGCCGCCAAGCCCAAAGTCTACCAAACTTTTTTTGACCCTTCGCAGGGCGAAGAGGGAAAAAGCGATGGCAACAGGAGCCCAGAGCCAAATGCTAAATCCCCAAAAAACTCGACAAATCGTGCAGAGCAACGACATTACTTGCTCGCTTCGGCTAGCTTCTCGGCAGAAGATCGAGAAATTGCCCGAGAATTAACCAGCAGCTTGTTAGCAAGCGACCAGCAACTCTGGCTTCGTGCACTGCTGGACTGGCAGGCTGGGAAGAATGCGGCGACGGTTCCGTCAAGCGTTGAGATTTTACGAGATCGACTCGATCAACTAGCAGCTGAGAACGACGCGTCTGGACCACAAAAGACAATCTCTTTGTGGCGATCTGCGATAGACACCTTGCCGGTCGAGGAATCGATGGAGACTGAAGCAGACCATGATGCCCAAAAAAGCTCCAACCAGAAACTTTCGCCAATGCATCTGGTTTCCAGATGGAACGAGCTTGATCTGAAACGATTTGCCTTCCTTCAAGCTCTAGATGTGCAGGCCACCAGCCAGGTCGTGGATGGCAGCGTCTGGCGGTCTGGAGATTTTGATAGCCTCTACAGCTTTTTGCACCAATCAAATGCTGCTCCGCGAAAAAACATCCCGGAACTCGGCGTTCTACCTTTGCTACAACAGCCAGATATCTACCGGAATCAGTGGGTGCAAATCAAAGGTTTAGTAGCAAGGGTTGATCGAATCGAAACCCCAGACAACCCATACGAAATTGCAAGCTATTGGCAAATCTGGCTTCAACCACTTGACGGTGTTAATCGCCCGCTTGTTGCAATCGTGCCAACGGTTCCTCCTGTTGTGGAAGACCTACATAACCGACAACAACCAGAAAACAATCCTCCGGAACTGAGCATCACGGGACGTTATCTAAAACGCCTGTCATATCAATCGGGAATCGGTGCCGACCTCGCGCCTGTAATCGTAGGGGAAATCCGGCTTGCCCCCGCTGATTCAACAAAAATCCCAAAGACCACTTCGGGAGGGACGACAGAAGATAGCTCCATGCTACTTGCAGTTGTGGTCGCGATCGGCCTAGGGATCGGAGCAAGCTTGATTGTCATGCATTCAACTTCGAAAGCAGCAAAACGCTCACGCGAACTACGTCGGTCAAAGCAGCGACTAAACGTTCACAAACTTGCGACGCCGGATCAGTTTAACACAAACCTAACTCAGCAAGAACGAGCGTCGACACATGATTGAATTAAACACCATTGAGTTTGTTGAGCAAACTACGACCTGAATCAAGTCACAACTAAGAATATCAGCACTGTCTCTCGCATGCGAATCAATACAAGAACAGATCAACGCACCGCAATGACTTTCACAAATGCAAGAAGTTCAACACGCATGTGTGTCCTATGCACTTCATTGCTTATTTTGACGATGAACACGGTCGTAGGCGACTCCGCACTTGAACTCATCAGTGGTTTTGATCGAGCTAGACTCGAACGAACCTACCCACCGACTGAGCCGGAGGGTCTCAATGAACTCTGCAAACTGCTCTACCGCCTACGAGGCGTCGACGAAAATAGATTGCAGCAAATCTCGACGACCTCTCCAGCCAGCGAGGTCGGAGATGCCGTACAAGATTCGGGAAAACTCATCGAGTTGAAACGAGTTCTTGTGCCGCAAAAGCTGCAAGAGTATCTGGGCTTTGAATCGATTTATTTTCTCGAAATCAAAGGGGATGGGGAACCCTTTCTTGTGATGACGTCTCGTGTCCCGTCAGAAGCCAAAGAAGGAGATCAAATCAGTGCCACGGGAATCCTGCTCTCCTCGGGAAAGGATTCAAAAACGAAAGCGATAGCGAGTGGTAAAGTAGGCTGGTTTGCCAATCGCCCAATGAGCTCGGGCGAAGAATTGCTCCAGTCACAAGATTTCAATTTGAGCTTGTTAGCAGGACTCGCGAACCGAAATCGTCTCCCTCTAACATCATCCGACGGTGATGCTTTTTACACCATGCTCGCGACAGCACATCGCATTGCGTCTAGCGAACACCTACCCACCGCGAGCACTGCTAATCCCGTTACCTTTCTCCGTGACGGAAAAAAATCGATCGCACAGTGGGTACGAATGGAGGTAGAAGGAGTGCAGATTACAAAGATCGCAGTTAGCTCCCCGAAACGTCAGGCCCAACTCGGAAGCGACCACTATTACCAAATTGATGCGATTGGTGATTTAGGTGAAGTGGTAGTCAAAATTGAGAGCGAGGACTCTCAGGACCCGGTTGAATTCAAAACTCGTTATCCAGTCTCGATTGCGATTCGCGCGTTACCTGCATTCCTAGCGGATAATCAAAGCCAGTCCAACGAATATGACGGATCCATTGTTCGCCCTTTACGCGGAAAACTGGCAATGACAGGCTTTTTCTTTCGCCTCTGGGCCTACGAATCTGAATTCATGCAACAGAAAGGAGCCAAAGATCAGTTCGGACCGCTCATGATCGCAGCATCAGTCGAGAATCTGGAACCAACCTCAATCACATCAATCGGTGTTGAAAAGATCGGCTCCTACGCCGCTTTAGCAATGATATGCGGCATTCTTGGGATCTGGATTTGGCAAAGATCGACCAATCGGCACGACGAACGCGCAAAGCGAAAAAGAATCGAACAGCAGGCACAAAACGTTAACTTTGAGGTACCCACCTTGCCAGAAGAGCGAATCGAATGAGTTTGTTCGACGTTTCGCGGGGGTGTCCACTTGACCTGAAAACCATAGACGACAGGATATCGGGTTAGTGATACCCAATCCATCAAACACTCTCACTTCACTAGGACGATTTTCATGCGGCGAGCAAAAATTACTATCATCGGAGCCGGAAACGTTGGCGCGACATGTGCTCACTGGTGTGCAGCTGCTGAACTTGGTGACATCGTCCTGCTCGATATCCCCCAAACAGAAGATATGCCACGTGGCAAAGCATTGGACCTGATGCAAGCATCGCCCATTTTTGGATTTGACTCCAATGTCGTTGGAACCACCAACTATGAAGATACTGCAAACAGCGATGTCATCGTGGTGACAGCGGGCATTCCTCGTAAGCCAGGCATGAGCCGAGATGACCTGCTCAGCACCAACGCCCGAATCGTCACCAGCGTGGGCGAACAGATTAAAAACACCAGCCCAAACGCGGTGGTAATTGTGGTGAGCAATCCGCTCGACGCAATGGTTCAACAAATGTGGAAGGTGACTGGATTTGACAGATCAAAAGTTTGTGGACAGGCGGGTGTGCTCGACACCGCACGCTACCGAACCTTCCTCGCGATGGAACTTGGAGTCAGCATCGAAGACATCAGCGCTCTCTTGATGGGCGGACACGGAGACACGATGGTGCCGATCCCAAGCTGCACGTCGGTTGGCGGTATCCCAATCACACAACTGATTGACTCCAACCGACTCGAAGAGATCGTTGACCGGACCCGTAAGGGCGGAGCTGAAATTGTTTCACTCCTGAAAACCGGTAGTGCCTACTACGCTCCCGCAGCGGCCTGTGCGCAGATGGTCGAGGCAGTCGTTAAAGACAAAAAGCGAGTGATTCCGGTAGCTGCCTTATGCGACAGCGAATACGGAGTTGGTGGATACTACGTGGGTGTTCCCGTGGTTATGGGAAGTAACGGCGTTGAGAAAGTGATCGAACTTTCACTGACTGAAAAAGAAACTGCTGATTTCCAACATAGCGTCGACGCTGTTAAGCAACTCGTAGCAACCATGGATGAATTGCTATCAGCGTGAAAGCGCGAGTCCGATAGCAATCATTTCGACTTATCCAATAACGGCAAAACAGAGCGGTGCGTCAACCATCAGAGTTGACACTGCACCGCTGCGAAACTTATTTTGCTAGTTCTGGCGAACCGTTCAATCCATCCATGACGTCCGATCGAGAGTTGCCGTGAATCGTATCAACAAGGTGGCGCCCTGGCAGATCCAATCCAGTCCTTTGGATGGTTCGATCGATTCAACTCCCCAAGAACTTCAAATGGGAGACGAATCAACCTCCATGCATGGCACCGAATCGAACACGGCATCCGATTCTTTCGATTTGTGGCCGAGCCCTCCCCATCCGCGTAGCTATTTCCTGCCGCTGCATTATGTGGAAACCTACCAATACCCCGTTGTGGTTTGGTTCCACCACAATGGTTTCAATGAGCATCAGATCGATCAGATCATGCCACACCTCAGCACAAGAAACTATATTGGCATAGGAATTCGCGGTAACCACGCCGTCGATTCAGCGGGTCATTGTTTCAACTGGCACGATAGTCCGGCTGCGGTCGATGCGACACAAGAAGCTGTATTCGACGCGATCGAGGAAGCATCGATCAGATTTTCGATTCACCCCAAGCGTGTGATTCTTGCTGGGTATCAAGATGGTGGAACCATGGCGCAGCGAATCGCCCTCCGCACCCCCTCTCAAATTAGCGGAGTGATCTCGATGGGAGGTACTTTGCCTCATGGTGAACTGTCCCTTTTTGAAGAACTGCGTCAACGCAAACTACCCATGCTTTGGCAGTGGTCTTCACGAAATCCACTTTACAACGACCAACAGATTCGTGAGGACTGCCAACTTGCCATGTCGATCTCTGCAGATCTTGAAATTAGACAATACGCAGACGAAGACGAGATGAATACGGTTACCCTCAAAGATGCAAACGATTGGATCATGCGGAAGGTGATTTCAGGTTCCTCTATCTCTGATACGAATCAATGGTCGTCGAAGTCCGTAGCTTACTCAGCCAACTGATCACGACTGATTGAGTTGGAGCTCGAACGAGAATCGGTTCGCGATCCTACTTTGGTCCAAGCGGTTAGCCCGCTGATCCCTGAGTGACTTGTTAATGACCTAACGTCAACCGAAGAGCCCGAGATAAACCAGTAATGAGCGAACCTAATGATTCGATGGATCAGGCAAAGGAATCTGCTGCAGATGCGGTTGACGGCCTCGCAAAAAAAGTACTGGTCATCGACGACGACAATGAAATCATCGAAACCGTGCAATTCGCACTGGAAACATCTGGCTATCGAGTTGTGATTGCCCGCGATGGCAATCAAGGCATTGCGTTGGCCGAGCAAGAATCCCCGGATCTGATCATTCTTGACATGATGATGCCTAAACGCAGCGGTTTCTTGGTGCTGGAGAACTTACGTCGCAACCGCGAAGTTCCGATTCCGGTCATTATGGTGACCGGAAATGAGGGAAATCGACATCAGGCTTACGCGGAACTCCTAGGGGTCAGCGACTATATCCACAAGCCCTTTGCGATGGACCGCCTTCTCAATGCGGTTAAAAAACTGATCCCATGAAAGAGCGGCAAATTGAAAAGAAGATTACTTTAGTCGCTGGATTCTCTGGAGCCTTAGCAGTCATCCTCGGTGCCTACAGCGCACACGGTCTCGAGAATTACTTGGCGTCAACTGAACTTGATCCCGAAACCCAAGTTCGCAGACTCTCACAGTTCGAGACGGGAGTTCGCTACCACCTGTTCCACTCCTTGGTCCTACTCGTCCTAGCAGCATTACCACTTGGAGAGGATCGAGCCAAACGAAACGTTTCCAGACTCATCTTTCTGGGCTTGGTGATGTTCAGTGGCAGCCTTTACTTACTGGTCTTTCTGAATCTGCCGATCCTTGGGGCGATCACACCCATTGGAGGATTGTGTTGGATTACGGGCTGGATCTACCTCTCAACCTTTGGCATGAAAACCAAGGCCTAACGTCGTCTGCCGCGACAACGGTGGACAACTGGCGAAAATAGATTTTCAAAATCGCCACAAAAAATGGGTCCATCACCTCCCAGATTCGGTCTGAATCGCTTACCGTGGCAGAGATGCAAAAGTGGCTGCCTACGCAAGTCGCCAGCCTTCATGCATCAGCTCGTTTGAAAGTTGTGGAACACGTTCGAGGCCAAGGTTTCCACCTGGCTAGATAGGTATTTTTCATGGCTTAGCTATTCCGTCAAACCTGCTAACCGATCGCTTATCAAAATGTCCTCACTGCACATTGAAACAACGCCCTCGATTGAATTCCCCAAAGGATGGAAGCGGCGTCATTTGTTGGATTTGGAGAGTTTGACAGCGGAAGAAATCACCATCCTGCTAGACACCGCCCAGAAATTAAAAAGCCTCACCAACAACTGCAAAACGAAAGTACCGCTATTAACGGGAAAAACTTGCGCCAATCTCTTCTTTGAAAATAGCACCCGCACACGTAACAGCTTTTCGCTAGCAGCAAAAAGGTTGGGAGCCGATACAGTCGAATTTAGCAGCAGCGGTAGTAGCGTGGCGAAAGGTGAAACGTTCGTCGATACCGCCAAGACCATTGAAGCGATGGGCGTGGACTGGGTGGTCACGCGTCACAGCACCCCCGGAACCCCACACCTATTATCTCGCGAATTAGGATGCAGCGTCCTGAACGCAGGCGACGGGCCTCACGACCATCCGACTCAGGGTCTTCTCGACATGCTGACAATCCGGCAGCACCGAGGTTCAATCAAGGGTCTTACCGTTGCTTTGGTAGGTGACATTGCTCACAGTCGAACGGCTCGTAGCAACATTTGGGGACTGAGCAAACTTGGAGCCCATGTGATCATTTGCGGCCCACCCACACTGGTTAGCCCCCGATGGACAGAGCTTGGGTTTGAAGTTGCCCATCACCTCGACGACATCCTTCCTCGCTGCGATGTGCTTAACCTACTGCGGATACAGTTCGAAAGGCAGAAGGCAAGACCGTTCCCGAGTGTTCATGAGTATGCAGCACTTTATGCCATGAATGGTGAACGGATGAAGAAAGCGAAAAACGACATCTTGATTATGGCACCTGGTCCTATCAACCGAGGAGTTGAAATCACTCCAGAGGTGGCAGACGGCCCCCACTCTGTCATTCTCGAACAGGTGAATAACGGTATCGCTGTACGAATGGCAGCACTTTGGCTACTTGCTGGCGCTCAACAATCCAACTAACTCCAGATCCTGGCACCCCACACGAAATAATGACGCAGGAACCTCGCCGATCTCGACTCCTGGTTGAAAATGGTCACTTGATCGATCCATCGCAGCAGCTTGATCGGATCGGACGAATCTTGGTCGTTGATGGTGTGATCACCGCAATCGATCCGAGCGATGGAGATCTACCACCTGAAACCGAACGAGTTGACGCCAAAAATCATGTGGTCGCACCCGGCCTCGTTGACCTTGGTGTGGAAATGCGAGAACCAGGATTTGAAGAGGACGAAACGATCCACTCCGGAGGACTTGCTGCACTCGCTGGTGGATACACCACGGTTCTATGCACTTCTAACACCGCTCCCTGTATCGACTCACCCGGAGCGGTTGAATTTGTGCGTCAAAAAGCCGCGCGCGCGGCTGGAGCACGGGTACATGTGATTGGCTGCCTCAGCAAGAATCGCGAAGGCGAGCAGATGGCAGAACTTGGATTGCTCGCAGAAGCAGGGGCAGTGGCGTTCAGTGACGCACCGCGATCCGTTCCCAATGATGCCTTGCTTAAGCGAGCATTGGACTACTGCCGCATGTTTAACTTGCCAATTTTTGATCGGCCCGAGGTACCTGACCTCGCCAATCAAGGTATCGTTCACGACGGGCAAACGGCACTGATCTTGGGTTTAAAAGGTTTACCCACCGAGGCAGAAGATCTTGCAGTAGCCCGAGATGTTCGTCTTGCGGAAGCAACAGGCGGACGACTTCATGTTGGTCCTGTCAGTACCATGGGCGCAGTGGATATGATACGGCGAGTGAAATCTCGCGGCATCAAGGTTAGTGCGTCCGTTTGCCCGCATAACCTATGCCTAAGCGATAAGGAACTTCGCAGTTTCGATGCGAGGTTCAAAGTGCATCCACCTCTTCGCAGCGAAAGACACGTTGAAATGCTGCAGCAAGCGGTTGCAGATGGAACGATCGACGTGATTCAAAGTGGCCACATGCCGCGAAGTCGCGAAAAAAAGATGAATGACCTCGACCTGTCTCCTTTCGGTGCAGCGACACTTGAAACCACACTTGCCTCAATTAATACCTACTTGATTCAAACAGGAGTGATGAACTGGTCAGCAGCAGTTGACCGGCTCTCAACCGCTCCGGCAAGAATCGCTGGCATCCCCGGTGGAACGCTCCAAGTTGGGGCGAACGCCGATCTCATCATCATTGACCCGCACAAGAAATGGACGGTTGATGGCAACCAGTTCCTCTCCCGCTGCAACAGCAGTCCACTTGATGGAAAGGAGCTTGCAGGGCAAGTGCTGATGACCATGGTTGGAGGAGAAACGCGGTACAAGGTGCATTAAATTGCGGCGGGAACCGCTTTTGAGCCTTCACCTTGGCGAAACGTTACCACTTGGTCGATCACATCACTAACAAATACTTCGCGATCACCACCTGGCCAAACCACGGTATACGTTAGCGTCTCCGGAAAGTTCTTACCCAACCCAAAGGTAACACTTCTCTGACATTGGCTCAGATAACTTTTCGTCGGCATCATTGAACGCGCCATCACTTGCTCGCCATCACTCAACTCAACTGAAGCGCCGATGGCGTCTCGGTTGCAAGAGACTCCTTCCAATCGAACACGCACCCAGTGATTCGCAAGAGTCTGATCGTTTCGAAAGAGCTTTGGCCGCCCGTGACTGATGGATAAAACGATATCCTGATCACCGTCTTCATCAAAATCACCATAGGCAGCACCTCGACCTACAATGGGCGCTAAGAAATCTTCCCCCACGCTTTCGCTACCGACAGCAACCAATTCACTTGCCGCTTCTCGTCCAGCGTTCCAAAAGAGTTGCGGCGGCTGAGCGTACTGCTGCGACTGCTGAGTTTTGGAAATCTCTTCTTCTAAATGACCGTTCGCGCCAAGCAGATCCAAGCGACCATCCAGATCGGCATCGAAGAAGAATAGACCGAAGGTCAATCCTTGCCTCGTCGGTGGACCGAATCCCGTCGCCATGGCTGCATCGACAAACTGTCGCCTGCCGCTTTTTGCCATATAGAGAGCACTTGCTTCGTTTGCAAAGTTACCAATGCCGATCGCTAAAGTATCCTCCCCCCTGAACATCGCGGTATCAATCCCCATGGCTCCGCGAGCGTTTCCGGACCGATCAAAAGCGATGCCGACGAGGCGGCCAATCTCAGAGAAGGTCCCGTCCTGATTATTTTCAAATAGAAAATTTCGAACGGTGTCATTCGCAATAACGAAGTCGATCCAACCGTCGCGATTGAAATCAACCGGTGCAATTCCCATCGCTTTACCGAGGGGCACATTCGTGGTTTCGTTACGAACTTGAATTCCAGAGGACTCCGAAACATCCTCGAATTTGCCATCACCGAGATTTTTGTACAGCAAAGAAAAAGATCCTGCGAACGCCTTTGGTGGTCCGTACGCTCGAGACTCACCATCGAGTGTAAAATTCTGGCTTAGATCGTTCTCTTTGCTCCAATTGACATAATTGCAAACAAAGAGATCTAACAAACCATCGTTGTTGTAGTCGACAAAACCACAACTCGTCCCCCAAAGCTCTTCTGCTCCTGCAACACCAGCATCCTCGGTGACGTTGACAAATTTACCGCCGTCATTTCGCAGCAGACGATTTTTACCAACAGCGGTGATATACAGATCACTATCGCCATCGTTGTCATAATCACCGACCGCAACACCCATCCCGTAAAAACTATCAGTGAGTCCCGCTTCCTCCGAAACGTTTTCAAACTGAAAATTGCCGTCGCCGCGATAGAGCTGGCATGGCGAGGGAGTCTGGTTTCGCACATCCCACTCCCAATGGCAGGAGTTGACGAAAAACAGATCTTGATGGCCATCTTGATTGTAATCAAAGACTGCAACACCGCTTCCCATGGTTTCCGGCAGCAGCTTTTCTCCATACTTGCCGGACTCATGAATAAAACGAATCCCACTCTCTTTGGTGACATCCACAAACGGTAAAGAGGGTACCGGCTCCTCATTGGATTGCCGCACCTCGGGCAGTGTCACATCGACTTCGGTAGCCTTCTCATCTTCTTTTTGAATCACCAAATAAAGAAGAATCAGAATCACTGGAAATGCCAGGATGACAAAAACCAAAAGTGATGCTCGGAGGGCAGAGCCGATCACCGCATCATTTTCAATATCCTGATCGAGATCATCTTGCTCGAGATTAGGTTCTGCCATTGCTTGGTTGTCTATTCTGTCGGTTTCGCGGTCGTTGAGGGTTTCTGCTGCAAATCATAGATGACGAGTGCTTCGGCAGCATGGTTCGCAGCTGGATATCTCCGGCGAGCAGCCGGTTTAGCAATTTCAGCAGCATTGTCGTCGGGCTTGTACCGAGTATGCAACTCTCGATGGAACGATTCCTTCTCCTGGTCTCCCAAAAGTGAGTAGATTTCAACAAGGTTGGCATGAGCGGTTACGTTCTCCGAATCCGTCTCAAGCACCGTCTCAAATTCTCGTTTGGCTTGCTCTAGATATTCGAGATATTCGGCATCGTTGCCTTGGACATCAGCCTGCTGTGCCAAATCACCAAGCGTTAACCCGAGTTCATTCCTCACCACGTAATCGAGCGAAAAATCAAATCCTCGATCTGGTACTTTGGTTTGGAGCACCGCTGCGAGCGAATCCGCCGCCTCCCTCAGGTTGCCTTGCTGACGGTTCACCACTCCACTTAGCCAACTGTGAGTCCACGAAGGTGGAGCGGGATCCATTTTAGCGGCTCGTTTCAAAGATTCGGTCGCAGCGTTCAAGTCGCCCTCTGCGAACTGCACTCGTGCCAAATTCATGGGCCCATCGTAACGCCCTAATTTTTCAACCTCCGCGAAAGCTTCAGCCGCTTGCTTCAGTTCGGCCTTACCCTTCAGCAACATTCCAATCCCGTAATCGTTCCAGCGCTGCCAAAGGGGCGGGGAACTCGCCATCATCGATTCTGACACGGAATCGGTAACAACACTTGATTCGTCGCTGGCTTCCTCGGGGCCAATTAACAACTGAACTTCATCAGTCGCAATTTCAACAATCGGTAAATCATTGGGATCTCCGGGTTCTCCAAGGGACAATGGATCCACTGCAGGATCCCGATCCCGTCGGATGTAATCAAGGTACTCGGTGTCAAACTTTCGATACAGCAAGCGAGCCGTCACCGTAATCGGCGTTTTATCTTGCTCCGGCACCCGTAACCGATAATGAACGGTTTGCCCCGCTCCAGGCGGTATCTGGTGACTGTAGAGGGGGGTGAAGATGTTCTGCGCATTGCGTCGGTTAATCCTCTCTCCATTCCGATCCAGCATGAAAGTGTTCACGAAATGAGCCCATGAATCGACTCGCTCCCGCTCGTCGCGATGCCCGCTGGAACCCAGCAACCTTTCACCCTGCTTTGCTGTGATCTCAATCCAAATTTGGTTAGAGTCCGTTGTACCTTGCGTAAAATGATGCCCGAGTGTCATGGTTCTGAGCACAGTTTCAATCAGGTAGGTTTCCCCCGCCTGAACCGTGGCTGTACGGTCGATGGCCGGTTGCAGAGGCCCATCAACGGAACCTCCCTTCCTTAACCCGAACAGATCAACCCGCAACGTGCCTTTGAGGTATTGCCGATGCCTCTCAACGCTCTCTTGATCGCCCATCCAGTGAGCCAACGCCGTATTGGCACTGGGGAAGGCATGCGAATGGACACCTAACTCTCCAAGCTTTTCCATGTACCTTGATCCCAGTTCGCTGCTGGCCATCGAAGGCATGTGGCATTCGTTACAGTTCTGCTGTGCAACCTCGGGATAGTAGAAACTTCGTGCACCGTGACCCGACACACCGCTGAGTAAGTAACTGTCGTAGTGATTTTGCCCACGCAAGAAATCTTTGTAATCGGTTACTTCTTTGGGAAGCGATACCTTGTGGCAAGTCGAGCAAAACTCGGCTGTCTTGTGAAACGGCTTGAGCATCTCATGCTTGTGAAACGATGGCTTCGCTTTGACCATCAAGGCGTTCAAGCCCGAGAGCAGGGGATTATCACTGTAAGCGAACGGATAATGCTTGGGTTCATCAATCGTGTAGTCTGCGTTGCCAACATGACTGTCGACCGATTGAATTGAGTGACAGACTGAACAACTGATGCCGGCGTGGGCAGTCGGATCATTGACATCATCGTAATTCGGATCGTCGAATCTTCCTGAGAAGAAAGGCACCGGGTCATGACAACCGGCGCACCACCTCGATGACTGAACACTACCTGCACGCTCCTGCGCCACACGTCGGGTTTCGCGTACCGAAGCCCTGTAAGCGGGGTTGTTAAAACTGCTCAGCTTATGCGCACTATGGATCGCTGAATCATAGATGTCACCGTGGCACTTGAGGCAGTAATCGTCATTCATCAAGGTTTCTGCTGCGATAAACTTCCCCGAAGAAGTTTTCGCCAACGATGGTTCAAAATAGCGTTGCCCATCTCGAGGCCCATCGTCTCCACTTCGTGATGGATCAGAGGCTTGGAAACCAACCATTAACGCAACAAAACCAGCAATGGCCCAACCAACTCGGCGGCCGATTTCCCACTTAATTCTAGGACCGACCAACCGATGCAACCAGTAAAGCCAAACCGCTCCCAAAGGTGCAAGGAGATGCATCCAGTAGAAAACTCGCCGAGTCGTGGGGTTCACAACCGCGAACGAACCAATTCTTGTGAGTAACAAACCGCTGATCAAAATCAATAAAGCAATACCGAAAAGAGCGTAGCCGATTTTCACAGCACGACGATTCCGGCGATCTTTACTCCGCCACATATGGATGAATCCAAATGCCACCACTGGAGCGATAAGTAGTAAGCCGAGTCCTAGATGAGCCAGAAACATCAATTGATAAAAATGAGTCTCAAATACTTCTCCGGTGAAGTACTGCAACCAAGTCACGCTCGTTAAATAGAGGCCGTTGGCCGATAACACGCCAAAGAGCGTGAGGACGATATAAAGCACCTTCCTCAAACGGGGCGTGACGGGCCGAATTGGTTTCTTGCGATCTTGCTTGGGTGAAGAAGGCTGATCGGGTTGGCTTGATTCGATGGAAGACACAGTTCGTTTCAACTGACGAGGTCAAAGGCATTGATTCGGCACGAGGACTGCCCTCAGAGTATTGGACAGCTTCAAACCGCAGCGGCGCAATCAACCGACTACACCGGTATTAGAGACGAAATCGACCGTTCCTCTGTTCAGAGAAAACCCATCGACTGTCTGTAAAACCCGCCGAAATAGGATCTTGGATAACTCCGAAGCCGGTCGAACGCGTACCAACGCAGCGATTCATCAGATCGCCACGACTACTGTCGAGAAATCGGCTCGGGATTGTCGCTGCGATACCAAAATGACCTAAATGATTGCGATCGAGATAGATGATCGCGATTGAGCTGACTGACCGTTTCAGCCCTCCCTCTAACACCCTCTGCAGGTGGGTACTGCTCCATGCCGCGAAATGGCAGGGGACCAATTGACTGGCCTGCTAGCGTATTGAGATCCGCATCCTTGTCCCATCCGACACTGTGAATGATGAAGTCTCGCTTCCAGCCTGGGGGCGGTTCCTGGGATGGCATTTCGAAACGAACAATAATTTCGTCACCAGCGCCGATCACCACCATCCGATCATCCCAACTTTGGATTAGCTCAGTACAAGGACCTCGACGAGTCAACTCGCCGCGAAGCGGAGGCCACCGCGGGTCAATACTGGCATTTTGATAGTCGTAAGTTTCCGGGTGCGTTTCATGAGCCCTCAGCCGCTCAGAGAAACCATGAAATGTGACTTCAGCATCCCGCAGAGTCAGAGTTTGCTCTCTGAATGGGGCAGGCTCCTTTTGCACGACTAACTCCGCATGATCCCAATAGATCTGAGCGGAGGTCCGAACTCGAAATCTTGGATCCTGAAGGTTCAGAATGTCGGTCACCTCAACCACAATCGTTTTTGTCTTACCACCAGGAAAACCCATATAGGGCAGAGCTTTTTTCCAACCACCCTCAATTTGTGCATCGGGAACCCACACGGATGGAAACTCAAGAGGGCCAAGCTCTGGATTCTGATCAATTTGGATGTTTAAGGACGTATCGGTCGGCATGATCCAGCCAGTGAGCACCAAGTACACCGCTCCGCTGGAAATATCAAATTGCGTTGTCCAATCTGAACCGAAATCGAGGTCGATCCAGTGCGGTGGGCATAGCCCCTGACGCAACCGATGGTCAAATGCTTGAACGTACTCCTTATCGATGCGTGCAAGATCCTTCGTAATTTCCCGCTCTCTAGTATCCAACGCACTTACTAAAGGGTGGCGATCCTGTGAGGCAAAGGCGAAGGTCGTTGGGGTAGCAATATTTCCCGGCCCCACCTTTTCATTGGTCCAAACCTCGACATCGGCAGGATGATCCACCACGGACATAGCGATTTCATCAAAGTAAGCGACCTCCCACAATTCTTCGGTAATGCGAAACTCATAGTGGTCCCCGCGCGGCGCGATATCCCCTCCGTCAATCTTGAGGTATTCCCACGGACGATCCTTCGCCACCACACCATGAGCAACCTGTAAACCAAGAGGCGCTGCCCACAAACAATCCGTCTTGAAGACAAATTTCTCACCATTCCAGGCATAGAGGTATGGACACGAACCTTTCAGGGTTTGCTCTTCCTCAACCAAAGAATCAACACGGGGGTTGCGAGTTGTCTGAGTTAATCCGTTCGGCAAAATTGCGCGTAAGCTGCCAGCAGCGATGTATTGCCCCAAGCCAAAATGCGTGAGAGGTGAATCAACGATCTTCGCGCGGTAATGGGGACCGAAGCGAAGCTCAAGGACGCTTCCTATCGCGTAATGGTTGACCCGGCCACTTGCATTGTCATCGATTCCCTTGAACCGAACGTCCAGATGATGCCCAACATTCAAGCTCTGATTCAAAAGCACGGTGAGACTGGCCAGAGGGTGCCCGACGAGATCATTAGCACCATCACGATCAAAATCCGCAGTAACCCAACACGAACCAGGCTGGAGTTTTTCTTCTAGATCAACATCAACGCCAATCCAGTCCGAGAAACCCCAAGGTCCCAACCGACACAGTTCGATACTCGCATCGGTCTTCACCATGATGTCAATCCATGAATCGTTGTCGAAATCCGCAACAAGTATTTGCTCTGCTGCGTGATTCGATCTCACTACTTGATCCACTTCCCAAACGCCCGCATCCGCTGTCTGCGAAAACACGATCGCTGCAGCATCTGAGCCACCAACAATCAGGTCCCACGAAACATTACCGTCAATATCCTCCACCGAGATAGAATTTGCTCCAGCAATTGATTCAATTTCTTCGAGATACCTACCTCGAAATTGAAGGTGAAGGAGATTTTCAATCAGTCCCACTTTCCCACTTTCACCGTGAACCGTTACAAGATCGAGATCAAGATCACGATCAATATCCGCAATCGCAAAATCAGATGGCGGATCCTCCTTTGCGAATCCACCGATGGGGTTGGTTAGTTCAAAGAAGGTTCGATTCCCACGATTGACAAATAAACGAACACCACCTGCTTGCGTTGAGAAAACTAAATCCAAATCACCATCGGCTTCCAAGTCACCCGCGATGACGCACAGCACCTGGTCAACGTCTTCCAAACCTGTCGGCGTCTCGACTAGCATCAAACGATCGGTATCAGCTGTATTGGCTCTTCCATCAACCTGCACCACGCGAACGCCCCCGCTGCCATAGACGACAAGATTCAGCAACGTGTCGTGACGAGTCGCAGCAGAATAATCACCCTCGGCACTCATGGCTGATCCTTGAGTTGCCTTCAGCCTAGCTGGATTGCTGCTATCAACCAAAAAAAGATCCGCTGCAATCAAGCCGCCGCATTCAATCGGCAACTGCAAAGCTGATTCAGACCTAAGCCCCCCAATCCCATCACCTCGCCAGAGCTCCAGGCGATTATTTTCATCCAACGTCACAAGATCAGGAATCAAATCAAGGTCCGCATCGATCACCACCATTGCCACAAATTCTTCAGAATCCAAAAAGACTCCTTCCTTGAATGAAACAAGAGTGGTCATTGGATCAATCGGGGATTGCTCCACCACTTGTGCCGACAACTGACGCAGTGAATCAAAGTTGAGAATATCAAGGGGGTGTGGATTTGCTCGTCGTCGGTCGGTCTTTACGATCTCAGTACTGTTAAGAACATTGAACCACAGCAACATTCGGTTATCGGCCTCTGACCAATTCGCCGATTCAATTGCCGAAACAATTTGGGCAACAAGTTCGTCCGGAGTTACACCGATCGGCTCGGTCTCGCGGCGAATGGATGGCTCAATCGCTTTGGCGAGTTGGCTCGCCCGCTGCACCGCCTGTACCGCCTCAGGACTCTCCACCGCTATTCCCAGCCGCGCAGCCCTCAATGCAAAAAAGAGGTTGTCAGCATGCTGCTGCGAAAGCTTGTCTACAGCGACACTGGCATCTTGCAGTAGTTCCTGCGGTAATCCGTCAATTGGATCTTCGAGCAACTCGATGACTTGAATCAGCACACCGCCTAGAATCCTGCTGCTGGGCTCCTTCCCCGTTGGACCAGACAGTTCCTCCGATACCTTTTGATAAACCTCTCGACGCAACGATTTCGTCATGGAGCCTGGCAGCAGAGACGCCTCATGGAGGTCGATCCGAGCATTGAACCAGAGCGAAAGCACTTTCTCACTGGAAACCTTCTGGAAATCTTCTATCGCCTGCCTTGCCGAAGCGATCGCATCTGGCAATTGAGCTCTGGCCATTTTCTTTTCATCATCACTAAGCGATGCGTTGGTTGCCTGAGAAGCGAGGGAATCAACGCGTAGGAGTCGATTGATTGCACGATTCATGGCAACCGATCGATTGCGCGAATCTTCCTCGAACAACTGTTGCCAAGCTTGATCTGCTTCCGATGGCTCGAGATTCTCGGTCGCGGCCAACGCACTGCGAGTGAGTTCAAGACGATTTTGGAGCGTGGGGTCTACCTCTTTCTCAGAAGAGGTTCTCCATAACTGCGTGAGGAGAAAAATCCCCAAGACTGCCAAGGTCAGCAGAATCGAGATCTTTTTGAAAAGCGGTGACTTGGTAAGATCCTCAACGTTTTCGGTAGAATCCGGCGATGGTGATTCTGATTGACTCATGTCGCTCCCCGTGGTGGCCAATATCCGATATCCTGTGCCCATGAAAGTAACAAAATTTTTAGATCATACCGACACGGTTCGTATCGGCCGCGTCGAGTCCGAC
>CALIBL010000076.1 GCA_938045805.1 uncultured Rubripirellula sp. | reverse complement strand
ACCAGAAGCCAAAGGGAGCACCCGCGGAGAGCGATACGTCTCATAACACTCCGCTCGAACTCGCATGGTCCATTGGTCCGTCATTTTTCTTGGTTGGGATGTTTATCTTCGGAGCTAAGGCGTATCTCGATCACCGAACGGTTCCCGATGGCGCGAATGAAGTTGGGCTGCAGGGTTTCAAATGGGGCTGGACTTTCAACTACGGCAATGGTGTTTACAACCCTGAACTACACATATTGCTCGACGAGCCGACCAAATTATCGATGCGATCCAGTGACGTGATCCACAGTGTCTTTGTTCCCGCTTTCCGTGCTAAGAAAGACGTGGTTCCAGGGCGTTACAACTACATGTGGTTCAAGCCGACAGTCGCAAGCGAAAGGGTTTCGGATGCGGAATTGCAAGCGGCAATTGAGGCAACGAAAGCAGGGGGTGGTGAATGGGACCATGACCGCTGGCAATTCACCAAAGACGGATACCGATTCTTTGACTTATATTGCACGGAATACTGCGGAAAAAATCACTCGAAAATGCAAACAGTGGTTGTGGTTCACGAGACGCTCGATGATCTGAATGCATGGATTGAGAAATACAGCAAACGGCAAGAAGGTACCGACCCCGTGGAATACGGAGAAACCTTGTATAACCAACGCGGCTGCAAGGGCTGTCACTCGATTGATGGGTCAAAGCGAGTCGGCCCTTCGTTCCAGGAAAGCTTCGGTAATGACCGGGCGTTTGCGAGTGGCGAGTCAATCGTTGCGGATGAAAATTACATTCGAGAATCGATTTTGTATCCAAAGGCTAAGGTTGTTGCCGGTTATCAACCAGTGATGCCTAGTTACAAAGGTCAATTGAGTGACGACGACATTTATTGTTTGATCGAGTATCTGAAGACAGTGTCTACTCACACAGCTAAAGCCGAAGGAACTGAAATAAGCGAGGAAACGAACTCTGAAGATACACCGTCGGCAGCAGAAGCAGAACCCGCAACCGATTAAGTTAAACTGGTTATTCAGATGAAGGATCCGAACCTCAACGCCGTGAGCGGCAAGCGAGACTCGGAGACCAAGAGAAACGAATTTTCAAATCAAAAGCAATTACTAGACGCATAACGCGTTTTGAACGTTAGAGGTTAATCAAATGTCTGCTGGATCAATTCCATCAGGTGATCAAATCAAAGACCCTGGTTACCCAACCGCGAGCGAGAACTACCTGACGAACTCCAAAGGAGCTCTGACCTGGCTGCTCACGCTTGACCACAAACGTATCGGCGTGATGTACCTGATCGGTGTTATGACGGCGTTCTTCTCGGCTGGTCTTCTCGCTTTGCTCATTCGACTCCATCTGTTCAGACCCGATGGTGCCGTTTTCACTGGGCCCGAAGCAAACAACTGGTACAACCAAGTGTTCACCCTTCACGGGGCGATCATGGTTTTCCTCTTCATCATCCCGAGCATTCCTGCTGCACTAGGAAACTTCTTGGTGCCAGTCATGCTAGGAGCGAAAGACGTTGCATTCCCGCGTCTGAACCTCAGCAGTTTTTACCTTTGGGTCTTCGGAGCGATTTTCTTCGTCGGTGCCTTGATGGCGAGCGGTCTCGATACGGGCTGGACTTTCTACACGCCTTACAGCACGACCACTGACACATCGGTCATTCTGGCAACCTCAGGAGCCTTTATCCTCGGGTTCAGCTCAATCTTCACCGGCCTGAACTTCATCGTGACGATTAACACCATGCGTCCACCCGGCATGACTTGGTTCCGAATGCCATTGTTCCTGTGGGCGACTTACGCAACCAGCATCATCCAAGTTCTTGCTACACCTGTGCTTGGGATTACGTTGCTTCTACTGATCGCAGAGCGAGTGATGCACATCGGGATTTTCGATCCTGAGTTCAACGGCGACCCCGTAACGTTCCAGCACTTCTTCTGGTTCTACAGTCATCCCGCCGTTTACATCATGATTCTTCCGGCGTTTGGAGTGATCAGTGACCTGATTAGCGTTCACAGTCACAAAAGGATCTTCGGATATCGCTTTATTGCATATTCTTCGATCGCTATTGCACTCCTGGGCTTCCTTGTCTGGGGGCATCACATGTTCACTGCGGGAATGGGACCGATGACCACCATCATCTTCAGTGCATTGACCTTCACCGTCTCGGTCCCTTCGGCGATCAAGGTATTTAACTGGCTTGCGACGATGTACAAAGGGTCAATCAGCTTGACGACTCCTATGTGCTTCGCGATCTCATTTATCTTCCTGTTCACCATTGGCGGTTTGACCGGATTACATCTGGGAACCTTGGCAACCGATATGCACCTGCATGACACCTACTTCGTGGTGGCTCACTTCCATTATGTGATGGTTGGGGGAACACTTGTGTCATTCCTTGGTGCCCTATTCCACTGGTGGCCCAAAATGTTCGGTAAGATGTACAGCGAAGCGGGTGGTCGACTTGCCGCTGTGATCATTTTCCTTGGCTTCAACCTAACGTTCCTGCCGCAGTTTGTACTCGGTAGCCGCGGGATGCCCCGTCGTTATGCAACTTATGACCCTGAGTTCCAAACCTTGCACCAAGTCAGTACGCTTGGCACTCTGCTTCTTGGTGTCGGTTTGTTAGTCGCACTGGTTGTCTTGCTCCGTTCACTCTTCAAGGGTGAGCGAGCTCCGGCAAACCCATGGGGTGGAGCGACGTTGGAATGGCAGTGCACAAGCCCTCCACCGTTTTACAATTTTGAACGACCACCGGCCGTGGGTGACCCATACGATTTCAGTGATATCTTCTGGGACACAGAGAATGAGCGGTACGTTACCGTCGAACCGGATAGAAAAATCGCTCCGGCAGAGCAACCTGAACCCGCTCATGCCGAAGGCACGCACTGAGGTAGGTAGCGGCCAACTGCTACCAAGTCGCACTAGAATTGATCCTTCACACTTAGAACTTCCCTTTCATGTCAACCATCGAAGCCGCTGCTGAAAACGCACATGACGCCCATGGTCACGACCATGACCATCCGTCTTTTTTGGCACACCACTTTGACACTCCCGAACAACAATTCGACAGCGGTAAGCTGGGTATTTGGTTGTTCCTAGTCACCGAAATTCTGTTTTTCAGTGGCATGTTCTGCGCGTACGCGATCTTCCGCATGCTCAGGCCAGACGTCTTCGAAGGTTGCAGCCAATTCCTCAACACCAAGCTGGGAGCAATCAACACGGGTGTCCTCCTGTTCAGTTCGCTCACCATGGCTTGGGCAGTTCGCTGCTCGCAAGTCAAGCAAGACCGTGGTTTGGTTGGGATGCTCGCTGCAACACTCTCCTGCGCAATGATCTTTCTTGGCGTCAAAGCGATTGAGTATTCGCACAAATGGGAAATGGGACTCTTGCCAGCCGGACTCTATTTCTACGATCCTGCGAATCCACATCCCGAAAGTCACACGAACTACCTATTTATGATCTGCTTGCCTTTCATGATACTCCTGGGTGGTGTGGTTGCTTGGCTCGTTGTGTCGTTCGCGACTAAGAACAAATTCCACCAGCAATGTGCGATGCCTTTAACCGTGGCAGCAGCCTGTTTCTTTGTAGGAATAGGGCTTGGGATGGTGCTCGAAAGCGGCGACTCCGAGCGTGCTACAGACGATCATCCCACACACGTAACGGAATCAATCGAGCAGTCGGAAACAATGCAGTTGATTTCCACCGGCGAAAATCAAGTGCTTGAGTCGCTCGCAACAGATTCGAACACGGGCATTAAGAGTGAGTTGACGGCTCGTCAAACACAATTGGAAACTGCCGGTTCGGCTATTATTCAAGAGGGTGACGAGATCGCCGGAGCTATCATTTCGGTAGAAGAAAATGTGATGACGCAGCGGAAGGCGGGAGTGTTCTTCAGCATTTACTACTGCATGACCGGGGTTCACGCGATTCACATTCTGGTGGGGATCGGGTTCTTGGTCTGGCTTTTGGTTCGAGCCGTACGAAAAGATTTCAACCCCCAGTATTTTGGACCGGTCGATTATGTTGGACTCTACTGGCACTTGGTCGACCTCATTTGGATTTATTTGTTCCCACTCTTGTACTTGATCCGCTAAACCGCATCTCGAGATAACCACACAAAACACAAATGTGTGATTATCTATTTTCAAGAGTTCACACCTTAACTGCTCAAGCTTGCTCTCGGAAACAAACATGTCAGCTCACGGCGACTCCAAAGACGGATATGACTTCGCACACCCTATTCCTGTGCCGATGCTGTTGTCAGTGTTTTTCGCTCTTGTTCTTCTGACGATCATTACGGTAGCGCAGGCAAGTTTCGATATTGGCAGTTTGGACATCGTGGTTGTCATGGTCATCGCAACCATCAAAGCAGCCTTAGTGATGGCATTCTTCATGCACATGGCTTATGACAAGCCATTCAACGTGATCGTTTTTCTATCATCGTTCGCGTTCGTAGCATTGTTTCTCATCTTCACAATGAGTGACAGCAAGCAAACATCACCGGATTTTGAACCGGTGATCGAGGAAACGGCGTCTATGGAGGTAGCAGCAACGCCCGCCGCCGCAGACGAGGCCGAAACCTCCGAGCCGACAGCAGAATAGCACGACACAAGCTCGTCCTTGCACTGTCATCCTTGTTTGAATCTAGTTGCGTGGAGTTCTGGAGGGTGATTGCTGTATTCTGGCAATCAACGCGATTAATATCACAGCCATTGCCATTTGGCTGACCCTGCGATCGTCAACTTCAGCGTAAGCGATTCCATCGTCCCTACACAGTTGAGGGACGACTTTTCACGGTGTCGGATGTTACGCCTCAGCGATAAACCGTGTATCGTCATCAAACGAGAGAAAGGGTGGAACAGCGTGATCACCCTTCTATTCGAGCTAGCCGCAAGCCATGCAGTTTTAACGCACATTTCGACCATGAAACGGCCTGAATCTGTGCAAAACGCTTTTTGTTTGTAAAGATTGTCCGTAACAACGACGTTTTACGGGTGTCCGCCACTGTAGCGACGCGATTGGCTAGCTTAAACTGAGGCGATTATTAGAGAGATCACCCAAATAGGGTGCTAACTTATATTTTAGTTTGCCAAACCTCAGTGATTCCCACCTCGGTCAAATCATTATGGCCCTTATCATTCTTCGATGTATTTTTCTCATGTGTGCTGGGGGCGTCTCGGCAATCATCAATGCGTCCCTCTCAGACACCTCCACCACCGTACCTTGGATTGTGTTTTCGAGCATCATGGGTGCTGCCGTCTTGGTCGTCATCGGTGATATCTATGCACCAAAAAAGAAGATTGACACAATTTCATCGCTCTACTTTGGTGTCCTGATTGGCGTTCTACTGACGTACGTCTTATCGATCGCTCTGGCTCCTCTTTTGGCACAATCCTTTAATGCAGGAATCATCCAATTACTTATTGGCTTGGTGCTTTGTTATCTCTGCACGAGTGTGCTTTTGCAAACCAAAGATGACTTCCGCTTTCTGATTCCGTACGTTGAGTTTGTCAGAGAAGTCAAAGGATTCAAGCCCTTGATCCTCGATACGAGTGTTGTGATCGACGGCAGAATTGCCGACTTGGTAGCGACTGAAGTTTTCGATAACCAATTGATTATGCCACGATTCGCCCTGACCGAACTGCAAGCAATTGCCGACAGCAGTGATAAGATGCGACGCACTCGGGGTCGCAGAGGCTTAGATATTCTGAATCAGATGCGATCGGACGAGAAAATTGATTTAACGATTTTTGACCGAGATCTCCCTGAACTCGCTGGCCAAACAGTTGATCTGAAACTGGTCTTACTCGCGAAACATCTCGAAGGCAAAGTCGTGACCGGAGACTACAACCTCAATAAGGTTGCCAAACTTCACAATGTACCCGTCATTAACCTGAACGAGATCAGTAATTCGCTACGTCCAAGTTTCTTGCCAGATGAAACCTTCAAGATCAAAGTTGTTAAAGCCGGCGAGGGTGCAGACCAGGGAATCGGTTATTTGGACGATGGAACCATGGTGGTCATCGAAGGTGCGAGAAACCATATTGGCCAACAACTTGAAGTACGAGTGACCAGCACCCTTCAAACGAACGCAGGGCGAATGATCTTCACCAAATACGACGAAGATTAGTCATTCAAGCGAATCGACTTGATCGTGCTGCAAGTGACGAACAACCTCTTTGTCTCGGGCATAACACCAACAAAGAAAAGACTGCCACGAAGTTTGATCACGACAAGAGCATTCTCCGCATCAATCCACAGGGCGTGTGATGGGTGCGGAACGAATTCGCTCTAGTTCGGCAGTCAACTCAGACACCTTGCCGGTCTCTTGTAGGTAGAGGTTCTCAGTTTCTGACTGATCCCGCGATAAATGATATAGCTGCCCCTGCGGCCCATCGGGGGTTGCTTTAATTCTGGAAGGCTTGGAAAAACCTCCTGAACCCAATCCCGTGATGAGCTTCCAAGACCCCACTCGAACCGTCCACAAACCACTACCGGTTTGCATTGCTAATGACTGGCGAGCAGAAGGATCGTCTTTCTGAAGTAAAGTTTTTAAGAAACTAAAACTATCCGGCGCGGCTTGTTCACCCAGTGTCATATCTACCAACTCTGCCAGCGTAGCGAGTACATCGGTGAAGCAGATCAGCTGCGAACTCACGGAATCAGATTTGACATTCCCTGGCCAACGCACGAGAAATGGCATGCGGTGACCGCCTTCCCAAGCGTCCGCTTTCATCCCTCGCAACCCGCCAACACTATCGTGGGCGAATCGCTTTGAGTCCTCTGCGTACCAAACAGGACCATTATCTGAAGTCACGATGACCAGCGTTTCATCAGCAACTCCATTGGACTCCAACGCTCCCAGAACGCGACCGACCATATGGTCAACCATTGACATAAAATCACCGTAAAGCCCAACCTTGGTAGAACCCACAAAGCGTTCTGATGGTAACCACGGGGTATGGGGCGCAGGATAAGCAAGATAGAGAAAGAAAGGCTGACCGCTCTCAGATTTACTCTTCTCATTGATGATCTGAATCGCTTCGTCGGTAAAACGCGGTAACACGTCCTGCAAATTCAGATTGGGCGCAATCCCTCCGGCTCGCCAGAACTTCCCTTGAATAGGTGACCAACCCTCCGTGTGGTTTTCATCGATCAGATTAGTCGGCGGAGCGACCGCTCGATCATTGCGAATGTAAAAATATGGCGGGATGTCCGTCGACGCACGAATACCGAAAAAAGAATCAAACCCGCAATCAACTGGGCCACCAGGCAAGGGCTGATCATATCCATCTTCATTAAACCCAAGATGCCACTTACCAACCATCGATGTCGTGTAGCCGGCATCACGAAGCATGGTTGCCAAAGTGGTTTGGCCGGGTTCGATGACCGCTTGTCGCGGCCACTTCCGCACTTCTGCCCTGAAGGGATACCGACCGGTTAAGAGCCCGTACCGAGACAAATGACACAAGGGCCCAGGGGCGTGCGCGTCGGTAAAACGCATCCCGTCCCGAGCCAATGAATCAAAGTTCGGAGTCGGTATCTTGGATTCGGGGTTGTAGCAACCGGTGTCCCCATAACCCATATCGTCAACCATAATCAAAACGATATTGGGTCTCTGACCATTCGTTTGCGAAGTATCAGAAGCGATGTTATCTGCGGCCCTGGCATCTGCAGCAATGGAGTTTGAGACCAAGGAGCTAAAGACAACTAAAATGCAATAGGTAAAGATTAACTGACGGACCATGCAATCACTCCAGTGAAGCCGCGAGACAATTTCGCATCAAGCGATGCTTTCGATCGCCAACGCATCAAAAACTTGATCAAAGACTCGACGATTCTGAATCTTGATTTCATTGCAACGATCGATCACCAACTGGTAATCCCGTTCGTTCATCAAGAAAGCCAACAATTCTTGCTGCTGAGTTTCCTCGGGAATCTCATGCCTTGCAACAGTATTCATCAAACGAAGATTACCCTCAACACGTCGCAGGTAACGGTAACTGTCAATGAGTGCCTGTGCTTGGTTGCTTTCGATGCAACCAGCGTTAACGAGGGCAGTCAGTGATTCGGTTGTCCCCACTCGGTGTACCTGCGGGAACTCTTTCAAGTGCCGAAGGGTCAAAGCCTGAGAGATGAGCTCCACATCGACCGTTCCACCAATGCCACGTTTAAGATTCTCAGGGCGAGCCGTCTGTTCCATACGCAAACGCATTTCCCGAATCTCAGAAGCCATCTCAGGCCTCCACTGAACAAGACACAAGGTTTCATGAATTCGCTCATCAATCCGACTGCGTAAGGCATGAGACCCAGAAATCGCACGAGCCTTACAGAGCGCCAACCACTGCCAGAGTGGAACTTCCTGTGCCTCAAAGCGTGAAAAGAAAGATTCAACACGCATTGCCCACATTCCTTCTTCACCTGAATCTCGAAGCCGAGAATCCAATTTGTAAAGTCGAGGCAATCCACTCGAATCATTGACTCGATCAATGATTTTGCGAGCCATTTGATTAAAGAATTGCTGATTGGTCAGCGTTGCCCGATGCCCACCTGGCCTTCGTTGCGTCTCACCGTCAGTGGCATAGAGAAAAACAGCGTCAAGATCACTGTGATAGTTGGGTTCCCTCGCTCCCAATTTGCCCAGAGCTAACATCACCAATTCGGATCGGTCACCACGATCATCAACAGGATCACCAAACTGCATCGCGAGCGATTCTTGCTCATAATCAGCTACCCTGCGCAAGCAGGATTCAGCGGTATCACCGATCGCCTGATGAATGTTCTCGAGTGTATCTTTCCCAAGAATGTCTCGAACACCAATCATCAAATGGGAACTACTCTTGAAACTCTGCAGAATCAATTCGATCTCGACTGCTCCACGACAAAGCTCAATGCTGTGAGAATCGAGACGAGCGGTGGTGGGAAGCCGATTCATCATCAAAGAATCAACGAGTTCATCAATCATACCTGGACTGTTGATCAGAATACCGACCAGGTAGGGAGTCGCGGCGCACAAACGGACCATCAAATTCATGGTCGGAGGGCTGCTCGACATCAGTTCCCAGAGCGTCGCTTTCGCCCCAAGTGAATCGGTCACTCGGACAAGGGAACTCAGCGTCTCATCCGGTGAAGGTGTCTTCGATATTGCCTCGAGTAAAGCCGGAGCGATCAAGGCAAAAAAGTGTCGACATCGATGCGGAGAAAGGAAGGAAACGTTCTCCATACTCAGCGAATGTAGATGCTCCATCATTCTGGTCGCATTGCTCAGTCCATGCTTTGCTGCAACCTTATCAATGAGCCCAACATCGGGATCAGGGTCTAGCAGCAATTCCGTCTCGACAGAGACATCCTGCGCCTTATCGGGTGCATCAAGCATCAGATGGTTAATGGCAGAACGGTTTGTGTCGAACGTATCATTCAATAGTTTTTGAAATCGGATCAAGTCGCCACGATCGGTATCGGGCTCCTTGATTCCCAAATACCAAGCCAGTCGCCTCTGGTCATCCTCCCGATCGGGTAGAGACTTCCCAGACCGGTCAAACATCAGAGCGATTTGATTCTGCAACCTCCCAAGTCGAGCATAACTCTCTGAAAACAAGGTGGACTCTTGATGGGTTAAGCAGCCCGACCGCTGAAGAGAACCAACTGCCTCATATGTATTGGCCTTTCTAACCTCCGGGATCCCACCACCATGTAGTAACTGCAAAAACTGTATCGTCAGTTCCAAATCGTGCTTGCCACCGGACGTGTCGGTGAGGTCACTCATTAACAAGGATTTCTGCTCGATCCTTTTTTCAAGCTTTCTTCGGATGGTGCGGGTCTCACTGAGTTCAACTCGACTCATGAATTGCTGGTAGATCCACGACTCTAATCTTGCAAGTAATGCATTACCGAGATCAACGGATCCAGCCACCACCCTGGCCTTGACGAAATCTAGCCGCTGCGAGGTTCGCCCCGCGGTCTCATAAATCCGTATAGCCTCGCGGAAACTGCAAATATGGACCCCCACTTCAGACCTCGGCCCCTCACGCAGATCCACGTCGAGACCGATGGTTCGCGTTGGATCACCTCTCAGCAATCCGACCAGCTCGTCAACGAGTGTATTGTAAAAATCACGATGCCAGACATTGTGGTTGTCAATCGAGTCATAAATGAAAACCAATTTCAGTGGTGAGTTGTAACTCATCTCGTTACCACCCAAGTTTGCCACACCCAGCACAGTGACTTCGGCAACGGAGCCATCAGGCCTCTGTGGTTCCCCCCGACGATCCACCAATCTTCGCGTGACAAACTGAAGACCAACTTCAATCATGGCATCTGCGATTGCCGATAAGTATCTCCCCACCTTCTCGGGAGATAATCCACCGACAAATTCAGCGTAAGCAACCCGCGTGGACTGCTGGATGTAGAACCGATGTAACAAAGCTGAGGCGCGGCTGAGTTGATCAATCCCGTTAAAGGCCTCGGAGAGCTCTTGAACTAGTTCCTCCCGAGAACGCGGAACGCCTTGGCTATCCAGTATCCACCGATAAAGATCACCATCGGTGATCAGCCGGTTGGAGAGCGTCTCACTCATACTCATGAGAAGCAGTAGAGAACTCAGGTGCTCCGGATGCTGGACGAATTGTTCGATCCACCACTGCGGACTTTCACTCGCCTCAAGAAAACGTATTAGGTGAGACAGTGCGTGATTGGGTTCGAATGTTTTAGCTAATTGCTCACCCAAAAGCTGGCAAAAAGATTGCCAATTTGAATGGGCTTCGATCAATGTCTCCATCCGATCGGCGTAGAGAGATGCCTGAGATAAATCAGACCAGTGAACCTGTTCCATCCATGACCGATCGGGATCGGATTCCTGATGATGCGAGTGATGAGCATCCATGATGAGCAAAAGACTTTCAGATTGACCAACTGAGCAATCGGGATGGATCACAAAAAGCTTCAGCCGCATAAGAGCCTTCGGTGATTGTCCAGACTAGGAAACACCAAGCCGAGCTCCAAGTCGATCAGCTTGCTGCGCCTCTAATTTAGCGAAACTCGCTCGAAGAACGAACCGTGCACGGAACCACGACTCGTGATCAAAGATTCTTTGCGGTAAATCTGCCCTGAAAATTGATCCGAGTCACGTTCGTAACCTAGTGTTTCTCACGGAGCACGAATCAATCGGCTTTCGGGTGAAACTCGTGATTCTGGTTGACCACAAACGTTGATTTTTATCAACAGCGATGTGGTAAATCTCCAACACGCGGGGGAACGCGTCAGCATTAACAATTTGCGCAAACCGATTGCACCAAAAGACTTACATGATATCCCGCTACTCCTCACCTTCATTTGGTACCCGAACTGCTCACCACTCCCCTGATCAGGTGGATCGATTCGCAGCGGGCTTCAAGGACCTGTCGATGGAAAAAAAATTGAACCGACGCAGTCTTCAAGATGATGCATTTGATGCAGAAGAGTCGGTGACCCGCAGAAATCGCGTGATGGGGCAAGAGTTCACCGAGCAGATCGAAGACGACCTCTTTCAGGACAGCGAAAAGCCACAACAGCGAGATGACCTACATGGTGATCCGTCTGAGGATCCAGTTCGCATGTATCTCATGCAGATGGGACAAATTCCTCTACTAAGCCGTGATCAAGAGATCGCTGCGGCACAGCAAATCGAGTGTACTCGTGATCGATACCGTCACTCGATGCTCGCAACTGATTACATGCTGCAAGGTGCCCTGAGACTTCTCGAGCAAGTGCGGGACAAGAAACTTCGGCTTGATCGGACGATTGAGGTTTCGGTGACCAATGCATCCGAGAAGAAAGCGATCATGCGGCGGATTGTTCCGAATTGCCGCACATTGCATCACTTACTGATTCTCAATCGCTCCGACTATTGTACGGCGATCAACAAACGTCTCCCAATGAGACAGCGTCGTGCCGCTTGGAAAAACCTTGTGGTGCGCCGCAATAAAGCAGTTCGTCTGGTCGAAGAGATGAACTTACGAGCAAGCAAACTTCAACCGCTGTACGAGAAAATGCGCGGGGTGATGAAGCAAATGCAATCACTTCGTGAAGAACTTCATCGCTCAAGCGACGCGTCCACATCAGGACGTAACGAAAAAGAAATCCGTGCCGAATTGACTCAGATGATGAGGTCGACCTACGAATCTCCGGTCACCTTGCAAAAACGCATTCTGAAGTGTGATCACTTTCGTGATGACTACGATGCAGCAAAGCGGATTCTTTCTGCAGGTAACCTCAGATTGGTGGTTTCAATTGCGAAAAAATATCGAAATCGCGGCCTATCTTTCTTGGATCTGATTCAAGAAGGGAACACGGGTCTGATGCGTGCTGTGGACAAGTTTGAGTACGCACGAGGTTATAAATTCAGCACTTATGCCACCTGGTGGATTCGACAAGCGATTACACGCGCAATTGCCGATCAAAGCCGAACGATTCGCGTTCCGGTACACATGATCGATACCATGAACAAGATACGTCAGATTACTCGAGATCTTGTTCAAGAGATTGGTCGTGAGCCCACGGCTGAAGAAATCTGTGCTCGAAGCGGTCTGTCGATTGATGACACTCGGGTCATTCTTAAAATGAGTCGCCAACCACTCTCTCTCGACCAACCAATCGGGGACCATGAGGAAAGCGTGTTTGGCGAATTCTTGGAAGATTATCGAGATGACGACCCGCTGGTCGAAACCAACCGCGAGGCGCTCAAGACGCAGATCGAATCCGCGATGGAGACCCTGAACTATCGAGAACGTGAAATCCTCAGGCTCCGTTATGGACTTGCCGACGGCTACACCTACACCTTAGAAGAAGTGGGAAGAATCTTCCAAGTCACCAGGGAGCGGGTGCGACAGATTGAAAGTAAAGCGGTACGAAAACTTCAACAACCATACCGGGCAAAATCATTGGTCAGCTTTCTTGAGGGTGCTGAGCTATTACTGCCGGAATCAATCGACGCTCTCTAGAGAATTGCGATCGTAACTTTCAACAGAGTTTTCACACCTGACTGAAACGGTGAATGTCTGCCCTGGGTTGGAGCGATTCTCTTAGGACCGATCGATCTTCGGACAGCTTTGCACCAAGTAGTGGAGGCAGATTCCTGTTGCAACTGCCACGTTCAAACTATCCGTCCCCAATTCCATGGGGATCATCAATTTGTCGGATGCGATCGCTTCGATTTGGGTAGAAACACCCGCCGCTTCATTACCCATCACGAGTACAAGTGGTCGTTGGTCCGCTTGCCAGTTGGATAGATTCGCGGCATCCTTTGCGAGAGTGGTTACTGCAAGACGAACATCTCTTTGCTGCCGAAGTTTGACTAATTCCTCAGCAGGTCGTTCGAGAAAGTACAGCCGTTGCTTGAACACATTAGCCATACTCACCCGAACCGTTCTTCTGGAGTAGGGATCAGCAGACTGCTTATCGAGCAAGATATCTTGCACCCCCAACGCAGCTGCAGTGCGAAGCATGCTCCCGAGATTCTCGTTCTCGGTCACTCCGAAAGCTGCCAGGACAATTGGACGAATCATCCTAGACCAGTCTAAGTCACCAAGCTTTCTTAGAGTGGGACGTACCGCGGAGGCGAGAACGCCTCGATGAAATTGGTAGCCAACCAATTCGCTAATTTGGTCCAGACTGAGTGTAAAAATGGGTATGCCAGCGTTGCCCCAAGTCAAAGCTTCGGCTTCGGTGCCTTCTGGCATGAGGATTGAGTTAACTTGAATTGTGCTCTCAAGCAAACGCTGAACACACAGCCGACTTTCCACAATGAATGTATCTCGGTCACTGCGAGACTTCGAACGCCAACGCAAATCGCGATAACAATTCAAAAGAGGATCCTGAAGAGACTGCAGACGCCTTATCAATGCCAAGATTCCTCCGCGAATCGGCCGCAGTGCAAAGAGCAGATCTCTGACAAACTGTGGCCTTCCCCCACTCAATTCCAAGAAGGGCGTTGCAAATGAAAATCATTTCCACACTCAGTGACAGACTTCAGAGTTGCATCGTTGCGATGTCGTGCAGTTGTCATGCTTAGTAGACGCGTTGCAAGCCAAAATGAATCCCGTGGAGATAGAAGGTACGATAACGTAGATCAGCCGATGGGCGAACCGCTCCCGTAAGTGGATCAGACAAGTTGACCCCCAAGTCACGATCAATTGCTCCGCATGGTTGAATCGCGTCGGTGACTGCCAGTAGATGATAACCCAGTGTTAAATCCCAGCCTTCATAACGATGCCAACCAAGTGTTGCATCGATCTCTGGTACCCACGAGAACTGCTGATTTGTAACGCGTCCGCTGTTGGTTTCACGAACGAGTAAACCCTCTGGCTCTGTGGAGATTGACGCATCTACTTGAGTCCTCGTCTCACCCTCTCTCAATGACTCTCGGCTAAGTGACCCGCATGCCAATTTTGCCAGACCTTGAAAAGACCAGAACCCCTCTCGGTAATCTGTTTGCAATCCAATCTGCGCTCCATGGAACTCGTTGAACGTGTGAAAGGAATCGCGGACGGCAAAAGTCGATCCGACCGGCGCGAAGTCATCATCTAAAGAGACGGATTGAGTCGAGATATCAAGCCGCTCATTAAAACGGACAAATTGATACCCGTATAACAGATCCATGGTGGTGCCAAACTCGGCCCCGAGAAAGCGACGGAAGGATAAGTCCAAACCAAAAGCCTCGCTGTCACCGTTAATTGAAACCGAGCCATCAGCTCGCCCCGGTTCGGCAATCACTTGGGTCTCGGGAGTTGGAGTGAATTGATCGGTGAAGTCCAAAAAAGGCCTGAGAAGGATCGCCGTCTGTGATTGATCTCGATCAAATCCATATTGCTTACGACCGCCGTACCAACCTCGTCCAACAAACCCGAAAGCCTGCCCCCGATCCAACCAACGACCAGTTGTAATCCGAACCCCAGAAGTCATTCGAGTCATGATACGATCATCGCCAACGATCACTTCTTCCCGAGTTCCACTCGCATCGGTCACCTCTGTCGTCACCAGTGCTGGTAATCGAACGCCGCGACGCCACATCATCAGATAGTCGATCCCCCCAAACCAATTCGAAGAGCTTGAAGAGACGCTGAGATCCCCGTGCGATGAAGCAAGTGAGAAAACATCTTTCCGACCCCCTCCATATCCAACACCCAACAACTCTTTTGGGTCCATTGCATCGCATCCGAGTGTGTCGCAAGGAACATCGCATTGGTCACAGCCAAAAATGCCGCATCCAATCGAATCACAAACGCTTGGACCACATGCATCACACCCATCACAAGTCGCATCATGCGCTACACCGTCTTTCGAACGACTAACCCGCATCGGCAACGTAGCGAACCGCGTGATCTGACTCAGCGGGAACGATGTAAGCGTGGAGAAGCGAGAATTTCGGGCTGCTTCACTATCAATTGAAACGTTCTGATCATTCCCAAGTGCTGATGGATTCGGTGCCGTTTGTTCGACAGACAAGTCCTGACGGTAGCCGACTTGTTGGATTTCCGACTCAGAACCTGAGATAGGTGCGAACTGCTGATTTGATTGAGCTTCAAGTGCTTTCGCCGCTTCGTCTCGACTCTGATCAATTCCACCCGAGCGAATAAGACCTGCGATGGAGGCTCCGCTAGTGGATTGAGTCGCCGCGGACTTGTGGTTTTGATTGACACCTTGGGTAAGCTCTGTAGAACCCATTGAAGTTTGTTCAACGGAGACATTGACAAGAGGACGGAATCGATTGCCTTCCTCACCCGGCTTCAAAATTC
>CALIBL010000075.1 GCA_938045805.1 uncultured Rubripirellula sp. | reverse complement strand
GATCAAGAAAGATGACGGCAGCAACGACTTCGAGGAACTTTACTTTACCTCCAGCATGCAGAACCATCACGGCGGCATGGTGGTCGTCGATGGGGCTCTTTATGGGGCGAATGGCGGAAACGGCGGTGGCATGATGGCCGGGATCGACTTTGAAACCGGTGATGTTCTTTGGAAAGAACGCAAAGGTCCCAAGGGAGCGGTTGCCTACGCCGATGGTCGATTGTACCTGCGAAGCGAAGAGGGACCGATCGTTCTGATGGAGCCGAACAAGGAAGAGTACATCGAGCGTGGAAGGTTCGATCAGCCAGATCGTTCGAGTTCCAAAGCGTGGGCTCATCCCGTGGTCGCCAACGGCAAACTTTATATTCGTGACCAAGGCTTGCTGCTCTGCTACGACATCGCAGCGAAGTAGAACGCGGTTCATCGAGGCAAAAGGCAAGACAGATCGGGCCGATTGGCGATAGATCAGTTGTTTGCCCAACGAACCTAATGACATGACATCATCGCGTCATCTCGTTTGACTTGATCTCTAAAGCGAGCCCACTGTGGCTCGCTTTTTTTTTGCGGCTCGCTTTTTCTAAGGTTTGATCGTCTTGATGGGTTGATCGTCAAACACTTTGAGCGATCAAGGCGACCAGAGTGCAGTGGATCATGGCGACCGCAAAGAAGATCATCGAGAGAGCCAACTGCTTCACACCTAGGCCACTTTGGGATAATTGACCCACCGTCAAACTAACGACCAAGCCAAAAGCCGGCAGACCCCAGAGGACCCACTTGAGGTAAGACATTTCAAAGATCGCGAAGCGATCCATCGTGATCACACCGATCAGAGAAAAGAGATTGCACAAGCCAAAGACCAGTGCGATCACCAGTGGCAGGAGCAGATCCATCCAACCCCGACCGCTTCGAAAGACATCCCAGAACAGCAACGCCAAACCCGCAGCGATGACTCCAAGGAAAATCATCAGCGCAACAAGCGGTTCACCTGCTAGAAACTCTAAGTGACCCCAACCACCACGCACCAATCTAAACGAATAGACCGCATAACCAATCAGCAAGATTGGCGTGAGGGTCACCGAGGCGATGTCCGTCAGTTTCCACGGTTCGTTTGATGACACCAGTGTGACCTTCTAAGTGCAAATGCTCACAGAACAGCAAGCGGAATAACAACAGCCTCTGAAGTCAAATGTCTTTTGAACTGTTTTCACGATCGATCTCGAGAGCGATATGAAGTGAGTCGACGATCCACTGAATCTCCATCTTCGTCAGATGGCTGAACCAGTGTTTCTCTTTGAGCGGTACCGGAGACACCTTCACGTAGTAATCGTAGACCGTGCTACCATCCGACGTGTACTCTTCGACGCCAACCTGAACGGAATCAATTTCGTGCCGTTGCCAACTCGCCGCCGAAGCCCCAAAGAAACTACTCTCTGAAATCTGAAGCAAACGGTGATCGAGCGAGATCGAGCAACGTAGCGATGCCGCATAGAAGAGATAGATAACGCCGATGATCCAAAAACAGGTGAACACCGCAAAGATCACCCAACCTGCTGAAGGACTGCCCTGAACTTTACCAGCGAGCAATGCCGGTACCAGCCCGCCGGACAACACAAGCTGCACGAAGGTGAAGAAGTAGAAGACGAGCCTGCCGACCTGAGTGGTCGAACCGAGATAGCCTCGCTTGGGTTGCTCGATGGTCAAACCATCCGCAGTCTCGCCTAGAACGAGCGGACTGCCGGGCGGCGGCGAGCTGACTGTCACGTGGGCTCGTTCCGTCGCAGCAAAACGATTCTCTGAGAATTCTCCGCTGGAGTTCGTTCTCATCACGGTCGAGTCAACGGAACCCTCGGAGTCCCCGAGCGACAGATTCTGCGAGCGAAAGACATCTGATTCCACTTCGATACCTGCTCGCGCAGCCACCCGTTGCACTCGCGGCGGAACCGCTTCAATCAGCTCTTCAACGATCGCCTCGGGATAGGCTCGAACGAGATAAAGAGATTTTCCTCCGGAATGCTTCGCAACCAGACTTGAACGATTTTCGAACATCGAAAGACCAGCGAACGTCTCTGCGTTCACCCCGTGGATTCCATCACCAGGTCTCTCAATGATGAAGCCATCGAGTCGCGATAATCTGCAGCGTCGACGACTTTTAAAAATCCCCCAACGCCTCACAACACTCAAATACTTGTCACAGATGACGATTTCAGATTTGCCTCGCAGATTCAATAAACTGCGAAACCAAAGAAAGAACGCAGCAGGAAAAAGGAAGACTCCAAAAAATGCCAGTGGAGTCAGATCAATCCAATTGAACTCCCGATCCTGATCGAAGTCCGAGCGAACACTCCAAAAGAAAATCGTCACCGCCACCGGCCATGCCGCGAACATTGTTCCAAGAAAAAGCCCCAAGCAACCTAGACCTTTTTGAACCGGGTTCTGAATCCGAGGCAACTCGCATCGAGAGCCATCAATCTGGTCGCTCCAACGAATCGGTTCATTTATCATTGAATTCAAACTCATTGCGATGACGCTGCAGAGGGAGTAACAAGATTGTTTTTTAATTGCAGTCGAAAAGGCGAAGCCGGATAACCAGCGGCGTTAAAAAAATTGACGGATGGTTTTGGATAAGGCAGCCAAGCATAACGAACCGCGGTGGGGGACAGCGTTTGCCCACACGACAGCTTCACAACGTTTTCACCTATCACCTCAGCATCCGCATTAAAAACTTCACCCGACGCATCCTCGAACTCAAAGTGCTTCAGTGCCTCACCGTTTCGGGACATGATGCCACCGTCGCAATGATCAAAGGTGAGTAACCATGCAGAACCTTTTTGCTCGACGCCGGCAACGGTTGGTCCGACGGAATCTATTTTTGATACTTGATGATAGGTTTGGCGCAGAGCTAAATCTGCAAGCCTTTCACCGACCGGCTTTTTGAGTGACGGATGAACATTGGTCGGGTGACCGGTATCCAAGGTGACCGCAAGTTCAACCTTTTCCAATTCATTAGCTAAACGACGCTGTGAATCACGAAACAACGGCCAGTGCTCTCGATCCATCGCGGGCAACTGCACCACGTAAAAGAAAAGGTCAGCCTGTTTGGCTCCCCTTTGTGCTTCAGGTGGCAAGTTACCCTCGGCAATCGAAGCATCTTCGACGAACCTTTCCGTCCAAGCCTGTCGCCAACCGTTTACCAACAACGGAAAAAGTTTCTCATGCTGAGCGACTCGAGCGGCGGTTTCCGCATTGGACTCACCCTGATACCAGAGTACCCCCTGAAGAGCAAATGGAATGATCCGATCGATCCCTGCCGACCACAGAAACCCCGGTTGAAATGGATGACGAGGACCGTGAACGTCAAACAACAATTGATCACCGCGTGACATCGCTTCAATCAAATTTTGCTCGCCGCGTGATCGACAAAAATCACCGAGCGATGGATTATCAAGCCAGTTTGCACAAACCAATTCATCGAACTGATCGTGATTGGCAAGTTGGTCAAAGGAGATCCAAGACTCAATCGGCGAACCACCTACCGCCAGACTGATCAAGCCGATCGGCACATCGAGTTCTTGCTGCAAGTGACATCCAAAGTACCAGCCCACCGCAGAAAAATCCTTGGCTGCCTTAGGGTCGGCTCTCTGCCAAATTCCTTGGTAATAACTCCCAGGCTGGAGGGTTGCCAGCTGATCGGCTGAGTAGGAAGTCCCGCCACCGCCCGCCTGCGGACGAAGATGCATCAAACGAATCGCGGGTCGATCAGCATTGGCAAGTTCGTCGGCACCATTGGTGGTCTGAACGAGAGACCACTCCATATTGGACTGACCGGCGCACAACCAGACTTCACCGAGCACCACATCTTGCAGTTCGATCTTCTCTCCTCCCGATTGAACTCGTAACGTGTGCGATCTCCCATCGACTGGTTTGGGTGAGAGAGTCACACGCCATCTTCCGGTCTCATCAGCGGTTGCAGATTGCGACTCACCAGCTAAGGAGACTTTCACCGAGCATCCTGGTCTCGCTTGACCCCAAACCGGTAGCGGCTGTGCTGCTTGAACAACCATATGATCGGAAAAGATCATTGGTAGACTCAGCAAATGAGTTTGGACGCGAGGATCGGAACCTCGCTTTGCCACGTTAGAACGCCCCGTTTCAAGTCCCGCACGGTCAGCTTGGTCAGCAGCACCTTTTTCAAATAATTCGGCAATGGGAAGACGTTGAAACGTCAAATGCGACTGACTTCCCTCATACAAAATTCCAACGTGCTCCGAGTCGACCATCGTCATGCACGAGTATCCAGCGCTGACGCCCTCATCTAGCAATAAGCGATGATCGGCAAGCCAGTTGAGCCCCCCATCGGTTGACGCTTTGATCATCAATCGCTCACGCCGACGAGTGCTGTCGGGGTTCGAAAAGAGCAACCAATCACTCTTGGATGCGTCATTGATTCCAAAGGGCCGAATCAGACTCGCCATACAAGCACGCGGCTCAATCAAACTACGTTCCGAGGTAACGTGTTTCTCCCATGTCGCTCCCATGTCTCGAGTGATCATCACAACGCGACGATCCTTTCGGTTGTAGCGGCAATTGAGCATGAGGACGCCCGGTTCAATCTCCACCACCTGCGATTCAGTCGTGTCATCCCAAGCACCGGTCCCGATCTGCCAAGTTTCGCCGTGGTCTTTCGAATAGAGAATCGTTGAATGGGGAAGACGGCGGCGATCGGGGGGATCTTGGTACTGAGCAGCAAAGACCAACGTCCCATCCTGCATCGTGATTCCACGTCCCGGCCCAGGAAGCACAAAACACCAACTGGGATCCTTGACCTGCGAAGTAATGTTGATCGGCTCAGACCATGTTCTGCCGTCGTCATCACTGCGAACCAACATGACCTGACCTGTCTGATCGGGCGTTATTCCGGGACCGGAGCCGTTCCAAGATCGGTTCCCGTGACTCCAGGTGGCCGCGACCCAAATCGTTCCCGTCTGTTCATCAACCAGAACCGCAGGATCACCGATGCCGTCGTATCTCCACTTGGGATCTCGCCCCATGTCCATGATCGCCCGCATTGGCTCCCAAGTTCGACCGCCATTGGTGGATCTGGACATCCCAATATCGATGTCGTTCGGAAGGTCTCCGCCTCCGCGATGACGAATGTCGTAGACAGCAATCAGCGTCCCCGCTTTGGTTGTGACCAATCCTGGAATTCGATAAGTGTGAACGCCGTCATCACCTCCCTCACGAAGTGCCACACCAAGCCGCTGCGTCAAATCTGCTGCGTCGATCATCGGATCGTTGGAAACCGAATGGGTCGTTCGCTCTTGAGCATCAATCGTATCCGCGCGAGCATCGCCAATCGGCGCACCGATCACAGCCGAGATCAATTGAGCACCGACACGATCATCGAGATCAAGTTCATCACTCAGAAACCCATTGACCCAAAACTCATTATCGCCTTCAACGAGCACGTGGCCTGACGGTAAATCGATCAGAACATCGTTGCCTGATGCCTTGATCGAGTTTACTTCAAATCCTTCGGGTAACTCGCCGCCAGGTCGCGTCCCAAGAAAGATACCGGTCAACGCAGAGTGGGGAACCGAAGCTAACAACTTCGCCTTGACCGAATGGAGCTCAAGTGGCTT
>CALIBL010000074.1 GCA_938045805.1 uncultured Rubripirellula sp. | reverse complement strand
CGGAGTCGCTCGCTGGCTGTCAGAAGCGGATCAAAACGATCAACTCCAACATTTTTTCCATCCTTTACTCACTCCATCGCAACGCGAACTTGCAATCCTCGAAGGATGGATTTTAGGTATCATGTGACTCGGCTGTTAACTATCAATCCCCAAAAGAGAATTGTCATGTCCATCCTGCGAAATTCCTTAGCAATCGCATTACTTCTGTCCGCCACCGGTTCAGTCGTCGCCTCCGAAGCCGACGAGTACCGAGAAAAGGCTGAGGCGATCAAGCGAGAGGCGATGGAACTTGCGGAGCAAGGAAGAATCGACGAAGCCAAAAAACTCGGACACGAGGCAGAGATCTTGTTCAAGAAAGCCAAATACTTTGAACAAAATCAAAAAGACCCGCGGTGGCTCGAAATCGAAGAGATCAAGAAGCACATGCATCGACTTGCGATGGAGGAAAAAGAACTCTCCAAACGCGATGACGCAAAACCGCGAATCAAAGAAATCCGAGCCGAGTCAGAAAAGCTTGAGCGAGTGATTCATGAAATGATGGTGGACATGAAGGCTGAGAAAAACCCAAAAGGCAAGGTTCAGCACGACAAGGAAATGCATCATGAAAAGGAAGCAATGCATCGTGAACACGAAGAACAGATGCATCGGCTAGAAAGCATGCGAATCGCCGTTGACCATTTGCACCAAGCCGGCCTGCATGACATCGCCGAACATGTTGCCGAGCGTGCCGAAGCGACAGAACGTGAAATTCATGAGCGACGCATGCACGAAGAGCGGATGCGAGATGAACAAGCGCATCGCGAACACCCAGAACATGGCGAGCCAATGCACGAGATGATGCGTCACATCGAAGAACTTCGACACGAAATTGGTCGCCTGCACGAAGAACTCAATCGCCTTCGCGACCGTTAAACCGACCTCCCGCCAATGATGCGGATTGATACTGAGCAAAAACATTCACTCGCGTTGCTCGAACGTTAACACGTTTCGTCGACGCGAGTTTTTTCGTAAATTGCTTTGTTGCTCGCAATTCTTGATCGCAGCGATCACACGGAACTTCTTTACAACGCACCACTCTCAACTCATGTCCCAAGCTGACCTTCATCAATCGATTGCCTCATTCCTGCAAAAGCGGGTCGCCGAGTTCGAGGAAATTCCTGAAGAACGCAAACAACTGCTAGAACAACTCGGCAAGTACATTCGAGAGAAAAGGGCGGCGTCCGTCCCAACTCAACTGACATTTCTCTGCACTCACAACTCTCGACGCAGCCATCTCTCACAGATCTGGGCCAAGGTAGCCGCGGACCACTATGGCCTGAATGAAGTCAGCACCTTTTCAGGTGGTACCGAAGCAACCGCGATGAACGAGCGCGTGGTCGCTTCACTTTGCCGAACCGGGTTCAAGATCAACCCTAGCGGGGACACCGACAACAATCCAATCTATCTCGTCACGTACGCCGGAAATCGCTCACCCCTGGAATGTTTCTCCAAGGTTTACGACCAACCACCGAATCCACACGAGAACTTTGCGGCGGTGATGACTTGTTCTAGCGCTGACCAAGCCTGCCCAGTCGTCCCGGGTTGTGATGCGAGATTACCCATACGCTATGAGGATCCCAAAATCTCGGATGACACGGATCGCGAAGCAGAGATTTACGACGAGCGTTCCCTGCAGATCTGCCGAGAGATGTTGTATGCGATGAGTCGCGTTTGACAACAATCTTGGCGATGTATCGCTCTTACTTTACGACTTATTAGTTGGTCGGTAGGCGTTTGCAAAGTTCAGGAAGGTGTTGACTTCTCGTGTCTGAATCCACACCTTGCCCTGGCCCGAAAACTGGCAGACCAATCCCTCACCCCCAAAGAGCAGCGACTTGATTTTACCGCCTCTCTTTAAACCGGGAAGCACAGTGACTCGGTACTGCAAGGTTTCTTCAAAGGCAACGATGTATCCCGTATCAACGATCAACTCGTCGGTCACATCAATCGACATGATTGCCCCGTAGGAGTTGAAAAATAGATCACCGGTGCCTGATGCTTTGAGAAGCACCAGCCCCTCTCCGCTAAAGAACCCTTTGGCTCCCTGCCACTTACCAGTCAGATCCACTCCTTCGGTATTCGCCATGTAGGCACCGCGCTGAAGGTAGAGAGTGCTGTTTTCCAATCGCTTGTAAGCAATATCGCCCGCAGTCCCTGGTGCGAGCAGCAGTTCTCCGCCGCCCGCCTGAGCGGTGAAAGTGTTCACCACTAAACTCTCACCTCCAAACATTCGCCCGAGACTGCGGCCAAGACCACCTCGAAGCCCAGATTTGAGAAGCATACTCGCGCTCATCGACATCATGGCGGAAGGCTCGGCAAAGACCTTGTCACCACTTTTTAGATCAAGCTTGAGCATCGCATAATCGGGTCGCTGCGAGATCTCGTAAGTGAGATCAGGCGTTGTTCCCTGAATGGGTTCAGCCCCCGTTGATTCGCGAGAATTCGTCACACTCATGCTACCACCTGAAAAAGTTTCGAAGGAACGACTTCAGCTTCCAGAACGTCTGCGTCGACCACAGACTCCTCAACGACTTCAGCAACCACGACCGACTCTGCATCGACCTGGAACAATGCATCACATTCACGGCACTGAACCGTCTTCCCAGCTAACGCCTCGTCCAGTCGATAACGCTTTTGACACTGAGGGCAATCAATTTGAATCATTTATTGTTCTCAATCTCTCGGGTTAACGCGGACGCAATTTTGGACCAAGCAACTTGCCAAAACTCGGTGGGTTATGAGTCTGACAGTACAGCTTTCCCTGTCCCTTGAATTTACAAACAAGGCCCTCACCGCCAAGAAAACTACCGATCAAGCTTTCACCAGCCTTACCGATACTGAACTGAAGAGTATCTTCGAAGGCAACGATGTGCCCAGTATCAACGGTGTACTCCCCGTTAACTTCAATCTCATGAATCGCACCAAAGCTGTTTAGCAGCAGGTCACCCGTGCCACTGCACTTGACCCAAAACATGGATTCGCCGCTAAACAACGCCTTACCAAAACCTTGCCAAGTCGTATCGATCTCCACTCCCGTATCCGACGCCAGCCAGCTCGATCCTTGCACGACAAGCGTGCCACCGGTGAGTGGATAATGGATGATGTCACCGAGCATTGCAGGGCCAATGATCAAACTCTGATCCGCTGCGGTCGCGGTGAAATGATTCAGGAAGTAACTCTCGCCAGAAAACATCCGCTTGAGCCCTTTGCGAATACCACCTCCGCCTCCTCGACTTTTTGAAGTCGTTTCGACGTTGAATCCTGCGCTCATCGCTACCATCGCACCAACTTCACAGGTCACGGTTTCCCCTGCCTGTAACGTCAATTTCGCGACAGTCATGGACGGTCGTGCTATCAGTTCATGCTGCATCGGATTTCACAATTCATTCGTAATGAAGATGAGAGAGCCATTGGCTCAAAGATCGAATAAACAACTTGCACGGTGCGCCATCGCCAAGCCGTAAAGCTCAAGCTACAGGTGCGCGTTGGTCCAAGCGGCGAGGCCATCGAAGGAACGAGACTGCAGATAGATTCGCCCGGGTCCTTTGACGCGAGTCACCAGACCCTCACCACTAAAGAAGCTCGAGAAAATCCCACCGGCCATTCCCACCTTGACGCCAATACTCGGCTCGTAGGCAACCAAGTGCCCGGTATCCACGATGTACTCGTCGCTGATTTCACGTTCAAAGATACCACCGTAAGCACCAAACCAAACTCGACCGTGACCGGATACCTTCAGACGAAAGAGTCCCTCACCACCGATCAACATCCTCAAGCCGGCCCAACCAACTCCCAACTTGACACCCGGCTCACAGGCGACAAAAGCACCCGGCTGGAGGTACATGCTATTGCCCTTGAGTTCCAAGCAAGTCATGTCGCCAGGGTAGGGCTGCGTGATCACAAGCTCCCCACCTTTGTCGGTTGAGAATTGATTCACAAACATCGATTCACCACCGAGGAAACGCTTCAACAAACTTTGGATCACCCCACCATTCCACTTCGTGTTCATTCGAATGGTGGAACTCATGTAAGCCATCGCATCTGCTTCAGCGATCACCGAGTCACCCGGTTTAAGCTGCAAACGCAGATTGGTGAATGAAGGCTTATCTCTTAGCTCAGCTTCCATTTTCTTGTTCCAATTCAGATGGATCGACGGTCGAATCTGCCGAAGACTCGTTGCTAGAGTTGCTCACGTCAGCTTTTTTGGTGCTATCGCCAGCGACCCTTGATTTTAACGCTTCCCAATCAAGATCGATCGGTTTGTAAGGTTTGGCAGGTAATGAGTCTATCATATTTTGAGTCTCTTCGATTCTCGATGCATGATCCGGGTGTGTGCTGACCCAAACCAAAGCCTCGGGCAATTCCCCGTGCTCCTCTTTCAACAGCTCAAATAAACTCGGCATTCCACTCGGATCAATTGCCGCAGCGTGCAACATGCGAACGCCTTCCAGATCAGCTTCAGTCTCCTGCTGTCGCGAGTAGCTATTGATGGAAGCCGCCGTAAAAAATTCTTCCGCAGCCGCCATGATGCCTGCAGTGTCACCAATCAACAGTGAGACCGCAGCGGTCAAGCCGAGTGTCTGACTAATTCGGCTTAATCCATGCCTGAGCGTCGCGTGTGCCATTTCGTGTGAGATCACTGCCGCAAGCTGTCCGGGCGATTCGGCTGCAGAGATTAGTCCGGTGTAAACCACCATGGTTCCGCCGGGCAAGCAATAAGCATTCACTGTCGCGGAATCAATCACATGTAACTCGAAATCCATCCCTTCCACTTTGGCGTGGTCGGCCAAACGATCAACGATCGATTGAATCGGCTCGGTAACCAGTGGATCGGTGATTTCAGATCCCTCTTTTGGCATTGCTTGGTAAGCAGCTTTCCCAAGCTCCCGATCAAGACTCACGGGCAAGCTCTGAGTCACTCGATTCGCACCAGCACGGATACCAAAATAAAGTGATACGAGAACGATTAGGGTTGCGGCGACCAAGCCAAAACTAAAAATGGCACCCCGCCTTGATTCACCCTTAGCCTTGGACAATTGCGAGGCGAGTTGATCGTCCAACCTACCACCGGCCGCCAAAGCCAGGGCTTTGGGAAATTGCTTATCCTCGGAAAAAAGCGTGACCGACCGATCTGCGTTTCGACAAAACAGCATCTTGCCAGTGTAACCGCCAATCTCCAATTGGCACTCTTCGTAGGGGATCACGAACGCATCCCCATCAGCGGTGGATGCACACAGATGAGAGTGCAGGAGTTCTATCTCGACTCCCGCGCGCCCGTCACTCAAATCGGCATGAAACACTCCGCCGCTAAATTTCTGCGTCACAAAAACACCTTGTTGATCAGCCGTTTGATGCAAAGCCGGCACCCAAGCTGGCTTCAATCTGTTTACTCGCCCTTCTCAGAATACTATAGCAAGATCATCACAGGCTTCGCACGTGCAGCACAATCATGGACTTCTGCGAGGTGATCCAGCGAATGCCGGTTTGGACACCTTGTGAGATTCGCTCAACCCGCTACCGTGCTGTTTTGCGCAACTCAGCACCGATCGAAAACGCTACGGTGCAGAAGCCCGTTCATTCTGGTCATGGCTACAACAGCTCATGAGGAAAAGTTACAACGACGAAATCTGAACACATTGAAAAGGAGTTGGGTCGTTGAATGTTCAGCCAGGTCCGAGACCGCGAACCGTCAAAATGGCCGACGGACGGATCGCTTCCGCACCCGAGGACTGGGAACTTTTGCCTCCCGGCGATGCGGCGCTCACGCGTCGAGTCAAAGCGGCTGGCGAGCACTGGGTTGTGCAAGAAAAGAAGGGCAGACGCACTTTTTCTCGGGGAGTCTGGGCACCCTCTCAAACCATCCGGTCCATCCAAGACACCTTGCAAGTCGAGCGTTCACATCCCAGTCATGCCAAGAAACAGGCCGCAGCCAAGGCACGTCGAGAGCGTGAACAGGAGCACTACGTTGAAGACTTCGCGTCAGCGGTCAAAAGGTTCCTCAACTTCCATCCCCATTTCCACGCGTTCCAAGATCGCCTTGCCGAGTTGGTAACACAACATGCGACACCCGTCGGAAGCGGCACCGTGGCTCGAACCAAACGGATCCCGATCGAATCGCGTGCTGAAGCGGCGGTCATTGCGTGGATGCGACACCAAACAACCTGTTACGATGATATGAAAATCCCTCGGGTCAAAGGGAAGCGACGAGAAGTTCGCAGGATGTTTGCCCAGCGATCAAAACAGAGGCTTGAGTCGTATCGCCAAGGCAGACCGATCGCATCGGACTGCCCCTTGGCAAAAGCACTCAACCACCAGTAAATGAACGCCCATCATCGGCAAACACCCTGCACGTCGGACGGCAGTTCATCGCTCGCTCCACAACCATTCACCGGCTCTCAACAAATCAAACCCAAGCCTCACAGAACGACATCCGATGCAATCGTCGCTCAACCAACAGATCTTTGACAATGACTATCGTTTGATTAACGGAGTCGAAATGCATGCGGAGAATCCCGAGCATTTCTTGATCCCTCCACAAGTGATGAAACGTCATCTTCAAGAAAAACATTTTGTGGAATTAAGGATTGATTCCACTCGTTTCTCGCTCCATGAGGACGATGCGGCACAGTGCGCGTGCCCGTCTTGTAATGGGGCGATGTCCAATCCAATCCTATCGCATGCACATCCTGCGAGCTTGATTGATCTACCCTCTGAAACAGCTCCATCGCGAGGCTGGGGAGAGGACTTCTGGGTTCAGATCGTTTCGCGAGAAGACGGCTTCTTCCAAGGCATTGTCGATAATCGCATGATTGAATCTCGCCTCCATGGCCTCGACCTCGGCGATACCATCTTCTTTCACGAAGATCACATTCTTGCGATCCATTCTGTTCACCGACAAGATCTCGTTCGCCTCATGTCTCTCGAAGATCTGAAAGAACTTGCGAGCTGGCTTCGGGTACAGCCTCCGGGATTTGAGAGTCATTGAGGAATCAATCAAGACCTTTCCACCTAAGACATGCTGCAATGAAAATCCAGTATTCTGCTTGGTCCACGCACTCAGTTTGGTGCCCGCGACTCATTTTCTCGGCCTACTCGATGTTACTGCGATCCATCGTCCTAACTCAAGCTCTATTGCTATGCATGGGTGTCACCCTCTTACACGCGAAAGAAGGTGAACGGGTCACCGTTAACGCGGGTCCAGATACAAAGACTTCACCACTATCCAGTTCCAATAAGGCGCCAGCGCAAACGGGACAATTCGATCATGCATCCAAGACGAATGTGGTGATGATCTGCATCGATGACCTGAACGACTGGGTTGGATTCCTCGGAGGTCACCCCGAGACGAAGACGCCTCATATCGACGCATTGGCCGCCAAAGGCGTTGCGTTCACCAATGCACATTGTGCCGTTCCGGTCTGCTCCCCGTCCCGCATCAGTATCATCTCGGGGCTCCACGCCACCACGCATGGCAGCTATGAACTTGGCCCTTCCTACACATCCATCAAGCGTCTCGATCACGCCCCGACAATCCACGCGACATTTCGTCAAGCAGGCTACCAAACACTCAGCGGCGGAAAGGTTCTTCATCACGGTTTCAAGAATCGATTAAGCAAGGATGTGGACATCGTTCTCCACGGTCGGCACGGCGGACCACGCCCCAAAGAACCCATGAACTGGAATCCTCGAGTGTGGGACTACGGCCCTTTCCCAGAAACGGATGACCAGATGGACGATATGAAACTCGCTCACGCAGCAGCCCAGTACTTACAGCAGCCGAGTGAAAAACCATTCTTCATGTCCGTCGGATTCTTTCGACCCCATGTACCGATGTACGTCCCACCACGATGGTTCTCGATGTTTGACCGAGCGAGCCTAACATTGCCTCCTGCTCCGCCGGAGGACATGGCCGACATTCCTGCCAACTTCCAAAACATGAATCAAATTGCTCCGGATCATCAGAAGGTAAAGCAGTCGGGACAGTGGCGAGGTTTTGTGCAAGCCTATCTCGCATCCACCGCTTTCGTCGATCACTGTGTCGGCACCGTGATCGATGCCCTCGCTCGCGGCCCGCATGCCGACAACACGCTCGTGGTGCTATGGAGCGATCATGGCTTTCACCTCGGTGAAAAACAGCATTGGGCCAAGAGAACACTCTGGGAAGAATCGACTCGCGTTCCCTTAATTTTTGCGGGCCGAGGTATTCCTGAGGGTCAAACCTGCAGCGAGCCGGTGAGCCTGATCGACCTCTACCCGACTTTAGTTGAACGCTGCACTCTCAGCTCAAAACTAGAACTCGATGGGATCAGCCTCTCACCACAACTCGAGAATGCTCAAACCCCAAGAAAACATCCGGCTATCATTTCCAGCTTCGAGGGGAACCATGCCGTCCGATCGAAAGAATGGCGATACATTCGCTACCGTGATGGGAGCGAGGAACTCTACGATCATCGCAACGATCAAAATGAGTTCCGCAACTTGGCTGGCATCGCGGATTATGAATCGATCCAGAAAAAGCTAGCGGGTTTCTTGCCCATTGATGCGGCTCCGGAGGTCAAATCCGAGGCGAGCCGCGAAATCAACAATACGGAGCTAAAAAATCGACGCCGATCCAGCGGTCCCGTCGCACGCTAAGCCACCTCGCTGGCGAGAACAGATTAGCTGAAGTCTGCTTTGATCAACGATTAAACAAAGCGGATTGAAATCACTGCACCTGATTTGGCAAACAGCACGAAACTTTGGCATACAGCACGGGGGAAAACTACCCGAATCGCCGCCAGCCGTAAACTTCTTCGGAACGAGAGGTGAGCTGTTCAGACAGGAAAAGTCGCTTTGAGTAAAGCGGAACCTTGACCAATAGTTCCTCCTGATCATCCTCCGTGGCGACTTGATTATTCGGATCAGAATCAACGTCAGCCTGATCATGCGATGTAACCTCAAGCCAGACACTCTTGGTGCCGCGAATCTGTGCATTAGCGGTGATAGTCAGTAAGACCGTCTCTCCTTCGCCCAGTGAACCAAGTTGCCAGATACCGCCATCAAACACCCCTCGACTCGGAGTAAATGATTCGACCGTAATTCCATCAGGCAACTGAAGGACTAATTCTACACCGGTCGCATCATCGGGTCCCTCGTTGGTAACCACGAAGGTCATTTCAAAATCTTGTCCAATGTTGGGTTCTTCAATATCAACGTAACTACTGATGGATAAATCAACTACTTTCGGCGTCACCAAAACCGTAGCGAAATCATCTTCGAGGGCAGACTGATTATCCACATTACTATCCGGATCATATTGATCGACGCGGATTACCTCCGCTTGATTTACAAACGGAACCTTTGACTGGACTCGTGCGACGACCTGCAAGGACTGCGCCGAGCCACTCTCTACCGTCTCAAACGCCCAAACTCCGGTCACTGGATTGTAACTACCCGAGGTGACATTCGATGAAACAAACTCTGCTCCCGCGGGCAGCAGATCTCGAACCTGCACGTTCGTTGCGTCGTCGGGTCCGTCGTTGTGCACCACAACGGTAAAGAGAATTGCCTCGTCTTGATTCGGGTCGGAAATATTGACCGACTTCGTCAAGGAGAGGTCTGCCTGCTGAGGAGTAATCAAAACCTCTGCATAATCATCCTCGGCGGTTTCGCCATTCCCCGGAATCGAGTCAACGTCAGGCTGATGCACGGCAGTGATCTCAGCTTGATTCATCACTGGATACGGAGTGTCAACGCGTGCCATGATGGTCAAGGTTGGATTGGCTCCAATCACAACACTTCCCACATTCCATACACCACTCAGTGGATCGTAAACTCCTTGAGATGCATCTGCAGCGGTGACGGTTAAGCCATCAGGTACATGATCGGTCACTTCGACGAGTGTTGCATTGGAGGGTCCCACGTTATCCAATTCCAGCGTGTAGTGCACGATGTCACCAACATTGGGGTTGGGATCGTTCACAACCTTGGTGAGTGCTAAATCGACCAGTTCTGGGACCAAAGTCACGCGATCTTGATCATCCTCAGCATCCAACTGATTGCCGGGAGTACTATCAGGGTCAAACTGGCTGCTCGAAATGATCTCGGCGACATTGTCTCGTTCACCGAAAGTATCTACCGAAGCGACCAAGTCGAGCGTCACCTGCTTTCCAACCGCCAATGAAGGAATCGTCCATCTGCCGGTTGCGGGATCAAACTGACCGGCTGAAGCATCCGAGGAAAGGAATGTCATTCCAAAAGGCAAATGATCTCGAACAACAATATCCGAAGCATCATCTGGTCCCGTATTGGTAACCTGCAGTGTGAAGGTCACATCGGAACCGACTCCCGGTCGATCATCATCAATGCTCTTGGTCAACTCAAGATCTGAACTGGCTGTCACCACGGTTACTTGAGCCTGATCGTCCTCATCGTTGCCATTTCCTTCAAGCCCATCATCGTTTGCCGGTGAACTGTCAGGATCGTACTGATCCACCAAAATCACTTCGGCTCGGTTCTCTGGCTGACCGGGACTTAGCACCGTCGTTCGAATCAACAACGTTGCCGATGACCCCGCCGCCAAAGATGGAATCGACCAGCGCCCGGTGACTGGATCGAAAACGCCAACGCTCTCCGTCGCGGAATCATATTCTGTCGAGACTGGCAATACGTCTTGAACAACGATTCCGGTTGCAACATCCGGCCCATCATTCCTTAGCAATAGTGTGTAATTCAATTCACCGCCAACCCTCGGTCTCAACGGTGACGCTGATTTCTCGAGCGAAAGATCAATCACCGGCGGATCAATCGTCACGCGACTTTGATCGTCTTCGCCAGGCAGGTGATTATTGGGTGAAGAATCGGGATCCGCTTGATCCACGGCTATCAATTCTGCGCCGTTGATCTTTCTTCCTGGTTCCTGCACGAGAGCCGTAATTTGCAATGTCGCATTCGAGGCCGTATCAAGGCTGGTGACATTCCAGATTCCCGTTGCCAGGTTGTAGTCCCCAAGGCTCGGGTTAGCAGAAACAAAGGAAAGTCCATCTGGCAAAAGATCTTGGACCTGAATACCGGTTGCGGTGTCAGGACCATCGTTCTGAACATCGATCGTGTACACCACCTGCTGTCCAACGTTTGGCCGATCGTTACTTACGGACTTGGTAATTGACAAATCGGCGACAGGCGTTGCAACTGACACGCTTACCTGATCATCCTCGGACGCAACATCATTGTTGGGTATGGAATCCGCATCAGGCTGATCAGCAGCGACGATCGAAGCGACATTCTCCACATCCAGAATCTGACTCACGATCGCAACCAATTCAAGCGTTGCGAATCCGCCATTTGGCACCGAGCCAACATTCCACAAACCGCTCGCCGAGTTGTAACTACCTTGGCTCGCATTGGTCTCGAGGTAAGACAAACCAGACGGCAAGAGATCTCGCACCGCCACTCCGGTTGCATTGGACGGACCATCATTATCCACACGCAGAGTGAACCGCACACGATCACCAACGTTCGGTGCCGATTGATCCACAACCATTGAGAGTTGAAGATCAATCTGTGCGGCCGTAACCGAAACCGATGATTGGTCATCTTCGGACAACTGATGATTTCCGGGCAGAGAGTCAGGATCCAACTGATCCACACTCTGCACTTGTGCCACGTTGGTTGAAAGGCCGGGGTCAATCGCGTTAGCAACGATCGCCAGACTTGTCGAAGCGTTGACCGCAAGTTCGCCGATCGTCCAGATCCCCGTCGAGGAGTCGAAGTTACCCGTGACCGGATTTGCCGAGGCGAACCCAAGCCCCGGAGGCATGGAATCCAAAACACTCAGTCCGGTGGCAATATCGGGCCCAGCATTGGTCACCACAATTTCAAACGTGACTTGCTCACCAACGTTTACTTCGGATCGGTTCGCGGCCTTGACCAAAGAAAGATCAGCCGTAGCAGGTGAGAATTGAACCGCAGCTTGGTCATCCTCTGATGCAACGCCGTTACCAGGAGTACTATCGGGGTCGTATTGATCAGCGGCATAAATTTCGGCGGTATTCGTTCCACCAGTGGCGGATATCACGGTCCCTTCAATCGTCAAAACCACCGACTGACCGCTACCGATTTCGCCAATGCTCCATATCCCCGAATTGGAGTCATAAGCGCCGGAAACCGTTGATGCTCCAGCGAAAGATAGGCTTGCGGGCAAAAGATCAAGAACCGATACGCCACTTGCATCGTTCGGCCCCGAGTTACTGACCGTCACGGTATATTGAACGTTGTCACCAATCCGAGGTCGACTGATATCAATCTGCTTCTGGATGGATAAATCACTCACAGGCGGAGTGACGACCAAAGAAGCTTGATCGTCTTCGCCCGCGTTCGCATTACCGGGCTGACTGTCGAGGTCATACTGATCGGCAGCAATGATCTCCGCCACGTTTGACTTACTGCCCGGAGTTACCACCGTGGCCTCAAGCTGCAGGGAAGGAGTCACCCCGGGGGGCACCACTCCGACAGTCCAGCGACCGTTCGACGCGTCGTAATTACCCTGTGACGGAATTGCATTCACAAAGTCCAGTCCCGCCGGCAATAAATCGCGAACCACGACATTACTCGCCGTATCGGGCCCCGCATTTTCCACCACAAGTGTGTAGATCACATTCTGCCCAACATTGGGTGACGTCTGGTTCGCCGTCTGAGAGAGCGAGAGGTCGGTGACCGTCGGTGTAATGGTGATCAGACTTTGATCATCCTCTTGGTCGTTCCCATTGTCTGGCGTGCTATCGATATCAATCGGTGCTGAAGTGATAATTTCCGCGACGTTGGTCAAAGGCGTGACCGAAGTCACTGTCGCTCTGATTGACAATGTTTCCGCTGCACCATCCGCAAGGGAACCAACCGTCCAGATTCCACTCACAGAATCATAAGATCCGGCTGTTGTGGTCGCAGAAACAAAACCCAAACCCGTTGGCAGCCGATCCCGCACCGAGACAGTGGTTGCATCATCGGGTCCCTTGTTGGTGACGGTGATATCAAACTGTATTTGATCTCCGAGATTCGGAGTCAAAACATCAGCGACCTGCGTCAGTTCGAGATCAATCTGCCGAGTTCCAACCATCACCGATGCCTGATCATCCTCACCCTCTTGATTGTTATCGGGTGTTGAATCTGCATCGGGCTGATCCGCGTTGATGACTTCGGCGGTGTTGGTCAGGATCCCCGTTCCAGTCGGACTGGCCGTCAGCAGCAGCGTCACATTGGATCCGCTTGCTAGGCTCCCGACATTCCAGATCCCCGTGGCACTGTTGTAGGTTCCCACTTCGGGGGTTGAGGAAAGGTACTGCAAACCGACGGGTAAAAGGTCTCGCACCTGCACGCTTGTTGCGTCACTCGGCCCCGTATTACTCAACCCAATCGTGAACTGGATTGAATCTCCGATTAGCGGACTGGTGTTATCTACCGTCTTGGTCAAAGAAAGGTCGATCTGGGGAGCGCTGACAATGAACGTCGCCTGATCATCTTCGCCTGAAAGTTGGTTGCCGGGTGTGCTGTCTGCGTCAGGCTGATCCGCAACTTGTATCTCCGCCGTATTCGTCAAGACCCCAGGCTCATCCACGGTGGCAACCACCGTCATCGATGGATTGGTACCGATCGGCACCGCACCAACGCTCCACAGCCCCGTTTGAGAATCATAGGTACCCTGAGTGGTCGAGACATTCACGAGCGACATGCCGGCAGGTAAAAGATCGAGAACCTGAACGCCTGTCGCGAGATCTGGCCCATCATTGGTAACCGTGACCGTAAAGGTCACACTCTGCCCGACCGCAACGGTACTCGGGGTCCCTGTTTTGGTGAGAGAAAGATCAATCTGAGGCACCGAGACTACAACGCTCGCGTAATCGTCCTCGGAGGTGTTCTGATTACTCGGCTGACTGTCAGCGTCTGGCTGATCCGCCGCTACAACTTCAGCGATCGTGCTGAAAGACCCGGGTGAACTCGGACTCGCAACCAGCGTTAACTGCGCATTTCCACCGGACAACAAACTTCCAACCGACCAAATCCCCGTGATTGAGTTGTAGCTCCCGCTTGCAGTTTGGGCACTGCTGATTGCGAACCCAGCGGGAAGTGGAACGCTGACCTGAACACCACTCGCGTCACTCGGCCCCGCGTTGGAAACGGCGACAGCAAACGTGACAGGCTGCCCGACAGCCGCGGTGATTGGATTCGCAGAAAATGTAAGCGAAAGGTCGACCTGCGGTGACTCAACGGTCACGGATGCCTGATCATCTTCACTAGCGTTTGAATTATTGGGCGTGCTATCGATATCGGCTTGATCAGCAGCAATCACCTCGGCGGTACTTGAGAGTGGACCGTAAGCATTCACCAGACCCACGATGGTTAATGTCGCCGATGCCCCCGGAGCGAGAGAGTTCAAGGACCAGATGGAAGTGCTGGAGTTAAAGGTACCCACGGAAGCACTGGAACTGAGATACGAAATTCCAGACGGTAAGGAATCTCGGATTTGAATGCCCGTCGCTGTACTAGCACCAAAGTTTGATACGACAGAAGTGTAGGTCACCGGCTGACCAACCGTGACCGCCTGTGGAATCGCCGTCTTTACAATCGAAAGATCAATCGACTCTGAAGTGATGGTCGTGAGGACTTGGTCATCTTCACTCGCATCATTAGCCTGCGTCCCATCTGTGTCCGGAGTGCTGTCGGGGTCAAATTGATCCGATCCGATCAACTCCGCAAAATTAGATCGAACACCCGCAGTATCAACACGCGTCACGAGGGAGAGAACCGCGTTACCACCTGAAGCCAAAGTCCCCACACTCCAGATACCGTTCGAACTATTGAAAGTTCCCTGTGATGCGTTAAAAGTCTGTAGCGTTAACCCCGCCGGCAACTGATCCAGCACCGAGACATTGGTCGCAGTGTCCGGACCGTCATTATGGATGGTAATCGTAAAGGTAACGCTCTGGCCCACGTCCGGAGTTGCATCACTCACCGCTTGCGTGAGACTTAGGTCGGAAGATTGAAAGTTGCCGAAATCCTGTGTGAAATTCGTCTGCCCCGCAGTCCCGACGATCTCGGCTGAACCGTCATAGTTTGCCCCACCACCGATTTCCAATTCGATGGCGCCCACCGAACTCAAATCGACTCCACCACCACTGGTGGCCACGAATTGTGTGAATGGCAAAAACTCAGCCTGAAGCGGCACCGCACCACCGGTTTGAGGAATCGAAAGAGTCGCCGTGCTAAACCGACCCGACGTCCCAGCAACACCGTCGTCGCTGTAAAGCCGAACCACTGCTGTTCCGCCGGACTGATCCGCACCGATCTGAAGCTGCAGACCCAAAGCCTGACCTGCGCCGGTCAAGTCGACTCCACCAAGCCCAGAGTCATTGAGAGTTATCGCATCACCATCCACTCCGTCCCAAGAAATCCTCCGTACTCCGTCCCCCGTAAAACCGGCGTCAAAAATAAGAAGATTCGGCAACAGAGGATCGTCAACATTCAATGCCACGTAGCCATTCGGGCTGGTGAGATTCACATACAAATCTCTCTCGCCACCGATCGCCTCGGGAGCAGCCGCCACCGATGTCGCCGGCACGCCATCATTGGTCGTATCCTGAACCTCCTGCGCCGTCACATCAAAGTCATCTATCGTTGTGACAATCTGACCTTCCACAGCAATGCTGCTGACGGAGATCAAGCTGGAGACTTGCTCCGGCAAGACTCGAGAGCCAACCGTCTGAGCAGGTTGAAAGACAAAGTAATTGCCTGAATTGAGTCGAGAAAACTGATAGCGGCCATCAGCCCCAGAAGAGGTTGAACCAACGGAAGTATCGACGGCGGACTGGAAAATCCCATCCCCAGTGTCGCGATAGAGAGAAACCGTAGCACCGGCTATCTCTTCGCCAGCGTTGTACCCGTTGCCTGAGTAGTCATTAAAAATCAGCCCCGATAT
>CALIBL010000073.1 GCA_938045805.1 uncultured Rubripirellula sp. | reverse complement strand
CCGACAATCAGAGATCGAACCGGGAAGCAACGTCCTGATTTTGATCGATCAGTTTGAAGAGATTTTTCGTTTTCAAAGAAGCGGTGCCGCAAATCAAGAGCAAGCCTTCAGCTTCGTTAACCTGCTCCTCGAAGCGGGTGCCCAGCGTGACGTCCCGATCTTTGTGATTATCACGATGAGGTCAGATTACCTTGGTGACTGCACCGAATTCCGTGGTCTTGCCGAGGCGGTTAACGAGGGAGAGTACCTTATACCGCGGCTCAACCGAGACCAAATCCGCTCGTGCATCGAGGGGCCGATTCGCGTCGGCGGTGGGGATATCTCGTTTGCGCTCGTTCAAGAACTGCTGAACAGCATCGGCACCGAGCAGGATCAGCTGCCCGTTCTGCAGCACGCGTTGATGCGGACCTTTGATCGTTGGCAAGAAGATCCTTCCGGTGGCGAGCAGTTAGAGCTTGACCACTATCGAAGTGTTGGGGGGATGGAGGAAGCACTCTCCCGACATGCCGACGAAGTATTTGAAGAACTGGATGCGACGCACCAAGCAGTGGCGAAGTCCGTCTTTAAGGCGATCACCGAGCGAGGCGTAGACAATCGAGGAATCCGTCGTCCAACGAGACTCGACCTTTTAACCGAAATTGCAGACGCCGACTTAGAGCAGGTGATAAAGGTCGTTGAGGCGTATCGCAAACCAGGCGTGACATTCTTGATGCCGCCCGCTGAGGTACCTCTGACTCCAGACATCGTTGTAGACATCTCGCACGAGAGCCTCATGAGGGTCTGGGCTCGGCTGGAAGAATGGGTTGATGATGAAGCTCAGTCAGCTCGTATTTATCGACGGCTCACCGAGACTGCTGAGTTGCATCAGCAAAATAGTGCTGGGCTGTATCGTGATCCGGATCTGCAGATAGCAATTTCTTGGCGGGATACCGAGTCACCGACATCAAAATGGGCAAGTCGCTACGCTCCCGGTTTTGATACTGCGCTCAGTTTTCTGCAGCAAAGCGAAGAGGCAGCGTTAGCGGTTGAGCGAGAAAAGGAGGCGGCACGTCAACGTGAGCTAGAACAAGCACAGGCGTTGGCGACTGCCGAGGCTCAGAGAGCCGAGAGTCAGCAGCGCGCCGCACGTCGATTAAAAATCCTTTCGACCGTCGTTGCTTCCATCGCTGTGATCGCATTGATTGCGTTCGTTTTTGCTCTCAGTGCTCAGCGTGAATCCATTCGACAGAGGAGTCTTGCTGAGCAGAGTGCGAACGAGGCGCAGGAAGCAAAAATTGAAGCGGAAAACAATGCGACCGAAGCGATTAAATCGCAAAGCCTAGCGGAGTCCGCTAGGCGCGAGGCAGAAGCGGCCGCGGTTGAACTCAATGACACTCTCACACGGTCACAATTTGTCACCGCGCATGAACAGCTGGAGAATGGTGAAAATGATCTTGCGTTGGCCTATCTCGCCCGATCGTTGCGAACCAAGCCAACGTACTGGCAAGCCGCCGCACAAATCATGTCCTTGCTCTCGACCAAGAACTTTCCGGTCGAGGATGTAAAAACGTTGGAGCAGGAGAAGCCATTTCGGTTCTGGGGTCTCGATAAGAGTAAGCGGATCGCGTGGACGATGGATGATGAGTTGAAGGGATTTATTTGGGATACCAAGACAGCTACAAAGATCGCTCCGATCAATGGGGGCGTGCGATCGGACTGGCCCGAATTCACTGAGTCCGGTGAACAACTTTTTGTTTCTCTACCTGAGCAGGGCGGCAGCATCGTCGGGGTGGACACAAAAACAGGTCAGCCCATCACACCAGTCATCGAGCTTAGCAACCGTGTCAATCGACCGTACCAGTTGCTCTCCAGAGCCGATGGACAGGTTCGTGTTTTGCTTGATGACCCACAGACCAGACAACTCGGCCTCTGGGATGCCATTACAGGTGAGTCAATTTCACTTGACAGAGAATCACCAGCACCTCTGGTGGATCAACGCTTTGGCGCAAGCCCCGATCATCGCCATGTTTTCGCTGCTTATGCAGATCAAACGATCAACGTTTGGCGGGCCAGTGATGGCCGCCCAGTGGTTCGTGAACTGAATCACGGGCTGGGAATCAGTGATTGTGGAATGAGTCCTGATTCTCGATGGGTCTTCGTCTCTTCCCAAATCCAGCAAACCGTTGCGTGGGCCGATCTCTCGCAGGTTAGCGACGACCCAAACAGTCATCCCGAGTTAAAACGTAAGAACTTTCTCTTTCCCATTCGAAGCGTCGCGTTCCATCCAACCAAACCGCTCCTGATGATTGCCGGTAGGACGGTTGAACAGGGCATGCTGCGAGTGCTGAATCTAGAGACGGGGGAGGTTGTTACTGAAATCACTGAGGATGATTTCGGTGTGCAGTCAAAGGAGTCGATGGCGGGAATTCGTTTTCTCGGTTACGAGGACGACGACAATATTCTTCGACGGTGGATTGTAGGAATTGCCAGTCAAAAGGGGCGTCAGTTAAGAGTTTGTGACTTGGAGAGTGGAGGAGAAATTCATCGTTTTGATTTTGATGATTCACTTGTCAAGGTTGCAAACTTTACGCCAGATGGAAGCCGGTTGATAACCTCTCACACCGACCGGACCTTGAGGATCTGGAACGTGTTTTCTGGGCAACAAGTTACCAGCCCAATCGAGCATCCATTTGAGCCATCATTCTCCATTTCTGAAGATGGCCAGAAGGTGGTGACCTTCAATGTGAGTGACATGTCCCTGCGAGTCTACAGCACGCGAACGGGTGAGCAACTCTTACTGCCACTGCAAACGACGACCGGCGGATTTGTCAGTCAAACTAAGCAGCTGGGGGATCGTACTCAGTTTATCACGGGCGAGAGAACTGAATTAACCGCTCAAGGGGTGGCCAAACTCGACTCCGGGTTGTTAACTCGCTGGTCCGCTCGGCCCCGCATCGCACGACGATTGCCACAGCAGTTTGATGGATCGGTATTTCGTGCGAGCTTTAGTCCTGACGGGGAACAGGTTGTCGCTGGCTGTGTCGCCGTGGATACCAAGGTGAAGATATGGGCGGTTGCCGATGGAAAGACGGTGCAAACGTTTCGCCATGGGAAGGCAGTGATGAATTCGACATTCAGTCCCACGGGTGATCGAATCGTGACTGGCTCTGCGGATGGTGTGGTGCGCATCTGGGATTTGGACTCTGGCGGAGACTTGCTGCATGAAATCCTTCCAGGCGGAGAGCCGGTGTTTGTTCAGTTTGATCCATCCGGCAAGAAGTTGTTGATTAAAACATTTGAAGGATCTTTTGGCGTCTGGGATTCCGAGTCAGGTTTCCCAGTCTTTGATTCAATCATGCTGGAGGGAAATGTTGAGTTCTCGGTCGATGGTCAGTTAGTGATTGTTGGCGGTGCCGATGGGATTCTACGTGTTGTCGATAGTGAGTCAGGGAAGGTCACCCAACTTGGTGATCGGCATAGTGCGGGCATCGGAATCGGTCTCCATCCGGACGGGATCCATGTGTCGACCTCCGCATTTGGCGATTTCCTAAAGATTTGGAGTATGGAGACGGGAGAGTTGGCCTGGAGCGCGCCGACGCGTGAGAGCAATCTGGCGACCACGTTTCACCCAGAAGGGGATATTGTCGCGGTTTGCAACGCAAAGAATTCAGATTGGGAGTTGGGGCGGATTGATCTCTGGAATTGGCGAACCGGAGAAAGGCCAGTGGAGGCGCTTCAGTCTGAAGGTCAGGTCTACCCCGGTGCTTTACAGTTCAGCCCTGACGGTCGTTTCATAGCCGCTGGAACCGTCAACGGTATAATGCTCGTCTGGGAGGTGTCCACGGGTAAACGCCTCTACAGGGCACGCCAGCACAGTGGACGAATCTGGACGCTCAGTTTCAGTCAGGATAGCAAGCGTTTACTAACGTCGGGTGGCGACGGCGCGGTAAATATCTATGAGTTGCCTCCCGACGACACATCGATCCCTGACTGGTTACCAACACTGGCAGAGCTTGTCGCAAAGAAGCGTGTGAATGAGGGTGGTGCGATCGAGGATGTGACCGGAGAGATCACAGAGTTGAAGGCGTCGATCCTTGCGTCCGAGGCTACCGATCCATACACGCAGTGGGCAAGATGGTTTCTTGGCGAACCGCTCCAGCGTCAGGCTGACCACTCCGTGGATCTCTCAACGACTGACTATGTCGAGATTAAATCACAGTCGGCTTCGCTAGCGTCTCAGTATGAGGCGTTTCTCATCGACCCAAATAATGGATTGATCTCCTGCCGGATCGGCTACCTGCTCGCAGTTTCACCTAGCCGAACCCAGTTGGATTCACATTCGAGAAAACAATGGGACGAAACCGCGATCTGGTATTGCGATCAAGGTGTTGAGTCGTCACCGGAAGTAGGGGAAGCTTGGGCTTTGAAAGCGGCCGTGGAGCAGATTCTGGAACGACCTTCGCAGGAGACGATTCAAAAGGCGTTGGAGCTTGATCCCGATGCGGCGAACGCGTGGTACGTCAACGCTTACGAACTCCAGCGTCAGGGAAATCCAGAAGAAGCGTATCAGGCATTTCGGAAATCGATTCGACTGCTTCCACCAAATCGACACGTTTTGGACTGGGAGAACCGGAGGCCGTTTCTCGTTGGAACACTTCGGCAAATTCTTGCCGGCAAAGAGCTCAATGCGAGTGTTCTGGCGCAAGTTGGAATCTCGCGTTTGTCTCAAATCGGTGAGTCACGTGAACGTCGACTTCTCGATGCCGATTGGCTGACACGTTACGCCTGCGAGCTCGGGCCAGAGGATGCAACGGTGTGGCGCTACAGGGCACAGATGCTAACCTCTGCGGATCGGGCGGAGGAGCAACAGGAAGCAATCGCGAAATCTCTTCAATATTCGGATGATGGAACGGTCGACTGGCATCAATACGGACGACTTCTGAATCACCGTGCTGACGAGTTGGTGCAAGAGAAACAATTCTTTCAAGCCCATGCCTATGTTTTGCGTTATGGCGTTCCGCCTCGATCGCCCAAAGCAACTTCTCAGCAGATCGACCTGAGTGCTCACTACAATCAACCACTGATTCAGATGCCTTATCGTTCTGCCGGTGAGAAAAACAATTCCAAATTCACATGGAATCGTTTACCAATCGGACTGAGTACGATTGATGACACGCTATTCGATCTTCGTGGTTTTGTACGTCTTTCCGGTGAACATGTTGCGGGTAAACCGTTTGTGGCTCCTGTGTCGGCCAAGGTGTCTAACATCCGAGTGAATCAGTCGGCGGACTACATCCATTTTCTACACAACATTGCCGCTAGACCGGCACGACGAGTGCCGCATGGCGAGGTGGTTGGTTACTACACTCTTCGTTACGCCGATAATGAAGAGATCCAATTTCCAATTCGCTACGGGAAGGATGTTGTTCCGTGGGTCTTTAGTAAGCACATCAAACCAACTCGTGCCAGCGTGGGATGGTCAGAGGGCGTTTACGGTGATCACAAGACGCTGTGTCACACGGTTTGGTGTAACCCGCGGCCAGATGTTGAGATCGAGAGTATCTCGTTCGAATCGACCAACACCCACTCGGCTCCTTTCCTCATGGCAATCTCGGTGGAAACCGTGGAGGCCGACTCCGAGTCGATCGACACTGGTTCTGTGAAAGCTGAGCAACTGGCACGCGATACCCTGAAGCGTGCGATCATGGCGCAAGGTAAAACGGATGCAGTTATCAATACTTTAGATGCCGCTTCCAAGAGGGCAGTGCAACTCGATCCGAAGAATGAGGTCATCGCCTACCAAAGGGCGGAGGTACTGTTTCAACTTGCGAAATACGAGGATTGCCTAGTTCAAATTCAAACGGTACGAAAGGACGCAAGTGATCGCATCGCTTACCGGCTCTTGGAAGGGCGTGCCTCGTGGAAGCTGGGTCGCATCGAAGAGGCTGCCACGCTGATTCAACGACAGGTCAATGAAAAGCCATTGGCCACAGCGCTTTCCGAAGACCAGCTATTTCTTTGGAAGCAGTTTTGTGAAGACATCACGGAAGAAATGGGCGAATTTGCTGCTCGAGATTGGTTAAGGCCGCTGATGATTCCACCCCAGCCTTCTGATTCTTCAATGCACCTTGTCGATCTGACAGATCATTACAACGCTCATCTGGAAGAGTCTTGGTATACGCCCCGTGCTTATCCGAACTATTCGGGTGCCTTCCTCAGTGAACTGCATGCGGGCGTTCATGTTCTAGAAGGAGTTCCCTATGACATTCGCGGCCTGATTCAACTCAACGATCAGGAAAAAATCCCGATGTATTACCCTTACCCCAAACAGGTAGAAGGAATCCAAGTGGGAGCGAAGGGTGACCAAATACACTTCCTCAATGCAACCTTGAGTAACGATCGACCAGGCTCACCGGTGATCATTTATCAGATCGAATTGGAGAACGGCGAGACGCACCAACACGTTGTGAGATTCGGGGTGGATATCCACGAAATGACTCGCGACCACGATACCCCTTCTCCGGACTGTGCTGTTTGGCGACAGCCCAATGTCACGCCATTCTCGTCAGAGAGCGATGCAATCTTTCATCAATCGACTTGGAACAATCCGACGCCCGAGCAAGCGATTAAACAAGTCAACCTCTTGATCGGAGGAAGTCAGGCTCAGCCGTTCCTTGCCGCGATGACACTTGAATCGTTTGCACAGCAACTTGAACGTGAGCCAGGGGAAATCATTCAGGTTGCCACTGACGCTGTTCGAAAACTCAATCAGCAATACGCGTGGAACGATTCGGTACTCCGTTACGTTCAGGCGGTTGTCGGGAAGATTCAACGCGAAGGTTCTCAGGAACAACGCGCACTCGAGCTGCTTAGCCGTATTCATTATTCGTTGGAGGAATATGCAACAGCTCTTGAGACCATTGATAAAGCTCTTGCTTTCGGGGGATCGGGTCGAGCGGACTGTCTGCAATTGAAATCGGAAATTCTGGGTAGATTAGGGGAATTCTCAGAGGCTTTAATCGCGCGACAGCAGGTAAGACAGGCTTATTTGGACGCAGTGATCCCCGATCGGAATCAGGATGTGGATGCGAGGTGCCTTGATCTGACAGGACACTACAACTTAACGCTCGAAGAATTCCCTTACCAAACGGAGCAACCCTCGCGAACGGTAACTGAGACATTCGTAAAAATTGAGCCCGGCGTTCAGAAATTCTCGGGCGTGCCGTTTGACGTTCGCGGACTTGTGGCTCTTTCTGGCACCGAAACGGAACTTGCTGCGGGAGTTTATGATCTCAAGACTGACGTCGATGGGATCTCTGTTGGTCGCAAAGCGTCGAAGATTCATCTGCTACATGGTGCGGGCTGGGGTGATGACGAGCCGCACGGGACTTGCATCGGACAAGTCGAGGTTCTCTATGTAAACGGCGAAACTGAGCTCATCGAGATTTGCGCCGGAGTCCATGTAAGAGATTGGTTTCTCACGAGAGATTTTAGAAGGGATGTGACCGAAGGGGAACTTGCTTGGGTTCAACCGAGTACCGAGGTGACAGGTCGCGACATCGGACTCTATACCATGAACTGGGAGAATCCAAATCCCGAAACTGAGATTCAGTCGATCAATTTCCGCAGCACGATGACCGCTGGCGCACCCTTCCTGCTCGGCGTCACTTTGGAGGATTAAAAGGCATGCTGGGACGTGAAGGCATCGTGATTCACTCGCTGGATGATGAACTCGTTATGCGGACGCGTCTTGTTTACAAGCAGACTGTGGGGACGCGGTCGCCAAAGGATTGACTTGATAAGTGCCAACTTCGTCCGTGATGAACAGTAGCGAAATCAACCAAGCGAACAACAATTTGGCTCCGATCCCCAGAATACCTAAAACACCAACGACAGGGACGATAATCGATCCCCAACTTCCGTGACTCGCCGATAGCACATACGTCAACCAGTATTCGGGCGAAGACCAGTACAGCGCATCAAGGAACGAGTGAAAGTCGCCGCAGCAGAGCGGGACCAACAAAGCGAGAGCCGATACGAGACCGTAGGACATAAATAATGCGTTGGGGCGGGTAAGCTGTGGCATTGGTCGGCACCTTTCTTTTTACACGTCGCGATTTCTGAAAAGTCGTCTGTGTTGATAGCTATAAGAGTCTTCCCGGTGATCCAACCCGCGAATCACTGCGGGACTATGGTGTGGAGGGCCTGAAAGTCCGCTGGCCGGTGCGCGCTAAATCAGCAGTATTCTGAGATTTCCAAAATCTGTCCTGATATCCCAAGACCGGCTCGCCCCATGAACGAAATCCGATCTACAACCATTTTGCTTCGGGTGCTAAATAAGTTGTGAGCGCACATTTGACGCACCAATTGCAGTGCCCGCGCGAAGATGGATCCACGAATTTAGCACGGAAGATTACATGATCAGCGACCGCGGTAAACTTCATCCACGCGATGAAATCATGCAGACCATGGATCGCATTTACCGGTATCGAATGACGACCACATCGGGTGGAAATCTCTCGATTCGTGATGGTGAGGGAAAAATCTGGATCTCACCGGCACGCGTCGATAAAGGGAACCTCACACGCGGCGATATCGTTTGCGTTGATTCGGATGGATCGGTGGATGGACTACATCCGCCATCGAGTGAGTTCCCATTTCATCTCGCGATTTATGAAGCACGCCCCGACGTCCGCGCAATTGTGCATGCACATCCGGTCGCTTTGGTTGCGTTTAGCATCTGCCAAAAAACTCCGGACACGCGACTCTTTCATCAAGCACATACCGTTTGTAGCAACGTCGGATTTGCACCCTATGCCTGTCCAGGCAGTCAAGCACTCGGAGAGAGCATCGCTAAGACATTTGCAGAGGGAAGCGACAGTGTGATCCTAGAAAACCACGGCGTTGTGGTCGGTGGGAGCCACCTTGCCGACGCTTTTCAGCGATTCGAGGCTTTTGAGTTTGCTGGAAAAACTCTCATTAAAGCGAACCACCTCGGTGCAGTGCGGTTTCTAGATCACTCGCAACTTAGCGAGGCCGCGAATCGGGGAGTCGAGTTCGCGTCATTCGAGTTTGCGGCGGCCACCACACACGAGCTAGAACTGAGAAAGCAGTTGTGTGATTTTGTGCGACGAGGATGTCGACAGCGTTTGTTGATCAGCACCGAAGGCAGCTTTTCCACGCGATTGGGAGATGATGCCTTTTTAATCACGCCAACACAGCGTGACCGCGAGCATTTGCACCCTGAAGACATGGTGCTTGTTCGCGGCGATCAACGAGAAGCCGGCAAACTTGCAAGTCGTGCAACGCGTGCTCACCAGGCGATCTATGCGAAACACCCACACGTTCAAGCAATCGTGTTCGCGCATCCTGTCAATGCCACGGCATTTAGTGTGACGGACACCGAACTAGACGTCAGGACGATCCCCGAGAGCTATGTCTTCCTGCGTGATGTGCAGCGAGTACCCTACGGGATTCAGTATCGAGGAGACGGCAGCATCGCTGACTACGTCTCGGCCTCCAATCCAGCCGCCGTGTTGCAGAATGATGGCGTTTTGGTTACCGGATCAACGGTGCTAGACGCCTTCGATCGCCTAGAAGTGTTGGAGTCAACGGCCGAAGCAGTGATCAATGCCAGATCGATCGGTACCGTTTCCGCAATGTCAGACGAGGTAATTGAGGAACTCCGCAGTGAGTTCAACCTAAGTTGAGCTTAGGAAGAGGTCATCCCTTCACCCGAGTGTGGCTAAAACCGCAGCCAATTGACGATCACTGCACCCTGCCTTGCAATCATCTGTTGGAAGGTATTCCTCTCCCGTGCAATATCTTAAGCTGCATCAGCCATTTTCAGGGTGCTATCTGCTAGGGCACATCCGTGGATCCTCCGACTTTAATTTTCCGTCGTGTGATTTTTATACAAGTCTGCCGTCTTTGGTTTTACTCGTGCAAGAAGGGCTGTTTTCTGTCTTCCAGTGGGGGGAACGCTCACTCTTCTCGATCACTCAAAAATGAGTGATTCAGAAAATAATATTTTTACATGCACGAAAATAGATTGGGCCCGCACTAATCAATTGCAACCGGTTGCGTCACTTGTCTAACGCCCGAGGCGTTGCCTCGCGGCCACAATCACACTTCATTGATTGGAGAAACCCATGATGCGCTACCGAAACACCATTGCCATGATGACGATAGCCATTGGAGCAATATTTTCTGCGCCTATTTATGCGAGCGATACCGATGCACAACGCTGCGCAAACGAGATTCATCAAGCGGTGGATCGACTTGAACAATCACTAGCAAGCAGAACCGCAGAAACCGTTACCATTATCGAACGTCTGCTGCAGGCTGGACGCTTTGAGGCAGCCGCAGCGGCGGCACGTGACTGTGTGGCGGCTTCGCGGACAGACGTTCGTGCTGCAAGCCACTATATCAATCGTGTGGCTAACTTTTGCATTCGCCACCTAATCGAACGGGAACAGTTCAAGGACGCGCGTCGACTCGATCAACTTCGTCAGGCCGCATTAGATCGAGTGTCGGCGGCTCTGGATCGTCAGGGACGTGTCCTATCGGATGCTTTGGGGAACTAGCGCTGTGCATTGCTGAGTCACTATGCCTGTAACGTCCGCCAGCGCGATATATTCAGAGAAAACGAAGATGAATTCCAACGGAAAACACCGTCGTTCTCAATTGGCTATGACGTTACCTGGTAAGCCCAAACGAAATCGAGCGTCTCTTGGTCCTGCGGCAACGCAGAACCAAGGGGTGCTGCCTGTGAACCCCGGAGTCTCTGAAGAGGATTGGAGTTTGGTACAGGAGATGATCCAAGGGCGCGATGACGCTTGGCGCAGATTCACCCATCAATATGACTCCCTCATTCTCTCAAGAGTTCATGCAACTTGGAGAGAGATTGGATTCCACGCGATCGACGGACATGTTGCTGCTGAGATTAGTTCGGAGATCCTGATAGGACTCGTCGATCGGAAGATGAGCTCGCTCAGAAGCTACCGAGGTCGCAGTCGGCTTTCGACGTGGCTCTGCGTTATCGCGCGACGGACTACGCTTCGATATGCACAACGCTTGATGCGGGAAAACAGAGTGAGCGATCATGAATTAGAACATCAAGTCGATCCCACAGATGAACTTCGCGTACTGCGAGAATGCCAGGCACATCGCATTGCCATTTTACGCGTGGCCCGAAGCAAACTGACACCTGACGATCAATCCATCCTGAAGCTGTTCTATGAAGAAGAACTCACGTACAAGCAGATTGCGACCAAACTGGCAATCAGTATCAACAGTATTGGACCAAAGTTGGAACGAGCTAGGAAACGCCTGCGTCGTAAAGCTGAGGAGATTACATCGCTCTGAATACGAATGGCTCATCATTAAAAAAATTTAACTTAGTCTATCCCCGACACAAACCCGCATCACTAAGCGTCCCATGTCTTCGCAAACTTCATCGAATCTGATCTGCATGCTTCGTTTGTTGACGAACCTGGCATCCGATTCAGAAGCACAGAGAATCAGTGCTTTAATGAGGGAAGATCCTGCAATTGCGATGCAGTGTAGAAGGCTGATCGAAATTACTCGCAAGCGAGTTTCGGTAAGGCATGCGTTTGACGACGGGGATGAGGTAGCCGCTGACTGGAGTGCGGGCTTCATCGATGGAACTCTAAGTGACGCGGAACAAGAGCAGTTCGAACAGAAATGTTGGAATTCTGAGGGGCTGCTTAGCGAGGTTGTTTCGTTGTGGCGTATGGAATTCGACCCACGTACCGATCAAGACTTGAGTCCCGATCAGTCGCGTTTATGCCTGCTTCCTATTGAGATTCAAGATTTGCTGGGAGAAACGTATCCAAAGATGGGTGATTTTGTTTCCGAGGCCACCGATCAATCGACAGAGTCGTTAACCAACGGGCCCAAAGTCCGAATTAATGTCGCCCCAATCGCTGACCGAACCACGCGTCGACCTTCGTGGTTTTTGCTCGGATCGATCGCTGCGGCGGCCATTGCGGTGATTGGCATGATCCGTTGGATGAACTCTGGACAGGAAGACGCCAAAGGGTTGGTTCCCGAGAGGATCGCGCAGGACGACACAGGGTCGGATACACCGTCGATGTCGGATCCAGGCATGACATTGCCTCGAATCGATCAAGTTGTGGAACAGAATCCACCTGAGTCGGCAGTCCAGCAATCGATCGAGCCCATCCCAGATCGTTCCCCGGCGATCGACCGGAAGGATGACAGCGGTGATTTGATCGTGCGGACGCCAATGCAGGAATCAAGCGAGCCACCAGAGGGACGAACACCATCATTAAGTCCCAAAACGGAATCGACTCAAACATCGACGGTAGTCAATTTCGCGGAGTGGTTCGAATGGACGGAGTCGCGAGGGGTTGCGGCGGTTCGCGATGAGGCGAGCGATCAGTGGCGAGGTTTTTTGGCATCTGCCTCTTACCCAACTGAGGCGACGAGTCGGTGGGTTCAGGTGGTGACTTTTAATGACAGCCTCCTCAGCGGTAACGCGAGAGACGAATTGCGTTGGACGGCTGATGCTAACACCACATTCACGTTGTCACAGGGGTCAAACGAAACTCAACCAGTGGTGATTTGTCAGCTTGAGCGCGGACGTCTTGCAGTTGAAAATCTAACCGAGAACCAACGATTAGAATTTCAACTCAATAATCGGACCCATGTCATTGACGTGAATCAAGTCAACACTTCTCTGGTGGTGCAACGCATAGAACAACGTTTGCTCGTGGGATTGCACCGAGGCCTGATAAGCGTTGGAGACCAGGCAGTCAGTCGTTCAGCTTGGATCGCGATTGACCCAAACGGAAAGACGGAAAAGCTCCGGCCGTTGTTCGGTGATCAATGGTATAGAGAAAAAAAGCGTGATCAGATGCCCAAAGATTTGACGGCAGCGTTCAATCATGCACCACAATTTTTCGCTCAGTTGAACGATTTGGTTCATAGCGCCAACTTGAACGAACAGTTGTTCGCGACAAATGCGTTGCTAAGTTGCAGAGCAGCCGAGCAGATCCCACCCGACGATGAAACACTTTTGGCGATGATCAATTCGAGTCAAGAAAGGGTTCGCGAGTCCTTGATCAAGTGGCTGCACCAGCAGTGTGTAGCTAAACCACGTTTAGGCATGTCAGTGACCAAAAAGCTGGCTGCGATGCAAAACCTGCCCCCAGCGGAACGGCAGAACTTTGAAGAGTGGTTTGCTTCAGCGGCAAGAAGCCTCTCGTATAACGATCGACTACTCAACCAATTAAAAAACTCGCTATCGAATCAAAGTCGACCGCTGGTACGGCAAGCTGCAAAGTATTTCCTGCAGCGGTTCCTCAACGAAACGTTAGAGTTTTACAGCGCAATCAATCCTGGAGCCGCTAATGGACGAGTCGTCACTGAAGTGCAAAGGCGGGTGACCCAAAAGCAACGTCTGCTGAAGCCGTAAAGACCCGATGAATGATCGGTCCATCGGTTGGGTGGGCAGCGGATCAGAGTATCAAGCCGCGTGAAGTCACTCCGGAGTCGAGAATCCCGGTAGGTGGTCGACCATCCCCGCATCGGTGCGTCTTAGTTCTGCCAGAGTCGCTTCTCGCATCGCCCTGAGTTTGTCGAGGTGCGCTGGCTGCAACGCTAAGTTCACCAATTCTTTGGGATCGCTTTCGAGGTCATAGAGTTCCTCGACTTCTCCCTCAACCAAGGTTCGAATGTACTTGTGACGCCCGTCTAGTAGTGAAATCCACCACGGGACGTTCGCAGTCTTGTAAAGAACCTCTGGGTCAGTGGGAATTCGATCAGTATCACTTCCGTATTTTTCACCAGTTAAAGCGGTCAAAACTGGATGTGGCCACGGTTGAGAAGGATTCGCTAGCAGGGGTGTCAGATCGTGACCATGCATTTTCCAAGGCAGTGGTAATCCAGCGAAAGCAAAAAACGTTGGGGGAATATCAGTTCCACCGACTGGTCGTTCGCACACGCCGCCCTTCGTGATTTTTCCCGGGAACGACATGATCAAAGGGCCACGAATGTTTGCATCGTATGGTGCGATCTTCTGTTGGAATCCATTCTGCCCCCATGCAATTCCCTGATCGGCAGCAAACACAATGAGCGTGTTCTCTGCCTGGCCGGATTCTTGGATTGCTCGTCTCAAACGGCCAACAGCATCATCGATGGCAAGCACACCTTGATGGTATTGCCGAACCCAGTCCTGTAGGCGGTTGCCGTGCAGGGGCGCATTAACGACCGTTCTCTGTTTGACGCCCGACTCAAGTTCAATCTCACCCGTCTCATTCTTCACCCAACGATTTCGCTCACGCACGTATTTCGGCTTCCCCACCCGAGAGTCGCCGGGAAAAATATTGACCGGCACGGGCACATCGACACTAGGGTAAGTTTCTTGATGACGCTCTGCTGGCGTGAACGGTCCATGAACAGCTCCGTAGCAGAGCCAGAGATACCAAGGTTTCTCGGGCGCACGATTTTCTCCGCGAATGTACTTCTCCGCGCGATCTGTGTACCAGTCCGTCGTGTAACCCGAGACACGCGCAACCTCACCATCAATTTCGACGATTTGATCGTCATAGTAGTGGCCAGCGTTTTGAGGGTACTTAGGTCGACTCCAAACGATTTGGTGATCCCAATCACGTCCGTATCCGCTATCAACGCCGGTGTGCCATTTACCAATCTGAGCGGTCGAGTACCCGTTTTGACGAAAAATCTTTGGCCAGAACTGGCACTGTTCCGGATCGTAGACGCTGCCCGGGTATTCCCCCTCCATTCGCATCGACTCAACACCATATTGATGACGACCGGTGAGCATCGTTGCGCGTGATGGCATGCACCAAGTCCCCATGTAGGTATGGGTGAATCTAACGCCCTCGGCAGCCAACGCATCAATGTTGGGGGTTTTGACCCATGGATAGGCTTCGGGGTAGCAGCTCACGGTTCGGTGTGATTGGTCATCGGTGAAGATGAAGAGGATGTTCGGGCGTTCTTCCGCGCAGACTGGTCGTAGCGAAATCAACGAAAGAATCAACAAAGCTGGACGCATCATGTCAAAGGTAAGTCTAAGGGTGTGTTCAGACGGTC
>CALIBL010000072.1 GCA_938045805.1 uncultured Rubripirellula sp. | reverse complement strand
CGCAACCGACTCAGCGAACGATTCGGTCACCGTGTCTCACTTGAAATCGAACCAGGCCGCTTCCTTGCAGCCGAGAGTGGTTACCTAATCGCAGAAGTACGCAGCGTCAAAAAAATGGGTGATAACCTATTTGCCCTTGTGGATGCTGGGTTTACTGACCTCGCGCGGCCGGTGATGTACGGTTCCTATCACCCAATCTCAGTCGCCGCGAAATCCGGAGATGCAGCCGATCGAGAGCAAGTGGAAGTGGTGGTCGGCGGACCGCTCTGCGAATCAGGCGACATTTTTACGCAACGTGAGGGCGGATACGTCGACTCACGCCGCTTGCCCGCACCGAGAGTGGGCGACTACATCGTGCTCGAAAATGCGGGAGCTTACGGCTTCGTGATGGCCAGTAACTACAACAGTAAGACTCGAGCAGCAGAAGTTCTCATCGAGAATGGAGATGCCAAGCTGATCCGCCAGCGTGAACAATTCGAAGATCTCACTCGAGGCGAAATCATTCCTGCGTAGCAAGGTAGCACCATCTGCGTGCAGCGAGTAGAAATCACCCGGCATTTGATATCGCAGAATCACTTACCAGGCTCGCGAGTGTGAAAATACTCTTCTGGGAATTTTGCTTGTGGTGCCTCACCTGGATGTCGCCAAGGAAAGGTCGGCCCGCGATCTTCAAGAAGCGGAATCTCGTGACCATCACTTTCGAATAACAACCGCCACAACTCCGCGTTCATCTCGCTGACGCGCTGCTGCTGCGACGGATCATCGATCAAATTCACCATCTCCTGCGGATCATTCTCGAGATCGTAAAGCTCGTCTCGATCCCAAAGACCGTGACACCGAATGTATTTCCAACGTCCACCGAGCACTGCGTGTAACGTTGGCGTATGCGGGTAATTTCGCTCCCAGTAATACTCGTACAACAAGGCATCACGCGACGAAGAAACGGCTCCCTGACCCGTGACCGCTCCCCAAAAACTCTGACCATCTGACGTTGGCAGTGGCGGTGAAGCGGTAGCCTCAAGAATCGTCGAAGCGATGTCAATGTTTCCGACGAGCTGTCCCACTCGCTGCCCGCTGGGAATCACCCCCTCAGCGGCGAAAATAAGCGGAACACGTGCACTCGCCTCATAAGCCGTTCGCTTGTCGATCAATCCGTGATCGCCAAACTGAAAGCCGTTATCGCCCATGTAGATAAAAAGCGTGTTCCGACTGGCTCCGACCTCACGGACCGCTTCCCTCAAACGCCCCACGCTTTCATCCACCGCGAGCAGTGACTCACAGTAGCGTCGATAATAAACCTCAGGTGAAAACCCATCGAGGTTATAACCAAAGTCCGCACCGTGTCGGCTATTACGTTGGTTCCGAACCCACATCGGCAACTTGCCGCGATCCATCTCTTCAACACTGGGAGTGGAGATGGGCAACACTTCCTCGTCATACCTCCCACGATGCCGATCGGCAGGGACAAAATCTGCATGCACCGCCTTATGGCTGACATACATGAAAAACGGCTGATCAGAATCGCGTGTCTTGAGCCACTCGATCGCGTAGTCCGTTAACTCATCGGTGATGTAGCCTTTCTGCGGTATCCGCTTTCCATTGAGATTGAAGCCGTCGTAGGTGGTTTGCGGAACCTCGCGTGTCGTTCCGTGGCCGTCCGGCCAGTAAGTCCCCTGACCCTTGAATGCCAACCAATGGTCAAAACCCCGTTGGGGATCATCAATATCCCCACCCATATGCCACTTACCAAAGAAAGCCGTCTCGTAACCCGACTTTTGCATCTGCTGCGGGAAGAAAATAAGGTTCTCATCAACGGGATGGTAATTATCGACCACTCGATGATTGTGAGCGTACAAGCCGGTCAAAATCGACGCTCGACTTGGTGAACAGAGCGATGTAGTGACATACGCCTTGGACATCAACGCACCATCACGCGCGAGCTGGTCCAGATGGGGTGTCTCAAGGAAAGGATGACCCTCGATCCCGAGGCAGTCGTAGCGGTGATCATCGCAAAGAACAAAGACGACGTTCAAAGGCAAGGGTGGGTTCACCTCGGTAGATTTCTCGCTGGGCTTCTGATCGCCAGCCCAAGCCCGACCGATCGGCAAATAGGATTGCACAACCAAGAGAAGAACCAAGACCGTCGCGGACTGCAAAGTGCGTAATGCAAAACACGACAACGCTACTGTTCCCAACCGTCTTAAAAACATCATCACCTGCCCGAATCGTCGCGTCACGAACACAAAACGATGGACAGTTTAAACATCGATCACAAAGAAAAGTATCCCGCCAGTGAAACAAACTCTCTCAACCCAAATCAACATGAGGAAACTCTAAGCAATTGGTTGCGGCATTCCCATCACCACTTCAGTTAGAATGACACTTCAGTGGTTTCAGATAATTATCGCAACACAAGTCAGTCGCTCCTGAGTAGAGAGCACGTGAGAGAAGACGATATGCCGTTCATTGATCTTGAAAAAATTGCCCCCATCAACGTAGCTCCGGGATGCAAACTAAAAACGCCTTTTGGTGAGAATCTCATGCTCTCGCGGGTGGAGATGGAAGATGCAGCGGAAATTCCGCTGCATGATCACCCTCACGAACAGGCCGGCATCATGATTAGTGGTACGCTTCGATTAACCATCGGCGATGAAACGAGAACCATTGGCCCCGGAGAAATGTACCTCATCCCTCCGAACGTTCCTCACCGCGCCATCGCTGAAGGCGGCCCAGTGGTGGTACTGGATGTATTCAGTCCCATCCGTGAAGACTATGTCGCCAAAATGCGGGAAGCACAGGAACAAACATGAGACTTATCCACCGGTAAACACTTGTGCATAGTTGACGATCATCACAACAAAACCTGCCAGCGGGTGACTAAAATGTTAAGAGTGAGGATCACTCGAGTCGCTCAGCCACGAGTCGCTCTCACTCCATTGTTCAACCAAAATGCCCACCCAGTGAAACGCACACCACTCCAAAACTTGGCACCTCACGTCCGAAAGGGAAAGGATCGACAGCGATGAGACAAATCTTTGCTCTGTTGATCCTAGCGCCGCTGATCCTACATGAGCAGACGGCTTTCGCAGTGGACTACCTTGCCGAGATCAAACCGCTACTGACTGAAAAATGCTCACCGTGCCACGGTACACTCAAACAGGAATCTGGGCTTCGAGTTGAAACACGAGAACTGATGATCCAGGGCGGTGACAGCGGTTCGATACTGGACTTAGATGCCCCCGAAAACAGCCCGCTGATCGAGAGAGTTTCTTCTCGTGACAGTGATCGCATGCCACCCGAGGGCGAAGGGGCCGCACTGACAGCTGATCAAATCGCAATGCTCACCAAGTGGATTCAACAAGGCGCCCCAGCGCCAGCGGAAACACCACCGGTTGCACCGAAAGATCATTGGGCATTCCAGCCGATCAAGCCAGCACCTGAACTTGTAGATGGGGGTGATGCTAATCCAATTGATGCAATATTGAATGCGAAGCATGCAACGCTTGCTATCGCGCCTCAAGCACCCGCCACACGTGAAATTCAAATTCGTCGACTTTACCTCGACCTCATCGGATTACCTCCATCACCAGAACAACTCGCGGACCAACGAGCGCTGAGGGTTATCATTGACGATCTACTCGCTAGCCCGCAGCATGGAGAAAGATGGGCCAGACATTGGATGGATATCTGGCGATATTCAGATTGGTACGGGCTCGGACAACAACTTCGTAATAGCCAAAAACACCTCTGGCATTGGCGAGACTGGATCATCCATTCGCTCAATGACGACAAGGGCTATGACCAGATGGTCCGCGAGATGCTAGCCGGAGACGAACTGGCCCCAGGAGATCCGTCCGTGCTCGCAGCAACCGGATACCTTGCGAGAAACTACTATCTCTTCAATCGAACGACTTGGCTTGATAGCACGATCGAGCACACCAGCAAGGCGTTCCTTGGCCTAACGATGAATTGCGCTAAGTGCCACGATCACAAATACGATCCAATCTCGCACGTCGACTACTACAAAATGCGTGCCATTTTTGAGCCACATCAAGTACGACTTGATCCGGTTCCCGGAGTGACCGACCTCGAAAGCGATGGACTCCCTCGAGCCTTTGATGATCAACTCGACCTTCCGACACACCTTCACCGCAAAGGTGACCCGAAGGATCCAGACAAGGAAACCGTGATCAACGCGGGAATCCCATCTATCTTTGCGGAGCAACAACCCAAGATTAAATCCGTTAACCTACCCGCTCAAGCCTATGCGCCGGCAACGAGACCCCATGTTCTTGAAGACCAGCTCACAAAACTATCAAACGAAATCAAAGTGGCTGAGAAAGCGGTCCAAGATGCAAAGGCCAAATGGATCGAAATACAACAACACAGCCTTGACGAAGATGCATCCCAATCCGATGCAACACTAGCACCTGAGCCCATGATGTTGATTGAAGAGTTCGATCAACTGGATCAAGATCGATGGGAACTAGTTGGCAACCACTGGGAATTTCGTGACGGCAAGTTGCTCCAAACCGTTCCAACGAGAGATGCGCACTTTGCAAAGCTTAAGCAAAAACTTCCGCGAGACTTCGAAGCGAACTGCTACTACACGCACACCGGGGGAACCACCTATCGCTCCGTCACTTTTCGTTTTGATGAATCTGCAGATGGACAGAACAGCAACTTCGTTTACACCAGCGCACATGCGCCAGGTCCCAAAGTCCAGGTCGCCTCAACCCGCAATGGACAATCTGATTATCCCGCCAACGGGCGGAAGTCATACGCAATTGAGGAGGGCAAACCGTATCACCTGCGTTTTGCAGTTAAAGATACGCTAATCAATGTTTGGCTCGACGGAGAGTTGGTGATTGCGTACCAATTCCCCAAGCGTCTCGATGGCACCTTCTCGCTCTCCGGTTTCGATTCCACCGTTTCATTTGATCGCTTGACGATTCAAAATCCATCAAAAGACATTCAGTGGGTCAAACCTGAAAACTTTAAGGAAGCAACACCTGCCCCTGAGAAAGCACTTCAGATTGCGGAAGCCAAGCTCTATCAACTCCGCTCCAAAAGAGATTCGATCGAAGCAACCATCAACGCGGATAAATTGCTAATAGCCCTGAGAACCTCAACTCAAAAGCCACATCAAGAAACAGACAAAGCAAGCGACGACGGTACCGAAAAGACAGTCGCAGCTCGTCTTCACGCTGCCAAGAAACAACTGCAATTAAGAATCGCCGAGGCAAAACTCAAGCAACTCGAGTCAGGGAAAGACGAAACGGATAGCATCAAAAAGGAAGAAGAGAAACTGAGAGCACTGGATCAGGCAAACCCCAATCAGGTCACTTACGCATCTTTTCGAGCGAGCCGAAAAGCTTTGGAGTCACCAGCCGATAAAGAAACCGATTACACACCGATCTATCCCTCAGTAAGCTCAGGACGCCGCTCCGCGTTAGCCAATTGGATTACCTCTCCAAACAACCCTCTGACCGCAAGAGTTGCGGTGAATCATGTATGGATGCGACACTTCGGTCAGCCTCTGGTTGAATCGGTTTTCGACTTTGGTTTGCGTGCCAAAAGCCCGGAGCATTTGGAGTTACTCGACACGCTCGCTTTCAATTTGATGCAGTCTGGTTGGAGCCTCAAACAGCTCCATCGAACAATCGTGACCTCTGAAGCTTACCTGCGAAGCTCGTCAAGCCTTAGCGCAGACCCAAAAACACAAACGCAAGACCCGCAAAACCAAATGTACTGGAGGATGAACGCCAAACGGATGGAATCACAGTTACTCCGTGACAGCCTTCTGTCCCTCTCCGGTCAATTGGACCTAACTGTGGGCGGACCGAGTTTGGATCACAACCATCAACCACCTCGCCGTGGCCTCTACCTTCGACATTCTCCGGACGTCAAAGATCAATTCCTAGAGACGTTTGACAACGCCAACGTACTCGCCTGCTACCGCCGATCGGAGAGTATTGTTCCCCAGCAAGCTCTTGCTTTGGTCAACAGTAAGATTTCCCTCGAAGCAGCTCAAAAGCTGAACCAAATTTTGCATGAAAAGCATCTAAACTTGAGTGATAAATCTTTCGTAAAAATGCTATTTGAGTATCTGCTCGCTCGCGAGGCTACGGACCAAGAAATCGATGCTTGTACGAACTTCCTCAATCAATTGAGTACCAAGCAAGCAACCGATGGAGAAGAGATCCACCGAGCCTCCACCGCCATTCGCGAAAGATTGGTTCATGCAATGCTGAATCACCACGAGTTCATTACGATCCGCTAACCGACAGACTCTCCGACTAGGTAAATGATGAACCGAATTTCGCAGTTCAACCGCCGCCTTTTTCTCGGTGCTACCTCTGGGATTGCGGGGACAGCCTTAACTTCATTGCTTGCGAAGGAAAATGCGCGGGCTGAATCGTTTTCGTCTCCTGATGGAAAACCGCATTTCCGGCCCAAAGCGAAGAGCGTGATCTGGCTTTTCATGAGGGGTGGCGTGAGCCACATGGAAAGCTTTGACCCTAAACCGGCGTTGAATCAATATGCTGGGCAAACCATCTCAGAGACTCCGTTCTCCGAGGTTCAGACCTCCGACAAACTCAAACGTGTCCGCGTGGTTGTGGTCAACGATGCCAACGGTCAACAACGCAACAAGCTATACCCACTTCAGGTCGGTTTTAAAAAGTATGGCCAAAGCGGTATCGACGTCAGCGATTGGTTTCCCCACATTGGATCGAAAGTTGATGACCTCTCGATCATCCGATCGATGTGGACCACCGATGACAACCACGGTGCTCAGGTTCAATTCCACTCCGGACGTCACATGCTCGATCCGCGAGTTCCAACGATTGGCGCGTGGGTTAATTATGGTCTCGGGACACTCAACGAAAACTTACCGCAGTTCATCTGCATGGGACCGCGATTCTTTGACAAGAGAGATGGCCACTATCTCGGTCCTGCCTACGACTCGGTGCAACTCAAAGTGGATCCGAAGGAACCCCTGAGTTATGCAAAACCACAGGGGAAACTTGATGCCGAATCACAGAGAGCTGAGTTTGAGCTAATCAACCAACTCAATCGCATCAGTGGAAACCAATTCCCAGACGACCAAACCCTTGCAGCGAGAATCAAATCGTATGAACTAGCCTATCGAATGCAAACGGCGGTGCCTGAAATCATTCGCTTTGATACCGAAACGGAATCCACTCACAAACTCTATGGCCTCGATCAACCGGAAACTCGCGCATTTGGAGAACAACTCTTAGCCGCGAGAAGGTTCGTTGAGAAAGGTGTCCGCTTCATCCAAATCATGCATGGTGATGGTGCTGCCGGTGCTTGGGATCAACACTCAGGCTTGAAAAAGAAACATGCTGAACTTGCGATGCAGGTTGATCGGCCGATCGCTGGTTTGCTAACGGACCTGAAGCGGAGAGGAATGTTGGATGAAACAATGGTGGTGTTTGCTACCGAATTTGGCCGGACGCCTGGATCACAAGGATCAGACGGACGCGACCATCACCCGTACGGATTTAGCGTTTGGATGGCGGGTGGAGGTATTCGCGGCGGCGTCGCACATGGATCAACCGATGAGATTGGTTTTCACGCTGCCGACCATCCACACTACGTGACCGATGTGCATGCCACCATCATGCACCAACTTGGCTTGCATCCACAACGTCTTCATTATCCCGGTCAGCAGCGGTTAGAGCGAGACTATGGCTCGGTGATTACAGAAATAGTCGCCTGAACAACGGTTTGGAAAACCACAGACTAGCGATTTCTCGATCTCGGTCGGTGAAGTGGCGAAACTTCACCTCCTCGCTGTGGTTACAAACGATTAGAATCAGTGAGACAGAATTTTTCTGTTTCGTGATGATTCTACATCTCCCAGTCTTTTTCGCTTCATCAACACCCTCCCAGCGATCGCACCCTTGGCAGTCAGTGAATCCACGGCTTTGCGTTATCAGCAGTCCGATCCGGATGTTCGCTTGATGCTGCGCGTCCGTGATGACGACGCGGGTGCTTTTGCGGAACTGATGAAGCGATATGAAGCTCGACTGGTCCGATTGATGCACACGATTGGCCCTAGGCGAGACATGGCTGAAGACTTGGCTCAAGAAACCTTCATGAGAGTCTTCCGCGCGAGGAAGACCTATGAAGCGGGAGCGAAGTTCTCGACTTGGCTCTTCACAATTGCTGGGAATGTCGCTCGCAACGCAGCTCGCTCTCTCGGTCGTAGACATGAGGTTAGCGAGGTGGATGCGCCGCGCTCAGATGATGCCCCGAGTGGACCTCAACTGCTAGCCGCAACCGCACTGGATGCGAGTGGAATGATTCCCACACGGATTGCCGAACATGCGGAGAGAGCGGAAGTGGTTCGAGCTGCGGTTGAAGCCTTGAGCGAGCGTCAAAGAATGGCGTTGATGCTTTCTCGATTTGAAAACATGAGCTACGCAGAAATCGCGGAAACGATGGGACTGACAACCAAAGCAGTCAAATCGCTGCTCAGTCGAGCGAGAGTCAATCTGAAGGAACTCCTTCAGTCCTACATTGAGTCCGGAATCATCCCCAACGAAGTGGATTTTTCGAGCGATGCGGATTCAGAACGTGACAACCAAGAAAGTGGTGATCAACAACGGGGAGGTCAAACATCATGAGCATCTCTGCGATCTCAGATGATTCGCCAATCGATCCAGACGACGAGTTGCTCGTCGCCTACTTGGATGGTGAGCTTTCACGCGACGATGAATCAGCGCTCGAAAATCGGTTAGTGGAAAATGAGACGCTGCGCGAGCGACTTCAAACCTTACAGTCGGGCTGGGAACTGTTAGATGACCTGCCGGATTCGGCTCCGAGTTTGAAACTCGTTGAATCCACACTCGAATTGGTTGTTGCGGACCTAGAGCAAGAAAATTCACCAAGGTCTTGGACGCTGCAAGGGGTCAAATGGCCCTTGATCATTTTGCTGATATCCCTAGGAGGAATCGGAGCGGCGTTCTGGGTTTCGAAACTATCAAATAGCTATCGGTATCAAGGGGAGCTTGATGACCTGGCAATCGCAGAAAACCTCGATGCTTACCTTCGTGGAAGCGATATCGAATTGATGCGACTACTTTCGTCCTCGAATAATTGGGCGTCGATGGTCTCCGCAGGTAAAGAAATTGGGGAATTCGTCCCCGAAAATCCTAATGCGGTTAGTGAAACCGCTCTGAGCGACCGCGAAGGTGTTGTGCAGCAGTTGCCCATCGAAAAACTCCGTCAACTCAACCTGCGCTGGGATCGCTTCAATGCACTGAGTCCAGAAGATCAGACTTCCATTCGGCGCACCGCCGCGGCTGTTAAGACACAGCCTGATTCAGACATGCTTCTCAACACCATGCAGATCTATGCTGTCTGGTCGCAGAGCTTGACGAGCGAACTTCGAGAGGCAATCGAATCCAGTGATCCCCTGACTCGAAAAAATGCGATTGACCAGGCGATTGAAGAAACACAAATTGCGATCTCACAAAGATCAACGCTGAAACTCGATGAGCAATCAACAGAGTTGATCTACTTTGCTCTGCAGCAGATCGTCAGACATCGAGTGGAACGCGGAGTCGAGACCACCGCCGGACACCTGGAGCGAATGCGGGAGAGATTTCCAGAGAGTGACGATCCCTACTTTGGAACGATTGCTGCGATGGTTTTTAGTGGTCCACCGCGCAGTACCGGTAGCGGTAACAATTCAAGTCGTCGCCGATCTTTTTGGACCGGCGGTGGAGAACGCCCAGCACCAATTACCAATAGCGAGCTATCCACTCTCAAACTTGTGATCCCAGATAGAACACTTGAAATTCTCGATCTCATCACTCATGGCGACGCCTTGTTAGAAACCATCACGCTTCGCGCTTGGAGCGAGGAAGCCATACGCCGACACTTCCCCATGAGACGCCAAGAAGAATCGACTTACTTAGAACGATACATTGCGACCCCATCGAGAGAACGTGATGTGATTGATCTCCTACCGCCAAAAGAAATTTTGGGCGAACTCTCCCGCGAAACCCCATTCCCATAAGACAGCCATGAAGGCCGCTTACATTGATCAAACTGGTACACCTGAAGTCATTCAAGTAGGGGAAGTTGCGGAACCAACCTGTGCGTCCAATGAATTACTCATTCGTGTTCACGCAACATCCGTGAATCCAATCGACACCTATGTCAGAAGTGGAGCAGTAGCTTTTGAACTTCCCAGCCCCTACTTTTTGGGTTGCGACGCGGCAGGGATCGTCGAAGAAGTGGGAAGTGAAGTCTCGGGTTTCTCCGTGGGAGACCGAGTTTGGTGCACGAATCAAGGATTACTCGGGATTCAGGGCACGACTGCTGAAAAAATCAGTGTTGCTGCCGATTGGTGCTTTCCCATTCCATCAGAATGCAGCTTTGAAGATGCGGCGGCCAACGCACTGGTGGGAGTCACTGCGCACCTAGGCCTTTTCCGCGAAGGGCGGCTGAAATCCGGCGAAACCGTGATGGTGATTGGTGGTAGCGGCGGAGTCGGATCGATGGTGGTTCAAATGGCGGTTGCAGCTGGTGCGAGGGTGATCAGCACTGCGGGGTCTGATGAAAAATGTGAACAGGTACGCGCACTGGGTGCTGACGTTGTGATTCCGTATCAACGCGAGTCCATCTCAGAGCGACTCAAACAGGAAGCTCCGGAGGGAGTTAATCTTTTTTGGGAGACGCGTCGCGAACCGGATTTTAATCTTGCCGTCGAATCCTTGGCGGAACGCGGTCGAATGATTGTTATGGCCGGACGAGATGCAACGCCGACGTTTCCCGTTGGACCATTCTATGTCAAAGAATGCACTCTGAGTGGATTCGTGATGTTCAAGGCGTCACCCGAAGAAATGAAAGAGTGCGCAACGGACATCAATCATTGGATGGCAGATGGAAAACTCAAATCGAACATCGGAGCGACCTTTACGATCGATCAAATGGTCGAGGCACATCGTCTGCAAGAACAGGCAACACTTCACCAGACGGCACAACTGATGGGAAAAATAGTCATTCAGATCAAATAAGGTTTTAATTGACCATTGGATCAACCTGAAAGAAGATCTGAGATCCAAGCTCAGCCAATATCAAAGAAGTCGCCAAAATCTGATAAAGAGTGGCCCGTGGCCGAACCATTCAGCGAGGCCAGTAAGCAGTGCGACTAGGGACGTCCAAGAACAATTGCGGTCGCGTTCCCCTCGGTGTTGTGACAAATGCAGAGAACAAAATCGCCTCGCATTTCACTTGGCGTCTCGTTGTATCTGACCTCTGGCGATAGCCTTGAATCGTATCGGGTGGGAGGTACCGTCCCTCGATGCAGTGCCATCGCACCGGCAACCACATCGATTGAACCGCAACCGGCGCCGGTATGTCCGATCGATGCAACCGTCGCGATGGTGGGGACCGAGGGGACCGTTGCCTGAGTGGCCACTCGCTCCGCGGCATCGGCGACAGGATCTCCGGTTCCATGACTAACGACCAGCCCAAGATCGGTTTCACCGATCCCTGCATCAGCCAAAGCTGTTTCAATTGCTAACTGGATCGCCTTGGACGAACTCCGCATCCCCGTATCAGAAGTTTCCTTGCAGCGCATTGGCGTTTTCATTCCCTCCGCACCGACGAAGCGGGAAGCATAGGATACAAGGCGAACAATCGGAGTCGCTCCGCGCTGCTTCGCGAACTCTTGGGACTCAACAATTAGTGCTGCGGCTCCCTCTCCTCCAACCACTCCTGTTGAGGTTGGATCGTGAGGACGCGATGAATTCTCAACCGGATCAAACGCTTCTGCCATCGGGTAATCCGCACGGAAATTCAAACGCGTGGTGCCGATACGTGTTCCCGTACCACCTGTCACGACCACCTTGACAATCTCTCGATCCACGCAGGATGCTGCTTCAATCAGGGCTGATGGCCCAGAGACATCTCCGAGAACGATCGAGTTGTTGGGTCCGTGAGAATTCAAATAAATTCCAACGTGACAAGCTGGCATATTCGGTAGGTACTTGAGCATCCATAACGGCATGATCTGCTTCATCGCAGCATCGCCAAAGTGGCTCGCATCAATCTCACCATCTTCCTGAATACAGGGGCGAATGGAGTCGGATAGCTCAAGTGGCGAGCCATAGAAGATTTCGCTGCCGAAGACGGTGCCAAAGTCGCTTGGCCGAAGCACACTCTCGGCAGTAGCGGGGATGAAGCTATCCAGCCCAGCTGCTTCAACAGCCATCAGCGAAGCAGCAAAGGCGGTCTGTATCTCACGACACATCACCTTCATCGCTTTACGCGGCTTCACGAAATGCTTGGCTTCGAAATCTAAGATCGGAGCCCCAACCCAGAGTCCAGCAGGCTGCGGTTCCCCGTCATACACACAACGATCATCCACGCGATTCAGCAGCGAAGTGACGGCAGATTTTTTCCTCAGGAGTGACTCAAAGAAGTCATCGCATCCGATACCGATCGCGGAAACGACACCCATTCCGGTAATGACAGCGTTGCTTTGAGGCATGGGTTCTCGAGGGGACCAATTGAGAGACAGGAATCCTCCACAGTAAGATTCGACAGTCGAATTGGAAATACCCAGTGAAAATTTTCTCAAAAGTCTTTGAAAAATCGAAAAATCGGTGTTCTCATCTCGCGTCGCATTGAGCCGTGATGAATCTCGAAAGTTTCTTGATTTCCGGCTATTCCGCCAAAGATCGATCGTAGAGACGATGAACCTTACTGCGATCAACGCCTCCGCGTTCAATCGTCCCTCTCGATAACCGATTACTTTCTAGCACCCACGAAAACTCGCCCACTTTGATCCCGTGCTTCAATACTTCAGGGGTCAGCAGAGAGAGTGTCACGAGGCCGAGTCCCCATTTCTGGTACTCAGGAATCACGTTGGTACTGATGATTCGCACGCAGTCGAGTTTTTTCTTGCCGGTCAGCAGGTGATACCAACCAAATGGAAACAGATTGCCGCCGATTTTCTTAATGATCGGATTGAAATCGAGAAGTCCGAATCCAGCCCCCACGGGACGTCCTTCGATCTCAGCGATACTCGTCAGCTTTGGAACGATTAAAAACTGCAAACCTTTTGCCTGATGATCGATTTCTGCAACGCTCATCGGGACATAGCCCCAAGTCTGCTGGAGCGATTGGTTGTAAATTTCGAGGAAGACGCGAACGTCTTGCTTGAAGTTCGATTTGCTAATTGGACGGCAGGTGACGTTAAATCGCTTGGTCGCTTCATCAATCACGAACTGAAGTTTTGGATCCAATGAATCCAACAGATCGACCGATGCACGATAACTGTAGAGATCCTGAGTTTTTTCAAATCCGAAACCAACCAACAGCTGCTCGTAATAAGGCAAATTGTAAGGAATCATGAATGTTGGCGGTGTATCAAAGCCTTCGACCAACAAACCGGCCTCATAATTCAAGCTGGGATGAACCGGCCCCCTGACATCGGTCATCCCCTTGGATGCCAACCATGCACAAGCCTTGGCAAGTAGTGCGCAACTTGCTTCCGAGCGATTTTCGCATTCAAAAAAACCGAAGAATCCGCGTTTTTCTTTGTAAAGCCGGTTGTGCCCGTGATTGATAATGGCAACCACACGGCCGACAACCTTACCACCCTCTTCCACTAGAAAAGCTTGGCACTCTGCATCATCATAGAAAGGATGCGGCTTGAATCCGACGAGCTCTTTGCGAACCTGCCAGATCGGTGGAACCCAATTGGGATCGTCTCGGTAAAGATCCTTTTCAAGCTGCAAAAACGCTTTTTGATCGCGTCGAGTCTCAACCGCCCGGCATTGGATTGCTCCACCCATGGAACTGCTCTTTTAAATGATCCGCCTACAAAACCAATAGCGAACACCAGTTCATCCGCTACGCACGCACTCGGTTATGCTCCGTGAAAGCACAAGACCAATAATCTCGCACCTTCACACAATCGTCACAACATTTGTCCGCGCTATGGCTGGATTTTCAATCTATAAATTTTTTTTAAGTTTATGACCGACTCCTCCCCACCCGTCGTCCGAAGCCATTCCAACCCGAAGGTACGGCGTCTCACAAAACTACGTGACAACCGAGCACGTCGGCAAGCAAAAAGAGTGTTGGTCGATGGTTGGCGCGAGGTGGGGCGTGCCCTGAGTGCCGGATTGAAACTCTGTGGTTTGTACCTTTGCACCGAGGAATTTGAAAAGACACAGGCATCAGGAAACGCACAGCAGAAACAGATCCTGCAACAATCAATTCAGCTCGGCGGGCTAACGCTGGTGACCGATGCGTTGCTAAGCAAGATAGCCTTCGGCCAATCTCCACGAGGCGTCGTTGCTGAATTCGAGGAGCCGAAATCTGATCTTCAAAGCTTGCCACTCGCTAAAATTCCGTTGCTATTGATTCTCGACCGCATCGAGAAACCAGGGAATATCGGTGCTATTTTTCGCTCAGCTGACGCCGCCGGAGTCGACGCGATCCTGCTTTGCGACTGCACCGATCGATTCAATCCCAACGCGATTAGGAATAGCCAAGGTGCCATTTTTCACGTTCCTTCGGCGGTTGGTAACGAGCGAGAAATCACCGGTTTTCTTGAAAACCACCATATTCAGCCACTTGCGGCCCGAGTGGAATCCTCTGAATTGCTGTGGGAAACTGAGCTGACGAAACCAACGGCCATCATCTTCGGAAATGAAGCAGATGGTCTTAGAGATCGCTGGCAACGGTCATCCTCGGGGCCCATCCGCGGGATTCGCATCCCAATGAACGGGAAAACCGACAGTTTGAATGTCTCAGTCACCGCGGCCGTCATTGCAATGGAAGCCTCCCGCCAACGCTCTCTGATCTCCGTTGACTAACTTGATGCGGAATTTCTGACATCTTTTCGCTGTAGATACAAAGCATTTTGAATTGCTTCCCGAAGTTGCTACTTCGATTTCCGCATCGTGTAGCGGTTTCCGGCCCCAGAACTGCATTGCTATCAAAGGAGCCCAAGCTAGGATTCGGCGCGACTAGTACAGATGTTGGAATCGCCAAAATCGTTAATGTCGGTTCAAACAGAAACCGATAGTCCTAGTTAGGAACCGTCAGCCACAGTGCGCTGATGGTGTGTTGGTGTTCCCAAGGTGGAGCCAGACGCGATCGCTCAGACGCTAGGATGCGGCATGCGAGAGAAACGAAAACGGCGGTTTTGCAAGGAACGAAGGCGAGCAGTCATTCTCGCTGTAATTCTCTGCACGTCGACTGCGTTGGCTGACAACGCAGTAGTGACATACGAATCCTCAGGCGCAGCTCAACAAACTCCGATCGTTCAGCAAGTTGAGCCATTGGCAATCGCTCAGAGTGACCGCTCTGACAAACAGCCTCTTGAAGCCAAAATGCTTCAGCATCCGCCGTTACCACTTCTCTCCAATCAGCAACGAAGTAATCGGGTTCACCCGTTCCTTGAGTCTGCAAAATCGCCCGAATCAAAAGTGCGGTTAACCTCAGGGCTTGCTGATTTTATTCGCGGTTCACTATCACAGCAGCCGCCTCAGAAAACGACCGAACAAGGCCAGAAAATTAAACTGGTCGTCCCGTCTAACTCGGCACCTCCAAGCGATCGAGTGGAGGTTCCACCAAAGCCAGCACGCCGTCTTGCTGAACCAAGTTTTGCCGCGAAGGCAGAGGCTGCTCGTCATCGCGAAGAGCTTTCTCTCGCTGATCGGCTTAGGGCTGAAGGCGAACGGATCGGCGAGCAACGTCACTCCCCCTCGGAGCAATTAGCTGCTCAAAGTTCCACAGCAGCTGACGGATCTGAGGCCTCTGCCACCATAACCGAAGCTCAACCTGCCAAGCATCGGAAAACAGGTCAGCTGCAAGCATCCCTCGCCACTACCCCGATTAGCGGAGGTTCGCCTGCCAATCTCATTGGTGCGTCACCGAGAATTCAGAAAGTCTTACCACTACCGGCTACCGCCTCGGAAACTCCGTTAGAAACCTCAAAAGAATTGCAACACGAGCCGGTTCTCTTCTCACTGACGGATCAATCTTCTTCCTCCGTGACTCCTGTGCAGGACGATTCGACCGAGCAGACTGAATTACAAGCCACTGGCATCAGTTTTTCGTTGAGTGATCAAGCCGATGAGAACTCGGTAGTGGCGGCTGACACGCAGTCTGAAACCCGACAAGCTAACAGCGTCCCAGACGAGACAACGACAGCAGTCAAGGATGACTCAGAGACCAGCGAGACATCTGAAACACGACAGCCGGATCGAAGAACGCCTTCGAAGGTTGAGTCTCTTGCAGGCAAGTCTAAACACCCTCTTTCAAACGACTCGACAACGCAGGCAGATGTATCCGACACCGAACTGTCATTACCCGTTGAATCGATCGCCGAGGATACAACAAAGCAGAAGAAAACGTTGGCATCACCTCCCGTGATCCTTCAGAGACCTGTCGTTACGCTGACGCAAGTCCCCCAGATCACGGCACCGGATAGCAACGAGAGATCATCAACAGATGCGGACGGTTTACTGCAACTACCGAGCCAACTTGCGAACCTCGAGACAGAAGATAATGCCGCCATCGCGCTAAGCGAATCAGGTCAGCCTTCAAATGCAAAAGCACGCATCGAGAACGAGTTACTCGCTAGCGTTGACAATGATGTTCAAGCGGATTCTGAAATAAGTTCCGAAAAATCAGCTGTCGCTGACTTGCACGAGGCAATACAAGACAGCAACCAAGCACAGGATTCGGAAGAGACAACCCCACCGAGTTTCGAAACTGCAGTGGCTCAGTCCGCTCCAGTTTCCGAAATCAATCTACCGAAAGCTGACGCTGACAAAACGCTCACTCCGTCCGATCCTACTTTCGTCAACGCTCCTCCAGCAGCACCACATCGACATTCGAAAACGCGAGACGCAATCGTAGGTCCACCTCAGCCTTGGTCACTCAGTTGGCTTCTCGCGAATCAAGATACAAAGATCATTGCCCCGGTCAACTCGCCCGAGAAAGCCCAGCAAAGCAAAGTAGCACCAGAAGCAATCGAAGAACCATCACAAAGCATCGAATCTGCCGAGCAAGAATCGCTAGTGGACTCGAATGAGCCTAGGTATCAAGAAGATCCTCAGGATTCGAACTTGGCCAGCAACAACGAAAACAGCACTGACGATTTGAATCACGCTCATCAATCAAGATTGGTTGACGCAGCAGTGAGCGATGCGAATCCGCAGGCAATCCCCAAATCATCTGATGCACTGGTACAGAAACCAGATTCATTGGTCCGCATGGAAGACCCTGCTGTCATCCAATCTCCGGCCGTTCACTCACTTGCATCCTCTCAATTATCAAAGCAAGGGGATACCAACTCGGATCAGCTACCAAGCCCTAGAATTGAGGTTGAGGGCTTAGTCGAGAGCACAGAGTCTATTGATTCGCGAACTGCCATCGCAACTCATCGCGTTGCCCCCGTGGCAATCAGTGCGGTCCCTGTCAAACTTCAGAACCGTGGTGCAGAAGCACCTGAGAATGTTAATCGACAGATTCAAATCAGTCCCGCACTGATGGTCGGAATTGAGTCCCAAGATATGATCGGCAATGACGCTTCACAGAGTTATGCCCAACAGATAACGCCGAGTCGATTTGCACCACAAGTTAAGCGTGTTCCACTTTACATGAAACGAGCACAGGTCCGTTCGCTGACCGTAGCGGGTGAACTTCAAGATGTTCGAATTGGTGACACCAGCATTTGTCAGGTCGTCGTAGTTGGACCAAATCGAATTAAATTGATCGCAGCTGGAAGCGGTGTTACTGAATTAATGGTCTGGGCGGCAACTGATGCACAAGATCAACCCGTTCGCATGCGTATCTTTAAAGTCCACGTCGAAAATGTCGATCCCTCGGTCGCCACTGGTGGACGCACGACACAGATGCTGCATGAAGCCATACGAGACGCGTTTCCAGATTCAAACATCGTCATCTCCCACCAAGGTGCAGAACTCATTGTGAGCGGTCGTTGCCGCACTCAAGATGATGCAGAAAAAATCATCCGAATGGTTCGCAGTACTTGCCTCGTTACCGTCCAAGACCGACTCACCGTCGATTGACTTGTGGGCAAACGAGCCAACGAAAAACGAATTTGCAAAACAAGACATTACTTATTGATGCGACTGACTCCACCAGGCCATCATCCCTAACGAGATTCGAACATGAAAACTCAATCGCCCAAACACCAGCGTGATTTTGAAAATCAGTCGTTTAGGAATGGCATACAGCAGATGATCAAAACTGCCCTGAGCTGCACTTTAACACTCCTGTCCATGACGAGCTTGAACGCTCAGTCATACACCCATCCGGATGCCAGCGGCCCGACGATGGTGAATGGCCAGACAGTCTCGATGGGACAGCAGAACTACCGAGTGGTTTCAGCTGATCAATACCTTAGCGGCACGAAATCAAAGGCTCCCACGCAACGCTCGCAAGTCAAACAAGCCAATGCGATGGACAATCCAGCGGATCTTGAATTTGCACAATCCTTTATTGAAACCAAATCTACGAGCCAATTAGTCGAACAAGTCAGCTGTAACTCATGCGAACCAACCCGC
>CALIBL010000071.1 GCA_938045805.1 uncultured Rubripirellula sp. | reverse complement strand
GTTTTCGTTCGCGCGGTTCGGTGAATCGAAGAAGATTGCTTGATGCTGTCTTGGCGGCCATGTTTCGTAATAGTTGCCCGTTAGTTCCACCCAATCAATATTCAGCTTTGGCAATTCCTCATAAGTCAGTTGACTTGTTCCCCGACGGTAGTCGTTAAAGATCCGAAAATAGGATGGACGAGCCGGCTTGTTGGATTGGAACGGGAAATTCGCACCCTCCACAATGAATTCGTAGACCTGCATCTCGGTTGAGCTGATCTCGATGTTTCCAGCCTCTTTCTGATCAGAAACCCCGTTGCCGCGGAACGACCCAAGCTCAAACGATAGACGGGGGAACGTGTCATTAGCCCCGGGTTTGGCAGAGCAGCGAATACGTACGTGAACAGGGGCGTCGTGGGGCACTTCGTACAGTTCAACGCGGAACTCAGGTTGCCATCCCGATCGTCCTGCCCCGAGAGCTCCGCCGATCTTTCTTTCTGCAGCAAAGACGTCCTCGATGGGATCGGATCGTCGATTTCCCGCAAGCAGAATTCCGTTGGCAGTTGGCTCTCCATGTTCCAATCGGAACAGCCCGGCTTTCGCATTGGTTCCCGGTGAAAAGTCGGGACCCTTCTTGAAGTTGTATCCTGGAACTTTTGCTTTGCCGCGTTTGGGGTCGGCAGCCTGATCTGAATCGTTAGACTCAGGAAACGCGAACTCTGGTTGGACTCGGACGAAGTAGGGAGCAGGCTGTTCTTTGGGGATGAGGAGGATGCGTTCCAGTGCTGCTCTGGCAATCCTTTCAAAATACTCAACATGCAAAGCCGACGTTCCTAAGACACTACTATTGTTTTTAAAACCCTCTTTCGCAACGCCTTCGGGTGGTAAATCAATCGCGAAGCGAAGGTCCAAATCTAGAAGATCACGAAGCGTGTTGCTGTACTCGTAAGCCGTCATTCGGCGTAGGACATTTCTGCCACCGGTGGAGCGATTGGATTCCCTCGCGATTCGAAGTGAATTGGTCAATGCCGCTACCATCTCGCGACGCTCTTTTGCACTAGGTTGCCTCGCCTCCTCTGGTGGCATCTCACTGACATTGGTGAGGTCAAGAACCTCCTGCCACATGTCTGCATCGCTCCCATTGATCATGTCGGGGTCGAGGCGGTCCAAGCGGAGATCCGCTTTTTGTGTCTCTGGGCCGTGGCAGTCGAGGCAGTATCGGTTCAAGTAAGGAAGAACCGATTTCTCAAATGCGATGTCATCTTCGCTCGATAGAGTCTCCTCTGCCTGCAGCAAGGCAGTTGCGGGGCTCAGCACAAGCCAGATCGCAAGGATTGCGGGACCGACGAGTGAACCGACATTGACTTGATCCGCTGTATTGAAGTTTCTGAATTCGTTTGCTGCATCGGCGTTCAAATTCCTATGGACGCTTCCAGCGGGGGCAACGTTGTAGATTCTCAAGGGACTTCGATCTGTTTACAGGAGCGTCATGGCGGTCACGCGATTCGGTCGTTGTATTATAGCCGAAGCGATTATTCAGGCGTGCGATCGGTGTTTTTTGCCGACTAAAAACTGTTTACGTAGAAAAATCGCGGTCTCGCTGTGTCTGCGACCGGTAGGCTTCGATGGTGAACCGAAAATTTGCTCACGCAAGTTTCGTATACTTTAGAGCGTGGGCAGTTAAGTCTTATGTAACAATATTTCGAGTGGTCCGATGAAAATTGTCAAAACAATCCTCCTCCACGTGCTCGTCTTTCAGACAATTTGTCGCGGCCTTCATGCAAATGAACCAATTCACCTTAACCAAGATCATCAGCTCTTTGTCGATGACAGGCTGATTGATCAGAGCCAAGGTGTTGAGTTCACGCTGCATCAACCGGCGCCCCAAGAGGTTGTGTTGGTGACCGACAAGCCATGGGAGGGGAACACGTGCGCGTATTACTCAATCTTTCAGGATGGCAAGCGATATAGGATGTATTATCGAGGATCCCATTGGGATACCGAGAAAAAGGCAGCCACGCACGAAGAAGTCGTTTGCTACGCCGAGAGCGAGGACGGCATCCACTGGAACAAGCCCGCGTTGGGACTTTTTGAGTTTGAGGGATCCAAGGAGAACAACATCGTCTGGAACGGAGTTGGGTCGCATAACTTCACGCCCTTCGTTGACAACAATCCAAACTGCCCGCCAGAGAGTCGCTACAAGGCTTTGGGAAGAGGACGATCACTCAAGCCCGGCGACAAGAAGTCAAAGCATGGATTGTTTGCTTTTCAATCAAGCGACGGCCTGCAGTGGCAATTGATGTCACAGACGCCTGTGATCACCGAAGGTGCGTTCGACTCGCAAAACCTTGCCTTCTACGATCCTCGGCGTGGTGAATACGTGGAGTACCACCGGTGGTTCAACCAAGGGGTCCGAGACATCATGCTGTGCACGTCTCAAGACTTCCTTCACTGGTCAAAGCCGGTCGGATTGAAGTACGAACAGGATTATCGAGAGCACCTGTACACCAATGCAATCGGACCCTATTTCCGATCACCATCACTTTACCTTGGGTTTCCGACGAGGTACCTGCCCGATGAAGGTCAACGTGTCGAACCGATCTTAATGACAAGCCATGATGGGCTGAAATTCAAACGTTGGCGTGAGCCGGTGGTTTCTGAGGATGCCCCGTCTGATAGAAGCGGGAATCGTAGTAACTACATGGCACGCGGTGTTCTGCAGCTACCCAGCGACGATAATCAGTTGTCGGTTTACGCCACCGAAGCTTATTACACTGGCCCGGATAGTCGTCTGCGCCGATTTACTTACCGAACGGACGGTTTTGTGTCGCTGCACGCTGGCGAAAACACAGGTTCGGTGATCACCCATGACATCGTCTTCAACGCGGAAGAACTGTTGGTTAATGTGAAGAGTCAGGCAAATGGTTACATTCGAGTTGGATTTTATGACTCGAATCAAAACCCCATTTCCGGCTTTGGAGTCGATGATTGTGAACCGTTTCACGGCGATAGCATCGGTGAACGAATCAGATGGAAAGGCAATCCAAGTCTCAAGGCGATTAGCGGCCAAGCGGTCCGCATGATCATTGAAATTAGAAACGCTGACGTGTTCTCGTTTCAACTACGATAGGTTCTGTTCTTACTAAACCATCTGAAAACCGGCAAAGAAAATGAACCGTTCTAGGAGTCAACTCTCCACTTGGAACTGCATGATTGCTTTTGTGATCGGTGTGCTGTCACCTTGCATTTGCAGATGTGAGAATGCTCGCCCGCGACCCAACTTCGTTTTTATTTTGGTGGACGACCTGCGTTATGACGTGTTTAGTCATGCGAATCACCCATTCATTGAGACGCCAAATATTGATTTCTTGGCGGAGCATGGATTGGTTTTCCGGAATGCGTTTGTCACCACCTCCTTATGTTCTCCTTCGCGCGCATCGTTCCTAACGGGGCGTTACATGCATAACCATCGTGTCGTCGACAACGTTGAAAGAATGCCGAAGTCCACGATCACGTTTCCGCAACTTTTACAAGATTCTGGATATTTAACCGCCTTTATAGGTAAGTGGCATATGGGCGGGTCCAGCGACGAGCCACGTCCTGGTTTTGACCACTGGGTTAGCTTTCGCGGACAAGGCACGTACTGGCCTGAAAAACAAAAAATCAACGTCAACGGAGAATTGGTTGACAGAAAAAAATATATGACGGACGAGTTGACCGATTACGCGACAAATTGGCTCTCGATGAGGAAAGGCACTGAACCGTTTCTCCTTTATTTGTCTCATAAGGGAGTCCATGGCCTCTATGAGCCAGCGGAACGCCACCGAGATGTGTACCGTCACCGTGAAATCGAATGGCCAGTCGCCATCGAACGCCCGTTAAATCCCGAGGGTGGCAAGCCGATGTGGGTCTTGGATCAACGCAACAGTTGGCATGGTGTTGAATTTCCTTATTACGGTCGATCCCAACAGTCGATCGAAGAAATGTATCGGCATTATTGCGAAATGGTTCTTTCGATCGATGAGAGCGTTGGGCGATTGCTGAAGAAAATTGAGGAGATGAGCTTCAGTAAGAACACTGTTTTTATCTTCACCAGCGACGGCGGACATCTTTGGGGAGAGCATGGATTAATCGATAAACGCTGTGCCTACGAGGAATCAATTCGTATCCCGCTGCTGGTGTATGCACCCGCTTACGTATCGCAAGGGAAGGCACTCGAGAGCATTGTGTCAAACATTGACGTGGCACCCTCTTTGCTCGAACTTACAGGTATTGAGCCGCCCGAATGGATGGACGGCCAGAGCTTTGCGGACTTCCTCACGGATCCGCGTCAAGATGAGGATCAATCGCGTTCGTTGCTCTATGAATACTATTGGGAGCCACAGTTCCCTCAGACGCCGACGACGTTCTGCTTGCGGAAGTCGCGATTCAAACTCATCCAATATCACGGGATATGGGACAGCGATGAGTTATACGACATCAAAAATGACCCGCACGAGCAAACGAATCTAATCAATCATCCTCAATATCAGGACACGGTATCATCTCTACGGCGCGATTTGCACGAAAAACTGAGGGACACCGGAGGGCTGGTGATGCCGCTCGGTATCAAGCGTGGTGCAGGGTCGAATCTGCGGGAGCGTGAAGGGTCCACACGCGCTCCGTTTCCTTCAACGATGCTGCGATCGAGTGGTGGGCGTTGAGCCATCAATCGGTGTCAGTCTTCTGTAGTTTTTGGCACACCATCGCACCAGTGCGATAAATGACTTGCGTCACCCTTTTTCGATTACAATACGAGTCGATCTGGCCTCTGTCGGGTTGTACTCATCGACCGAGTATTGGGCCGCTTATTCGATATCGCGTGCTCGGTGCAGATTGTATTTTCAAAGGGAATTAGCTCCATCCTCGCATCGCTACTCAGTTGAAACTCATTGTGAATTACCGTTCATTGATCGTCGTAAGAATCTTCTTCGGTTGGCTTTTGCTTACCCTTCAACCGATTGGTGCCAACCCAGTACACCGATCCACACTTGTAAAGCACTTTGGCGATTTACTGATAACGGATTTAAGAGGATGCAACCTGTGTCACCTAGGCGATGGGCAGAGCCAACCGAGTTCGCTCGAAGAGTTCCCCCATAACGCTTTCGGGGATCACCTTCGAAGGATGGGCGAGGAACTTGTTGACTCGGGTCGGGATGACTCCATCGTCTCTCGATTGACCGAATTGGCGGACGCTGATTCGGATCAAGATGGGTACTCAAATCTCACTGAACTGTTACTCGAGTCGCATCCCGGTGATGATGAGGTGATCCCGACCGATGCGTTGCTGCAACTCAGGGATGAACGCGTTACGGCCTATGATGCGATGCGGTCCGCTTATGTCTGGCGGCCGTTTGATCCGATCGAGCAGCCAGCTATCCCAGAGACGGAGTCGCGATGGGTTAGGAACCCGATTGATGTATTCATAACCGAGAAGCTGCGTGCCAGAGATCTGTCACCGCAATCTGAGGCGGATCCGCAGCGTCTTCTGCGACGAATCTATCTTGACCTTGTCGGTCTTCAACCGACGATCTCAGAGATTCAATCTTTCACTGACGAATACGCCAGCGACCCAAGTTCTTACGAACGAGTGGTTGATCGCCTGCTCGAGCACCCTGGTTATGGAGAGCGTTGGGGTCGTCACTGGATGGATATTTGGAGGTACAGCGACTGGTCGGGGTACAAGGACGCACTCCGAGAGAGTCAACGCCATATCTGGCATTGGCGTGACTGGATCGTCGAATCTCTGAACGAAGATCTGGGTTACGATCAGATCCTCACCAGAATGTTAGCTGCGGATGAACTGCAATTGACGGGAAAAGATCTGCGGGCAACCGGTTACCTCGCACGTAACTTCCACACGAATCGCAACCAATGGATGGACAATCTTGTGAAGCATACTTCACAGGCGTTTATGGGCGTGACTCTTGGATGTGCAAAATGCCACGACCACATGAGTGATCCGTTTCCACAAACGGATTATTACGCGCTTCGTGCGGTTTTTGAGCCTCATGCGATTTCAACCGATCGAATACCTGGCCAGCTAGATATCAAGGCAAACGGGATACCACGAGCCTATGACCGATCCGTTACTGCGAAGACCTATCTGTTTGAGCGAGGCGACGAACGATTTCCTGATAAGGATGAGATCATACCGCCTGGTGTTCCGGCAATCTTGGGTGGGAGCTTCTATCCGGAAACCATTTCTTTAACGCATTCCAATGCAAATCCGGACCAACGTGACTTCGTCCGAATGGATCTAATAGAGTCGCTTCGCAGCAAACAGCGTCAAGCTAAGACGGACCTTGAAGCCGAAGTGCATGAACGGCAAATCGAGGCGCTCCAAGCCGAGTTCGAGCTTGAAGCGGAAGAAGCTAATGGATTGGCGGAAACGTCTGAACGTTGGCAGGAACTCGCCAAGGGTGTTCTTGCCCTCCAGCGTGTTTCCACGAGTGTTAGTGCGACTTGGCAACTGCAAGTTGCGGAAGAAAGTCTGAAAGCCGCGGAAGAGGCGTTGAAGGAAGCTGAGTCCAGCGGAGATGCATCTGCAATCAGTAAAGCATCAAAACAGCGTGACACACATCAAAAAACACTCGACGAAAGAACGGCTAAACAGCAGGCTGCAGAAGCCGCAATGAATGAACCGTTGACTACCAAATTCAGTCGGCGAGAGCAAACCACTTACCCCTCGCAGAGCAGTGGGAGACGTCTTGCCTTTGCAAAATGGTTGGTGAGTCCAACGAATCCGCTGACCGCACGTGTCGCCGTCAATCATCTCTGGAACCGGCACTTCGGCCGAGGGATCGTCGCGAGCACGAATGACTTTGGAAACACGGGTTCGACTCCAACGCATCCTGAGCTGTTGGATTGGTTGGCGGCGGAGCTAATGAATCAGCGTTGGAGCATGAAATCGATCCATCGTTTGATTTGCACCAGTGCGACGTATCGAATGAGTTCATCGTTGAATCACGAGAGCAGGTCAGTGGATCCAGATAATCAACTCTATTGGCGTCAGAATATCGGGCGTATGGAAGGTGAAATCGTCCGCGACAATCTCCTTTACCTTTCAGGTCGGCTCGATCAATCAGTTGGAGGGGCGGATATTGATCCCAATCTTGCGCAGAAATCCCGACGCCGTAGCATCTACCTGCGGCATGCCCACGAGAAGCTGGTTGAGTTCATCCAGATTTTTGACGGCCCAGCGGTGACAGAGTGCTACGCCAGGGAAAACAGCATTCAGCCGCACCAAGCGTTGGCTTTGATCAACAGTCAGTTGTCCGTTGACGCGGCTAGGGCGGTTTGCGAGGCACCGAAACGGGTTGACCTGAACGATGGAGACTTTGTTGAACAGGTGTTCCTTACGGTTCTAGGACGCAATGTAACGCCCGAGGAAAAAAAACATTGCCTTGATTTTCTGGAAACGAGTGACCGATTCAATCTGACGCTTGTGCTACTCAACCACAATGATTTCGTGACGATTCGTTAGGAGCGACTGGACGCCAAAATGAGAGCTTCAAAGACTAACCGACGCAATTCGAGTGAATCGGCACGAAGAGACTTCATCAAGCATGCTGGAATGAGTCTGTCCGGTTTAGCGTTAACCTCCTTGCTTTACCGTGATGGGCAACTGCTTAGTGCAAATGAGCTGAGCGGCGCGCACCATCGTCCCAAGGCAAAATCGGTGATTTGGATTTTCTTAATTGGTGGCCTGAGTCACCTCGAGAGTTTTGATCCCAAACCGGCCCTGAACGAATACGCGGGGAAAACGTTTGATGAAACGCCTTTCGCCGAACAAGTTCTCGATCAAGAAAAGCTAAATGAGAACTTACTGGATCCCAGTAAGCAAAAACGTGAGGTTTACAAAAAGATCATGCCGCTCCAGGTGGATTACCAAGCGTGCGGAAATAGCGGTTTAGAGATAAGCAATTGGTTCCCGGGCTTGCAGAAGCAGGCCGATAATCTTTGCCTACTCAGGGGCATGTGGACGATCGACAATAATCACGGTGCTCAACTGACGTACCACACCGGTCGTAAAATCACCGAGGGCGCGTTTCCGACGGTCGGTTCATGGGTCAGTTACGGCCTTGGGAGTGCCAATCAGAACCTGCCTGAATATGTGGTGTTGGGCAATCCCAGTGCGGACTGCTGTGGTGCCGCATGGACTCACGGAGCTAGCTACCTCGGACCGAAACATGCCGGGGTTCGATTGAACGTGGATCCTGATCAACCACTATCCTTTGTTCAATCTGCGGTTAAAGACCAATCGAGTGAGCAACAAGCTCGCAACTTTAACTTGCTGAACAAGCTCAACGGTTTGGCGGCTCAGGAGTTTCCTGACGACAGCGACCTAAAAGCAAGAATTCGCAGTTACGAGTTAGCCTTTGAGATGCAGACCTCAGTCCCGGATTTGATGGATTTTGATCAAGAAACGGCCGCCACAAGGTCCTTGTACGGCATTGACACACCTGAGAGTCAAGACTTTGGAAGAAAGTGCTTGGCCGCCAGACGAATGGCGGAGCAGGGGGTGCGATTCATTCAATTGTTTCACGGATATCGTGGTAACGCGGGAGCTTGGGACTCCCATCGCGACCTGAAGAAAAACCATTCGACGCTATGTAAGCAGGTTGATCAACCGATCGCTGGGTTAATAGCCGACCTAAAACAACGCGGAATGCTTGACGAAACGATGGTCGTTGTGGGATCCGAGTTTGGCAGAACCCCAGGAGCGGAATTCCGTGACGACAATAGTAATGTCAAAGGGAGCGGACGTGACCACCATCCTCATGGCTTTACGGTGATGTGTAGCGGTGGTGGGGTCCAAGGGGGAAAGATTCACGGCGCGACCGATGAACTTGGTTTTCATGCGGTGGAGAATCGGCACTACGTGACTGACCTTCATGCGACCGTCTTACATCAATTAGGTCTCGATAGTCACCTTTTGGAACTGCCTGGGCGTAAGCGACTTGAGAGTGATATTGGTGAAGTCATCCACGATGTGTTGGTCTAGTGATTGACGATGGATCCGGTCACTCTGAATGGTTTTAACAGATCAAGATAGAAACTGATCAATCGCCCCTGTTTGATCGAGTCGATTTCGCTGCATGGTGAGGTCCAAGTCACCGTAGTGTTCAATCGGATTGCCGTAAGCATTTAGCAGTGTCGTGTACCAATTACTCAGCGTCTTATGCCCCTCGGTTCCGTGGAAAGGCAGACGGATGTATCGACCCGCGATATCTAGACGAGTATGTCGTCCAGAAAAAATCACCATCGGCGCTTCGGTGTCGGGACTGTGATGGCCAGCACCTGTTTCGGGCATGTAGATGATGGTGGTGCGATCAAAAATCGTCCCATCACCCTCTGGAATGGATTTCAGTTTCGTGACTAATGTTTTTATCTGCTGCATGTGATGTTTCTTGATTGCATCCCGCATCTTTTCGGCATCTGCAATCTGTCCACCATGGCCTATCTGATGAATACTGGTCTTGGTACGATTTTCCGGCAAGGATGTGATGTCAGTACCCAGGTCATCGATCGTGTACGTGACGACATTCGTCAGTCCGGAGGCAAGTGCACCAATAATCACATCTGTGAAAGCAGCCTGTTTTTGTGGGAGCGTTGCATCTTGACCACCGTCTTCATGAATGGGATCAATAATTGGCAGATGGCGTTTGATGAGATCTCCAAGGGAAGCTACCTTTTGGTTCCGATCACGGATGGATTGCAGGGATTGAACCTGATCGCTGATCTTTAGCCGCTCGTCTCCATCTAATCCAGCTAATCGACGCGATTCCTGCTCATGTAGATAATCAAGTAAAGCATTTTCGGAGTCGGCTTCGTCAACGTTAGTGACCGATTTGAAGAGCTCTCGATAGGCGGTCATGGGATCCGCGTAACAATAATTTCGCTGTTTCGCAGCAGGGGCTGAGTAGCCGGAAACGATTCCAGTGCGGTGCTCACGTCCGTGTGGAACCGCCAGAGACATCTCGACGTGTCCAAATGGTGATGGGAATAGTCTTGCAAGCTCAAAGTCGACGGTAGCCCACTTGATATTATTCAAAATATCGCGACCAGCTTTATAGGCGCCCATGCATCCAGAGTATGAGTAGTGACCGCCGCCACTAACGGACATGGAGATCCCATGCAGGATTGTCATTTGATCTTTGTGTTCGTCCAAACCCTTTAGCCAGTCTGGTAACTCATGTTTGGCAAGGTCCACCTCGAACGGCTCCTTCTCTTCGTGCTTTTTCAGCTCTGAAGAGGAGAACGATGGTAGGCCAAATTGCTTGGTAAGGTTCCCATTAGATTTTCGGACGAAAATAAACCGATGAGGTAATCCCTCTTGCGCAACCTGATCTGCGGCGGCTGATTGAAACGACGGTGTGAAGGCAAGACTGGTCGTGCCCAACGCGGTCGTTCTCAGTAACTCTCGACGGTTAATTAACATGATCTACTTTTTGGGTTCAGATTGACGATACACGAATGAATCCGAGCACAGGAGGGAAACGACGACTTCGTCGAAGCTTCCGTTGCTCTTAAGATAGGCCTGCTCGGCATCCATCAGCGTTTTAGAATCCGCTAGCGTTTCGTTACGGCCAAGAAAAAAGCGAAAGGCGTGGCGAATGATCGACTGCCGAACCTTATCAGATTGAGCGAGCCGATCAATGAGATCGAAAGCATTCTCGACATCGCCATCGAGTATAGGGTCCGCGGTACCCTCAAGGACACCGCGTGGATCTACCGGGAGCGTTTTATACTCCGGTAGTGACGCACCGAAACGATTTGTCTCACCGCGTTTTGCCTCCTTAAGAAGGTTTTCGGGATGCTCAAGACTTTCTTCGGTGCGAAAACGCCCGAAGTCATCATAGTTCTCGAAGGGGAACCCAAGTGGATCCATGTTCTGGTGACAACGCCAACAGTACTGTTGCCCGGTCCTATCCTCCATCCGCTGACGCAAAGTTTTATGATGATCAGGCGGAATCACTGCATCAACCGTGATGGGTACATCGGGTATTGTGCCTGCAAGGAGTTTTTCGCGGATCCATTTGCCGCGATGGATTGGGTCGGTTTCCAGATTCTGTGAATGTGCGATCAACCACGCGGGATGGGTCAACAGGCCCTTACGGTTCTCAATCACGGCAGGCTGCTGTGTCGGATAGTCCCATGTTCTCCAGTCGAGGTTCCAGTAAGTGGTGACTTCCTCCCCTCGCATCTGCTGTCCGGTGCGACCAAGGACATTCCCGCCATTCCAAAATCCCATTGGAGCTTTCATGTAGGGCAGCCCGTTTGATTGACCCTGCGAAAAATGGAGGTCCAAGGCAGACATCATTCTCTTTAATGTGGTCAGCAGCGATTTGTCATCGCCGCCACGCACCTTTTGGAACTCCCAGATCGTTAACATGAAAGATCGGTGAGGCGCAATATCCTCCGGCTTCCAGTCTTGCCAATTCAAGTCACGGAAATAGTCGTAGACTCTGCGAAGCTCGCGGGAGGCTGACGTCATCGCATTATTATCACCAGAGTGGTAGACGAAAAAACGTTCTGTCGTCAATAACTCCTCAAAGACACGTTGATCCTTTTCAAGGATGTACTCGACCAATAAATCCGCTTCGTCGATCAGGCGACTGACCGCCTGCTCATGTCGACCTGCCCCGAAACGAGAATCATCCTTGAATACCTCAATGGCTTTCGGATAACCAAAGAATTCACGAAAGAACCGTAATTTACGAATCGGCTGATTGGTGATGCTTGGATTCAGATTTGCGGCTTGCACACTTTCATCGATAACGTACCACTGATCACGTCGAGCGAGCATTCGCCGCACCTCACGCTCGTAATCCGCCCGTGAATTCAAGCGACCTTCTTCGATCGCTGCGATTAACACTGGGTCAGGACTCGAATCGGTCAGTGCATAGGACATGGCATAGCCCGCCTCCCTTGGCGGCATCAGTCTCCGTCCATAGGAGTCGGTTTCTCCAAACCCAAATTCATTTCGATAGGAAAACTCGGTGCTCAGCAGCATGGACTCGATGAGCTTTCCCACGGCTCGCTGTGGCTCTAATTTAGAGAGATACGACTTTAGCTGATCGATATTCTCCGTTATTTCGGAACGAGTCGGAATGCGCTCAAAGATGATGCGGTAGAGTTCGACGATCGCTGCCTTCAAAACAGTATTATCGGTCTCAAGTGAATGACGCTGCGCGGTTTGATACTCGTCCTGCCATTCTTGCAAGCATTTCTCGATCAAATCCTGATGGCGGTCCCCCTTCTGTCGATGCTTCAGAATCGATTCTCGGATCGCACCCATCTCTGTCTCAGGCAAAGGTTGGTACTTGGGGGAACCAAAGTCGCCATCTCGAACATGAGCGTAGACCAAGTTCATGTCCCACGTGTCGAAAAAAAGTTTCATCGTGGTGATGCGGTTCTCGATGCGATAATCGGAAACTCCCTCCAAGAACCAATCGCGTTCGCATTGTTTGATAAGGTGATCAAACTCAGCGACGTCCTCTGAGGTGTAGGGCGACCAGACGGGATTTCCGTTCCGATCAGATTGAGATTTCTCATCGTCCACTTTCACAGCAAAGCCGGACCTTTTGTAGGTGGCGATTCCTTGCATGATTGCTTGAATATCTTCTGCATCGAACCGTCCGAGGAATTCGAGGTTTTCGTGTCTGCCCTGAATCCCATTATTCGAATGCTTCGGAGGACCGGGATATGGAATCGTCAGATGTTTGATTTGTGGCTGAAGGCTGTCATGCTTGCGGCCATAAATTTCCTTCAGCAGTCTTTCCAGAAATGGAAAGGTCCTCATGAATTTTTCTCGAGACTCAATCCGTGCGCGTTCCTCCAACGTCTTTTTCATGACTGCGTAAACGGCTGGGTAGTTAGCCTTCATGACGGTTTCGTTCGTCATGTGATTAGCCACCCGTTTAGCGTTCCCAATCATGGTCAAAAGGTGACCGGTCGTTAAACGCGGGTGTGCGCTGTAACGCACACCGACTGTGGGCGGTAGTAAAAAAGGGTTCGTAATCGTGCGGCGAAACTTATTTCCCCACTCAGTCTTAGGACTCCAATGCACTCCGCTATCACCTTGCACGGATTGATTGGTTCCATAGACCTTCCGAGTCGGCTGATAATTCAGTAGCCGATTGATTTTCTCTGTGAAGATAAATTCACTAATCAACCATCTGCGATCTGGCGTTGACCCTGGTAGGTGTGCGTAATCACCCGAGAAAAGATCGTGATGGTCAACCACGTTTCCATACTCGAATCGCATCAGCTTTTCTGATAGAGCCTTGGCAGCCTGACCCGTCAATTGATTTTCCAACCAACCCAGCACCAGTTTTCGCTCTGCAGAGGTGGGTTGTTGGGCCTCGCTAGGGGGCATTTCTGACAACTGTATGACGCGTTGTACCTTGGCGAATAACTTCTGTTGCTCGACCTCGTCCATCAAATCAAACGCATCCAAGCGGACCGAAGCCTCTTCACTCTCTGGTCCATGGCAGTCAACGCAATAACGATTTAGCACGTCAGTCGCTCGGTGCTTCAGGTCAACTGCCGCTTTCGTTGGCTCGGCGGAGATTGTCCGTAATGTGTCGCCGGCGGGCTGTGCTTGGAGCGGCGTAGTACACGATAGGCCGATCAAGAAAGCAGCATAAAAAACGAGCCAATCGAGACGAAACAGCGAATTTTGATTTGTCATCGACCTTTCCACTGCGACGGAAGATACTTGGTTTGATCGAAAGTTCATTCGTGCTAGCATCAAGTTGTAGTCGTCTTGCTTTGACAATTGCTTGGAAGCGGGATGCATGAGGTTGAGCTAACCAGCAGGATAACAGCCTAATCGCTAGGCTCCTAGAGTTTCCTGATTGTGTGCGATGTCGAGGTCTACCCAAAAAATACCAAATCTGAACCCAGATCCGCCACAACTTCATTTTCCAATCTTGATAAGATGGTCTTCATCGAGCGAGACCCTGTTTTGAGAGGTGAAATCCATGTTGTCCGTGATGGATCCCCATACCCGGCGAAGTTTTCTGCAGGTTGGAAGTCTCGGGCTTGGGGGATTGACCTTACCCCACGTGCTTCGGGCTGAGGCCTTAAATCCGTCCATCGTTCAGGATCGATCTGTTGTGTTTCTCTTCATGCACGGCGGACCTCCGCAAACGGAGACGTTTGATCCAAAGATGACGGCGCCATCGGAATACCGGTGCTTCAATGGAGAGATCGCCACTTCGCTCCCGGGGATCACGTATGGCGCATCGATGGAGAAACTCGCGCAGCTTGCACACCGAACCTCTATCGTTCGCAGTTTCCAAACGGGTGACGCTGCACATAATCTGAAGCCAATTGTCAGTAGGCATAGTCTCGATGCGAACCTAGGCTCCGTCTATTCGCGGGTTTCAGGGATCACGGACGCGAAAAGTGGAATGCCAGTCAATGCGATTCTCTTTCCACGTGCTGTAGACGAGGAGGCTCAACCGGGAACGAAGGCGTTCGGAAACTTCTCGGACACCGGAAAGCTCGGGACCGCTTATGCTCCTTTCGTTCCCAGCGGTGCGGGACCGTTGCTCAATAACATGAAGATGAATCTTCCTTCGAATCGGCTGGATGATCGTCGTGCACTGCTCGAGCAATTGGATGGATTCAAACGAAGCCTTGATGTGAGTGGGGCGATGGACGGAATCGACCGCTTCAATCGCCAAGCGTTTGATGTAATCACCGGGGGCGTTACGGAAGCTTTCGACCTGAGTCGTGAAGATCCTCGAGTCATTGCCAGGTACGACACGTCAAAGCTTGTTCCACCGAGCAAGATCAGTAAGCGCTGGAACAATCATAAAAATTATCGTGACCACGGACAAAGCTTGGGCAAGCTGATGTTGATGGCGCGCCGTCTATGCGAGCGTGGCACACGTTTCGTCACGGTAACGACCAATTTTGTTTGGGATTTCCACGCCGACGTTAACAACGCGACGCTAAACGAGGGGATGCAGTATGTCGGACGTCCGTTTGATCACGCAGTTTCCGCATTTATCGAAGACGTCGCCGAGAGGGGGCTGAGTGATAAGATCCTTCTAGTCGCCTGTGGGGAGATGGGCCGGACTCCCGCGATTAACAAAAATGGTGGACGCGACCACTGGTCTCGTCTCGCACCGCTCCTTATCTCTGGGGGTGGGCTGCAAATGGGTCAGGTCGTCGGTCAGTCGGACGCTGTGGCTGGTGAGCCCAATTCAGATCCAATCGGCATTCCCAATCTGAATGCAACCATCCTTCGTAGTCTTGTTGATGTGTCAGAATTGCGACTTCAGTCTGGCGTTCCCAGTCCATTACTTCGCTTGCTTGAAACTGGGCAGCCGATTGATGAATTAATCTGATCTGGGAAAACCCTGCGATTTGGTGTCCAATCGCGACGGTAATCAGATTCGTCCGGGAGGTCGTTGGGACTACTTGCACTAATTCTTATTCGAAGAATAGCGAAGAGTTACAAGGTCCATGGGCTCCATAGAGTGGCACCGTAGACGAGCGATGCCGAATTGAAC
>CALIBL010000070.1 GCA_938045805.1 uncultured Rubripirellula sp. | reverse complement strand
AATGGATTTTGAGCAAACCGCGCGCTCTGGATTGTCTGGAAATCACCGCAGAGCATTTCTTTGATGGCGGTGAAGAGATGTTGTCGCAGCTCAGCGACCTTTATCCGCTGTCGATCCATGGTCTCGGTTTGTCACTCGGGACACCCGGCCCACTCGACTCTGAGGTGCTCGAGCAATTTGCGCGAGTGGTGCAACATTCACGTGCCAAATGGACCAGTGAGCACATCGCCTTCACGCGAACCGATCAGGTTGACTTGGGGCACCTGAATCCCGTTCCGTTCACCGAAGAATCGTTGTCGACGCTTGTAGATCATACGCGCGAGGTGATGGATCGATGTCAGAAACCGTTTCTGCTCGAGAATATTACATCGTACCTCCGAGTCCCCGAGCAGCTCAGTGAAACGGAATTTATCAATCGCTTGTGTGATCGATCCGGCGCTGGATTGCTGCTGGATGTGACAAATCTATTGATCAATAGCCGAAATCACGAATTTGATCCCATTAAGTGGTTACATCAAATCTCGCCCGAGTTCATCCGACAGATGCACATCGTTGGGTACTCTTATTCAGATGGTGTCTGGCACGATCGGCATTGTGAACCGATTCAGGAGGATCTCTTGGATTTGGCAAAAGAGGTGATCGCCTACGCTCCGGTTGAAGCGATCATCATTGAACGTGATGGAGCTTACCCTACACCGAGGCAGATGGAGTTGGAGTTAGCGCGACTGGAGAAGGCCTGTGAGTCAGCTCGATGTCGTTAATGCTCTGGGGCAACTGTTGCATGACCAGCAATTACTGAAACGATTTATCGAGAATCGTGAATCGGTCATTGAGGAGCTGGGAATTGCAAAGGATCAGTCGGCCTTCTTTTTGAATCTGAAGGACGAGCAACTTAAAACGCAAGCCGATTCCCTCGTCCACAAACGCCGCGGTGAAGTAGCAGAGTTGATTCCTAACACTTGGGATCGACTGGGTAACAAGGCGATCTCCAGTTTCAATCAATATGCTGCCGAGGCGGAATGGCCTGACGGGCATCGACGCCATTTTTTGGATGCGGGTCAGTTCTGCGAATTTCTTCGTCGGCAAGTATCGTCGGGCTATCTAAAGTCTGAGCATCACTGGATCAAATTTCTGTGTCACCCAAAGCGAATTTCTATTCGTTTTGTTAGCGACTTTATCGTGAGAGGCAAAAAGCGTTTTGCGATTCAGTGCTGTTACCGACATCGAGGTCGACCACGCCTCAAGGCGTTTTACCTTGGCGTGAGATCATGATTTTATTGCCATCGAAGGAGTGCATTCCTCGCTCGATGGCCAGCGTTGTTTTCGATCGACCCCGGGTACTTTCAGCTCAGGAAAAAAGTTTCTTGCGAGGTTCGCCGTGGTTGGCCAAGGTGAACGGCTGCCCGCTTGAGCTCTGTTCCTCATGAGTCGGGTCGATACCCAGTCGCCATGCGATTGTCGCGTTGAAGTCCGGTACTTCTAGTACCTGATCATCGGCATGCTGACCATCTTTGGTGGTCGTGCCGTAAACTTGACCCGCTTTAACTCCCGCTCCAGCCATAAGACAAGTGAAGCCATCAGGATGGTGATCGCGTCCTTGATTCGGATTGATCCCCGGCTTTCGACCAAACTCAGTGGAGACCACGACAAGGGTGGATTCCAGCAGCCCTTTTTCGGTCAGGTGAGTCAGCAGTGATGACAGACCTTTATCGAGTTTTCCGGCATTGTCAGGCAGTTTCCCGTAGATGTTATCGTGGTAGTCCCAGCCACCAAGCTCGATTTTGACAAACCTCACGCCGCGTTCGACGAGCCGACCTGCCAACATGCACTTGCGGCTAAATTCTTCGCGTTCGTAGAGGTCAACGATCTGTTGACTCTCATTTTCAAGGTCAAAGGCATCAATATCCTTCGAGTTCATGAATTTGAGTGATCCCTGATAGGTGTTGATGTAGGCCTTTGAATCAGCATTGCCATATCCGCTTTCGAAGTTCTGATTCAAAGAGTCAAGGATCCCCAGCCGGTTTTCAAAAGCGGCTTCTTTAACCGCAGGATGGCGACTGACGAAGTCGATCCCAGCACTCGTGCTTTTCACTGGCAAAGCGGCCCACTGTCCCGGGAAGAAGCCAGCCGTTCCTGCGCTACCTTTGCCAATGCTCACGAAGTTGGGAAGGCTGTCTTGCTCGGTGGTCAGGCTTTTGCTCACCCATGCACCTAGCTCAGGATGGGTAACCGAGGAACGAGGATCGTAGCTGGTCAGCATTTTGTAGATGCCGGCGGGGTGCGCGCCTTGATTCGATTTCATCGAATTGATGACCAGTAACTTGTCCATGTGGTTGGCAAGTGTCGGGAAGTAATGACTCACGCGAACGCCATCCACATTGCTGGCGATGATTTCCGATTTTGCCGTCACCGATGGATCCACTTCCATGTTGAAACTGTCGTACTGACTCAATCCGCCCGAGAGGAAGATGTTGATGACCGACTTGGCTTTGGGTGGGTTGGTCGAAGATGCAGAAACGTTGAGGAACGGGAGAGACATTCCCGCGAGTCCAACGCGATGGATAAATTTTCTGCGGTGCATGTTTCTATTTGTTGAATCGGAATTCGTTGGAATTGAGCAGCGCCCAAATCAGATCGTCTGTCGGATGTGTTGCGAGGGTGTTTTCGTTTTCGTTAGGGAGGCGACCGAGAATCGCCTTCCACAGGATCTCGAGTTGCTCGTCCGCGTTGTTCGTCTCCGCAAGTTTCTGCTGAAGATAAATATCGGATGGTTTGATAATTTCCTGCTCGAGATGACCATTCATTAGGTACAGGATTTGGGGAATGTTGGGTTCGCGGTTCGCGCCATCGATCAG
>CALIBL010000069.1 GCA_938045805.1 uncultured Rubripirellula sp. | reverse complement strand
CAAGGTATGCGAATTGACTCGACGGCACCTATTGCAAAAAGGTCTCGCCACAGGCGCAGCGTTGAGTTTTGATTCGGTACAGGGAGACGATGGTGCAACTACCAAGAAAGATCTGATCCTGAGAGAGAATAACAAAACCGGGACGCTTGACTGGATGCTCAATAAAACGAGCACTAGAAAGCCGAGGGGATTTCGAGCTAGCGAGGTGGAGGGATTTTGCTCCGCAACAAGTCTTCGTGGTGGCGAAACGCTGAAATTCTATGTTAACACTGAGTCTGAAAGTTCAGTCACGATTGACCTCTACCGTATGGGGTACTACCAAGGTTTAGGCGGCAGGCATGTCGATTCGTTAGGCCCCTATGCAATCACACCGCAGCCAGATCCTGGGATCGGCGAGGAGCGTAGGCGTGAATGCTTGTGGGAAGTCACCACTGAGTACGTGATTCCTAAAGATTGGGTCAGTGGAGTTTACGTCGGTAAATTAACATGCCAAAAAACAAAGTTTCAGAGCTATCTGGTTTTCATTTTACGTGATGATCGAAACGCTGATTATCTGTTTCAGTGCTCGGATCTAACCTGGCAAGCATACAACCGATGGCCAACGAGCTTTGCGCTGTACGATAACGGAACGAATCCTTGGTATTGCGGCCCGGGGGTGACGGTGAGTTTTGATCGGCCCTATGGGAAATATTGCCAGATTGTGGATGCCCCTTTATCGACCGGTTCTGGATCTTGGTTCTTGTGGGAATTTCCCATGGCTTTCTGGATGGAATCCAAAGGCTATGACGTTTCTTACATTTCAAATCTTGATACACATTGCGATCCCCAAGGACTCTTACGAACCAAAGGTTTTTTGAGTGTCGGACACGATGAATATTACTCGATTGAAATGTATCGCAATCTACTTGCAGCTCGTGAAGCAGGGGGCAGCTTAGGTTTTTTCTCGGGCGATACTTGTTGGGGTCGAGTTGATCCAAAACCATCGAAAAATGGAGAGGCGAATCGTTGCTTCAGCCGCATCGATGCGTTTGGACCACAGCTACCCGGTGGTGACTGGGAGGGAACCGAAAAATTTCCCTACGCTACTGCCAGTGAGTCCCTACTTGTTGGTGCCAGAAATGTTCCACCCGTCTCTGGTGGTGGTGACTGGATTTGTTCCTTACCCGAGCATTGGATTTACGAGGGAACTCAAATGCGAATGGGTGATCGGATTACTGGCTTGATCGGCTGGGAGTGGATGGGTATGCCTGCCGCTTTACCAGGACTTGAAGTGATTGCCACTGGGCCAACGAAAAATGCATCCTCGGAAGCCAAGGGTAAAGGAGTTTACTCGGCGACCGTTTATCCGGGACCGCAGAATAATTTTGTTTTCAATGCGGCGACATGCTGGTGGGCTGATGGCCTGTCCGAGCCTCCTGGATACGTCCGTCCGAAAGTTTACACTGAGCCGATGGGACCAGATCCTAGAGTTCAGATAATGACAGAAAATGTGCTTCAACGAATGATCTAAACCATCTCCTTCGGTTCGCTTCTGTCCCTTCACTTGCAAAAGCTCTCCAATTTGGTCGTCAACCTCAAGGTTATCGCATATGCTAAAGGGGTTGTTCGTACGCCTCTGGCGATAGCACTTTGACTTGAATCCATCTTGATGTCGTTTTCTTATTGGAGAATCCAGATGTTTCATCGTTTGATTGCGAGGTTGATGATTATCTGCATGTTCTGCAGCTTCGCCAGCAATGGAGCTAGCCGTTTGTTTGGCGATTCGGTGGATCCGTTGCCGGCTGAGTTAAGGAATTTCAACGGCATGCTGCTCGGTCGGCTTGTTACCAAGGATGTCGAAAGAGGCAGTTTTGTTTTGCAGGTGGATGCGGTGCCGCGGGTTTGGCGTAATAGTCGGGCAGCTAAGCCGGGGAGTGCTGTAGGAAGAACGGTGGAGGTACACGGTGTCTTTGGAAAGTTCCTCGACGTCCTAGTGGTGACGCGCAAAGGGGAGACGCTTGAATTCGAGTGCAAACACGACGGTGAACGGCTGGTGTTTCCCGGAGAGATGCTCCGCAAGGCAGCTCCGTATGATCCAGAGGATTTTCCTGTCCTTCCCGAGGAGTTCCGAGGTTTCTCCGGTGTGATTACCGCAACGATCGTCAAAAAGGATCCGGAGACTTTGGAAATGATTGTGGAGGTCAACGCTGTGAAGCAGTCCGGCGAGGGGAATCAAGCACAAGATCCCAAAAGTATCGAGGGGAAAAAAATGATGCTTGCCGGTTTTTGGCACAGAAAGGAGCAATACCACGCTCTCAAGATTGGTGATCGCATTGAGGTTGGTACGCGTCACATCAGTCGTCAGAGTAACCACTTGAACGTTGAGCAGTCGCTTCGCAAGTTGGTCACTGAGGGTGACGGCGAACGGATGGATAGACGCGAAGCCAGAATGTCTAGCGAGTCTGTGGAGAAGACGCTCTCTGGATTTCGAGGGATGCTCGTTGGAACGCTTGTGGAAAAGGATGTTGAACGAGGAACGTTTTCGATCAAAGTCGAGGCGGTTCCTCGCGTTTGGAAGAACAATCAGGCAACTCAACCAAAGCAGTACATTGGCAAAGAAGTTCAGGCTTCCGGAGTGCAGGGTCGGCAGTTGGATGTGCTGGTTGTTGCCCGCAAAGGAGACACGCTCGAGTTTGGTGCGTTCGATGAAGGCGGCAACACCATGCGAGTGGTGGAGGTGCTGCGTAAAACCGCGCCCGTCAAGCCGGGTGACTATCCTGAGCTACCCACTGAGGCGCGAGGGATCAAAGGGTTGCTTCGCGGAACGGTGGTCGTGAAGGACGAAACGATGATGGAACTGATTATCAAGGTCAGCGAAGTCGTCGAGCAATTTCCCGCCAATCAAGCAAAGGATCCTCAGAAGCTGGTCGGGAAAAACATCATGTTGGTCGGATTTTGGAACCGAAAGGATCTCTATCATGGTTTGAAGGATGGGGATGTGATTCAATTTGGTGTGGAACATCCTCAGCGTTTGAGTGATCACTTAAACGTGATTGAATCGGTGAAGAAATTGGAACGTAATTAAAGTCTGTAATTTGCCTCCAACACCTTATCGCCTTCGGATCTTGGTTGAGATCTGTGTGGTTGAATCGCGGTTTACCGAAGGTAGTTGAGGAGGTTTTATTTTAAGGCGATGGGTTGGTGTCGTTTTCCGCCATCCATTTGGGGGTCAGTTGGGTGGACTTAGCGGCGGTTTTGCGGCCGCGTTTTATAAAAACACGTTTGGGCGTTGATGTTTAAACCCGTCGTTGATGTGGATTTTCGGAGGGAAACATAGTGAGACTCTTCATCCCTCTTCAGATGGCGGTCGTGTACTCGATCATCCTGTTTCTGTTTTTATGTAGGGTGAATGCGGTTGGAGAAACCATTGAGGCGGCCAGTGAGCGTTTTTCAGTGGAACGCGTCGATGAGGTGCCAGACTTTCAACGCCATGTAGTTCCGTTGTTGGGGCGTCTTGGCTGCAACGGGCGGTCGTGTCACGGTTCTTTCCAAGGGCAGGGTGGGCTTCGACTCTCGCTGTTCGGCTACGACTTCAGCATGGATCATGAAGGATTGATCGGGCAGGCTCAGTCGCGTGCGACCACCCGCGTTAATCGGCAGAACGCAGAACAGAGTCTGATTCTGCAAAAGCCGACCGAGAGAGTTAGCCACGAGGGTGGAAGAAGGCTAGATGATGATTCATGGGAGTACCGTCTTCTGCATCGCTGGTTGGCTGCTGGGGCAGTTGGCGTGAGTCACCGGCGTGAGCTTGCGGAGTTGAGGGTCGAGCCGGAAGAGGTCGTGGTGGATTCGGCCTCCGAGCCTGTTGCGCTGCGTGTCATTGCTAGCTGGGAAGATGGGTATCAAGAGGATGTAACGCCTCTGTGTCGGTTCCGTAGTAACGACGATTCAATTGTGACGGTGGATAAGAATGGAATCGTTAGTCCTGCCGTCAGTGTGGACGCGGCTGGCAACGGTAGCAGTTCTTCACTTACCGCAGGGGATACGCATGTCATTGCGTTTTACGATAACGGTGTTGCTGCGGTTTCCGTGCTGCGACCCATTGAGCGAGGGATAAACGTGGTGGCGGCAGACAGCGAAGATCCAACGCGGATCGACGCATTGATTCTCGCCAAACTATCCAAGTTGGGAATTCAGCCTTCGCCCACTTGCGAAGATTCCGAATTCCTTCGCAGAGTCAGCGTCGATCTAACCGGCACACTTCCCCATCCTGATGAAGTCATCGAATTTTTGCAGGACACCGCTGCGGATAAACGGCGACGAAAGATTGATGAACTGCTGAGCCGTCCATCCTATGCAGCGTGGTGGGCTAACAAGCTGTGTGATTTTACTGGCTGCAATCCCAATCAACAGGCGGAGTTGGGGCAGGAGACTTCGGTTCAGTGGTACGGTTGGATCTATTCCCGCCTTATCGAGAATACCCCATACAACGAGCTGGTTCGTCGGATCGTTCTCGCGCGTGGGCGTGAACCAGGTCAGTCGTATCGTGAATATGCGGCGATGGTTTCTGAGTATTTTGTTGAGGATGACGCGGAGGGATTCGCAGCACGCGAGACAATGCCTCACTACTGGACCCGACGTAGCATGCGCGAGCCCGAGGAGGCCGCGCAGGCCTTTGCACATAACTTTCTCGGAATTCGGTTGCAGTGCGCCCAGTGTCATAAGCATCCTTTCGCGCAATGGACTCAAGATGACTTCCAGCAGTTCAGCCGCTTTTTCGAACCAATCAAGTTTGGTGTGGCTCCAGATACCAATGCGGTGTATCGCGAATTAGCCAGTGCAGTTGGTTTGTCGGTCCGAGGGGATCAGGGAGCCGCGATTCGTAGTGAAAACTTACGGCAGGCGAGACAGGGGAAGGTCTTGCCGTGGCGAGAACTTTATCTGGAAAACCGCGAGCAGCCCTTGGAGTTGCCACTGCTACGGAGCCAACGAGTTACACTCGATCGAAATCAGGATCCACGAGCTCCGATTATGTCTTGGATGGAACACCCTGATAATCCTTGGTTTGCCAAAGCATTTGTTAACCGTGTCTGGGCTGCTTATTTTGATGTCGGAGTCATCGACCCGCCCGATGATCTCAACGCGGCCAATCCACCGAGCCATCCAGAACTCATTGCTTGGCTTAGCGAGAAATTCATCGAGCAGGGTTATGACATAAAATGGCTTCAACGCCAGATATTAAATAGTGCGACCTATCAGCGGAGTTGGTTGCCCAACGAGACAAATCAGGGCGACCGACGGAATTTCAGCCGACATATTCCACGTCGGATGCCTGCGGAGGTGGTTTACGATGCAGTGAAGCAGGCTTTGGCGTCTAGTGACAAACTGGATGAGATTCGCACCGACTTGAGTCGCAGGGCCATTGGGCATCTTTCGATGCGGTTGGCAGGCACTTATGCCATGGATGTCTTTGGAAAGCCTGATCGCGCGATCAATTGTGATTGTGAAAGGGTGAATCAACCGACACTTCTTCAGGCAGTCTTTTTGCAAAATGATCCACTGATGGAACAGCGTTTAGAGGAGAGCGGTTGGCTCGAGGAGATTGCGCAGATTGATACTGGAGGAAAGAACGCTAACCCTTCGCGTTGGGTGGAAACCGCTTGGCTAAGGACTCTCGGACGACCACCCTCGAAGAAGGAATTGGATCGGACGATTTCGCATCTGCAGCAATCCACTTCGCTGGTTGAGGGAATGCGTGACACGCTTTGGGCTCTCCTCAACACCAAAGAGTTTTTATTGATTAAGTAGTTGAGATATTGATAGGCGGCGAGTCGCTTGAGCGGTGGAAGCACGGACACGCCCAACGGCAGGTCGTGAAGCGTGGAGCGAACAAAATTGGGTACAGCCAACTCGGCAGGATTGAAAATGAGAACAACACGTCGACACATATTGAAAGCCGGAGCGCTCGGTAGTTCACTCTCCCTCGCCGACTACCTGCGACTTGCTGCCGCTGATGGAAGAGTCGATTCAGGTCGTTCTGCGATCTTTGTTTTTCTTGGTGGAGGACCCTCGCACCAAGATACTTTTGACATGAAACCGGCGGCACCTCAGGAATATCGAGGACAATTCCGTCCGATGCAGACGACCGTACCCGGTATTGAAGTCTGCGAGCATCTGCCGCGAATCGCAAGATCAATGGATCGCTACGCGGTTGTGCGTGGTATATCACACAGCTTGGCTGACCACGGTTTAGGCACCCGTTACGTGATGACTGGGAACTTACCAACACCTGTGGTCGATTACCCCATGTTGGGTTCGGTAGTCAGTAAAGAGATGCCGTCACCGGCCGAGTTACCATCTTTTGTTTCCATTGATCGACCGGTGGAGGGACCCGGCTATCTGGGTGCGGAGTATGGTCCTCTTTCGACGGGTGAAAAGCCTCGTTTTGGGCAGCCATTTCGAGTTCGAGGAATCACGCTCGATGGCGCAATGTCGGTGGAACGGTATCAGAGCCGACGAGCGTTACTGAGCGACATTGATGTGGCGTTCGATGATTTTGAGTCGTTGGATGCTTCGGTTAGGGGACTAGATCGTTTTTCTGAGCAAGCGTACCGCATGATCAGTTCCTCCAAAGCGCGAGCAGCGTTCGACCTCTCACGGGAGCCAGAAAAGGAGATTGACCGTTTCGGCCGACATGAATTCGGTCAAAGTCTAATGCTCGCCACTCGTTTGGTAGAAGCGGGTGTGCGGTTCGTCACCGTTCTTCTTGAGGGTTGGGATACGCACCAAGACAATTTCGTGCAGTTGGGGCGAGATCTTTTACCCCAGTTGGATCAAAGCTTGAGTGCCATGCTTTCTCGCTTGGACGCTCAGGGGCGATTGTCTGAGACTGCAGTGATGGTCAACGGCGAGTTCGGTCGAACGCCCAAAGTCAACAATAAGGCGGGGCGAGACCATTGGGCGCGAGCGATGTTTGCTCTTTTGGCGGGCGCAGAGATTCGTGGCGGCCAGGTGGTGGGTAGTACCGATGCGCGTGCTCAGGGTCCAGAAAACGATGGTTTCTCACCGGATGATCTCGCGGCGACATTCCTAAAGAATATTGGAATTGATCCGAGCAAGGAGTATCTCGCGAATGTTGGCCGGCCCATTACCTTGATTCGCAACGGTACGCCAATCAACGCCGTTTTTTCCTGAGAGACTTATCTCTCCGTTCCT
>CALIBL010000068.1 GCA_938045805.1 uncultured Rubripirellula sp. | reverse complement strand
CAAGTCAGACAGTTGGTCAATTTGCCGCGTTATTCTCAGCTATCCGAATAGCTTCCGCCAAAGTCTGAATCTGTTGAACCGTCAGGTTTTCAGCACGAGATGTCTCGTCGTAGCTGAGGGACTGCAGGACTTCATCCACCTGTTCCTTAGTGAGAGTCTGCTTGGTCGCACTCGCCACCACGCTGCGTAAAAATTTACGTCGGTGGAAGAACAACGCTCGAACCGTTTGGTGAAAATGCTTCAGGTCAGCAAATTGATCTCTGACGTTCGGGATACTCTCAAGCTTCAGGATTGCGGAATGGACTTTTGGTCTTGGCCAGAAGACTTTGGGGGACAGGATCCGAACAATCTCGGCACGACAAACCGATTGAATCCAGATGCTCAGCGCTCCGTAATCTTTCGTTCCCGGTTCAGCGATGATGCGATCTGCAAGCTCCTTCTGAATGGTCACCACCATGGCATCCGGATGAGGCGTTTCATGGAGCAAGTTGCTAATAATCGGTGTGGCGACGTTGTAGGGAAGATTTGCAACGAGCAGGAATCTCGCTTCGGAACCAATCCTTGCTATGGCATCACGGATCTGTTCCATGAGGTCTGAGCGAAGCGAGTTTTTATTGCGTAACGCATCCCCGTGAATGAGTCGAACATTTGGGCGACCGCTCAGCTCTTCGGTTGCCAATCGATGAAGGTTATTGTCGATTTCGACCGTGAGCACTGCTCCTGCTTGGTCCGAAAGTCGGGTAGTAAGCGATCCGACACCGGTGCCGATCTCCAGCACGACATCCGTTTTTCGAAGTTCCGCGGACCGCGCAATGAGATCCACCAGATTTAGGTCGATGAGAAAGTTTTGGCCGAATCTGGAAACAGGCCGAAGACCGGCTGCAGTAAGACGCTTGGAAAGATACGTTGCGGTTTGACGCGAGTCGCTCAATGCTTTGATCCTTTATCATCGATTTCATGATCAGGCACCTGATCGGTTGTCTGGATACTGAGGCTACGCTGGACGTACTTCGCTAAGACATCCGTTTCCAGATTCACGGAGTCACCAATTTGGAGACTTCCCAACGTAGTGACTTCGAGGGTATGAGGAATCAGGGCAACCGAGAACGAGTCTGAATCTGCATCCACGACCGTCAGACTCACCCCATCGATTGCGATACTACCTTTGCTGGCTACTTGGGAGGCGAGGGAGACCGGAAGTCGGAAGCGTAGGTTCGCCCACGGTGGATCCTCGCGGCGTTCAATGAGCGTCCCGAGAGCGTCGATGTGCCCCGTTACATAGTGACCACCGAGTCGGTCGCCCACGGCAAGCGATCGTTCCATGTTGACGTGGGAGCCAGCATGAAGTTTCCCAAGGTTGGTTCTCGAAAGCGTTTCCTCACCCGCTTCAAAATCGAGTTCGTTTCCATTGATCTCAATCACGGTAAGGCAGCAACCGTTGATACAAATGCTGTCACCAAGCTGAGCCCCTTGAGCGGTGATGCCCGAGGCAATTCTGAGGCGGCAACCGGGGGGTTGATCGAGGCGTTGGACGATTGTCCCCATCGTTTCGACAAGACCGGTGAACATGATTTCTGGCGTTTTGGTTCCTAGGGAAATGATTTCAACGAGATTGTTACAGGAGCACCGGTGAATTACTACTCGCCAAATCCCGCAATCTCATCCAGAGTCGGTGCTCAGATCGGTGACTCATTGGGTTTTTAGGATTAAATGGTGGAAGCAACAGCATGTTCGTCGGAACCGATTGATGCCGGGTAGCCAGTTTTCCCAGCATGGAACAAAATGCCCGTCTCAATCCTGAAACCAATTCATTTTTTGACCAATCCACGCAGAGGTTCCCATGACGTTAATTGAAGCAATCCACGCCCGTCAGATTCTTGACAGTCGCGGAAATCCAACGGTCGAGGCCGAGGTGCTGCTGAGCGACGGCAGTTTTGGACGAGCCGCAGTTCCCAGCGGTGCCAGCACCGGAGCTCACGAAGCTTGGGAATTGCGTGATGGAGATAAATCCGTCTTTCTCGGAAAAGGTGTTTCGCAGGCTGTGGCAAATGTTAACGAAAAGATTGCCGGAGCACTTCAGGGAATGGAAGGTACTGATCAAGCGGGAATCGACGCAGCGATGCTCGCTCTTGATGGGACTCCGAACAAGAAAAACCTTGGTGCCAATGCGATCCTCAGCGTTTCCTTGGCGACCGCTCACGCGGCTGCACAGGCAACCGGACAGCCTCTCTATCGTTACCTCGGTGGGGCAGGAGCTCGACTTCTACCAGCGCCGATGATGAACATCATCAATGGCGGTGAACATGCAGACAATTCCGTGGATGTTCAAGAATTCATGGTGATGCCACTCGGTTTTGAACGTTTCAGTGACGCTTTACGTGCGGGAACGGAAGTCTTTCATCACCTCAAAAAAGTCCTTTCTTCCAAGGGTTACAACACTGCTGTGGGAGACGAAGGTGGTTTTGCGCCCGATCTCAAGAGTAACCAAGAGGCTCTTGATGTTATCTTGCAGGCAATTGATCAGGCTGGCTACAAGGCCGGTGAGCAGATCTGGATTGCCTTGGATGCGGCATCCACTGAGTTCTACAACAGCGAGACCGGAAAGTATTCGATTGACGGTAATGAGCTCAGCGGTGATGAAATGGTCGATTTCCTCGCCGATTGGTGCAGCAAGTACCCTATCTGCAGCATCGAAGACGGTTGTGCGGAAGACGATTGGGACACTTGGAAGAAGCTCACCGAAAAAGTGGGTGACTCGGTTCAGTTGGTTGGAGATGACTTGTTTGTTACCAACGTCGAGCGACTCCAACGAGGAATTGACCAGGGAATTGCAAACAGCATTCTGATCAAGGTCAATCAGATTGGTACGCTCACCGAAACCATCGATTCCATTCAGCTTGCTGCACGCAATAACTACACTTCGATTTCCAGTCATCGAAGTGGCGAGACTGAAGACTCCACCATTGCTGACCTAGCGGTTGCCCTGTCGACCGGTCAAATCAAGACAGGTTCAGCTAGCCGAAGTGATCGTATGGCAAAGTACAATCAATTGTTGAGAATCGAAGAGATGCTCGGCGACTCCGCCCTTTACGGTGGCCCACTATTCCGGCACAAGTAATCTTCGTTGGCTGAGTAGCAGCCGAGCTTGCCATTGAATACGAAGACGATGTAGCGATCATCAAATCGCTACATCGTTTTTTTATGATCAATCGTCTTGTGAAATGCCTCGCGTTACCTGCTATTGGTTGGATCACGGTTAGATGGTTGATATAAAGGTGCAGACGCATCGGTAACCGATTCCGTTTTGAACGAGGACATGCCATGGCTGATTTGATCGCGGAACGACCCATGGTGGTATCGGTCATGTTGTTTGCAATTACCACAAGCTTTATCGTTGGTTGGCTACAAACGGGTAAACGTCAAGCGGCATGGGCAGCCCTGGTACCTTTGGCGCTGGTGCCGGTTGCACACTGGGTTGCAGCAGAGTGGGAAACTGATCGCGAGAAAATTCAGACCTTGTTGTATGAACTTGCTGACGCAGTGGAGGGCAATGGAATTGAGCGAGCGGTGCGGGTGATCGGAGATCCTGAGATGCAATCGCGTGCCCGCTCGGAATTGCAGCGTTACCGATTTCAGATGGCGGCCATTAACAAGATTAGGAATATCCAATTCATCGACGGCTCCTATCCCCTCGAAGCTGATGTTGAGTTGAGCGTGAAGGTGGATGTTAGCGACACTGGCGGACGCTTCCAAAATGTTAGAGTTTTGCGACTGCTGGTTCTGCGGATGACTCTAAGAAATGAGCGTTGGTCGATCATTGACTATCAGCATTTTCCCATCACAGGTCAGCCGGACGCCGCAAGTCAGTTTTCGAATCAATTGAGTCGTTAATGAGTCATCAACAGAAGCAGTCAATGTTCATCTCAATTGATGGGATCGATGGGGTTGGTAAGTCGACCCAATTGCAGCGTTTAACCGAGTATCTCCAGAGCGTCGGACGCGAAGTGATGACGGTTCGCGATCCCGGTAGCAGTGAGGTTGGTGGCAAGCTTCGGGAGCTTCTTCTCGAAAGCGATCTCGTCATGCATCGACGCACCGAAGCAATGCTGTTCATGGCGAGTCGCTGCGAAATGGTCGAAGCATCAATTCGTCCGGCGTTGGAACGTGGCGTGACGGTCATTTCTGATCGATTCTTGTTGGCCAACGTGGTTTATCAGAGCGTGGGTGGCGAAGTTGCTGCACAGGATCTGTGGCGACTTGGGTTGCTCGCTAACGGAAATCTTCGACCTGATTTCACCGTCCTTTTTGATATGCCCGCAACTAGTGCGATGCAACGAATCAAAGGGCCTGCCGATCGGATGGAGAGCCGTGGTGTTGAGTATATGGAAGCGGTCAGACAGCAGTTCCTTGAACAGCTACCTCACAGTAGCGACTCATTCGCGGTGGTGAATGCAGATCAGTCTCCCGATGCGGTGACTGACGAGATGCTCCTTCGTGTGGCCGAGTTTCTCGATCTCACCTAAACGACTGAACCGTTTGCATCCATTTGTCGCGACAGCCAGTTTTTCAGATCCGATTGATTCCATCCCGGGGGACTTTTTTCCCACGAGGTTTTGATTGGAGAGTTTGGACTAGGCGAGGATCGGTTTAATCACCTTGCCTCCAATGTCGGTGAGTCGGTATTGGCGACCTTGAAAGCGGAAGGTCAATCGTTCGTGGTTGATCCCCATCAGGTGTAGCAGGGTTGCATTGAGATCATGAACGTGCACCGGGTTCTCTGCAATCTTGTAGCCCAAATCATCGGACTGTCCAAAACTCATGCCACCCTTGGTGCCACCTCCGGCAACCCAAACGGTGAACGCATCCTTGTGATGATCTCGACCGGCTTTCTTTTCATCCTGCGCCCCTTGCGCGAACGGTGTGCGTCCAAACTCGGTCGACCAAACCACCAAGGTTGAATCGAGTAGTCCTCGTTGGCGCAGATCCTTTAGCAGAGCCGCAATCGGTTGGTCCACCTGCTTGGCTTTGTTTTTAACACCTGAAAAGACATTCCCGTGGGTGTCCCAGCCCTGATCAAAAAGTTGAACAAAACGCACACCCCGCTCGACCAACCGACGCGCGAGAAGGCAATTGTTCGCAAAGCTGGTCTTGCCAGGCTGAGTGCCATAGAGGTTATGGATCGACTCTGGTTCCTGTGAAAGGTCCATTAATTCCGGAACGCTGGTTTGCATCCGATAAGCCAATTCATATTGGCTGATTCGTGTCGCAATTTCTGGGTCCGCCACATCCGCTAATTGAACTCGATTCAGTTCGTTGACAGTGTCAATGATCTGTTTACGAGATTCGGGCTGAACACCCTTGGGATTGGATAAGAACAGGACGGGGTCACCTTTACTACGAAACTCCACACCCTGATAGACACTCGGCAGGAACCCACTGCCCCAAGCGGGGCTGCCCGCCCCCAATACATTCCCGGTGATCAGCACCACGAAGCCGGGTAAGTCTTGGTTCTCCGTTCCGAGCCCATAGTTAAGCCACGAGCCGATGCTGGGTCTTCCAAAACGACCAAAACCACTCAGCATAAACATTTGCGCTGGGCCGTGATTGAACTCCTCTGTATGCATCGACTTGATCATAGTGATCTCATCGGAAACGCTCTGCAGGTGCGGCATGAGGTTGGAAATGGGAAGCCCTGAATTTCCACTTGCTGTGAATTGGTAATCCTTTTCATCGGGGGTTCCTAACAGCTTTGGAAGCGATCGCACAAAGGCAAACTTTCCGGATTCAAAAAGTTCCTTGGGGCAATCCTCACCAGATCTCTTTTGTAATTCAGGTTTGAGGTCAAAGAGATCCAGGTGACTCGGTGCACCCACCATGTGCAGGTAGATCACGCTTTTGGCTTTGGCCGGAAAGTGCGGAGATTTAACTGCCAAGGGATCTGTCTTGCGATCGATACGAAGTTGCTGATCGTCTGAGCCTACCGCGTTCTCCCGACCGAGCATCTCGGCCAATGCATACGCACCAATCCCCAAGCCACCTCGTTGTAATAGCGTGCGTCGTCCGATGGGTGTGGTTTGCAGATGCATCTTCAGATGTTTTTGGAAAGTGTCTTGAGTCGTAAAGGGTTCAGTTAAGGCGATAAGCTTATGAATGACGCGGGAGCTGTTCTCAGGTAGGCATCTTTGAATTAACCTTCAAAAGGTTGCTTGATTCTAGCGACTCATGGTTTCATCTAGGTTCAGCAGTGCATTGGCGACCGACATCCATGCGGCAAGTTCGGCGCTTTCACTTGATCGCAGCTTGATCACGGAACTCGGTCCTTGGATCCGTTCCTTGATCAGTGCCGGCTGATCTTTCAATCGGTTGCGTTCTTGCGCTAGCAGACTCGAGACAATTGATAATTCATCGTTGCTAGGTGTTCGAGCAATCGCAATTTGAAAAGCGTATTTGATTCTTTCGCCGTCATCGCTTGAGGGGGATTCGCTGATGATTCGATCTGCAAAAGCCAACGCCATTTCGACGTACGCGGGGTCATTGAGCAGTGTGAGAGCTTGTAGCGGTGTATTGCTTCGCCCTCTCTCGACGGTACAGGCTCCTCGATTGGGGGCATCAAAATTCACAAAGCTTGGATAAGGAGCCGCTCGTTTCCACACCACGTAAACACCTCTGCGGAATCGGTCTTCGTTCTCCGCCGCAGTCCACTTGGGTTGATTCCGTCCAACGCTGCGCCACAAGTTATCGGGCTGGTAGGGCATGATCGGTGGTCCCTCTTGCTTGGTTGAGAGCAGACCGCTGATGGTTAAGCCGTTATCGCGAATAAATTCAGCTTTCATTCGCAAGCGAGGTGCACGGGCAAGCCACAGATTGTTTGGGTCTTTTGACAGAATCGATTCGTTTGATGCGCTCGATTGGCGAAAAGCCAATGAAGTCACCATCAATTTGTGGATGTGTTTCATCGACCAACCACTGTCGATCAATTCGCTCGCGAGCCAGTCAAGTAATTCCGGGTGCGTGGGTCGTTCACCCTGTGTGCCAAAATCTTCAGGTGTGCTCACCAGTCCTCGGCCAAAAATCTCCGACCACCACTGATTAACAACGACTCTGGCGGTCAGCGGATTGGTCGCCGAAGTAAGCCATTGCGCAAGGTCGAGTCGGTTGCCTTGAACGACGGCAGAAGGCTCACTTTCGAGGATGCTAGGGATTCCCGCTGAGACTTGGGGGCCTAGGCTTTCGTAGTCACCCCGAATCATCACAAATGTTTCTCGAGGAGTATCTTCCTGCATGACCAGAGTGGTATCGGGCTTCAGGCTTTTCACTTGCTTTTTTAAGTCTGCAATTGATTTTTTGAGACTCTGGGTGGTGGCGTCCCTTTGGTCGAAAGCTTCCCGTAAACGTTTGTTCTCTGCAGGTGATTTTTTTTCCTTAGACGCAATCTCGATTAGTTCACTGTCAATGCCGAGCAGTTCAGGGTCGCCATGGTAGAAGGAGACACGAGGCTTTCCGATCACTCTGCCGCTGCCGTAAAACTGCTTCAAGATAAGACGAAACGCTGTTTCCTTGTTGGTGGTTGTCGAGGGATCCGCGACAACAAAACTGGCCCAATGTGGTTTGCCAAATTGAGGGGCGATCGCCCACCCCGTTTTTGGATCACCGTCAATCGCCTTGGCCACCTCCCATTTCGCCTGTGAAAAATCTGCTTGGGCGTTGATCAACGCAATGACGCTAGTTTGGTCTTTTGTGATCTGTTCAAATTCAACTTCGCTGAGAATGATGTTGGTGCGTTGAGGATCGCCGCGGCCAGGGCCTTGGCCGGGTAGCTGATCATCGGTAAGTGCTTCAACGCGAATTGCGGTCACGGGGAGAAGGGACGCGTCGAAAGAGAGTGTGTATTCGACTTTATCGGGGATTGGGCCTGAGAGAAGCACCGAGCCATCCGCTAATATCTCGAAGGTTTCCGTCCCGGTAGTTTCAAAAGCGGACGGAGTTTGTATCTGCCACTCTGCCTCTCGATTGGCTGAAAGTTTTGCGATCCAGTCAAGGTAATGCTTCTGGTTGTTTTTTTGATGTTTATCGAGATCACTCTGAAGTTTTTCAACTTGAACCTCGAGGCTTGCAAGTTGTTCCGTTTTGGCCTTGTTCATCGGAAGGTCCATGGTAGGCCCATAGAAATCCCATGTAACTCCTGATGTGTTTTTAACTTCGATGGAAGTGTTATTGAAATAGGCGAAGAGCCTGTAGTAGTCCTTCTGTGAAAACGGGTCATATTTATGATCATGACATTGGGCGCATTCAAGCGTGCTCCCGAGAAAAACGGTGGCGGTGGTGTTCACTCGATCGACCACTTGATTGACTCGGTTTGCTTCCGGATCCACACCCGCTTCAACGTTGCAGGTGGTCATTCGATGAAAGCCAGTGGCGACTTGCTGGTCGAGGCTGGGGTTCTCCATGAGGTCGCCAGCGATCTGGTCGGTAATGAATTGGTCAAACGGTTGGGATCGGTTAAACGAGCGAATGACCCAGTCTCGATAGGCCCAGTTATCTCGAATCTGATCAGCTTGGAATCCATTGCTGTCCGCATATCTCGCTAGATCTAACCAGTGCACCGCCCAGCGTTCACCGTACCTAGGTGAATCGAGGCAGTCATCGACGAATCGTGAATATGACTCTATCGATGGCGAAGATAGGAACCGATTAACGGCTTCTGGAGATGGAGGCACACCTGTTAGCGCAAGCGAGACACGTCTCAGGAGACGTCCAGGTTGTTCCGGAACCGAGAAACTTAAACCTCGTTCTCTGTGCTCATTGCCGATGAAGTAATCAATTGCGGATGAATTTTTGCTTGCTTCAGGTAATGTCGGGCGAGTGATCTGCTGATAAGACCAATGCCCCGAATCCAGCTCGCGGTCAGCCTCGCTCACGATTGCGCCGTCTTGGATCCACTTTTGAAGCGTTGCAATTTCGGTTGAACTTAGTGGATTCCCATCAAGTGGCATGATGTCACCTTGATCGGGGTCAACTAACCGATGGATGAGATGGCTTGCGGCTGCGTTTCCCGCAAAGATCGTTGCGGGATCACCACTCATTTTTTTGGAGTCCGCTTGCCTGATGATGATTGACTCGAGTTGGTCGAGTCTCAGGTCTGCTTCCTGTCGCTTTTCTCCGTGGCATCGCGTGCAGTGTCGTCGCAGAATCGCTCTGGCTTCTTTGCTTGAACTGGCAGGATAATTCGCAGCAGATGACTCGTTGATCGATTCAGCTGGAGCCGATCGTTCGTTGCTAGGAGAGCTTGAAGTCGATTGAGAATCGCCGCGTGGCTCGCTCGTTTCTTGAGCGATTGCAAGCGATGAGATCATGGATAGGCACTGTATTAACAACGCCAGAAAAAGCGAAAGCAGTGATTTCATGAGCCGCGATATGGGGATGTTACCGACAGGCCATCGACCACCTGAGAGGATAGACGAAGGCGCAGATCTAAATTGACCACGACTACCCATTGTAGCTCAAAGTTTTGCCTGATTGATCCATTGAAAAACGCTGGATTCGTCATCCCGTCCAATTCTGGTCTCAATCTCTGGTGCGTAGGGGCACCGAGTGATCGCAGCGTTGCAATTTGACCTTCCATATGAAGGACTGGGATTCTCGCGGTTGCGGTTTTGATCTAACTGAGGCGTTAGTCAAGCAAGCTGTCGCAAACCTTGACTTCGGCCCAATTCTCTTTGTTCTCTTCAATGAACTGTAGATGGCGTTCGGCGGTCTGATAAACGTCGTGTGCTGCACGATCTGCAAAGATGGTGTGCAGTGAAACGTCAAAGTCGTGATTCACAGGGCGATCTAATTCACGATCTCGGCGACCAACTGAGAAACCCACAAGCCCATCGTGATGATCAAGGTATTTCTTGCAGGCTGCTAAAAGTGTTTCGATCGACTCGTCGCTGCGGTCCTTGAGCGTGAAAAAAACATGATGCGCAAGTTGAGCCATGGATAAGATTCTCTTGAGGTTCTCGGTGAATAGGATGAGTTGACAGACGCATACTTTGCAAAAGATCAAGCTCCGGTGCAACTGCCTCAGGCGGTCAGTTCCACTAGTTGTTTCGGTTGGCGATTTCGATTCGCCTCAATCGCTCTCTGCTCAGTTTCTCGATCCATTAGTTGGTAGAAGACATCTCGCTGCCTCGCCTCAAAGCCGAGTTCCTCTATCGCTTCGCGGATCTGATCGAGTGAAAGGTAGTGAACTGTCCCCGCTTCAGCGACAACGTTTTCTTCAATCATGAGGCTGCCCATGTCGTTAGCGCCAAAGAGCATGGCTAGCTGACCGATCTTCAGTCCCTGGGTAACCCAACTGCTTTGTATATTGGGGAAATTATCGAGGTACAAACGGGACACCGCTTGAGTTTTCAAGTATTCAAAGGATCCCGAAGCGGGGATGTGTGACAATGTGGTATTGTCGGGCTGAAACGTCCAGCAGATGAATGCAGTAAATCCACCGGTTTCATCCTGAACTTGTCTGAGTCGTTCGAGATGCTCGATTCGTTCTTCCAGCGTTTCCACATGTCCAAACATCATCGTTGCGGTTGATTTGCCGCCCATTTGATGCCAAGCACGCATCACCTGCAGCCAGTCGTCGGACATCACCTTGCCACGCGTGAGTTCATTCCTGACTCGATCCACCAAGATTTCTGCGCCGCCCCCAGGGATGCTGCCGAGTCCAGCCTCTTTGAGACGCGAGAGCACTTCTTCAATGCTAAGGTTGTTGACTTTGGTGAAGTGATGAAATTCAGGTGGGCTAAACCCGTGGACATTGACTTGCGGGAATTCGTTTTTGATGCTTCGCAGCAGGTCCTCATACCAATCCAGCTTAAACTTAGGGTGAAGGCCACCCTGCATCAAAACTTGGTTCCCGCCAAGTTCAACCGCTTCAGCGATTTTCTCGAGGATCTGATCCGTGGACAGCACATAGCCTTCTTCACTTTTGGGACCCCGATAGAAAGCGCAGAAGTGACATACAGCGGTGCAAATATTGGTGTAGTTGATATTGCGATCGATGTTGTACGTGCGATAGCCCTCGGGATGCAGCCTTCGGGTCACTTGATCGGCAGCTGAACCGATTGCCGCAAGATCGTGGCTTTCCAGAAGTTGTAAGCCTTCCTCTGGGCTCAAACGTTCACCCGCGACGGATTTATCCAGGATGTCGCGTACCGATGTCACTTTGGTCATTTGTTTCTCAAATCGTTTCGGAAATGGAAGACTTGCTCGGAGGAGCCAATCCTAACGACTGGCATTTTTCGTGGAAGGTCTTTAAGCCGAGCCGTTCGCCGGGGCCGAGTGTGAAATGTAGATTTTCGGCAAAGTAGCGATGGAGATCTTCAGTCGTAAGGCCGTGGGTCGCGGCTTCACTCCGTGCGATCGACTCCAGATGATCGAGACCAGAGTCTCGGCTTGCTTCGAGCTTTGCAACCAGATCTTTGAGGTCATCTTCACTAGGGGCATCGCCGTGTAGCGAGTCCGGCGCTTCCATCTGCTGTGATTGATGCGGGATGCGAGCGACCCACATTGCAAAAACGAAAGGCAATTCAGTATGTCGACACCAGCGATCGCCTAAATCCCAAATTTCTTGGTAGACGCCGCGCTCGGGATGCATCGCCCGGTCGCCGATCATGAGTACCGCATCTGCATCAACTGACTCGGCCGACGTATCCATTGGAAAAGGTACGGTAGCGGGCTGGATCCCATGCATTTCACTCAAGAGGATCCGAGCCATTGCAGCGCTCGTTCGACTACCCTCATCCATTGCCAAAAGCTTGATCTGCTTAGTGGGAACTCGGCTGAGCAAACGCACGCTCCAAACGGGGCCTCGGCAGGCAATCGCAGCATTAGAAATGACGCGATACTCGGCATTCTCGTCCATCGCACCTCGGAAATACTCCACCGAGGGAATCAGCGCAACATCCAATACGCCGCTGCGAAGCATATCGGCAAGTTGGCTGGGGAGCGCAAGGTTCAGACTCCCCTGATCCCCCAGTCGCTCTTCAAGACCGTGGATCAGTGGTTTGGTGTTCAGGTAAGAGACTGCGCCTATTCGCAGCATTTTTTCGTCCTTACGACTATTCAACTGCTTCGCCTTCATTCCGCCATCTCCCAATTGTAGAAGCAAATGAGCATCTCTGGGAGTCGAGCCCCGTTCGGCAGCGAAAGACTTTCAGCATCGCACCGCCAGCAACGTCTCTTTTTGACCCAAACGCACCTCAATTGCTCGAACCGACCCTAGGATCGAACCGTGAAGAGATCAGAAACGCAACCACCGCGATCGGCTTCTCAACTCTTAGGATCCGTTTCCGACCATGGGATGCAAGGTTTTTCGAAACGGAATGAACTTTGGGGAGCCGATCGATTTGAAGCAACCGCCAAGACAAACTTCCTGTGTTTTCTGAATCTTATGACACCATTTGTGGCGATTCGATCCATCGTTGGTCGGCGGAAACTTCAATTCGTTTTGCGCTTCGAGGATCAAAGAAACGCAGTGTTTGTGCTCTGAGTGCAATCCAATCGGGGGCTTCGATTGCATCGACCATCGTTGCATCTCGAGAGGAGCTCAATGGTGGTGTTAGTGCCGGCATACCGAGCGATTTCATTAGTGAGAGTCTTGCGGTGGTTTGAGTTTCTCCAACGCGGTGATTCTGGATCGAATCTGACTCTCTAGTCATCCCACCAAACTCATGATTTTGTTCATAAGTTGTATCGCCCAAAATTGGGTATCCGCGATGTGCCGCTTGTGCACGCAATTGATGCATTCTCCCCGTGACCGGTTTCAGTCTCAGCAAGGTGCAGTCTAGCTGCTCGGAATAGTGCAACGCTTGGACCTCGGTCTTGGCCAACTTGGCACCCAGTTTTGTTTCGTCGGTGATAATTACCCTCGCTTGATTAGGGACTTTTTCAAGATAATCAACCCACAGCGTTGGTTCTGAAGGAACCTTGCCAGCGGTCCAAGCCAGGTATTCCTTTTCCACCTTTCGCGTTTCAAATTGCGAACTTAGTAACCTTGCGGTTCGCTTTTGAAATGCAACTAAAATTACACCTTGGACGGGGCGATCGAGACGATGGGGGCAAGCGAAATATTGACTTCGGCTTGCGAATTGGTTCCTTGCTCGTCGCTCCAAGGAATCAAAGTTTTTTGGTGCCTGAGTTGGAATGCCTGCAGGTTTAAGAAGAACCGCTGCCTGCCCACCGTCCCAAAGGAGATCAAGGATCGTTTCGGAACCGGTCTCGATTTGGGATTTAGTCTGATTCAGTGATCGAGATTGTTGATCGCTGGAAGTGGCACCCAGGTGCTCTTCAGATTTGGATACAGGTGATCTGGATCGTGGTGGATCTGGTGACACGATAGATTGCCGTGGGCATGCTGGTCAGTGAGTTGCGGATTGCTGAGCTCTATTTTGCGAAAAACTGACCTATTGGCCAACACCGAGAAACTCGTCTCAAATTCGCCTGTTCGCTAAACTTCCAGCATGAGCGAGCATCAAACAAAAGAATCTTGCCCCGAGTTCAGCGAAGACCATGATCATGGTCGGAGTGGCGAGCGGGACCTTGGGATCAATGTGAGGTCTAGACCGAATAGCGTGCTTCGATTTAGTTTGAGAGAGTCTCTGGGGCTGATGACCATCGCGATCCTAGCGATCGGGCTCTGGTTGACATCCAGCAAGCTTCGTGATCGCGAGGAGGAATTGCGGGTGATGCGCCAGGAGTTTGGTTACCTTGCCCCTTCTCGGGCCGACCAAATTGCCTCTTCTCGGAGCCCCAGTGACCAACCGCTGACTTATAAAATGCGCGTCCGTCTTCCTCGTGAGCTTCCCGCTGGAATCTCCTATCAACTGGTTTACAGTTCGATTTGGGAGTCCGGGCGAGCTGCCCCAACTTGGTTTGGGGCCGTGCCCATGCCGCAAGGCGAATCACTGGTCACGCTGCAGATCCTTAATGATCCACGTGACAGTAAATGGAAAATAGCGGCCGTTGTGTCATCCACCGAGGGAACCTCTCGCATCGCAACAGGCTTGCCACCTCCCCACGAAGCGATTTTTCGTGGTTCGCATGATGTGATTAGTACCGGGCTTGGTCGGGAAACTTTACTTATGGCCATCGGTGAGAGTATTCGTTTATTGGACGAGCGCTGGGTTGTCGGTAGCCAAGGCGTGATGCTGGACGGTGGACCACCGCGGGAGAATTTGGTCGGAGTTTTTGCTCAGCTCGAACCTGTCGGAGCACCCTGAGGATGCAAACAAGGTGTTACAAACAATGCAGCGAGACGCTTCGCTCGAAGGCGACAGAGCAAGTCAATGCTACTCCGATCGGGGACTCATCCCGACCTTGATTGGAAAAAACGATTTTGCTTTTCGCTATGAGTAAAAAACTGCTGATTCAACGTTGGGCAATGCGAGGCCTATGGTGTGCATTGGGTCGATGAACCGGTACTCTATCGTCTCTCCTTTTTTCTCCTCAAACCATTTGTTTTTCATGCCACGAGATTTTCTTAAAGGGGCGTCGGACGAGTACGACGTTGTTGTGATTGGAAGCGGTTTGGGCGGCTTGACGTCGGCCAATATTCTTGGCCGCGCCGGCCATCGCGTCTTGCTGCTTGAGCAACACTACAAATTAGGTGGTCTCGCAACGTGGTTCCTGCGACCTGGTGGGCATGTCTTTGACATTTCACTGCATGGGTTTCCTCACGGGATGATCAAATCTTGTCGACGCTATTGGTCGAAAGATATCTCAGACCGCATTGTTCAGTTGAAAAATATTCGATTTGACAACCCACAGTTCTCGCTCACCACCACGTTCAATCGAGAAGACTTCACGCGGTTGTTGACCAGCGATTTTGGCATCGCACCCGAGACTGTTAGTGAATTCTTTGATACCGCACGAGGAATGAATTTTTACGATGATCAGGCGACAACCACTCGCCAGCTTTTCGATCGTTTTTTCCCGGGGCGTAACGATGTGGTCCGCTTATTGATGGAACCGATCACGTACGCCAACGGATCAACTCTTGAAGATCCCGCAATCACTTACGGAATCGTTTTCAGTAACTTCATGAGTAAAGGGGTCTTCATCTATGAAGGTGGAACAGAAGACCTCGTGGCGCGGATGAAGAAAGAACTGGTGTCCAATGGAGTTGATATTCGCATCAATTGCCCGGTGGACGAGATTGAAGTTGATGGTGGAAAGGTTTCCGCAGTGAAAACACATGGTCGACGCATCGCGTGTAAGGCGGTTGTTAGTAACGCGAACCTTAAAACAACGCTCCTCAAAATGCTTGGTCCTGAAAAACTCGATCGCGATTATATTGATCGAGCGAGTGAGGTTCGCCTGAATAACAGCAGCACGCAGGTCTACATGGCGTTGAAAGAAGGCGAAGAAATTGACGAGTCTTCAGGCGACTTGTTTTTCACAAGTACCGCTGAGGATTTTCGCACTGACCTATTGCTCAGTCGCGACATCACCAGTCGAACCTTCAGTTTCTACTACCCAAAGACTCGTCCCCAGAAAGATAAAAAACGATTCGCAATTGTCAGCAGTACGAATGCGAATTGGTCGGACTGGGCGGATTTGAATGAGCAGGACTATGAAGCGAGCAAAGAGGATTTGATCGAAACCACGCTTGATGCTCTCAGCCGATACATCCCTGATATCCGTTCGAAAATTGATCGCGTTGAAGCAGCCACCCCCAAGACTTTTCACCATTACACCCAACACGAAATGGGAGCGAGTTTCGGCACCAAGTTTGAAGGGCTCTCGGTCAGCCGTGACTTGCCGCAGCAAATTGGTGGGATGTATCACGCCGGTAGCGTGGGGATCATCATGAGCGGATGGTTGGGTGCAATTAACTATGGTGTAATTGTAAGTAACGAGGTGGATCAGCAACTCACCCAAGAAAGCTCACACATATAGACTTCTCGCACAGACAGAGTTACCGAGGCGACACACATGGCGATCTGCAGATACAAAACACACGACGGTGCGATCGAGCACGCGATCTACAAAGACGGTCGGGTCTGCCCGCTGAGGGTGCTTGGGGTCGAATTAGCCGATGATGTTGATATCACTCAACTTGGAAAGCAGTGGTTCCGCGACCTTCCCGTGCCGCAAGATGCCCATTGGGTGACCGCACCGGACCGTTTGCTGCCTCCCGTGCGAAATCCTCAGAAAGTGATTTGTATTGGACTCAATTACAGAGATCATGCAATTGAAACCGGCTCAGAGATACCAACGGAGCCAGTGGTTTTTAACAAGTTTCATTCGACCATCGTTGGTTCGGGCGACAACATTGTTCTGCCACGGGTCTCCAAGGAAGTGGACTACGAGGCTGAACTTGTGGTTGTCATCGGAAAGACGGCCAAGCACGTCTCGGCGACTGACGCAATGGATTACGTGCTCGGTTACACCTGTGGCCACGATGTGTCTGCTCGAGACTGGCAGAAAGGGCGACCCGGCGGGCAATGGCTGCTGGGTAAAACCTTTGATACCTTCGCACCGATCGGGCCCTGCTTAGTGACAACTGATGAACTCACCGATCCATCAGACGTGCGAGTTCAGATGCACCTCAATGGAGAAACGGTCCAAGATAGCACCACGGCTCAGCTCATTTTTGATATTCCCACCCTGATCGAGCATCTCACTCAAATTGTGACTTTGGAAGTCGGGGATCTCATCTTTACCGGTACGCCGCCTGGGGTTGGGGCCGCGATGAACCCTCCTCGCTTCCTGCAAGAGGGTGATCTTTGCACCGTTGAAATTGCTGGTGTCGGTCGTTTGTCAAACCGATGCCAAGCAGAGTGAACCATTGCTGATGATGTTGTGGTTGACTCATTGGTGCCAGAACTTGGAAATCATTTACAGCGATTGTTGAGGGGTTTATCGCATGCAAGCTAAATCTGAGCCAATGATGAAATTCGATACACTCAATGATGCACTCGACTTTGCGAAGCAGGTGGTCGAGCGACAGACGGCGGGTGCAGGTGTACACACCACTGGAAGTTATTCTTTGGGCCAGATTATTGAGCACCTTGCCCGATCTATCGAGATAGGATTGGGGCGAGTTGAGGCGCCACCGGCACCTTGGCTGATTCGGTTCCTCTCAAGGTTAATGAAAAATCGATTCCTGAAAAACGGTATGAAGCCGGGTTTTAAACTGCCGAAGGCAACACAGGATTTGTTTT
>CALIBL010000067.1 GCA_938045805.1 uncultured Rubripirellula sp. | reverse complement strand
ATGCTCAGGATGATATTTTCGATGGAGACATTATTGAACGTGGCAACGGAAGATTCTGGGCAGATGTTGGAGGATTTGTTGCTGGCTTTACAGGTGCCCTCGTCTACAACAACAACAACGGTGGCGGCAGTGATGTTAATCCTTTCACAGCGGGTACGTCGGTCGGTGCTTTTGCGTCTTCACTCTGCAAGAAGAAGGAGGAGACGGGCAATTAGCCAATGCTTTAACAAGTTGATGGCTGGATGCTGACGACGATAAAGCTAAAGGCAGACGCCGGCCAGTAAGGCGTCGATTTTATGGGGTTACAACGGAAAGGGCGTTCAGATAATCCTAAAGAACTGAGGGTCGAATTCAGCCAACCCTGCGCTCGGATTCCATGAATCGGATTGCAGAGATCTCATTGCACAGATCAGATTGCACTTGGGGCGACCTAGCCGAAACAGAAAAAAGGCCGCCGGAGAGATCTCCGACGGCCTTTTTTTGATTGCAGTACCCCCTAGCAGATTCGAACTACTGTTTCTGGACTGAGAATCCAGCGTCCTGGGCCTCTAGACGAAGGGGGCCGCACACGATCCTATTCTTGCTAAACCCGTCAATTCCGCAAGCACAACGGCGAGATCGAGTACGAAATGGCGAGCGGGGTGTTCCGGTTATACGGGACTCTGTTGAGACGCCCTTCAGAGAATCAACGCTAGATTTCCCTGAGAACTCTCCCGTTCAATCAAGAAGCGTTTGGTTTCGATTCCCCAGCGATAGCCGCCTAGTTGTCCGTCCGACCTGATGATGCGGTGGCAGGGGATGAAGTAGGCAAGAGGGTTGACGCCACATGCATTTGCTACTGCACGTGTCGCATGTGGCTTTCCGATTGCGTGAGCCAACCAGCGGTAACTGTGTGTACACCCGCTCGGGATTCTAGCTAATGCGTCCCAAACCGAGATTTGAAATGGCGTACCTGTGGTTACGAGTGGTAATCGGTCAGCCCACTGCAGCTCGAGCAAGCTTTCGAGTCCTTGTAAGATCCCGACTCGCGTCTTTTTGGCGTAGTCGCGAAGCATTGGCTCTGCTTCGAGAACCGATTTTACATCACAAATCTTGTGACGATTCCCCGAGGTTTTAGGAGTCGTTAGATCCACGAATCTGACGGCAGTGAATCCGCCCTCATTGAGTTCAACCTGAGCTGATCCGACAGGAGTGGGGATTTGCAATCGAATGATGTCAATGGTCATGTTCGCGTTTCACTCCGGTGCGTCAAACGCTGGCCGCGAGCATTTTTTCAACTGCTTCAGTGCCTCGCATACCAATGGTGATTCCTGCAGCAGCGGCCTTGGGAGTTAAGCCGACAATTTTGGCTTCCAAGAGATCTTCAGGTTCCACCAATGGGCACTCGGGAGTTCCTTTAGCGATTGCGATGGCTTGATTAAATTCCGCGGGCGTTTCAAGATCATAGATTCCGCATCCCACGATTCCATACTTGGTGATGATGGAGCAGTATTGCCCGCCTTGCCAGCGATGGCTGAAGCCATTTGCCGTTCCGTTGGTGAATTGCATCGCACGAGTTGAGCTTCTTGGAAGTTCTTCAGTCATCGTCCTGCCGCCTCAAAAAAATGGATTGATTTGCAGCGAATCTTACCGGATCTTTCTCAATTCGTGTTGCGGTGCAACACGGTTTCCAAATGATTTGATTTAGGTCAAACTATCAGCCGGCACGGCGGCTTTGCTTTGCTTGATTGCCTGTCGGAGCGCAGAAAAACGAATCATTACTTCCACAAACAGTCTTGAGCTATGAACCCTTTAGAGCGATTTTCATTCGGCGTTGGTGACCGTTTCGCCCATCAGGCAAAGGCGCAATTACGTGCTTTTGAACTCCTTGCTGCCGAAGGGGTTCATGTTGCTCCGGTTTGGAACAAGTCGAATCGGGAGCACAGCTTTGTGGGATCTGAGCCGCAGAGCGTATTTGATGCGGCAAAGCTCGCTGTGGATGAAATGAACTGGGATTCTCCTTGGTACGTTGACGCTGACCATATTCAACTTGCTACAGTCGATGCATATCTTGGGTGCTCTGATTTTTTCACGATCGACGTTGCCGATTCCATTGGGAAAGAGCCCGAGACGGCTGCCATTGATGGGTTCATGGAGAAACACCCAGAATTGGTGGGAACACTTTCGATTTCAGGGATCGATGAACCCATGGTCATCAGCCGGGAGGATGTTCGAGCCGTCGCATCCAAATACCTGCTAGCAGTAAAAGAAGCGGGCGAAATCTACCGTCACATCGAGGCTTCTAAAGGTGAAGATGGATTCATCGCGGAGGTGTCAATGGATGAGACCGATGCACCTCAAACACCGCCGGAGTTATTGGTGATCCTCGCTGCACTAGCGGACGAGGGAATCAAGTTGCAGACGATTGCTCCTAAATTCACGGGCCGATTCAATAAGGGCGTTGATTACGTTGGCGATCTCACTCAATTCGAAAAAGAGTTTAATGACGATCTTGCGGTCATTGCTCATGCAATCGAGTCGTACGGATTACCTGCCAACCTCAAGCTCAGCGTCCATAGTGGTAGCGATAAATTCAGTCTTTATCCGATCATTCGGCGAGCTTTGCAGAGAACAGGTGCCGGAGTGCATCTGAAGACTGCGGGGACGACTTGGCTTGAAGAACTCATCGGCTTGGCTGAAGCAGGAGGCGACGGGTTGGAGTTGGCGAAAGAGATTTATACCTACTCCTATGAGCATGTTGATGAGTTGTGTGCACCCTATGCATCGGTCATCGACATTGATCGATCGCAATTGCCTGATGTCGAAACGGTCAAAGGTTGGAGTGGCGCACAAATGGCCAACGCGATTCGTCATATTCCTGGCCACGAGGAATTCAACGCTAACGTCCGACAGTTGCTGCACGTTTCCTTCAAGGTGGCTGCAAAAGCTGGTGAGCGTTACACCGATCTGCTGAAGAAGCATCGAGAAATTGTGTCGGCCGAAGTGACGAAAAATATTTTCGATCGTCACCTGAAGCCGCTCTTTTTAGGTTAGCGTGTTCGACTCGCTCTCAACTTGTCGCTTCTAGAGCGAGACTAGAGATTGGCCAAAGGAGTCTCGGCATCACCAAAACGATCGATCGAGACTCCCATGCGTTGTGCGAGCGAAAGATAGAGACTACAGAGCTTGCGCTCACCGTTAGGGGAGGCGGTATAGTCAAGAACTCGTCCGGTTTTTAATTGGCCACCAAGCCCGCCGGCGAGGAGCAGCGGCACCCGAGATGAATCGTGCCGGCTACCTGACCACATGTTGTTGACGAACATCAGGCAGGAATGATCCAAAACCGTGCCATCGGCTTCCTGCATCGAATCAAGTTTTGAGGCGAGATAGGCGAATTGCTCGCAGTAAAAACGTGAAATGCGTTCCCATTCTTCAGAGGTGTCGTGATGTGATGCAGAGTGATGTGCATTGCGAACGCCCAAGAAGGGATAGAACAACCCTGAGATGTCGCGGCATAGCAGCAAGCTTGCGAAACGAGTCTTATCTGTCTGCATCGCAATCGCTATCAGGTCGCACATCAGTTTCATGTGCTCGCGTATGTCCTCCGGCAGTCCATTTTCCGGGCGATCCATGGTCGGAAGCGGTTTCCCCGATTGCTGGCTCTTTTGTGCAGCGGTTTCTTGCCCGCCTCGCATCTGCTCAATTCTCTTTTCAACCTCCCGTACGCTCGAAAGGTATTCATCCAGCTTAGCCCGATCGGCGTAGCCTACCGATCTCCTAATGTCGCTGGCATGTTCGTTCACTCGGTCCAGAATGCTTTTGTTTCTCTTGTTGCCTTTGTTATCAAACAAGCTGTCAAACGCCAACGAAGGGTAGACTTCCATCGGGACCGGTGAGGTCGCGTTTTGCCATGAGATATGGGAGCTGTACGCCATGGAGAAATTGGTTTCGTGGTAGCCGGTCGTTGGTTGTTCGCACCCGAGCACCATGCTTGGTACTGAAGTGGTTTGACCAAGTTCATTGGCGAGGAGTTGATCGATGCTAATGCCACCTTTCAGCTCCGCTCCTTTCTGTAGGGATGCTCCGGATAGGATATTACCGGTTTGTCCAGGGTGAATCCCGACGCCAGTTGCGTTTTGGTTAAACAGTCCTTGCACCACATTGATTTTGGAGGTCAGATTTGACAGTGGCGTCAGGCTCTTACCTAACTCCATCTCCGAGCCTTCTCCCTTGGCCCACCAGTGGTCGGTATGAACCCCACATGCCATGAACAGGACGGCGAATCTCTGCGGACAAACACTCGGCTGTGTTTGTCCCTCATTTTGATCCCCCCAAACCGCCGTTGATTCCATCCACGGTAGCGCGATTGCAGTCCCCGTTCCACGTAGAAGTGTTCGGCGATTGATTAACCCTCGGGACTGTTTGCGATGGTCCACTCGCTGCGCAATTGGGAGAGGATGATTTCTAAGATTCATCTTGTTACGGGCCGAATTAGGAATGAATGACGATCGTTCTCGATGTTCGGTTGGATTGCATTCTTTGGGATGCAAGTGCTTTGTGTTTGCGTGGGAAGACAGTCAGAGGGTCTCCGCTTCAGTAAGCCGTGCTCGTTTATTCGTGAACTGCTCACTGCTGATCACGACTTCAAGAAGGTCTTGGAACCCAGCTTGTTTCTCAGTGGCCAAACGCTTCATGGTTTCAACCAGACGCTCATCCGATAATTGTAAACTACGGCCGAGTGAGTAAGAGAGAAGTTTTCGGCAGAGGTTGTCGACGAATTCATTGATGCGGATCGCTCGCATGTATTCTTTGAGGCCTTCGATTCCTCGGCCTTTCGTTTCAATGGTTTCGTCACCAACACCAGGAAACGCGACATCAATTTCAATGACTCGACCTCCCAAGTCATGAGTCCGACGCTCACCAACGGGACCGTATCCTTCAAAGGCAAGGCCAATGGAATCAAATCGTTGATGACACCCGGCGCAACTCGTGTGTTCCCGATGCAAGGCCAGCGATTCACGAAGAGTTAACTTTCCCATGAGTGCTTCGTTATCAGGGAGTTCTGGGACATTCGGGGGTGGGGGCGGGATTCTTTCGCCGAGGAGTTGTTTAACGACCCAGTACCCTCTTTTGACAGGGCTGGTCCGGAGTCCCGGTGAATTCTTGGTTTGGAAAACCGCCATCCCCAGCAGTCCGCCCCGGCCATACGGTCTCGCATCTTGGAGATGGATCCAGTCGTCACCAGCCTGCTGATTGCTCTGAGGCTTTGGCGGGGCGGTCAGCGCGTTAGCTACTGTACCGGATTCGTTCCTTTTGATTTCGATCCCATAGTGTGCCGCGAGTACTCCGTTGACAAAGGTGTCGTTTCCTAAGATCAGTTCGGTGACGGGGCGGTTGTTCTGAATCGAATGGACCAGTAATCGGATTGGTTCCTGATACATTGACTCGCGGAGTGACGAGTTGAACTGAGGAAATGTTTCGCGATCGACACTGTTATGTGACTGGAACTGACGGAAATCGAGCCACTGTCCGCCAAATTCTGTTGCCCATCCCAAGATTTTTTCATCTTGAATCATGCGTTGGGTTTGCTTGTTCACTTGATCATGCGACCCTAACTCTTGAGCTTTCGCAGTAATGAGTAGTTCATCATCTGGTTGGCTGGACCACAGGAGATAGCTCAGTCGATTTGCCAGATCATTGTCACTCAATCTCACGGGTGTGGATGAATTCGTCGCGAGCTCAAGGTGGTAACAGAAGTATGGTGACATCAAGATCGAGACCAGAGTGTCTTCGACCGACTCTCGGTGACTGAGTTTGTCAAATTCGCGTCGCTGCCGGTAAAACTGATTTAGTTCTTCAACGTCCGAAGGGGTGAGTGGCCTCCGGTATGCTTTTGCCGCAAATTCAATCAATGCATGTAAATGTGCTGGTTCGGCCTCGATGCGTTGTGATTCGACCTGCCGAATCTGTGCGTTGATTTCAGAGAAGAAACTGTCAATCGCCTCGAGTTCTCGATCCCCCGCGCCACTGGCGATTGCTTTCTCGCGATAGAGTTGGCCCAGTTTCGCGATCTGACTTTCGTCCAACGCAGATCGGTTTTCAGGGCGTGCAAAGTCGAACATTTCGTCACGGAGGTAGCGTGAATCGGTTCGGTCAAACCAAAGGAAGCCAGAGTACTGCCGGCTCGGAGCATCCGAGACAAAATTGAGCTCGTTCCATAGCTGATCAAGCTCACGTTGCTGTGACTCGTCAAGCATTAAATCGTAAAGGGGTTGGTCGTCTCGGAAGTAACCCATCATGCTGTGAAATCCAGCACTCAGCAGACGCCCCTTTTCACCATCTTGTTTTTGATTAGCTGCGACGTAATCCCTGCCGCGTTCCGAGACGTACATTGCATCGGGGAATACCTCACAGAAATTTTGGAATTCTTTCTTGATCGCCTCTCTTAGACTCTCGTCCTCGGGCAACTGAAGAAGGCCATGGACGATTTGTTCACGCGAGATTTGGCTAATCTCCTCACGACCAGGACCTTGTGCGTTTTTGCTTGGCCCTGCCGTACTGGCGGTTGCGTGAGCGAGTCTTTCAAGGTTGGCCAGTTGACGGTGTTTTACGTACTGCCGATTTTTCCACAAAACGAATGGTTGGGAGCCGGGGTTGCCGCCTTCAATTCTGATGTTGGGAAACTCAAAGGTGAGTGAGCCACGTAGCTGTTGAATGACCTTCTCAAGTTCTTTGCATCGACGATCTACGGTTTGAACGCTTTCAGGTGCGTTCGGTAACTGCTCCCATTGCGTTTGGAGATAGTTGACCGGTCCACCTTCGACTGTTGGTTGATGAAGCAGGTTCCAAATGGTTGTGAGATATTTTTTACTGAGGTTTTCATTCGCGGCAAAACCCTCAATTGAATCAAAACGCCCTCGAGTTTGATCGGATTCAGTCAAGAGCTTCCATTTCCATGCTGCGATGAGGTAGTTGCAGTAGTCGGTCGTTAAGTGTTCATAAAAGTTGATGATCCGTTTGACGCAGTATTTATCGCGGTCGGTATCGGTGATCACTTGATGGGGTGCGAATGCGATGGAGTCGGGTGTTAGTACCAGGTGTTCCGTGACAAATCTTGCTGCCGCAAGGTACTTGTTTAGAAGTGCAGGTGACATCGTCAGCGATTCACCGGTGTTGTCGAATCCGGCTGGGTTAGCGGGGTCGATCGGGAAAGTTGCCGTGGGGCGTAAATCGAAGCCGGTTAGGTCACGGATGGTGCGATTGTATTCAGAGTGATTCAGCCGTCTAACCAAAACCTCACCCGGATCTCCAGAGGTTCGATCGGATTCAATCTTCTTGAGTTTGTTAAACCAGTTTGCGATTTCAGTTCTTTGTCGCTGGCTTGGCTGATGATCCACGTCCGCGGGTGGCATCTCGTTTGACATGATACGATCGACGAGAACTTCCCAAACTTGAAAGCCTTCTGCTACCTGTTGGTGCGACTGGAAGACAGTTAAATCGAACATCGCTTCCGCTTCGGTGCCACTGTGGCAATCGATGCAATACTGCTGCAGCAGCGGTTTGACCATTTGAGAAAACTGCTCGTCGCTAGTTGTGATTTCCACTTGGTCAGCCGATGGAGTGGCTGTGTCACTGGATTCAGCCGATTGCTCGGCTCCCAACGCGGGATTTATCAACGCTAGTAGAGCAACGACGCGAATGGGCAACGTGCGCGAGACTGGCCTCCGATTCATGGTGTTAGCGTTTCGTGTGGGGGATCAAGGTTTTGGTTCTTCTTTAGACTCATCTTGATGCACTCTCGGGCCGATTGTAGACCACTTTTTTACGCGAGTCACGACAGAATCGGTTTGTCTGTTTCGCTTTTGTTTGACAGTCTTTAGGCGGTGATTGATTTTGTGAAGGAGCCTATTTCTTACCCCTTCGTTTGCTTGTTTTTTACCTCATCCGAATCGGGTATGTTTTGTGATAGTGAAAACGGGCTTTGGGCCCGGAGGGATCAGAGCGAGGTCGAACGAGTGTTCGGCATGTTGTTCGAGTGAGTGCGAGTCAGGGGCGGAATTGGATTGATGAGAAGAGTGACAAGCGAGCTTGAAGGTTTGGAAGGTCGATCTTTGCAGCAGGGATCGGTTCAGAGGCGATCCGTGTTGCATTCGAGCATTGCCGCGGGTATGGGGGTGTGGACGCGACTTGGGATTGGTGTCGGAATTCACTCCATCGTTAGCAATGCGATTGCGGAAGATTTGAATCAGTCAGTGGTGGATGGTGAGTCGGTATCCGAGAGTGTTCCGGCCAATCAAGGTTTCCGTCTCGGCTTCGGGACTTACGGGATGAAGGGACTAACTGCACTGGAGGCGATCAAGGAGACTTCGAGAATCGGTTATCAGGGACTCGAGTTATGCCTGATCGACGGTTGGCCCACTTCAATCCCTTCCTTGTCCGCCGTTGGAATTGACCGCCTTAATGACGCGTTTCATTCAAACCGGCTTGTCGTCCCCTCGCTGCTTGAGAGCCTGCCGTGTCTTGGAGGTCGGGATCGCCATCAGGAAAATATCCGGCGGCTGCGAGCGGCGACAGCGTTTGCCAAGCAACTCAGTCAGCCCTCTCCACCGGTTGTTCAATCAATTGTCGGTGGCAAATCTGGTGACTGGGAGCGTTCCAAGGATCAACTTGTGTCTGAGTTGAGAGGATGGGCCGAAGTTGCGGAACAATCCGGGGTGGTCATCTGCTTTAAACCACATGCTTCACATCTGGTTAGTCGTCCGGAGCAGGCACTATGGTTGATCGAGAAGGTTGCCAGTGATCGTCTCAAATTGGTCTACGACTACAGTCATTATTCTCTAGAAGGTCTGGGGCTAGAGGAGAGCTTAGATGCTCTGTTACCCGCCTCACCATACATTCAAGTTAAGGACAGTCGCGGGACACTGGGGAAGCATCAGTACCTCTTGCCAGGTGACGGCGAGACGGATTACGAGTTCATGTTTGAGCACCTCCATCGAAAGGACTATCGCGGCTTCGTCAATGTCGAGGTCAGTTCGATGATCCATCGTCAAGCGGGGTACAATCCAATCGCAACTGCCGAGACTTGCTTTGCGCGGTTGAACCCAATCATGCAGCGAGTTCAAAAGTTCGTTGCCGAGAAATAATTCAGTTGCTCACGTTGATTGGTGCAGCTTCTAACGGCATGCCGATGCCTTCAAGGTATAAGTCTGTCGCTTTGAGCCGCTGCATGAACTCAGATCCTCGCGGGTTGAAATGCCAAAATTCACGATCGTTATCAGTGATCGATCCAAGCATGATGCAGGCTACAAGGGGAGTCGGCTTTACTGGTTGTTTGCCGCTATGTTTGGTGGCTATGGTGAATTGTGTCTGTATTGGTTCCTTCGAGAATACTACGGCCGCGAATCCGTTGAGTTACTGCGTCCATCTGAGCTTTTAGAGCGAACGGAGACTTGGCAGACGGACTATCTCATGGTTGGCGTTCCCACGCGTTTGAGCCCAGAGCATCTGAGGAAAGTGCGTTACCGGCGGATGCTGCTTTATGATTCTTCCGATCATGATGGCATCAATTTTCTATATTCCGACGAGGCGTTTCTACTTTCCAAAGCGGACTGTTGCCTGAAGCATTTTAGGGACCGGCGATGGTCTCTTCCTCTTCGAATTGGATTGCTGCCGATCAAGCGTCCGCCACTGAACAATCGCCTGCATTGGAAGCTGCGCCGCTCGAGTAGTCACGTTGCCAAGCCACTGTGTGATCGCCCGTTTGACGTGGGTTTCGTAGCGCGTCCAACGGGCGATCTCAGTTCCAATGTGAGGCTTCAGTGGTTGGTCGAGCTTGCCAATTCGGAGTCCGATTTCAGGCGATGGGGCGGCTTGGTGGGTGGTCGATCTTGGCGTGAGGAGTTTGAAAGTCAGAAGATTCCTGATGACTGTTGGATGGGCCGTACGAAGGTTGGGTTCTCTGAGTATTTTGAGGGGCTTTGTCAATCCAAAGTCGCCTTAGCACCTTCGGGCTACGCTCCGTGGACATTTCGCCATTACGAAGCGATTTACGCGGGCTGCATGTTGGTGACTGAAGATCTGAGTCCTTATGAATTTTTGGTGCCAATTCCGTCGTATTCTGTGGTTCAGGTTCAATCCGGCCAAAGTGTGGTCAGCGGTGTTGAGCAGGCGCTCGATATGGCGTTAACTCAGCCCTCACGAGCGATCGAAGCGAGGCGAGAACTGGATCAGTGGATGGATCGAGGTCGTTACAGCAAGCAGTGTGCACGCACCTTGGAGCGTTTTTTCAGCGAAATGGAAACCTAGTCATCGCGGTGGATTCACTTCTCACTTGTGCTATGTTACCGCGTTGTGGTGAGACAAACGCGTCAATGAGTTTGGCGATTCGATTGTAGTCACGCATTTGATGACTGAACGAAGTGGGGAGGGATTCATGCCGTTTTCAGCGTTTTGGCGAAACGGTGAACTTTGGTTGCTTGCTTGCATGTTGTTAGTGGCCGGCGCGCTGGGGTGCGGTCGCTCGGAATCCTATCCATCACAGCCAATCACGCTACTTTGCCCCTGGTCGGCTGGCGGTGGGACCGATCGTGTTTCCCGACAGGTTGCCGCCCAACTTGAAGGCGCTTTGGGTGTGCCGGTGAACGTGATCAACGCAACGGGCGGTTCTGGGGTGACCGGACACACACGCGGCGCACAGGCACGAAACGATGGTTACACCCTGACCATGGTGACGGTGGAGCTCAACATGCTTCATTGGCGTGGTCTGACCTCGGTGACTTACAAAGATTTTCATCCGCTACATCTGTTGAATCGTGACAGCGCAGCTTTGTTTGTCAGAGCCGATAGTTCCATTGCCTCCTTGGATCAATTACGAGACGAGATCGCTCAGAGCCCAGGGAAGCTCAAGGCGAGTGGAACGGCCTTTGGTGGTATCTGGCATGTGGCGATGGCCGGTTGGCTTGATCAGCAGGGAGTTGATCCTACGGCGGCGACTTGGATTTCGATCAACGGTTCAGGTCCGTCAATTCAAGAATTAAACGCCGGTGGCGTGGACTTTATTTGTTGCTCTCTGCCAGAAGTGGACGCGCTGTTAGCATCAGGCGACGTGCGATGCTTGGGGGTAATGTCTGATGAGCGAGTTGGTGGATTCGAGCAGGTTCCGACATTCAAGGAGCAAGGGCATGATTGGTCGATCGCCGGTTGGCGTGGACTGGCAGCGCCGATTGGAATTCCAGCGGATAGGCTCGAGCGATTGGAGGCAGCGATTGGCGAGGTGGCTCACAGTGAAGAGCTTCGTGATTTTATGTCTCAAGCCGGATTCAACCTCAGCTTGGAAGGCTCCGAGCAATTTGCCCAGACGCTGTCACGGCAAGATCTTATTTTTGAAAAAGTACTCACTGGTCCAGCCTTCACTACGATCAAGGCGGAACAGTTCGGGGCGATGCTTTTCCCACTGATGATCTTGACTCTGCTCGTTGGATTGCTGGCTGTCCTGATCTGGAAATCTTTTGTCTCGCAGAAATCAAGGCGGCCGGAACCATTGGTTTGGCCGAAATTATTCGGCGTCATCACCATCTGTGTCTTTTACTGGCTGGTCTCAGAGACGGTTGGTTTTCTGTTGGGGGCCATCCTCTTAATCATCGCAGTCGGTCTGATGGTTTCTCCTAGAGAGCAGCGTCTTGGGAATATGAAGCTGACCGTTCCGTTTGCTTTTCTTTTTAGCGTTCTTGTTTACCAAGGGTTCGCAATCTGGCTGAGTGTGCCTTTACCTCGCGGTTGGTGGGGATGGTGATTGAGATGATGGATGAAATACAGCAGGCATTTTCCCAGGTGTTTTTCGATCCTGCGATCTGGCTGATTGTGACTGGCGCAGCTATTTACGGGATCTTTCTGGGAGCAATGCCGGGTCTCACTGCGACGATGGGTGTCGCGCTTTTTGTGCCGATTACTTATTGGATGGAACCGGTGCCGGCTCTTGCCGCAATCGTCACGATGGTGGCTTGTGCCATCTTTGCGGGTGACATTCCCACCACTTTGATGCGGGTTCCGGGCACACCTGCATCAGCGGCTTACGCCGATGATGCCTATGAGTTAGCAAAACGCGGGCAGGCTCAGCGAGCTCTGGTTGTTGCCTTGTGGTTTAGTGTTTGTGGCGGCATTTTCGGTGGCGTCTTATTGATGTTGGTGGGCCATCAGTTGGCGGCAATTGCGACACTGTTTAGTGTTGCGGAATACTTTTGGCTTTATCTGATGGGACTCAGTTGCGCCGTGATCGTGGGAAAGGAAGGGGTACTGCGTAGTGCTATCGGATTACTGCTCGGGCTATTTTTCTCGACGGTGGGACTTAGTGCGGTTTTTGGTGAAGCACGTTTCACCTTCGGTCATCCCGAGTTGTTCCAAGGGATCAACTTCATCCCAGCAATGATAGGTTTGTTTGGCCTCAGTGAGGTTTTACGAGGAGTCATGAGCAGTGACCAAGTTTCTGCGACTGGTGTTGCCCAGGGCTCTGAACGGGGAGTTTTTGTTAGCACTCTCAGGACGTTTTTTCGACGACAAGGGGCTTGGTGGAGATCGAGTCTTCTGGGTACGGTGATCGGTGCTCTGCCGGGAGCCGGCGCGGATATGGCGGCGTGGGTTTGTGTTTCTGTTTCAAAGCGTTTTAGTCGAACGCCAGAGGAGTACGGGCGAGGTTCGTCGGAGGCGATTGCCGATGCCTGCTCTGCAAACTCCTCCTCCTTGGCAGCGGCTTGGGTGCCCGCACTGGTTTTTGGGATCCCAGGAGATTCAGTGACCGCAATCGCCATTGGGGTTCTTTACATGAAGAACCTGCAGCCCGGCCCCGAGATTTTTGAGCAGCAGGGAGCCTTGGTCTACAGTCTGTATTTCCTGTTTTTGCTCGCCAACTTGGTGATGCTCCCCGTGGGCTGGTTGGCCATTCGCGCGTCACAGCAGGTGCTTCGCGTCCCACGCTGGATTTTGCTGCCCGTGGTAACGTTATTCTGTGTGGTTGGTTCCTTTGCGGTCAACGGAAGTCGATTTGACGTGATGCTTATGTTGGCGTTCGGCTTGCTGGGAGTACTCTGCGAACGTTATCGGGTGTCGATTGGAGCGATGGTCTTGGGCTTGATTCTCGGTGGACCACTCGAGGAACGCTTCGTGCAAACGCTTGCGGGTAGTCAGGGCAACTGGACGGGTTTTTTCGATCGTCCCGTCGCGCTGGTTCTAGCGATACTCTGTGTACTGATTTGGGGGCGTGTTTTGTGGAAGACCGCAGTCAAGCCTCGTGGTGATGGTCCTGTTCCGGATCCACCTGATTCCGCGACCCTGTAGATCATTCGGTGAGTTCTGGCTGTGGTTGAGGTATTGATAGGTAATGATACCGAAAGCGGTTTTGTTGTCGGTCGAGACATGTCTTCAATTTCCCCCTAAGAGAGATGCAATGAGAAACGTAATGAATCACTTGCGATGGATGGTCCTTGCCTCATTTTTTGGGGTGCATCTTTCAGCTTTGGTCGGCCAGACTCGTGATGAGATGGTTCGGGAGGATCGCCGTAAGGTTACCGGCGATGGCTTCTGGATTTATAACGACTTACCGAAAGCATTCGCCGAAGCTGAGGCAACGGGGAAACCTATTTTGGTGGTACTGCGTTGCATCCCCTGTCACGAGTGCGTGAAGTTGGATGATGAGTTGGTGGACAAGGACCCCGTCATCCGACCATTGCTCGATCAGTTCGTCTGTGCAAGGCAGGTATCGACCAATGGCTTAGATCTAAGCCTCTTTCAGTACGATACTGATCAATCGTTCGCGGTCTTCATGCTGAACGCAGACGGGACGATCTACGGTCGCTTTGGAACTCGTTCTCATCGAACCGAGTGGTATGGAGACGTTTCGCTGCCGGGGATGGCCAAGGCGCTTCAGGGGGCTCTGGATCTTCATCAAGGCTATCCTGCTAACCGTCACTTAGTGGCTGGTAAGCGAGGGGAGAAACCTGAGGTCGCGAGCCCAGAGCAGTATCCTAGTTTGAAAGATCGATTCACTGAGAGCTTGGATTACAGTGGTGACGTGGCCAAAAGTTGCATCCATTGTCACCAGATCGGTGATGCGCAAAAGCAGTTTCATTGGGAGAAGAGACAGGGGATCCCAGAAGAGGTCTTGTTTCCCTACCCGCACCCTAAGTCAATCGGCTTGACTCTTGATCCGAAAGAGCGTGCGACAGTTCAGCAGATCGAGCCTAAGTCGATTGCTGAGCGCGCCGGTTTGAAGAAGGGTGATCAGATCGAGTTGTTTGGCGGGCAGGTGCCACTTTCGTTTGCCGACCTGCAGTGGGTTTTACATCGCACATCTCCGAAAGGTGGGTCGATTCCGATGAAAGTGTCCCGATCAACGGGGCCTGTTGAATTGGCTCTTGAGCTAGATGCCGGGTGGAGGCAAAGCAGCGACATTTCATGGCGTGTCTCCACATGGGGGCTTCGGCGTATGGTGACCGGCGGAATGGTGTTGGTGGAGGCGGATTCAGAGCGGAAAAGTGCCTTGGGACTAGGTGACCGAGAAATGGCGTTGTCGGTCAAGAGTGCTGGTAAATACGGGGCTCATGCCGCCGCGAGGCGAGCTGGTTTTCAAGTGGGAGATATAATCGTTTCTTACGATGGAAAGACGACTCTCAATAGTGAGCAGCAATTGATCCACTATGCTACCACGCACCTTGCACCAGGACGCATGATTACCGTCAAAGTGCGACGTGAGCAGTCTGAGATCGCTCTGGAGCTACCGATCCAACCTTGATTGTGACTCAGCTGGATTGGTACGATTGCAATGTAACCTTTTAAAGGTATCGGATGAGTAGCCGGCTCGATTAGCAGGATGTCGATGAAAAGAATTCCACGCGCCATGGCGGGTGTGCGATCATCGGTTCGCAGTAGCGCGAATCGGTTGTTGGATCGCGTCAGGAATCGCGTCGTCCCGAGAGATCGTCAGGCTCTGAGTAGTCTAGCCGGCGAAGTTGCGTTGCGAACGTTTCATCGCGATGAAATTCTCTCTCATCAAAATCAGATTTTTGAAGATTCGCTTGAACTGAGTCGAAGCTTTTCGGGTCCGAATTTTAAACGGGTTGGAAGAGATGATTTAGTGCGTATGGTCAAAATGTACGACGCTCGCTTCTTTGGTGGTAAAGTCCTACCGCTGGCGGCCGCCGAGGGAATGGATTTTTCTATCTCCTCTCGTATGACCAAGGTTGCAGGAAAATTGGTCACTCACTACCCCGATGGCACGTCGAGCGGACGGAGACGATTTGAATTGGTGCTTTCCTCGACTCTTCTGTTTCAGACTTTTGAAGATCAGGGACAGACTGTCGAAGTGACAGGGCGGACCTGCATGAATCGTCTTGAGGCGATGCAGAGGGTGGTCGAGCACGAATTTGTGCACCTGATTGAAATGTTGGTTTGGAACAGTGGGAATTGCAACGAAGCGAGATTTCAATCAATCGCTAAGCGTTATTTCTTGCACACAGACTACCGTCACTCCTTGATTACGCAGCGTGAGCGTGCGGCAATGCGATTCAACCTTCGCTTGGGTGACCAGGTTCGGTTTAAGCACGATGGAAAGATACTCGAGGGCCGGGTGAACCGTATCACCCGAAGGGCAACCGTTCTTGTACCGAGCCAACGCGGTGAACTGTTCTGCGATGGTCATCGTTACCAGCGGTTTTATGTTCCGCTCGAGAAACTTCACAAGGCTTCGTGATCGCAAGATTATTCATGCTCTGAGGTCTAGCAGGAAGTCACCGAAGCATCTCGGGAGAAGTCATCAATTGAAGACTTCTTCATTCACCGCGACGATACCCGAGGGGTCTCGCTCGTTAGTGGGTCATGGCGTAAGTGACGATGTTGATCCCCATGGGGTACGCCTTTTTGACCGAGAATTCTTCGAAGTACCATTGGGCCTCTCCCTCCCTTTCCCAGCCATCACCCAGATCCGTATTGTGGCAAATGAAAACCATGATTCGACCTTCATCGTCATAGATCGCACGATAGTTGGGTGTGCTGGTGTCACTCCCATCTCTTGACCGTTCCCATGACCCAATTCGGCCGTCACGGGTGGCGTAGGCTGCATTGATTGCCGGGACCTGCGGTTTTTCTTTCATCGGGTAAACGCATTGAAAAATTTCATGAGATAGGGGCACGTCCTGAGCGTCGCGTTCTGGGAAGACGCGTTTTAACTCCAATCGCAAGTTTTCGTACTGTGAGTCACCCCAGAAATCATCCACCATCAGGAATCCTCCATTGAGGCAATACTTCCTGAGAGCGTCAACTTCAGCTTGGCTGAAGATCAGTGCGCCCGGTTCAATGATGTAGATGAACGGATAGTCAAAAAGTCGAGGGTCGGTTAGATCAAGGACGATTGGTTCGGGGTTCACTTTGAGTGACGTCAATTCTTGCAAACGCAGAGAGAAGTTTAGATCGCTGTCGCGATAGTCCGTGGCCCAACCACCCCCGCGTCGACCGTATCCACCATAGGAGTCGTATCGGATTCGAACAAACGTGAACACGTCGTCTTGAAATTCGGCGTCGATTTCCCAGTTTGGAACCCCATTGCGTCCCCCGTCCATGCCACGATTCCACCCTCCGCGTTGTGCGAGAGTGATACCGGTGGTGATCATCATGGCGATGCAGGTGGCACCAACCCAGACCGTCCGTTTACTCACCCAGCGGATCTTAGTTTTGTCGAGCTTCAAGATGCCCTCAGACCCTTGCTCATGATTTCGTGGGTCAATCTGCTGAGTATCGGAGTCAATCATGCTGATCGTGTTTTCTAGTTGAGGAGTTTGCTCGGCTCACAGGTGCCGAGAGTGATAGATGATGATCAATGTACGGGGGTGGCGTTCGCACTTCCGCGAAATCCGAATGAACAGTGTCTTGAAGTGTTGTCGCTACTTGGACGCCTCAAGGATTTGCAGTAGTAATTTGTGAGCGTCTCCGTACCGTGGCGCTTCGGCGAGTGCGAGGAGAACATGTTCTTTGGCTTGTTGCGGTTGTCCGCTGTCCAAGTGTGCTTTGGCAAGACGGAAGTGGATCAGTGCGGGATCGATTGGATCCATGGCGGAAAGTGCGGTCAGTGAGTTGATCGCTTGAGTGCTGCTTCCTAGCTTCTCAGCCGCTAGTGCCACCGCTTGGTGTCCCTCTTGGCGAAGCGGATTGATCGCAAGGATTTTCTCGGCATCTCGCAGCAACTGTGCCCAGTCAGATTTTTCAATTGCGAGTTCATTGAGTCGAAACAACGCATCGAGTGAACTCGGGTTGAGTTGGATGTATTGCTGTAGAGCTTTGGATTCTTGGTCCGAGTCACCCAGTTGCTCATGAATCTTAGCGAGTAAAAACAGTGGGTCGCCGGAATCACCGGTGAAACATCCCAAGGCTTCAAGGGTCTGAAGCAGTTTCAAGGCGTCCTGCAGGCGATTTTCCTCCACGTACTTTTCCGCCAACGACCGCACACCCCAGTAATGATTGGGCGATTGCGAGACGAACGCTTCCAAGTCATTCAACGTGGGGGATTCTGGAAGATCTTCGCGATCCCAGTTCGCACCGGATCCGAAATCGTTTGCCACTCGCTTGGCGTATTCTTGGAAATGGGAATCGAGTTTTGCCAATGAGCCCACCGATTTCTCTAGTGCGGGTGAGATCGGTAGTCCATCGGCGAGTGAACTAAGGATTTCCAAGAGTGCTTGATGGCCATGATTTTCGACGATGAATTCAATCACCAAAGACGACTGGTAATAGGCGAATTGCAAGTGAATTGCTGAAGGGGGGGTTAAAAATGCGCTGCTGAGTTCACTGACAGGAGTGAGGGAATCATTGAGTAGCATTTCACGATAGATGGGACTGATCTTTTCACCCCAAGAAGGATCTCGCTGTCTCTCTTCATAAACCGAAATCCCTTCGCTCAGCCACCGTGGCATTCGGTTGTTGGTTTTTTCGAGAGTCACCACATGACAAAATTCATGCCACAGGACACTTTTCCAATTTGTTGGGTTTTCCCCCTGTGATGCGGGGCTATTTGCTGTAATGACTTTTCCGAAACAGACCCCTAAGAAACCCGCACCGCCGGGTAGTCCGAAGGTTCGAATGGCGAAGTCTTTCTGATCGGGAAAGATTTCAACGACGATGGGTGCGTCGGGTTCAACCTCATATTTTGAGCATAGAACATTCTTCGCTTCGGCCAACAGTGAAATCACTTGCTGACCGTAGATGGCTGCCTCGTCTGAATCCATTCTCAGCACGATGCCATCAGATTCAATGCTTGTGAAGGTTTTAATGCGTTGATTGAGATTCAGCAGATTGACGGCCACCACATTGTAGGGGTCCGAGTCTGCCACCTGTTTTGCGAGTTCCCACCCCACCTCGTCATTTCCCAAACGCAAGAGATCTTGAGATAACTGGAATTTTGCAGGCAAGTAGCTTGAGTCGAGTTCAAGGGCACGTCTCTGATAGGCGGCTCCCTCGGCAAATCGATACTTGTCAGAAAGTTTCTTTCCGATGAGGTGGTCAATTCGTGGGTTACTTGACCAGGTCATCAATGCCTTTGACCGTAAGTTTGCCTCTGCTTCAAAATCACCTTGAAGGTGTGCCAGAACTGCTTGGAGGGCGATGGCTTCTTGATAGTTTGGGTTGATCGAAAGAATGAGCCCTAGGATGGTTTGGGCCGATTCGTATTGTTCGCTATCGATCGCCGCCTCTGCTTTGAAGGTGAGGCTCGGAGGGTGCTTTGGGTTGAGGTCTAACGCCGTGTTGAGTGCTTCGTTGGAACGTAAGCGATCAGAGCTTTCCCAGGTGCGTGCGAGCAGGTAATGAACCTGTGGGTCCTCTGGTGCGATTTCGACCGCTCGCTTCAAGGTTTCTGCTGCAACCTTGAAGTCATTTTTGCTAAGTGCTAATTCTGCTGATGCGATGCAAGCACCGAGGTGTGTCGGATCAGAGTCGAGGACACGATCAAAGAACAATTCAAGAATCTGGCGAGCGTCTTCACCCTGCTCAGTGAAATACTCGCCCATCGCGACTAGATTATCACGACTCGCATAACGCGACGGTGCGGTTTGCATGAGTCTCAAGATCTGCTGACTCGCCTCGGTGGCTTCATCGCCAAGGCCGCTTTCGCGAAGGGCATCGATTCCGAGAAGGCGTAGCGAAAGACTTGTGGGGTAACGTTTGATTGCTTCTTGATAGATTTCAACCGCTGGCTTCGCTTTGCCTTGAATCAACAGGCAATGAATGAGCGTTTTGGGCCATCGCTCATTCCAAATACCCCGCTCGACTTGCTCTGACGCAAAGGCTTCCGCCTCCGCGTACTTTCCTGAGTTGATCATCTTGGTGACATCGTCGAGGTCGGTCGCGTGCAATGAGGCGTAGCTGAAGATGAGCCATCCAATGCAGGTGAGCAAAGTGATCCGTCTCATGCAGGCTGTTCCGTAAAATCCGGTTTAGGTCGACTTGATTTTTCCGTCCACAGTTTACAGCCTCGTCCGACGTTCGGGGTAGTCGACAACTCGAGACGGTGGCCGGCAGGCGTGGTATGCTATCGGCATGAGCGGTGTTGAAGTGGGGTTCAGCACCGAGAGCATCAATAATCTTGTTTGGGAACCTTTCACAGGACAGTGTGCTATGGCAGTAACGCGGTTGAAAGATTGGTACTTATTGACCCTGGCTGGTCTTTTGGGGGTGAGTTTGATGATAGGGAACGTGGTCGCTCAAGATGCCGAATTGATGCGGCTGGGAATCATCGGTCTCGACACGTCCCATGTTCCGGCATTTACGAAGGAATTCCATCGCGAGCCGGTTGCGGATCCCTCTCTCGCGGGCTTCCGCGTTGTCGCTGCGTATCCGCACGGAAGTGCTGATATTGAGTCAAGTGCGAGCCGGATCCCCAAATACACCGCGGAGATGCGTGAGATGGGTGTCGAGATCACCGAGTCCATTGAATCGTTACTAACGAAAGTGGACGCGGTGCTACTTGAAACCAATGATGGCCGGTTGCATTTGGATCAGGCTTTGCAGGTGTTTCAAGCGGGCAAGCCGGTTTTTATCGACAAACCAACCGGTTCGCGTCTTGCTGAGGTTCTAGCGATCTACCAAGCTGCAAAGCACTACAAGGTTCCGTGCTTCTCCAGCTCATCGCTCAGGTTCAGCCCGGGGGCACAGGAAGTACGTGCAGGCAAGTTTGGGAAGGTGCTCGGATGTGACGCCTACAGTCCGTGTGCTTTGGAGCCAACTCACGTGGATCTCTATTGGTACGGAATTCACGGTGTGGAATCACTGTTCACCTGTATGGGGATCGGCTGTGAGCAAGTAACTCACCAATCAACCAAGGACTCGGAGCTCGCGGTCGGGATTTGGTCGGAAGGCCGAATCGGATCGTTCCGAGGGATTCGCGAAGGCTCGGGCGGTTACGGCGGCAGTGTCTTCGGGGATCGCGGTATTGGAGCCATCGGGCCCTACGGTGGATACCGCCCTCTCGTCATCGAGATTGCAAAGTTTTTTCGAAGCCACCAGCCTCCGGTTGACCCGGCTGAAACGATCCAGATTTATGCGTTCATGCAGGCCGCGTTGTTGAGTAAGGAGCGTGGCGGTGTGCCGGTTAGCATCGAGGAAGTGATGGAACTTGCTGGTGAAGAGGCAACAAAACTCCTAGCGGGAAGACTTAGTCGCTAATGAAAAGTACTTTGGCAAGTAAGGTTTACGCGAAGATCGTTTTTTATCCAACGCTCGCTTGGAACTGTCTTCTCGGGAGGGTACTGAAAGTTCGGAATTGGTGGGACCACGTCGATTCAAACGTCATCGTGGGAGCCTATCCATTCGCTCGAGATGTTCAAGCAATGTCCCGAGACGGTGTCAGCGCGGTGGTCAATACTTGTGAAGAATATGCGGGTCCAGTTGAGCAGTACAGTCAATTTGGAATTGAGCAGTTGAGGATTCCTACCACCGACTTCACGCATCCAAAGCTGGAAGATATTCAGCGAGCGGTGGAGTTTGTACAGGAGCATGTCCAACGAGGGGGGACAGTTTATATCCACTGCAAAGCAGGGCGAGCTCGCAGCGCCACCGTCGCTCTTTGTTGGTTGTTGAAGTACCGCCATATGGATCTTCAAGAAGCGCAGAAGCATCTTCTGCGATCACGCTCCCATATCAATCCGCGGTTAACTCAGCGTCCGGTTGTCATTCAATTCAGTCAAGCATTGGAAAGCTTGCCACCTAATTGAGTGACATCAATTTGTGACGCAACTAGAGTGTTTGGTGAGTCCTGCTGAAGAAGACCTGTCGACTGTAATCATAAACATGGCTGGGTGAGTGTTGATGATTTTGCAGTCGTGTTGCTTTTATGCATCATTTTTTGTTGCCTGAATGCATCGTTCTGGCAGTGCAAATTATTCCGAATTTAACGGAAGTCTTACGTAAGTCTCTATTCTTAATGGGTTTGCGGCGTACCGCTGTGTGTTTTTTTGGTGGATGGCACATCGAGTGCATTCAAGGGCGAGAACCTCGCGGTACACACTCTAACCCTTTCGTTGAATGACATGCACTCCTTTTACTCCGCTATTCTTGCATCGGTACTGGCGCAGAATAGCGCTGCGTTTACGCAAAATGGGGCGACGGTGCCATTCAATTCGGTCGCTGAATACTGGTGTTCATCTCGTTCGCGTCTTGATTTGTGGGAACAGGCGATCATTCGGCTGCGTCGAACCGAGCGAGGGAAGGCTTATGAATTGCTCGAGCAGTGGTGGACGCAACACCATGAACTACTTGAAGAAGTGTTTGTTACCGAGGCGTTGACTAGGGTGGTTGCAGCATCCTTGGGTGAACAAAAGATTGAGGGTCGTGAAGGGACTTTTGCGCCCGTGTCGGATTCAATCTTTCTCTTGCACCACGACATGACGAACGAAATTAGACGTGCAATGTTGCGGCATCAGCTTGGTTCCGCCTCACCTCATTTCGCACGATTGAATCGCGTACGCCTGACTTCACAAAAATTAGCCGACACGCTGCTCGGTTGGATCTCGGTCCATGGTGACCACCCTTTGGCTTACGTGCATTGTGAAGAGTTTGCTTTGGAAGCAAGAGACGATTTGTCGGGGATTCATGATCGACGGATGCGTGCAACCTTGATGCAACTTTGCGTTCACGCACAATTGTCAGGACTGCAACCAATCGTGACTCACAAGTGTATGTTACCGCAGGCCAATCGTGATGTATTTACAGCTGCTATCTCTCTGCTTGGTAGGCATGCGTTTGATGATCGAGGGATTTTGTTAGACCGCTCTGCGATGCTTGGACTTTTGACTAAGGAATCTTCCGACGTGAAACCGTCGGGACCGCACTTTAACTTAAATATCCAGTTTATCGCTGGGCCGATCATGGGATCGCCCGGTTCGCAGAGCACACCGCCTAGCGATAGGTGGTACGGGTGAGTGGATAGGGTGTCGCTTACCACTGCAAGAACTTAGTCAGCATCGCGATGCCGGGTTCGGTCAGAAAACTTTCCGGATGGAATTGCCAACCCTCCAACTTGAATTCGCGATGCCTGACTCCCATGATTTGACGAACTCCCCCGGTTTCGGTCCATGCAGAAACGATAAGGTCATTCGGGAGGCTAGGGGGATCAATGACGAGGCTGTGATAACGCGTTGCGGTGAAGGGGTTGTTGAGACCTCGAAATAGCCCTTGGTTATCGTGGTGAATCGAGTCGGTTTTGCCGTGCATCAACTCCGGTGCTCTGACGATCTTGCCCCCAAAAGCTTGGCCAATCGACTGATGGCCAAGGCATACACCCAAGGTTGGAATTTTACCAGCGAAAGCACGCACGCATTCAACGCTGATGCCCGCTTCGCTCGGAGTACATGGGCCAGGGGAAATCAGTAGACGTTCAGGTGAGCGTCTCTGGATTTCTTCGATGGAGATTTCGTCATTACGATGAACTTCGATATCAATGCTGGAGTCAATTTCCCCCAGACGTTGAACCAAGTTGTAGGTGAAAGAGTCGTAGTTATCTATCACGATGACCATAATCGATCTTTTTCTAGTTTGATCTCGCAGAGGGCTCTGTCCCTTTTGAATGAACAGAACGAATTACACAGCGTGATCAGCATAAACTCTGGATTCTGATCGATGATAGCCCGTATCAGCTCGCACAAGGAAATTGGCCTTGATTGGGGTTGTTGGGAGAAACGGGTGTGGCTGATCACAATGTTTGAAGGAAGGTGCCGGTTTCATGACGCAGGTTTCATGCTGCAGAGTAATTTTTTAACAAACCCGTATCGCTCTGATGCTTCCTGATTTGGTACCTACCTGTTCTCCGGCAGGGTGCAAAAAAAGACGGACGTCTTTAATTTTGCGATCGAGTGACGCGAGCAAGTTGTTGATGCGTTTTGTTTTCGGATCCTTCTGTGGAGTAGTTGGATCTTTCGGCGACTCACGTTAACATTGTGTGGGTGCGAATTGGTCCAGCTTTGCTAATGTTGTGCGTTGTTTGGTTTGGTCTCATAGGATTTTGTAGTGCTTTCTGTTCGTCCTAAAGTTGCCGAGCTTGCCTTTCATCTTTATGGGCGGACGCTACATCCCGAACTCTACGCACAGCACAAAAGTCGACGGATAGAACGCAGTCACTACGAAGCACAGATCGACATCACCAGTTGCGGACACGTGGTGACTTGGATTGGCGGGGGCGTGACGCTATGTGAGGTCGCGACGAGTGCTCATCAACCACTTCCGAAAAAACGCTGTTTGATTTCACAGCCCCTGAAAGGTAGCCGAACCGAACGTTCATCCTGTCGCGACGGAGTTCAATACCGAACGCATTTTCAACTCGAACGAGTGCAGGCAGATCTGTTTTGGATGGTGCAGCAGCAACTCGGTGCAGAGCATACTGAGGGACTGCTTCACTCCTTCGATTCAAGTGGCCGCATGGCTTTAGGGGCAATGAGTTATGTCGGCATTGAAACGCGTCACCGGTCGATGCGAGTCCAGGCAATCCATACTTTTCCAGATGATCATGCGATTGTCAAAGTGGAGTCTCTTTTTTCGCTTCCCGAGTAAAGGTGCTGGTTAGGTAGTGATTGCGTTCGTCAATGGCTACCGTGCTGAGCATCATCGTGGTGATAAAAGAAGAGAAGTCAGGCGGAGGCTTAAACTCGATGTGTCAGCCGATTCAGGTGTCTCGCTGGGGAGATCGATTAGTTGGGGTGATTGACCTGCAAGGTGGTCTCGCTGTGCACGGCGTGGCGGGCAATCGAGATCGGTACATGCCGGTAAAGTTCTGCGAGGGAGATCCGGAGCGTCTCGGACGGTACTATCTCGAGCAGGGGGTGACGTCGCTTTATATTGCAGATTTGGATGGACTCGGTGGTGGCAAGTTTCAAATTGAAGTTTGCGGGCGCTTGCTCCAACTCGGTTTTCATCGAATTTGGATTGATAACGGGTGGCGGAGTCAGGATGACGGCGTGACTCGCGAGATGGGGAAATGGAGTCAAACGGATCCAGCAGTCTGCTGGATAGTTGCTACGGAAACTGGGCAGCGAGCCAATGAGTTGGATTCTTTGCTGTCTCAGGTCTCGGCAGCACAAATATGTGTTTCGCTCGATTTTTCGAATGGTCAATTCCGTGGAAAGCACCATGACTGGCGAGGCTGGATCGCTGAGTCCGTGCAACGCTCTATTAATCAGTTCCTCGTGTTGGATGTTGCATCGGTGGGGATCGGATGCGGCGTTTCGACCTTGTCATTGTGTCGACAAATGAAAAGTGAGTGGCCTCAAATTGCGTTGAGCTCGGGAGGAGGAGTAAGGGGCGAAACGGATGTTCAAGATGTGATTGAAGCGGGGTGCGACTCGGTGCTGGTGGCGACAGCCCTTTTTCCGAATACTAGCTGTTGATTTTCTTTTCGAAACGCTCAATCGTTATTGCGCGTCCCTGCTGATCAGCTTCGACGATCGCACCGCTGAGACGGACGTCTTTGGTTGCAACATAGAACGTGTCGGGGACAAAAGAGGTTGAGCTTTCCAACACTCTAGAGATAGATCGCCCGAGAATACTCTCGTAGGGACCGCACATTCCTACATCGCATTGAAAAGCGGTGCCACCCGGCAATATCTGCGAGTCAGCGGTTGGGACATGGGTATGGGTACCAATCACGGCGGTGACTCGCCCATCGAGGTATCTTCCGATCAGTTGCTTATCGCCAGTTGCTTCGGCGTGGATATCAACGAGGATCGCATCTGCTTGATCCCCAATTTCACTCAACGCTTGGTCAACTGCGTTAAATAGGCAGTCAACCGGTCGCATGTAGAGCCTTCCCAACAACGAGATCACGGCGATGCGACCAGCGGGGGTCTCCACGATGCTCCAAGAGCGTCCTGGAGAGTTTTTCGGGAAATTCGCCGGCTTAACAATTTGGTCGCTCGTCTTCAGCGTCTCGATCAGGTCTTTCTGCCGATAGACATGATCTCCCATGGTGATCACATCGACGCCACTTTCAAGCAGTCGTCGGTATTGCCTGGGCGTTAAGCCTGAGCCGTCCGCAGCATTTTCTGCATTCACAACGACCGCATCAAGGTTCAGTTTAGCGCGAATGGTGGGCAGTTCGGTACGGACCGCAGAGTAGCCTGGTTTTCCAACGATATCACCTAGAAAGAGAAATCTCATGCTGTTTTTCTATGGGGTCGCGATGGGGGAGAATTGTCGGGTCTATGGTCTAAATGAGCAGAAGATTTCCGAGTACGCTCGCGAGGCTTCTTTGTCTGCAATCCCCGGGGATCTCAACCGAATCGGTTGACTCTTCGTTGTCCACCCCACATTAGATCGCCACAGCGTTACAGCCACGCAGACGTCTCGATTTTTTCGGTGCTACAAGGTCGATTTTTTCGGTGCTACAAGGTGCGGGGCGGGCTTGCAAATCGCAGCGAGAAATCAATCTTTAAATTCTTCATGGTCCCTTCCAAGGGCGAAATCGATCGGTTGTTCAAGGGTTGAAACTGGAGTGGATTCCGCTGGATTCTCAATCCGCTCCTGGACGTGTAGACGGCCCATCTCGTAGCGAGTAACGAGTATTGGGCGTCCGCTCGCGACAAATTCACCTTCGGTGATGACATCTCTTTGTTGGCCCCGGATTAGTGCGGTTCCATTTGGTCGTAGGTCGGTCACCGCGACTCCACACACGCCGGTGAGTTCCTCCCTCTCTCCATCACTAATATTTTTGGACGCAACTACTGAGCGGTTAAGGATCTGTTTGCCGATGCGTGTCTTTGGCCACAGCGTCACGAGTAACCGGATGAGGATCGGAGTTCCAATGACGATGACAAGCACCACCATGAGGCCCGTTGTGAGATTCGTGGAAAACCCCAGAGCAACGGCAGCGAGTAGACACAGGATTGATGCAACCGCGAGGATGCCACCGCTGGGAAGGAAGCATTCCAGAAGTAGCAGGGAGTAAGCCGCCAGGATCGTTAAGGCAATGGTCAGGGTCGGATAGATCATGCGTTGTTCGGTTCGTTGTGGAACATGGGATCAGAGAATGGGATCGACTGTGCCTGAGTATGAACGTTAGGCTTGAAATCGTGAGTATTGAACGTAATTTTGCTGATCACCTCCGCATCGACAGTTGGGCATTTCTGCTTAGCCCTCGTGTAGGTTAACAACGACTTTGTTGGAGCGAACCCGAACAACGGTGACTCTCTGCCCAGCATCAATCGCCATTCCATCACTGATCACTTGAATAGTCTCCGTTCCGAACGTAGCTTTCCCCGATGGATGCAGGGGCGTGCTCGTGAGTCCAACTTGCCCAACAAGGTGTTCATAGTCAATAATTGACTCGGCTTTTTCTTGAGCTTCCAGATCAGGTGTCTCCATCGTCAATGCACGAAAGAAAGGAACTTTCGTGGCGATGGTCCGCATGAAAACAAGCCCAGCAAGTAAACCGCCCAATCCACCAAGCATGACCCATACACCGTTCGAAAGAGCATTAAGTTGATAGGTGTTGCGAGGAATCACAAAGGTTTGGCTCATCAGGATCACTGCGAATCCCGTCAGAAGGAAACCACCGATCCCAAAAATCCCAAATCCTGGTAGAACAAAAAATTCCATTGCGATGCAAGTGATTCCCAGAAGTAGTGCAACTAGTTCCAACCATTCAGCAGTGCCGGCAAGCAGTTTGATCCAGAAGTAAAGCGAAAAGCAGACCAATGCGATGAATCCGGGCACACCAAGTCCAGGTGAGCTGAATTCCGCAGAGAGGGCCGCAAAGCCAATGAATAGCAGGAGGATGGCAAACGCATTACTACTTCCCAGTCGCTCGACGGCTCGGACGAGAGCCTGATCGGTCACCGGTTGAGGCATGGAGTCGAGTTCGAGTTGCTCGGCCGCTCGCTCCGTGGTTTCCGCAATCGAGTCGGCAAGTCCCAACTCGATCGCTTGTCTTGCCGTCACGCCGCTGCTGAGGTCGATTTTTTCGCCCCGTACCCAATCATCCGCTTCGAGTTGGTCATCGTTTTGGTTGCCTTGCGGGGACGGATAGAGGGATTGAAGTTCTTGCTCCAAGGTTGAATCAGAAGCATGAACGACGGCGCCGGTGGTGCGATGTGTAAAGCGGTAGATTTCAGCTTTTGGATTGACGATTGCCTGAATCAGACCGGAACTCCGGCCGGTTTTTGAAGCGATCAATCGAATGACATCGAGCGTCTCAGGGGCGAGCTGATCCGTCTGCGGCGTTGCGAGACCCGGGCCTCCGATGATGCAATCCGAGGCGATAAAAAGCGGTTTACAGGCCAGTGCAATCAAAGCGGCATCAGCCGATGCTTTTTCCGTGACGTGACCCGCCACGGTTTGAATGGGGGCACCTGGCGAGATCAGCCAATTTGCGAACCTCGTTGCAGCGAGCAGAGCTCCTCCGTCCGAATCGATTTCCAGAACCCAAGTATTGACCGCCTCATTTTTCATCGTCGCCGCCAAATTGCTTTGCCAGCGTCGGATTCTTGAGTCGGAGATGGCACCTTTGATTTGTAAAATTCCTGCCACCGGTGGCTTCAATGTTGATGGAGCTTCGCTGCGTTTCAGGACGGCAAGATCGAGGAATTCGGCGACCTCACTCGTTTGATTTTGTGTGCGGCTTGAGATGTTCAACTTTCGCAAAGTAGCAGCTGTCAGGAGAAGCGGCTCTCCGCTCCGAGTTAGCACTTCTTGTTCAATGACAGAACCCGCTTCAATTGCCTCACGCAGCAAATCGGTTTGAGCCAAACGCTTCTTTCCATCCAACTCGGTGACAAACGAAACCGACTCATCGGCATCCGTGATTGCATCAATCAAAACACCGGGGAATAGACCTCTCTGTTTTGCTAATTCTCGGTAGGTAATTCTGGTGGCGGCATCGATTGTTTCTGGCTTTCCGATGTCTGAATGGAAGCCGACGAGCGTCCCTCGATCCGATGCGACAATTAGCTCGGAGGATAAAAGAGGTAGGATTGAGTGATTGGAGATCGTTCGGTCGATCCACGCAACGATCCGAATTGAGCGTTGTGGTTCCGCAGTGAGGTAACGAGCCAGTTTTAGTTGGTCTTCAAATTGGGTTGCATCATCGACGCCTGGGCGGTCCGTATTCAGGGACCCGCCGCCCGAGTCATTTGCAACGAAATGCAAAACGATTGTGGTCCTCGGTGAACCGGGGGATTTTTGGTTTTCTGTCGCCGAGTTTGTTCTACTTCTATTTTTGACCTGTTCGATTTGCTGAATGACTTTTTGGATCGCGTCGCGATTGAGCGATGGCCCAACAGCAATCAGGTAACCGGTACGAGGGGCTTGGATGTTTTCAAGCCCCTCGTCGGAGGCTTGTGTCGCTGCACTTCCGAGATTCAATCGCTGTTGTGAGCTCTGCTTGTTGGCTTGTTGTGTCGCTTGAGCGCTCGCTCGAACCACGAAGATGTTGTCAAGTGAGGTGTTGTCGACAGTTGCAAGCGAGACGCATGCAACGAGGAGGCCGAGCAGAGTCCTGATCAGCGATGTTTTTTGGGGTCTTTTTGTCGCCCGAGATTGATAGGGAGCCGCGATGTTCGCCCATTTTTTTGGCGGAACTTTTAAACGGTGGTGACGTCGTTGGTTACGTGAGTGATTCTTGATCATCAATGAACCGTTTAAAGTTTCCAAAAGAGGCTCGAACAGTGGGCGCAGTGCCACAAACAGGTCTCTACGATAAGTTTAAGCCGTCTGCTGGAGGCGAAGGAGCAGGGGGAGTAATGTAAAATATCAGGTGACAGAGGATGTCATCTGACCAGGGTTGGCGATCAAAGGTGTCTGCTCGATGCCGCGTCAGTCTGTATGATAATCGTCAGCCAATCGCTGCGGTGCCGCGGAAGCTTCCAGTGGGCGGATTTTCGATCGGTCAATTATTCGATGAGGATTAGGGTTTCGGATGAGTCGAAAGCGGGGTTCGAAAGACGCGACTGGTAAATCGCTGAGCGGGGGATACACATCGCGTGTGGGCGATGAATTCAGTGGAGGAGATCAAAGTGGAAACGACACCAACCGACCTGTGCGAGGAGCATCGTGGTTGCCGGTGGTGATCATTTCATTGGCTATTTTGGGTTTGCTGTTGTTTTCAGCCAAGCGGCAAAGCCGAGGTTTACCGTCCGGTAACACGGCGATGGCTGAAGTTCCCACGAGATACCGAGCGGATCGTGCGATGCGATATCTTCAGGAGATCTGTAAGATCGGGTCTCGAGTGACCGGTTCGCCCGGTATGGTTCAACAGCAGGAGTGGCTGAAGGATTTTTTTTCACAGCAGGGCGCTTCGGTCAGTTTTCAGAATTTTGAAATTCGTCACCCCGAGGATGGATCGCTGGTGCCCGTCTCGAATCTGATTGCGACGTGGTACCCCGATCGTCCCAAGCGATTTTTACTCTGCGCACACTACGACACGAGGCCATTTCCGGATTCTGATCCCAAGAATCCCAAAGGCCGATTCGTCGGTGCTAATGATGGCGGTAGCGGTGTGGCCGCTCTCATGGAGCTCTCCCACCAGTTGAGAGATTTGCCCGCCGAGATCGGCGTTGATATTGTTCTGTTTGATGCCGAGGAATTCGTCTGGATGCAAGGAAGAGACGAATACTTTCTAGGTTCAAACTTCTTTGCGGAGAAATACCGAGCCTCTCCTCCCGCAATCCGATACCAATCCGGGATCCTTCTCGATATGGTCGGTGACCGCGAGCTGAAAATCTATTATGAAGCAAACAGTCTAAAGTACGCTCGGGATCTCACTCGTGGAATTTTCCGAACAGCAAGCTCGCTCGGTGTGGAAGCGTTTGTTTCTCGCAGTCGTCATCGCATTGAAGATGATCACATCCCTCTCAACGAGATTGCCAAGATACCGACTGTTGACTTGATTGACTTTGACTACCCGAGACCTGGTTTTGGTGTGCCCAGTTACTGGCATACCGAGCAGGATATTCCCGAGAATTGCAGTGGTCAGTCACTCGCAACGGTTGTCTGGGTGGTGCATCAATGGTTACTTGAGCAAGCGAGGGGCGGAGCAAACGCGGAGGCCGGTGAGCGAGTCGGCGGAAACTGAAACGGTGCGAACCGAACCAAACAGGAGCCTTGACAATGTTTGAAGGTAGTTTAGTTCTCGGTGCGACCCTCTGTCTGTTTGCGGGATGGTTGCACCGAACTGAGAAACGCGGGTGGCCTAACGAGTCGTTCGATACGGATTTGGATCAGGAATACCGGAGCCGTCGTTTGCGTTCGCGTCGCCGGATCAACGGTTTGATCGCGATTTGCGGAGTCCTGATTCTGATCGCTGCGTTTGCGAGTCCCGGTAACCTGTGGGCGCTCTGCTGGATTTTGGTGATGGTAGGTTTGATGTTAGTCGTCTTTCTTGCTGGTGTGGACGTGTTTCGAACGCATCGCTATCACCAAAAGAAATTACCAGAGATTAGAAAGCAGACGCTTGGTGATGACGAAAGGTGAGACGCACTGAGTTCACTTCCGAGTGATTTGTATTTACAGTTCTGTTCCTCTTTTATCGGATGATCGCCTTGGATCTTTCTGATCTTCGTCAAGAATACGCTGATCGCCAGCTGGATATGGAACACGCCTTGGTGGATCCGTACTCACAATTCGAGTCATGGTACCGCGAAGCCGAGAAGGCTGAGCTGCTTGAGCCCAATGCGATGGTACTCGCGACCGTCGATGAGCAAGGACGGCCGACTCAACGTACGGTGTTGCTCAAGTATTTCGATGACACTGGGTTTGTCTTTTTCACCAACTACGGTAGCCGCAAAGCTCAGCATTTGGAGGTGAATCAGAACGTCTCACTGCTCTTTCAATGGTTGCCACTGCAGCGTCAGGTCGAGATCAGTGGTGTGGCAGCAAAGGTCAGTGCCGCCGAGACGATGAAGTACTTTCTTAGCCGTCCTCGAGGAAGCCAACTCGGCGCGTGGGTTTCGCGGCAGAGTCAAGTGGTAACAACGAGGTCTCTGCTCGATTCCAAGCTCGCTGAACTCAAGCAGAAATTTAGTGGCGGTGAGATCCCGGTGCCGAGCTTTTGGGGTGGGTATCGGATTCGCGCCGAGCGATTTGAGTTTTGGCAGGGTCGCCCCAATCGACTCCATGATCGAATTTCTTACGAGCCGGTCGATGATGAGAGCGACGGTGCGATTTGGACGCGTAGAAGGCTTTCTCCCTGACAGTGAGAGACGGCCAAGGGAACCTCCCTATCGAAGGGAGCTCTGAATCTGTTTGATCACCAATTGGCTTGCTTCGAGTTGTCTCGAGAGTCGATCGGAGTGTGTCAGTTCTCGTCGGATGCAAGTGACCTGAACAATTTCCTCACCAACTCGACGGCTGACGGCAATGAATACCACTCCATCTATTTCTTCCGGTGCTTCGGGGCCAAAGTGGCCAGTGATCGCAGCAGCAACCGTCGCCTCCGGGGTTTTCACGAGAACCTCCCGCGACATTGCTTGTGTGACCTCTGCGCTTTCCGCTGTGTACTGTTCGATCAGAGACTCAGGAATCGAGAGCCACTGTGATTTCGTTTCTGAGCGGTAGGTAACCGCAGACCCGCAAAGCCTTTTCGAGATACCTGGTATTTGAGTCAAGGAAGCGCAGATCATACCTCCCGTGCAGCTCTCAGCGAGAACCAACTTATGGTCGCCATGATCGAGTAATTCGAGAATTGGGTGGGTTGGCATGTCGGTGTTGTCCTTTGCCCGAGCGATCTTCAAGACTTACCTTGCGCGGCTGCATCAGCTGATGTGAAGACTTGGTAACACGGCAGTTGACTCCTTCTCCGCGGTGAAGCCGTCGTTGGATAATCTACTGAGATTTTCTTTTTGCCACGAGTCGTTCGGTCACGCGTCTCCATTTTTTTCGGTTCTGTGTTAGCATACGAGTCCTGAGCTGCAGGAATCTGATTTAGGTCAGCATTAGCTCAATTCGCACTCCTGTTTCTGATGTTCGAACGGTTCGAGTTCAATGAGTACTTCCATTACCGATCCGCACGGTGACTTGCTTGACGATTTGTGTCGTGATCTCAGATCGAACGCTGGGAAATGGGAAAGTGTTTCCCATTGGCCTGGTGAATCGCTCAAGCGATGCGGTGACGCGGGAGTCTTTCGTTGGTTTGTTCAGAAGGAGCAGCATGGGTTTGGTTGGAGTGACCGCGAGCAGATCGAGGGCTATTTGAGGCTCGCCGAGGCAGATTTGGTCACAACGTTTGTGATCACACAGTATATGGGAGCGATCCGGCGTATCGCTGCTTCGGAAAACCAATATGTCGCCGAGCGTTGGCTTGATCGCTTGATGAATGGCGAATTGTTTGCGACGGTCGGTATCAGCCATTTGACGACCAGTCGGCGGCACCTGAAAGATCCCGTTCTCAAGGCGGTTGAGGATCACGAGGGTTACCGGTTGGTGGGGATGTCACCTTGGGTCACAGGTGGGGCTCACGCAGATTTACTGGTTGTCGGTGCGACACTTCAGGATGGCCGGCAAGTGTTGGTGGCGGTGCCGGGAGATTCTGAGGGGCTGCGGGCACAGCCGGGGTGCGAGCTGGTTGCCTTATCGGCTAGCTGCACAGATCAGGTATTTTTTGATCAAGTGAGGGTGGATCGCTCGATGGTTCTTGGCGGTCCTACCGAGAATGTTCTTTCGACCGGTGTCGGGGCAAGACCCGGAGGACTACAGACATCGACCCTTGCGGTGGGGTTATCGATGGCAGCCGCAAAATATCTAGAGGGTGAAGCAGTCGCCCGCAGCGATTTGGCTGAACCGGCAGCAACGCTTCGTGGCGAGATTACTTCGCTAAGAGATCGACTGCTATCTGCGTCTGATGGGCAAATGGCCGTGGATGCCTCGCAAATTCGAGCCGAGGCGAATCGGCTGGTTCTTCGTAGTACACAGGCCGCCCTGATGGCTGCAAAGGGCGCGGGCTTCGTCCAAGGGCACCCGGCTGGAAGATGGTGTCAGCAGGCCCTCTTCTTTTTGGTTTGGAGCTGCCCTCAGCCAATCAGTCACGCCCATCTCTGTGAGTTAACCAACGTGACGCCATCTCTCGACCTCGGCTAGGTCAAGTTGATCAGAGAGATGTTGATGGGAGCGTCGTTGCTCTCGGCAAAGTTTTGATCGTTCGCTCCGGGTCACTGTGATTTATCTCAGAGATTCATCTCAGGGGTTTAGTGCAAGCTTTGCGTCCTCTTCCTCGCTCAGTGACAGTCCAATCCATCCTCTTGCAAGTTCCAGTTGGGAGATCTGCAAGCCTCGAAGGGCTTCACGTTCCTCGAGTCCCGACACGGTAATTGGCAGAGAATGATTCGTTGATAGAACCTTGTTGAAGATGGTTCTTGCTGGGAACCGCTTTCGCATCGACATGTTCGGTCCGGTAATGCTCAAGTGACCATCCCGTACCAAGTAGGCGTGTAGACCCTTGACCTCAGGCCGGTAAGCAGCCTTGATAATGACGTTCCGAAGGTCGACCGTTCGACCTCTTTTCAACTGAACAATTCGCAGAGTCAGCATCAGCTTTCCATCAATAATTTCAACTGAAACCGGTCGACTGCTTGAGAAGCGAACCTCCACATCCTCGGGCATGTCTTCCGGAGTCTCCCATTGGTCCTGTCCGAATGACGCTGCAATCCCGCTCAGGATTTGATTGATTGGTAACGCTTCACCGCTTGGTAGGATCTTCTCGAGGGTGTTGTTGATGGCTGACTGATGGATCTGAATATTCACGAGGCTGTGTTGTGGCGCTCGAGGTCGAGGAGTGAACGCGGCCATTTGCCATTCACCCGCGACTCGGAAACGGCCCAGTAGGGTTTCGTCCGTGGTTCGCATTTCGGTGACATGGGGAGCGAGATCGAGATCAACGAGCGGTTGGATCACTAACTCGTCAAGCTTCTCGTTTGCAAGTTCCGTTTGCTGGTCGAGCGTCTGATGAATCTCATCACGAATCTGATTTTTCACGGTGCGATTGGAGATTCGGTTGGCTTCGGGAGCCATGCTTTGAAAACGGCGTTCCGCAACGGTGCGTACAAATCCGCCCAGAATCGGATAGTCGTCGAGCTCGCTTTCTATTTTACGAAGGCGAAGGCGACCAGAAACATCGACTGACGTGTTGTCAAACGTTACCCCGCTCTGCCCGACCCACACCTTGGTTCCAGATTCAAAATTGGCTTTGCCGGTGGTGTGAATCTCGACCACGCTCTGCTGGCCTGTTGAGATCGTAGTGATGTCCCCCATGCTCTGGAGCACCATGTTCCAACGATCGTTAGACGGTTCGAGCTTGATCTGGACCGCAGAATCGATCTGACTTTGGCCACGAATGTTCGCGCCCATTGCTCGGGTGCGGATAGGAACGGTCATGGGTTCCGTGTTTGGCAATAGCCGGTTGATTAGGCGATCACTGATCGCGACCCGAACATTCGCGTTTCGGTAGTGAAGGTCAAGTTTCTGTGCGATTCTTTCATCAGCCGGTTTGGCGGAGAAACGTAGATCCTGTAGAGAATCGGCGAGGTCCAAAGAACCCTGATCGAGTGAATCAATCTCATGTTGCTCAATTTGGTTCAGCAGTCGCAGGTAGTCGACATCGCTAGTGGCCCACGATCGCAGTGCAGAGGTTAAGTCGACGATCGATGGAGTGGTGAGAAGTTGAATCTGTGCATCACTGAGTTCCGTTTTCTCGATTCGCGTGAGGAACCGCTGCGCCAAGACTTTCCGCTTCTCCGTAAACTCGACTCCCGAGGTGGATCCGATCACTGACTGGAGATCATCAAGTAAAAGGAATTCCTGCCAGCCTTCCCGGTCACTCACGTTTGTAAGTGCGGATTGGACTGCCGCGATTCGGTCCGATAGTTCGTCGCTGTTTATTCTGGAGTTAGCGAAAGGGTCCGCTGCGTTGGACTCCTCTGATTGGCAAGCGTTCCAGACCGCTTGCCATACCTCCGCACGGCGAGTGATCGCATATGCGGTGCAAAGGGTTTGAGTGCGTTGGTTTGCGTCTGCCAGTGAGTCTGCTTGCTTGTAGCCGTTCATTGCTTCGGCGATGAGTCGCTCAAGGATCGGGCCGCTTTCTGCGTGCGAGACAGACGGGAGTGCTTCCAACGCATCGAGTTGCCGATTCATTTCACGAAGCCATTCAACGATGTAGACCGTTGGCTTGGGATTGATCGGGTTCGAAGTCATTAATTCAAACGGTGATGCAAGCTGTTGGTCAGCAATCGACTCGAGCGAACGTAGTTGTTCTCGTAGGGTAGTGGCGATCGGCCACGGAGTGTCGTGCGGGGTGTCTTCCGCATCGGTTGGTTGAAACCTGCCTAGCGAATCTCTTTTTGATAACGCAGTATCGTCACGGTTTATTTCGATGCTCTCCGCTGTATCCTCTTCTTTTGACGGATCGATCTGCAGTCCTGACTCAAGGGGAGATCGGCGCTGGAGCGTGGGGATTGGAGATTGGATTCGTGCATCACTGCGTTCCGATTTAGAAGACGCGTCAGCGTTTGCTTCCGACGCATCAGAGTCCGGGCTGGAAGTATCGGCAGTGGTGGAAACGAAAAGTGTTGGAGAGGATTGATGGTTCGCGTCACTTCCAGAAGTATAACTTGCAAGTATGCCAAGAGCGGACATACACAGAAGGGATCCTAGAGAAAGCATTGGCGAAACCATTTAAATGTAGAGATCGAGCGAGCACGGTGAACTGATTCGTAACGGCTTTCTCGAGCGGCCTCGGGTCTCTGCTTGGTACTTCCATCAGGGGGACACCGCAAGAAAGAGGATCGGAAAGCGACAGCCCCTTCATGCAGACGAATGCCATTTGAGTTGGCAACTGGATTATTCGCAGTTCTCTTCTTAATCGTTAAAGATTCCGCAGACCAAATAGTTTTTGGCGACACGCTGACTCGGCGATTGCTAATGACTCAAAACGCCCAAACGGGTTAATGTGACGTGATGAGGAAAAAGAATCCGGATCGTTTGTTCGTCGCTGGGCATCGTGGTATGGCCGGTGCGGCAATCCTGCGCCGGTTTCAAGGGGAAGGCATTGAGTTGCTTCACGCGGATCGTCAACAGTTGGACTTGTGTGACCCTAGGCAGGTTGACCAATATTTCGCTGAGCATCGCCCGACTGGGGTGATTTTCGCCGCAGCCAAAGTCGGTGGGATCTTTGCTAATGAACAATTCCCGGTCGAATTTCTCTCCGAGAACGTACTCATGGCGACCCATGTCATCAATGCAGCGTTTCGGTACTCGGTTCGACGTTTACTGTTTCTGGGCAGTACCTGTATCTACCCACGAGATTGCGAACAACCGATCCAAGAAACTTCGCTACTCAGTGGGCCTCTTGAGGAGACTAATGAAGCGTATGCATTGGCGAAGATCGTTGGGCTGAAACTATGCCAAGCGTATCGGAAGCAACACGGTGTACAATTTCACAGTGTGATGCCCACAAACCTTTATGGGCCCGGCGATAACTATCATCAAGAAAATAGCCATGTGCTACCCGCGTTGATAAGACGCTTCCATGAAGCGAAGGTTGCCGGTGCTGCTTCAGTCACCATTTGGGGTACGGGAAAGGCGAGACGTGAGTTTCTTCATGTTGAGGACCTTGCTGATGCGGTTCATTTTGTTTTTCAACTCGACAATCCGCCTGACTGGGTGAATGTGGGTACGGGAAGTGATCTATCCGTTCTGAACTTAGCTCAACGCATTGCCGAGGTGGTCGGGTACCAAGGTGAGATTCAAATCGATCCTTCTCGTCCTGAGGGGACACCGGTGAAATGTACGGAGATGAGCTTGCTCCATCAGCTTGGGTGGAAGCACAAGATCGAAATCGAAGATGGCTTGCGAATGACCTATGAAAGCTTTTTGCGTGAGCGTCAATCAGGCTCTTTGCGTGAATATTGATATCTGGGTTATGTCCCCTTCCGCCAACGTCCATCATCTTCAGGGGCTCGGTTGAGTTTTTGCGGTAGTGCACCTGAGTTCTTGTGGTAGTGCAACAGGCCTTTTCTCGGTAATCTGATGTTTTGGGAGACAAGGAAATTTCGACAGACGCGTTCGGCACGGTATTGGAACTAGATGGTCAAAATAGCACTGATTACTGGGATCACTGGGCAGGATGGTAGTTATTTGGCCGAACACCTGCTGGAATTGGGTTACGAAGTTCATGGAGTGGTCCGCCGAAGCAGCACGTTTTCGACCGAACGCATCGACCATCTGTATCGGGAGCCTCAGGCTGAGTCCCGTTTAAGGCTGCATTACGGCGACCTAACCGACGGTCAGAGTCTGACCAATCTGGTTTTGGAGATTCAGCCTGACGAGATTTACAACCTTGGTGCGCAAAGCCATGTTCGTGTTTCGTTTGACCAGCCGGTTTACACGTTGCAGTCAGTGGGATGTGGAGCTTTGAACATTCTGGAGGCTGCAAGACTGCTTAATCGTGATCGTCCTGTGCGTGTCTATCAAGCCAGCAGCAGCGAGATGTATGGTGACGTGTTTGAAACTCCACAGACGGAAACAACACCGTTCAACCCTCAATCGCCATACGCTTGCGCCAAGGTTTATGCCTACCATCAGACAGTCAATTATCGTCGAAGCTATGATTTGTTCGCCAGTAATGGCATTTTATTTAATCACGAATCAGAGCGTCGAGGAGAGACCTTTGTCACTCGAAAAATCACGCGAGCCGCGGGACGCATCAAGCTTGGCTTGCAGGAAAAATTGTATCTCGGGAACCTCGATGCAAAACGTGATTGGGGTTACGCCAAAGATTACGTTCAAGGGATGCATTTAATTCTGCAACATGAGAAAGCAGATGACTTCGTGTTGGCAACAGGACGCACCGCTTCGGTTCGAGAGTTTTGCGAACTGGTCTTTGGGCATCTGGATCTAGACTACCGAGATCATGTCGAGATTGATCCGCGGTACTATCGCCCAGCAGAGGTCGATTTGCTTCTGGGCGATCCCTCAAAAGCCAAGCGGGATCTGGGTTGGGAAGCTGAAACTACCCTAGAGACTTTAGCTCAGATCATGACGGATCACGATTTTGAGATCGCGCAGCGGGAACTTCATGCGGCGAAATTCGACGCCAACGAAAGCCGATGAGCCCAGAATTAGCAGCCTCTGTTTCGGTCGCCCGATAACTATACTGCGGTAATCGTTAGTTGGAAGTTTGAAGCCAGTGTTGCGTTCTCTAGGGGAGCTGACGCCGGAGTCGGTGTGGGCTCGACGAAACGCTTTGGGCGAGCGACAATGCTATCGATTGTTGGAGTGTATGGAAAAGTCGGAGAAGAGATGGCGAAGAAGAAAGCACAGTCCTTTGAGTGCGTGGAACCGATTGGTGACAGGGTTTTGGTACGGAAGGACGAACCCAAACGAGAGACACGCGGTGGGATCGCGCTCCCTGACGCGGCTGAGATCCCGACCATCACGGGACGCATTGTGACGATCAGTGCTGTCGTTGAGAACGATGAGGAATTGCCGCTGCGTCAGTACGATAAAATTTTGTTTCATCCCAAGAACGCAATCCCTGTCGACTTGGAACATGACAATCAATTGTTTGTTGTTCCCGTCGAGGATGTGGTTGCTGTGTTTCGTCGCGAGAAGTCGAACTAATTGACTCGATCTTGGGTGCAGACGCCTTAACGTTGCGAGCTTGTTTTGCGGTGAAGCGTGCAGTGAAGTTGGGTGTAACGCTAAGTGCATTTCAGTGCAGAGTTATTCGCTAGTTGGGCTCCGAGCGGTTACCATAAGCACACGTTGACAAAATCACTTCCTGTGGAGCACGTTTGATGCCTTTGCGATTTCTGGCTGTTGTATTTCTCTCGTCATGTTTATTCTCGCACAGCTTGCGAGCGGCCGAACTTCCTTCGGTCGGATCTCGCGACGGTGTGAAGCCTCGCAATGTGGTGTTCATCCTCACTGATGATCACCGCTATGACGCGATGGGCTTCATGGGGCATCCGTTTCTCGAGACGCCACATCTTGATTCACTCGCTTCCAATGGGGTTCATCTCAAGAATGCTTTTGTGACCACCTCGTTGTGTTCACCGAGTCGAGCTTCCATTCTCACTGGGCTCTACACGCATAAGCACCGCGTGATCGACAACAACCGGTTGGTGCCGGAAGGAACCATCTTTTTCCCGCAGTATCTGCAACGTGCTGGCTACAACACTGCGTTCATCGGTAAGTGGCACATGGGAGGGGCTCACGATGATCCTCGTCCCGGGTTTGATCATTGGATCAGTTTTCGTGGTCAGGGTAACTACCTTCCTCCAGGACCTCGTTACACACTGAATGTTAACGGTGAGCGAGTGAAGCAGAAAGGTTACATCACCGATGAGCTAACCGATTACGCGATCGATTGGTTGGAAGGTCAGGCGGATGAAGAGGAGCCGTTTTTCCTTTACCTGTCGCACAAAGCGGTTCACTCCAACTTTACTCCCGCCGAACGTCACGCAGATCGTTACAAGGATGAGGATTTAAGTTTCCTCCCACGGGGCGAGGGAATCACCGCAGAGAACGACGCGCCGCGTTGGGTTCGGGATCAGTTAAACAGTTGGCACGGGATTGATTTTAGTTATCACAGTGACAACGGTCTGGATTACCTTTATCGACGATACTGCGAGTCGCTGTTGGCGGTCGACGATAGTGTGGGACGCGTGCTCGAGCAGCTCAAGAAGATGGGAATTCACGACGAGACTCTCGTTGTCTACATGGGTGATAACGGCTTCATGTGGGGCGAGCACGGCTTGATTGATAAACGTGTTTCGTATGAGGAGTCGATTCGGGTTCCCATGATGATGCAGTGTCCGGATTTAATCAAAGGCGGTAAGGTGTTGGAGCAGGTGATTGGGAACATCGATATTGGGCCTACCATTCTGCACGCAGCAGGTTTGCAGACTCCCGATTACATGGATGGTCGAAGTTTTCTGAATCTGGCCAATGAACCCGAGGCGGATTGGAGAAAGTATTTTCTTTACGTTTATTATTGGGAAAAGAACTTTCCACAGTCCCCTACTCAGTTCGCGCTCCGTGGTGATCGATTCAAGTACATTACTTACTACGGGTTATGGGATGTCGACGAGCTTTACGACTTGACCACAGATCCTGGCGAGAAGAACAACCTAATCAACCACCCGGAATATCAGTCGGTTGTCAAAGAGATGGAGGATCGCCTGTATGAAATGCTTGCTGATGCCGGCGGAATGGACATCCCAATGAATCAGCCCGCTGGTCGTTCACAGAACAAGCGGTGGTTGGATAAGGGTGGGCGGCAGTCGGCCGACTTTCCCAAATCGCTCGTGGTGGAAGAGCCAATCAATAAACAGGCCAAGTGATCTCCACGCTTGTCCGGTTGGCATTAGAGATCGGTTGTTTTAATAAAAGCCATTTGCCCTAATCGGGTGACTGGCTTTTTTTATGTTGCGTAGTGATTTTTAGTTACGAAGCGTAGATCTTAGCGAATTCATCGCGGAACGTTCGATCACCTGCGGGGAAAAGGGTTTCAAAGGTGCTTGAGTCGACTGCTCCGCGTTGAAATCTTTGCTTGGGGAAAATGGGCATCTCCATCCCTGTTATCTGTTGAACCCCGGATGCAACGATGGCTCCTTTGAGGCTGTAAAGTTTCTCGTGATCCCAATCGGTAAGCTTCACAAATGGAATTGCCTCCGCGACTTCAATGACGTCAGGGATGGCGTAAGGGCTAAAACCGAGGAAACCAAGGGAGGTTGCCGGTGCGCTGGTTCGAATGTGGCCGCGACTCTGTCCACCGCTGTAGACCAATGAGTGTTTCACTGCATCGACGCCCCATCCCTCTTGATAGAGCATACGATTACCGAGGACGCTGCGGATCGTGAGTTCAGGATTCTCTTCGATGGGGTAATCTTTGAGGTTCTCATCACCACCATCTCCATCGATTAGGTACCGCCAGTCTGGGTACCGTCGTCGAACTTCCTTGAGAAGAGCTAAGCCCATCGTCGCAGCTTGCACATCAAGAGCTTTGTAGTCTTCGATGACGCGAATGGCCTCACGCCACGAAATCTGACTCGATGGGACTTCCACTTTCTCGAGGTAGATTTCGCGATCGATTTTCTTCAGGAAAGCTTCAGCTTGCGAGCCGTCACTTGAATCGGAGCCTGCAGTCATGGTGAATGCCTTGAGGCGTGCCGGAGATTGTCCTTTTCGGCGTAGTAGGTAATCCAAAAGAATCAACAGACTACCACTGTCAATTCCGCCACTGAACATCAAGCCGATCGGTTCATTTGGCGGTACTAAGTCGAGCCACCGGTCGCAGATCTCAGCGACCTTTCCGATGTATTGGCCGCCAATTGCATCAATGTCGCTTTGTAACCGGTTGCGTTTGGGGGCAAAGAAACGATGAAGGGTTGGGTTGGGGTCTGGGCATCCAACGAGTTGAAGTTCGAGAAGGTGATGCGCGGGAACCATTCGGGTGTAGGACGGGTGAAACTGATCTGCGAGACCTTCTTGCTCGAGTTGCTCTCGGATTTCGTCCATCCGCTCAGCGATGATCAACGCGGGTCCTTCTGCCCGTTTTGCAAGGAAGTATCGCATTGGCCTACCAAGGGATCTCGCCATTCGAATGGTTTTCCCAGACTGTTCGCAGATCGCAAATTGTCCGCAGATCCGACGTATTGCTGCGGTGTCCCCATCACGAACCGCCTGAGCCGCTTGCTCAAAGGAGGTGCCCAGTAGGAGATTCCCCTTTGGGTCGAGTAGGTTAACTACGCGGTCGATCAATTCCGCTTGCCGGCCGTCAAAGTCCCTTTGAACTGGCTGAGTCGCTGCCAACGTTGATTTTTGGCCAGTTTGGGTGGAGGCCGTTTCGGGATCGACTTGGGTAGCCTCACAGGGGGTGGATTTGCGAGGGGTGGACGAATTAGACATGTCAAGCCAGTAATTTGAGTTTTTAGGGTTGAGCCAACACCGGCACCACGGTTCACTTCGAAGTATGGCGGCGTCCGACAAAACAGAGCGTGGGACGGTATGTCCGACGCTGATCATCAGAGAAAACCGAGCAGAAACTCGCTTCTCTGACGCACCTCGTCATGGCGAATCGACCACCATCGAACGAGTATCCTGAATTTACCGCATTTCCGCAGGGCAATGTCGCTGCATTCGTCCGGCCTCGGCGGCCTGAAGACCACCTCCAACGTGTTTTCCGGCCCCGATCTGACGAATAATGCGTACTGACGGGTACGGTTCCGGCATGAAAGATCTTACATTTTCTGTTGGCATCGCCTAGCGGACCGGTTCATGAAGAGCCGCAAGTACAGGTTTGCCAGCGGATTTGTATCCAAAACTCGATCCAATCGGATAGCGAACCACAGTGGCTTTGCAAGTATTTGACGGCGTACAGCCTCCACCACGCACCAATTTTATCGACGTGCTTCAGCACTGGGCGGAATACCGTTCGGATGATGCTGCGTTTACCTTCACCGACGTCGAGTCGTTGGAAGAGACGTTGACCTACGCGCAGCTTTGGGAGGAAGTGTGCGCGCTGGCAGGTGCACTGCAGGATCAGTGCCGGATTCGTGCAGGTGATCGCGTGCTACTTCTTTATCCACCTGGGCTCGAATTCATCATTGGCTTTTTTGCCTGTCACGCTGCCGGAGCGATCGCGGTACCCGCCTACCCGCCACGCAGAAACCGCAAGGCATCACGGATTCGTTCGATTGTCGTTGACTCGGATGCTCGTTGGGCCCTGTCCTCGCGATCAGTGGTTGATCAGCTCAAAGGCGATCAGCCACATGACGATCTTATTGGCGTGCAACTTCTAGCAACTGATACGCCCGAACTTCGAGATGTCTCCAAGTGGCGTCGACCCAAGTTGCAAGATTCATCGTTAGCGGTTTTGCAATATACCTCGGGATCAACCGGATCACCCAAAGGCGTGATGCTGAATCATTCGAATCTGATTGCCAACAGCGAGTTGATTCGTGAAGGGTTTCAGCCTGCGCCGGATTTGGTGGGGATGAGCTGGCTTCCCACCTACCACGATATGGGGTTGGTTGGAGGCATTCTGATGCCGCTATACATTGGTCGGGTAGATGTTCTTACTAGCCCGATGACGTTTCTCCAGCGTCCTGTGAGGTGGCTACAGGCGATCACGAAGTATGGGGTCACCGTCAGCGGCGGTCCCAATTTTGCCTACCAACTGTGCATCGACAAAATCCCAGACGACGAGCTGGAAGGTATTGACCTATCGACTTGGGATATTGCTTTTAACGGCGCCGAGCCGATTCGTTCGTCCACACTCGAAGCGTTCTGCGAACGTTTTGAGCCATACGGGTTTCGGCGTGGGGCTCTGCTTCCTTGCTATGGGATGGCTGAAACGACGCTTTTGGTCACTGGTGGTCCTTCTGAGACACGGCCAGTGTTGAAGACGTTTGATGGGAGCCGCCTTGAGGAGAAGCGGGTTGAGGCGGTTGATGAGTCGCATGAGCGTGCGAGAAAGCTAGTGGGTTGTGGAGCGGTGCTGACCGACGAGACCGTAACGATTGTTGATCCACAGACCCATCAGGCATTAGATAGCGACCAAATTGGTGAAATTTGGGTCAAGAGCCCTTCCGTCGGTGTGGGCTATTACCAGCGGAAAGAAGCCACGGAACGAACGTTTAACGCGTTCACCAATCAGGGTGATGGTCCATATCTGAGAACCGGAGATCTCGGTTTCCTCTATGACGGCCAACTGTATGTATCCGGGCGTCTCAAGGACATGATCATCGTGCGAGGCGTTAATCGCTATCCGCAGGACATTGAGGAGACGGTTGAGCGTGCGAGCGAAGTGGTGCAGGCGGGCTCGGTGGCGGCTTTCGCAATGGATTACGAAGGACGCGAGCAGTTGGTGGTGGTCGCCGAGACGGTTCGAGTTCGCGACATCGATTGGGATGCAAACCTACAAGCCATTCGTCGTGCGGTGACCGAGGAGCATGAACTCCCACCGGATGCGATTTATCTGGTTCGAAACAGCAGCGTTCCCAAGACGAGTAGCGGGAAAATACAACGTCATGCATGTCTCCATGCCGTTCGCGATGGCGACTTAAAAATCATCGCGAAATGGGTCCGTTGGGAAGAGGCCAGCGGAGGTGGATTTGCCGCGGGCGGCGAAACCATGATGAAAGCTGCAGCCGCTGCTGGTGCGAATGACGAGATTGGTGCCGAAAATGTAAATCCGGCGATTGTGCAGGTTATCCAACACCACGTGCGTCAGATTGCCGGTGAGCGGGCGAGTTCGTTGGAATTGGGAACCAATATCGTTCTCGATCTAGGGCTGGATAGCCTCGAACGCTTGGAGATCGCTCGGATTCTTGAGAGAACCTTTGGTGGACGATTCCCCGAGCAGGTGTTGGATGAGATCGAAACCATTGGCCAAACCGCCATCGCGATTGAACGCTACTTGCCCAGTGGTTCAGGCAGTAGGGCAGAGGCATTTCTCAGTGGGGAGACACCTCGCGAGGAGATTGTCAGTGATAGCATCAATACTGCAACGAAGGTAGCTGTCCCACCTGAGTCGCGAGTGGAGGACTTTGCTGAGTACCAGCGTCTGCAGAACACGAAGCAGCAGATGATGATGACCGGTGTCCCCAATCCTTACTTTACCGTTCATGAAGGCGTGGTTCGGGACACGACTGTTGTCGGGGGACAGGAGTTAATTAGCTTTGCGTCCTACAATTACCTTGGCTTGAGTGGCCATCGGGACGTGGTAGAAGCTGCTGCCGCCGCTGTGAGGCAATACGGAACGAGTGTGTCTGCAAGCCGACTTGTCTCGGGCGAGAAACCAATTCACGGTCAGCTTGAGAAGAAGATTGCCGATTGGATTGGGGTCGACGATTCGATCTTAATGGTCGGCGGACATGCGACCAATGAGACGACCATCGGGCATCTGGTCGGAGCGGGTGACTTAATTGTGCACGATTCACTTGCGCACAACAGTATCGTGCAAGGTGCCTTGCTATCCGGTGCCCGCAGAAGACCGTTTCCGCACAATGATTACGATGCTTTGGACCGAATGCTCTCGGAGATTCGTGGACAATACCGCCGTGTGCTGATCGCCATTGAAGGCGTCTACAGCATGGACGGTGATTTTGCGGATGTACCGAAATTCATCGAAGTGAAAAAGCGGCATCAAGCGATGTTGATGGTCGATGAGGCGCACAGTTTTGGCACAATGGGGCCGACTGGTCACGGCATGGCTGAGCATTACGGCATTGATGCTCGGGATGTTGATATCTGGATGGGGACTCTCAGTAAATCCGCGGCGTCCTGTGGCGGATATATCGCTGGCTCGAAGGCTTTGGTCGAACTCCTCCGTTACACCGCCCCAGGGTTCGTATTTAGCGTGGGTGCTCCACCTGCTCAGGTCGCAGCAGCCTTGGCCGCTCTCGAGACACTCGAGAGAGAGCCGGAGCGTGTTGAGCGGCTACGAGAGCGTAGTGAGCTGTTCCTCTCTCTGTGTCGTGAAGCTCAGCTTGATACGGGTGACAGCGAGGGAACGCCTGTGATTCCGGTCATCACCGGGAACTCAATGGTCGCACTCCGGCTCTCAAACCGACTGCGTGGGGATGGTATCAACGTCCAACCGATTCTGTACCCTGCAGTGGACGAATCGGCCGCCCGTTTGCGTTTCTTCCTGACTTGCGAGCATACCGAAGAACAGATTCGATATACCGTCCAGAGGGTGGCAGAACGGTACGCCGAGCTCGGCTTCAATCCGAAGTCACTAGTCTCGAGTGAGCAGGCAAAATCCTAGACTCTGAACCGCCCAAAAGGGCGGCTCCAAAGACGCCCTCTCGCCCTGCCCGAACAACAACGGGTCGATTTACCCGTTAGGAAATTTGCTTCTTCTATGGTGCGTGGCGAATCTGTCGAGCATGGGATGAATCAAGTATGCTGCGTTTCGTCAAATCATTGTCAGTTTCGACACGAACTGACCACAATGGTCTTGCGACTTAGGATGTTCATTCTAGAATCGGATCTTCGGGGATGCCGTTCCTTCTGGTTCAGTCTGGATGACTACCGGCGAGCGTTCCCGTCTATCGATGCCCCGAAGCAAGGAGATCAAACGTTGCTTACTGAGTCCACTGTCGAGACCATGTTCCGCCGCCTCATAAATGATCCGAATCGCAACGAAGAAACGTTTGATAAGGCAGAAGAGCTTCTAGAAGAGGAACTGCGTCCCGAGAGTCCGCTGCGTCACCGTCTTTCAGTTGAGCTTGACGAGCTGAGATCGCTTTCAGCAAAAGACTAGACTACCGCACCACTGATTGACTGGATGCCCGAAGCGGGTAACAGGTCAGCGATCATCGAATCGGCTTTGATTAAAACGCACAGTCACGACAAGCCAAGAAAAAAAGCCCCTGCCGGTCGTCCGGCAGGGGCTTTTCGTTTGATTGTGATGGTTTGGATCAGTGATTCACACTGACACCGGCGGTGATACCAACCATGAGGTAGTTCTGGTCATCGTCTCCACCGTTGACCATGGAGCCGTCACCACCTCGCCAGACACCTTGGGCAACATCGATCAGTTGGAAGCCGCCTCGGACCTGAATCATCTTGGTGAGCTGGTAGCCAAGTTCTGCTCGCACATCGAATCCGATATAGAACTCTTCGTTTGTGCTGTACACAGGCTCGGTTGAGTTGCGAATGATTCGCTCTACCTCTGAACCTTGCCCAGCTCCATCATAGATCGTCAGCGTTTCCAGCTTCTGAGAGAAGGTTTGCTGGAAGTTGGCACCGCAGAAGACTCTGAAGTCAGTTGAGAAGACATATCTTTCGCGAGCACGGAAAAATCGGAAGCCGAGTTGAGGACCAATTAATTCATTTTCGGTTGTCGCACCCGTGACGGTGAGCAATTCAGCGTCCTCAAAGTTTGGTCCGATCAGCGGTGGATTTTCGTCGGTACTCTGGTAGTCCATGAATCCGTTCGCATCGGTCATTCTCATCCAGCGAAGACCAACGAATGGTTCGATGATCCCGCCATAATGAAGAGGATCCATTCTCCAAGTTTTGTTGAGTTCATAGCTGTCGTACTCGAGGTGATTCTGAGTGTCTACAATATCGTAAAAACGATAGTTGTATCCCATGTTGTTGCCCTCTTCCGGAAGAAGAGCATCACCGAAGGGCGGTTGCACCACGGACGGTCCATCTTCTGGATCGATGAAGCGGTTCAGCCGTTCCTGACGGAAGATGTGGTACTCACCAACTTTGTTGCGAGTCCAGTTGAAAAGCCACCCATGATTTTCACCTGGGAGCATGTAGCCGAGTTCGTAACGATAACCCCAGCCACCATCGAGTCGATTCTTGTCGATACCCGGTTCAGTGGTTTCAGGGCCGGTGCCATAAAGATGGATTCGGTCATAGGTAGCAAACCAACCGGTAGACGCACGCTTCTTAGCTGTTACGTCCTGGAGGTCAGCGTCGTAAACAGGCTCGAACCAATGGAAATCCGGATCAAACTCGAATGGATCCGCCAGTTTACTTTCCTGAGCAGTAGCCAGATTGGCCGCACCAGCAACGGCTAAGGCCGCTAGCAGGCTTGCAGTCAGCTTCCGTACCGACATCGCTTGTTCCACCGTCTTGCAGTAAGTGAGTTATGGGCGACTTTGCTTGTCTTGCCCTTGCATCGCATCATACGAGAGCAAACCATCCAAAGGTTTACTCTCCGAACCGAAGGAGACGATATCCGCGAGCGGATAATCATCTGGCCAAATGGCCCTCTAGTTCCGGTCGTGCGTTTAGTATCGGTCGAACTACCCCCGAAGGCTTAACTCGAATAAGAATAGATTCAGCAAAAGTCGGAGAATCCGCGGAATCGGAACATTTTGACACCGATTACGAGCTAAATCATGACGAAATCTGGCCTACTTCTTCCCGATGGCACGCTTGGTAGCGAAAAACTCCGTCAAAATTCGGCCGCAAGGTTCCTCAAGTACACCGCGTGTGATCAAAGATTGATGGTTCAAACGCGGATCGCTTAGCACTTCGTAGAGGCTGCTGACCGCTCCGCCTTTGGGATCGCTTGCTCCAAAAACGACGCGTGGGATCCTCGATTGCAGGATCGCTCCGGCACACATGAGGCAGGGTTCAAGTGTGACGTAGAGCGTTGTCTGCTCGAGTCGCCAATCGCCCAAAGCGGAAGCCGCCTGGGTGATTGCAATCATTTCAGCGTGTGCTGTGGGGTCTTTTAAGGATTCACGCTGATTGTTTGCTGCTGCAATCATGCTGCCGTTATGGATAATGACCGCCCCGACCGGCACTTCGTCAGCGGTTGCTGCCTCAACCGCCAATTCAAGCGCACGGCCCATCCAGAATTGATCAGCATCGAGTGCTGCGATGTGGTCAGTATCCATTTTCACCAGAAATTGGGGAAAGGAGCGTCAGGGCAAAAGGGAGGGCGATAATAACACCTCTCATGCCAACTTACTCATTCGCTTCGGCGGCGAGTGCTTTTGCTTCCGCAATTTCGCCTTCCGTTAGCGATCGGTAGCGTAAATTCCTAAGCTCGGATTTGCACTGAAAATTTGCAATCCCCAGAGGGACACATTGGTCCATCTCGTATCGAATATCAAATTCTTTGCCAGCACGGGGGACATCGCAAGCTAGTTTGTCATCAATCCAGCATTGCACTTGGTATTCATCCACACGCACCCGCACTTTGTACCAACGCTCATTATCGAAGTTTCGGAAGTTCGTGGTCTCGTTTTCGCTAGCATCTCGACCGTCAATGCTGCTGATGCCGATGATACCTCCACCCCAACCACCGAGAATAAAGCTTGCGTGGCTCTCGGAAATGGGGAAGGTGACGCCGCAAAAAAAGTCGAAACCATCGGTTCGACGGGCTTCGAGTTCAAACTCGTAGTTTTCTTTCTGGAGTTCGCCTTCCCACCGAATGCCAGTCATTGGGTCACCAAATCCAAATGAGATCAAGGAGTCGCTGATTTCAACTGGACCATCGCCGCCGAATTGGCTGACTTCCCAGGCGCCTTGGAGTGACTTCCAACTGTTGGCGGTACTTTGTTCCGTTTGAGATTGATTGCGTTTGCCGCTGAAGATTTTACGAACCCATTTGATCCTCGGGTTTGCCTCATCTGCAAAAGTAGCGGGTGTCGAAATCAGGATGATGAAGAGGAATGCAGCTGTCGATACTGAAAAAAACTGACCAAAAGTCTTTGAATTCACGATGCCTACCTGATGTGAGCGTTGAGGGGTTCTTACGAGTTGGAGGGTCAACAATGTCGTCTCGATTGTCTTACCGGCCAAGCCAAACGAAACTGCCTCGATCCGTGACGGTCTTTGGGCGTCCCGTGATCGATTTGATTACAGGCTGGAGACGTGTAGCCTACACGATTGGTGATCCTTTCATGCAGCCGGTCACAAAAATTAGCGTCTTGGGTGTCAGATTAGCAATCATGGTGCTGGGTTTGTACTGGCTAATGATGTTCACGGGCACCCACTTGGCGGCATCGACCTTGGAGGTAGCAGATTCTTTCGGGCCACAGGTCAGTGATAAGGTCAAGCATTTTGGAGCCTTTTTTGTCCTCGGAACCCTGCTCTGCTACGTCACCAACTCAGATCGTTGGCTGAAGCGTTTCATCTCGATAGGCGTGTTGGGGATGGCCTATGCGGGGATCGATGAGTACACCCAGCGTTTTGTTCCCGGACGCTATCCTGACGTTGCCGATTTCGTCGCCGATTCACTCGGTCTATGGACTGCGATCATCGCCTATATCGTTGCAAAACTCACACTAAGTGGTTGGGAGCAGAAGGTACGCGAACGGTTTTTCCCAAGCTGAAAACTGATCGTATCCCGTCGTTGACGGTGGCATTCTCGTGATAGCCTCAACCCCTTGTAGCTCGTCCGACCTTGTTCAGTCGCCGATCTGCCGTCGCGCTTCGAGAAGACGCCGCTCTAGTTGTTCGGCGGATGCGCCGGTCGTTGTCATGTGGCCCATTTTTCGGCCTGGCTTGGCATCGGCTTTGCCGTAAAGATGGAGTGAAATAGTTGGGTCCTGCAGTGCGTCTGACCAGACAGGTGGTGTTCCGTCGTCTTGCCATAGATCACCAAGTAGGTTGATCATCGCCGCTGCGGAACTACGCAGTTCAGTGGATCCGAGAGGCAGGTTACAGATTGCACGAACGTGCTGTTCGAATTGGCTGGTCTCACACCCCTCAATACTCAGGTGTCCTGAATTATGGGGACGAGGTGCTACTTCATTAATCATCACCTCGCCGTCGGAAACGAAGAACTCCACGCAAAGCAGACCAACGACATCGAGTGTTTCCGCCGCACACTTAGCGACTTCAATTGCGCGAGTCGCCACTGACTGTTCTATACGTGCTGGTGCAATGGATAGGTCCAAGATGTGGTTTCGGTGTGCGTTTTCAAACACGGGGAATGCCGACACCACACCGGCTACCGTTCTCGCGACAACGACTGAAACTTCTAGGTCAAATCCAATACACTTTTCCGCGATCCATTGATCACAATGATCCCATTGGATTGCCTCAGCCTCCAATGGATTGGAGACCTTTGCTTGACCCTTTCCATCGTATCCGCTCGTCGCAGTCTTAACGATCATCGGCCAGCCTAGTTCATCACCTGCTGCAACTAGGGAATCGAGGTCGCATACCGAGCGGAAAGGTGTGACGGGAAGACCTGCATCGCGAAGTGTCGATTTCTCAATAAGTCGATTTTGGGCAGTCGCTAGGACCTGCGCGGAGGGATAGGTCGGAGCATGTTCGCCGCACCTCGCGATGGTTTCCGCTGGGATATTTTCGAATTCCAAGGTGATCACGTCGCACTGCTGCGCGAAACGCTCAACCGCTTCCATGTCATTCAGATCACCAAGGACGGTTTGGTGTGCCACTTGCGCAGCCGGAGCATTGGCGTCGTCGCATAGAATCATCACGCGGAACCCCATTGCACTAGCTGCGACCGCGAACATCCGCCCGAGTTGTCCACCCCCAACCATTCCGATCGTGGATCCTGGTTGGATGGTGAGTTTGGATTGATTTTCCATCGATTCTTGCTCTTGGTTGCCTCGTGATGGCCTACAACTCGGCGGTGTCGAGTACGGCTTGCGTTTGATCTTGAATGAATTGCTCGAGACGCTGTTTAAGGGAGTTGTCGGTCAGGGACAGGATTCTCGCGGCGTAGAGACCTGCGTTTTTTGCGCCCGAGGTGCCGATCGACATGGTTGCAACGGGGATGCCGCCCGGCATTTGAACGATTGAGAGCAGGGAGTCGAGTCCCTGAAGCGCGCGGCTTTGGACTGGTACCCCAATCACTGGCAGGGTGGTTTCAGATGCAACCATTCCCGGTAGATGAGCAGCGCCTCCCGCCCCCGCGATAATCACCTGTAGACCGCGATCCGCCGCCGACTGGGCGTAGGAGACCATCCTCGCGGGCGTGCGATGCGCGGAGACGACTAACTTTTCGTGCTCAATTTCAAGTTGTGAGAGAACTTCGGATGTCGCCTTCATGGTTTCCCAATCATTACGGCTACCCATGATGACGCCAACCTTGGCAGTGGTTGAGCCAAATTCAGTTGCGGCTTCCATTTTGAGGCTTCCAGTCTTTTGAGTTGGGGGGGCTTTGGCGGTTTCTCTTGGCGATTTTGTAATCAGATCAGCTGCGATTGAGAAGGCGACCAATTGGTAACCCACTCGTCATCCATCGATCAACCACTCGCCAGCGTGGAGTCGAATCGAGCTTCAGAGGACTTCGAGTTTAACAAACGCAAGTCGAAAGCGGTGTTCACCATCCTCAAACTCGACCCTGGCAATCCGCTTTGGCCCACGACCGGAGACTTCGATAATCACACCCTCCCCGTATTCCTCATGCCGAACCCGAGTACCAGCCTGAAAAATGGTCAACGGCTGATTGAAGCCGGCCATCAGGTCGGCGGCAGTTTTCAGGGAGCTTTGAAGGTCGCGTTTGGACGATTTGGTTTCAGGTTTTCTGGAGGATGGGAGAGGGGCATCAAATGGCGTCAATTCGATGTTGTCTGGTTGTTCTAAGTCATTACGATCAAACGATCGGGTCGAAGCAGCTTGGTACTGTTCCGTCTGATTGTAGTTCTCACGCTCAACATGGGGTGTGTCCTGTGATTCAGACGTGTCGATCCACTCATCCGAAGGATCCGCTGAGGTGTGCCCTGGATGTGGCAGTTGTGCGGACGGATTTTCCAACGGACGAGAAGCAACATCGCTCCCGTGTTCGGGTAGGTCCCAACTATCGGGGTAGCTTTGGTCGAGGTCATCATCAAACCAATCGCGATCAGACCGGCTCTCAACACGCTTGATCTCATCAAGCGGTAGCTCGTGAAGAAACGGACTTGGGATTACCGGTCGCAACTCGCCTCGGATATTTCTCCGCTTGCAGCAACTCAATTCCAGTCGTTCTTCCGCTCGAGTGATTCCCACAAATAGCAAGCGTCGTTCTTCTTCGATTTCCCATTCGCTATTTTTTGATCGCTTGTGGGGTAAGAGTTCATCTTCCACACCAATAATGTAGACACGTTTGAACTCCAAGCCTTTGGCGGCGTGAAGGGTCATGATGGTGACCCGATCACTCGCATCTTCGAAGGTATCGGTGTCAGAGACCAGAGCAACTTGTTCAAGGAATGCCTCGAGCGATCCGTCCTCGGGATGTTGTCGATCAAATTCAACGGCAGCCGAAATCAATTCATCCACGTTTGCCATGGGGCTATCTGCTTGATCATCGGAAGCGGTCTTCTCCATGTAAGCATCGAAGTCAATTTCTTCGACGAGATATCGCAGGAGGTCTTCGAGTGTGGCGGTTGACTTGACTTGAAGGTGGTCGAAGAGGGTGACAAATTTTTTAACCATTGCGGCAGAGCGTTTTGCCAACGTTTCGATCTTATCGACATGTCTCGCCGCTTCGAGCATCGGGATCTGGTTGCTGTCGGCGAAGTTGCGAAGCTTCTCAATTGTCTTTGCGCCAATTCCACGCGTTGGAACGTTGATGATTCGCTGCAAAGCCACATCATGATTTGGGTTGTTGATCAAGTGGAGGTAGGCCATCAGGTCCTTGATTTCGCGTCTCTGATAAAACTCCACTCCATTGACGATTTGATATGGCAGCGATCGGTTGCGCAGGGCGTGCTCGAGTGAGCGCGTCATCGCATTCATCCGGCAGAAGACCGCAAAGTCACTCGGGCGGCAACCGTCACTGAGCATTGCCGATGTGATGTCATCCGCAATCGCATCGGCTTCTTGGTATCCGTCTTCGTGGAAACGAAGCACGACGGGCTCACCCTCAGGTTGATCCGTGAACAGCGATTTGGGTTTCCGGTGGCGATTGTGTTGGATGAGGTGATCTGCGACGCGGAGCACGTTTGGGGTGCTGCGGTAATTCTTTTCTAGTCGGACCGTTTTGACGTTCGGGTAATCTTTTTCAAAGTCCAGGATGTTGTTGAGATCTGCTCCTCGCCAACCATAGATCGATTGATCCGGGTCACCGGTGACGGCGAGATTCGGATGATTGATCGAGAGAGCTCTCACAATGGCGTACTGCGCTAGGTTGGTATCTTGGTACTCGTCGACCAGAATGTAGCGGTAGCGTCCATCAAGGTCCTCGCGAATCGCTGGGTTCTCGCGCAGCAGATTTGCGATGTGGAACAGGAGATCATCGAAGTCAACCGCATTGGCTGTAAGCAGTTGTTGTCGGTAGACAGGATAGACGCGAGCGGCAATGGTATCTCGTGGGTTGAGTGCCTGGTCAGCCATCATCTCCGGTGTGACCAGTCGGTTTTTTGCGTGGCTAATGGAGTTTGCAATCTGATCGGGTGAAGCGTGGCTCGTGGAAACTTCGGCTGCCTGAATCGCCCGCTTCATCGCCTGCTTCGCATCCGACATGTCGAGAATTGAGTAGTTTTCACTCAGGCCGACCATCGCCGCGTGACGGCGAAGTAATTGGGCACAAAAACGATGGAATGTTCCCATCCAAACGCTTTCTCCGGGTGCGAGGCGGTCGACTCTTGCCCGCATCTCGTCGGCTGCTTTGTTGGTGAAGGTCAACGCGGCGATCTGCCATGGCGGAATTCCGTGATTGAGCAAGTTAGCGATTCGGTGCGTGACGACACGTGTCTTGCCGGAGCCTGGGCCAGCAAGAATCAGCATCGGTCCATCGATGTGCGCAACTGCCTCTTTCTGCGGTTCGGTGAGGCTGGCAAAAATTGCATCCATGTCTTGGGTCCGTTTTCCACTTCTCGCTTTTTCGTAACTCAATCACCAATTGTGCTGGGTTCTCCTTGGTTGATTTAGGACCGGAAGGCTTCAGCAGCAGGTCAGTTGGGCGACCAAAGAAATATCTCAGGCCTGTTTGACAAATATACTCGCTCAGTGTTCCAACGGCACCCTCTCGCGCCGCGTACCAAAACGTCGGGAATCACACCGAATTGTTTGATGTCAGGCGTGACATGGTTCAGAAGGCGACGTTTCTAAGGCTGGGACAGTTTGTGTTCAGCACTTCTTTCGGGGCGACTCGATGCTAAACTGTCACTCTTTGAAAAAACACCAAAACCGTTTTACTTCGCACTGATCATCATCCACATAGGTAGCTCAATGGCCGGTAAGAATGTCCTCGGAACCGAGTTAGAGAGTTGCAGCACCGATCCAATGACGGGTTTTTATCGTGATGGTTGCTGTAATACCGGTGCAGACGATCGTGGGTTACACACGGTATGTGTAAGGGTCACCGCCGAATTTCTGCATTTTAGTCGTTCGGTTGGAAATGATCTCTCAACGCCGATGCCACAGTATCAGTTTCCCGGTCTTGTGCCGGGAGATCAGTGGTGTTTATGTGCCGCAAGATGGAAGGAAGCCTATGATGCCGGGTGTGCACCGGCGGTTGTTCTCGAGGCGACCCACATGTCGACGCTCGAGTTTGCGTCCATTGAGGAACTGAGCGAGCACGCGATCCCTCCGAGAGGCACCGAGTAAACGATTAGCGAGTTTCCGCCCTTCTGGACGGCTCGCTGTTAGGTTTAATCGCGATCGCCCGAGGGTCTTGGCTCGTGGTTGACGCTTCTGCCCGTGATAACAAAGCAAGACCCGCAGCACTGGGCTGTGTCCGTTCTCGCTCTACACGACGGCTTTCGCTGCGTTGATGTTCCCAACGTTCCTGGAACGCTTGCCACTGGCTCGACATTTCGCTTCGGATCTGTTGCTGAGCAAACGACTCAATCTTGCCCAGCGTGATGAGTGCCTGAGTCAACTGTCGTGTGGCGAATGACACCGAGTTATTTTGAGGCTGTTTTGTGAATTGGTACTGCTTGGTGTCGGAGTCACGGATCGTTCTTACATCCGCGATGGTGATAGCAGTCTCGGTAGCAATCAGTCGATCAAAATCATCCCACACCTGATCGGATTTGGTTGTATGAGGCACTTGCGATTGAACGGAGCTTCTAGGCTGGGAATCTAAACTCGCTACGAACTCAGCCTTGGTAGAAGATGAGCCGTCGGTGTCCATCGTCCGGAGCGGTGTCTCCGAATTGTCGATCGCGGTGGCATCGATGGTTGTCGGGGGCTCCGATCTCATGATTTCAGAGGTTGGAGTTGGTGACGTCAAAGGTTTTGAGGCATGCAGGCGAATCGCATTCAGTGCAAGATCGTTTTTGATGATTCGCTCGCTTCCGGTGGGCGAGTTCCGCTCGTTCCTGTCGACTCCATCGAAGCTGAGTCCTTCCACAATGCTTTCTTTCAAGCTGAGTACCGCATTGTGGTCATCCACACTGAGATCGTAAGAGAGGTATGGCTCTTCGATGTAGAGAATGATGGGGGCGCTTCCCACCATGCCATTTGTGTTGGTGGCATCAATTTCTTTTCTTGCGTGAATCCAATTTCGTGTGTCAGACTTTTCATCCATTGGGTTCCCCGTAATCAGTTGAACTGGCAGGGGTGAGTGAGCCTGAATGTCACGCTCTGGCCTCACGGTAACAGGGGCGGTCTGCTCCACCAACGCTGGCAGCATGTTTCCGTTATCGTTAACGAGCGTTCGGTCCGAGGGTGAAGATTCAATAGGCTCGGATGACTCGGCATTGATCACCCACCAAATCTGTGATTCTCTCAGCAAGCGTAAGCCAAGGGCAACCTGCGTTGAGATTGAATCGCGTGAGTATGCTTGTGGTCGATGTTGCTTCGATGGGTTGATTGTGGGCAGGTAAGCGTGTGGACCTAGCAGTGCTGCGAGACGTAAGTGTTCCTCTGACGAGGGCAGCGGGGGGATGGCAGTGGTGACGGAGCCAGATTCTTGAGCGTTACATATGGTTGGAGATGCTTGACAGAGGGTGAGAACTGAAATTAGGAAGGTCGAAAGGGCGAATGGGATGAAAGATGACTTCTGTGTTGAGGAGAACACGTCCATATTTCTGAAGAGCTCCTGAGCCTAGACGTTGAAATCTTGATGCTGTGGCTTACGAATTATCTGGGCGAATCCGCGTGGGATCGTCGCGACACTTCGTACACGAGGTTCAATGGTCAGCTTGCTTGAAGCTTTCCAAGGACCACTGAAACCGAACGCTGGGAGGAAACGACTTGCTGGAACTCCGTTTTATGGAGCAACGAGATGGATGATCCGCATTCGCGGGAGATCCAGCATGGAAAGGGGGTGAGCGATCGGAAATCAGTGGTTGCCCGACACAGGAGATCTCTACGCCTCAGATCTCTTGGTCGATGGGAGTCGGGTAAGCGGAGGTGACTTATCCGATTAGTGGAACAGTGCAGCTATCGTCCCATTGAGCAATCAGGCTTGCTCTTTGGGTCAGTAAAGATGCAATGATTCAAGGTTCCCGTGCAGGTTGTGACGACTGATCCAATCGATCAATCCTTCTCGCCGTAATTGGGATACCGAATGGCACTTTGATCGAGTGATTAAGATTGCAGCCTCTTTGACGGACTGATTGCTTGGTGAGCTCCGTCGGCAATAGCGGTTATGGACTCAGCGTTGATCTTACTCGTTGCAACAGCGTTGGGTTGACCACTGGGTGGCTTGAGGAATTGACTTGATTAAAGTGTTTTTGCCAGGTTTCGGGTGGCGGTGAATGGAAGGTCATGGAGTCGTTTTTCGTGGGGTGATCAATCGATAGACTCCAGCTATGCAATGCAATTCCTTCGCCAAATGACTTTGTTGAGTCGTATTTGCGATCGCCGAGAATCGCATGATCACGCTGCGAAAATTGAAGGCGAATTTGGTGCTTGCGTCCCGTGTGTATTTTTACCGCAACCAAAGACCAGTCTCTTTGACCGTGTAGGGATGTCCACGAAAGGGAAGCTTCTTTGGTTCCAGCGTTTGCGTGCTGCGAGATTTTCATGCGATGGGCGGCATCGTCTTTGTAGACATGGTCCGTCCATGTTGCCGATGTGCCGGTCGGTAGGTTTCCATTGACGAGTGCGAGATAAATTTTGTTGGCGGTTTTTGCCCCAATTCCCGAAAATTGTTGGTTCAGTCTCGTGGCCGCCTTACTCGTTCTGGCAAAGACGATCACACCGCTGGTCATTGCATCAAGACGACTTACTACTCCTAGGTAGACGTTTCCCGGCTTTTTGTATTTCTTCTTGAGGTAGGAGCAACCGAGTGAGTGCAAGGTGGTACCCGACTCAGATCCCATGGTCGCAATACCGGACGGTTTATTGACAACCAGAAGGTGATTATCTTCGAAGAGGATGTGAAGTGGTTTCATGAATCAAAGTTGAGCGAGGGATTCATTTTGAAAAGCGTTAATTAGGGAGGTGCGGGTTTTAAGGATTCGCATGGAATCACGGATGCTCCAGCTTGACTCAGTCAATTCACATTTGCTTTGACGGCGTAGTGTGGCCGCTTCAGGAATTTATTCATGATTCCCGGGATCAGTCGATCCGCGTAAACCAAGAGTTTACCACCGATGCTCAACACCACTTCTCGCTTACGTCGGATAATTGCATTGAGCGTCGCCGCCGCAACACGATCTGCTGGCCAACTACCGAGACTTTTCGATTTTGTTTTTGAGTCCGTTTCGATGAGCGAGTGGAAGAATTCACTTCGGGTTGTACTGGGGCTCACAAGCGTCACTTGGAAACCCTCGCATGCCAGTTCGCAGCGTAACGCATCACTCCAGCCGTGCAGGGCGAACTTGGAGGCACAGTACTCACTCTTGTCCGGGACTGCACAATGACCCAAAACGCTTCCGATATTGCAGATCACGGGAGAAGAGCTTTGGCGGAGCGAGGGCAGCAGCGTTCGGGTAAGCTCGGCGGCCGAGAAGAAATTGATCTCCATCACTTGCCGCAAACGCTGCGGTGTTGCTTCGGCGAAGGGGCCGATCGCACCCACTCCGGCGTTATTGACTAAAAGGTCGAGGCGATGATCGTCGGTCAATTGCGTCAATTCATTTTTGATCAGCAAGTGAGTTTCCGGATCGGTGATGTCGCCAACCAACGGAAGAATGCGACCTTGACCCTTCGATTGCCAGCTGCTCACCGTTTCAGTGAGTTGCGGCTCGCGTCGCGCCACAGCAATAACCGTCGCTCCGCAGTCGGCCAGTTGGTGAGTCAGGCAGCGACCGATTCCGCTGCTCGCGCCGGTCAAGACCGCGATGGCTCCTTCGGGATTCCATCTTTTCATGATCAGGTCCTCGATCCTTGTTGTGATTCGCAAACGCAGGTGCTGATGGGATCGTCGATTCTTTTTTCGGCAGTCCGGTTCAATTTTGGTGATCAGTTCAGTGGTTATCTTCCGAGTCGCTTCTTTCATCTTGGCGAATCGCAATCGCTGAGCGTTGAACCGGACCCATCGCACCGGCGGGTATACGAACCTTGAGTGTCACAAAGTCTTCTCCATAGTTTCTGGAGATTACTTCACTCTTCTCAGAAAGATAGGATAGGAGTTTTCCGTCGGAGTGTTCGAGATCGACCTCGATATCAAGGAACTCACGGCTGAGCGCTTGTCCGACGCGATCGATGAACATCTCGAATCCTTGTCCCGTCTTGGCGCTGACCGGTATTGCATGAGGGTATCGATCGAGAATTCGGTTGAGTGATTGAGAGCCGTAGATTGCGTCCATTTTATTCAGGACCAGAAGTGTGTCTTTCGCTTCGATCCCCAGTTCTTTGAGAACGAGGTAGACGGAGTGGATCTGTTGAAAGACCGATGGGCTGCTGGCATCGGCGACGTGGATCAGTAGATCCGCCTGTCTTGTCTCCTCGAGTGTGGACTTGAAACTCGCGACAAGGCTGTGAGGCAAGTCCCGAATGAACCCGACGGTGTCACTCAGTAGAACCGTGCCCCAATCGGGGATGGACCAGCGTCTTGTGCGAGTGTCAAGTGTGGCGAACAGTTTGTCCTTGGCGAGTACTTCAGCGTGAGTCAAAGCATTCATGAGAGTGCTTTTGCCAGCGTTGGTGTAACCAACTAGTGAGATCGTTGGAATATCGTGTCGAGCTTCCACTTCGCGTTCGCGACGCCGCTCCACTTTGGAGAGCTCTTCTTTAAGATCGTGAATGCGTTTTTGTGCTAGGCGACGGTCAACTTCGAGTTGTTTTTCACCAGGACCTCGCATGCCGACACCCATTGCTTGTCGAGAGAGGTGGGTCCACATGCGTTTGAGTCGCGGGAGTGAGTATTCGAGCTGGGCGAGTTCAATCGCTAGTCGAGATTCATGGGTGCGAGCACCAGCGGCAAAGATGTCCAAGATGAGTTCGGTGCGATCAAGCACCTTGGCTTTGGTCGCTTTCTCGAGATTACGCACCTGTGCAGGAGTGAGATCGTTGTCGAAGATCACCACGTCAGCATTGTGCTGTTCCACCATGAGCCTAAGTTCTTCCACTTTGCCTTTTCCAAGGTAGGTGGAGTGATCAGGGTTTTCTCTCTTTTGGATGAGTTCACCCACCACCTCGGTCCCCGCTGTTTTGGCCAAGCCATGAAGTTCTTCTAAGGGGTCTTCATCAACGTTTTGTGAAGGAAGAATCAGTCGCGCGAGGATGCTGAGTTCAGGGGAATCGTCGATGACGGTTTTGGGTTCTCGCACGGTCTGGCGGTACCTTCGGAGGAGAAAGCGTTAGCGGGATCTCCGCACTCTCTCTGTGGATAAAAAATGATTCTCAAACGGGCAGTCGTCTAACTGGCTGTCCTGCCAGCGTCTTGCTGCCGTGGCGTCGCGAGGGTGGCGAATCGACCGAATTCCATGATATCGGGCGAAGCCGGTTCCACCAATGAGAGGCGGCCACTGAATCACGGATGATTGCCGCCTTGAGGAAGCGATTCACGGTGATTGAAAACTGATTTTGATCGTATTTAAGTCGCTTTTTGGGTACCGACGTGGTCGGTTTTGAAGCCGGTTTTTGGGCGGGGAAAGGCAATTTTAGAAATTGTTCTGAAAAACTGTTTAGATGCGTGACCAGACGTGTCATGGGGGTCGCGAAGAATCTGATGTACCAGGCGTTGGCAACTATTCCACGCCTCCTTGTGACTCAGATTGTTCTTCTTACTCGAGGTTTCCTCATGACTCAGATGATGCTTTTTGACGCTCCGATCGAAATTGCCCCAACCGCTGTCTACTCCACCAGTGAAGCGATTGGAGCTGAGTCCGGGAATTCAAAAATCGGGCGACGATCGTCTTCCTCACATTTCAATTCGAACTCATCGTTAACGAGCGAGCGACTTTGTGCAAAGCGATCAGGGCATTTTCAATCAGCTGGCTTTGTCGAAGGATCAAGCTGTACGGAGAAGAGCGAAGTGTTGGGCTTCCGGGGGCAGCGGAGTTCGGTTTCGGATGAGGATGGAGTTCAGCGGATGGGGGATTTGGCTCGTTTGGTTCTCTTGCGATACGACTTGATGGCGAAGCGTCGTGCTCAGTACGCCGCACGTCGTTGTGCACGTTGAAAATCAGGTCATGGAGCGAGTGGAAGAAGATCGGCTATGAGGCTGTTTTTTAAGTGATTCACTGTCAATGGCACGTTTTGACCGCAAGTGACTTTGAAAATTGGTCGATGTGATTTGCAAGAGTAGTGAACGGGTGTATAGTTATGTGTTTGATTGGAATCACATGATGAATCGCTCGGTATGAACCCAAGATATGAACCCAAGGTTGCAGATCTTGGACAAGCTGGACTGAGTGGGATTCAGCAAATTTACAGGGAAGGGGACAGAGTAAATCTCGATGGGATAGGCATGATGGCCGGTGAACAGATTGCATTTGATTTTGAATCTCACCTCAACGTGAACGAAAATCTTCAGTCTGAGGTTGTCCGTGAGGCGGCATGGGTTGTGCCGGTTGCTGCTGAGGATGAGTTAGAAGAGGAATGCGGCGACGCTGAACTCATTTCCGGTGATGCGGAACGTGACGCCCTGATGCGTCAACTTCGTCAGCAAACCAAATGCATTCAGCATTCAGAGGGTGCTTCTGCGGTGGCAACTTTTTCAACCGGTGTTGCGGGCTTGGATGCTTGGCTTCCGGTGGGTGGCTTAAGATTTGATGCGATCACCGAGTGGGTCAGTGATTGTCGAGGAAGTGGGGCGATCACACTTGCTCTATTGGCCGCAGCGAATCGATTAAACGTAGAAAGTCGGACAAACCCAGCAAAACATAAAGAACCAGTAAGTCATAAAAATGCAGCCGAGTCGCATTCAGGGGGGCCACTTGTGGTAGTGAGTGCGGGAGAGGACTTTTATCCTCCGTCAGCTTTTGCTTTTGGTATTCCGTCTCGTCAAATTCTTTGGGTGAAGGCTCAGAAACAACACGATCAAGTTTGGGCAATTGATCAGGCATTGAGGTGCAGATCGACTGCGGCGGTTCTTGCTTTGCTACCCCGGCAATTGGATGAAAGAGATGCTCGACGATTTCAATTAGCAGCCGAGCAAGGAAGGACCCCTGGTTTCTTTGTGCGTCCCAATTCGGCTAGAAGTCAACCTTGTTTCGCCGACGTTCGGTTTCATGTGGGTTGTTGCAAACCGGTGATTGGTCGATCAAGGGATGCACGAGAGACGTTTCAGGTTGGACTCTCGGACGATAGATCGAATCTCCAAAAGAGATCGCATCGATCTCAGGCACAATCTTCGACGCAACGAAATCGACAGTTTTTGATCACCCTAGAACGTTGCCGCGGCGGGAGAGTCGGTCGTCGGGGGCGTTTCGAAATGAATGAGTTGGGAGAACTAAAGGAGGTTGTATTCGGGAACAGGGAGACGACGAATCGTGGTAAGACGACTATGCATTTGGTTTCCAAATTGGCCAATCCAGAGAATTCAAAATCTAGAGCGTTTAGGGTTGATTTTGCAGGATGATCTTGGAACCCATTTACGGCTTATGAAACAGAATGATCATCCATCAGTGATTTGGGATGAGCATCCAAGACGAGGCAGGATAGTCTTTGCCGCTTGTATCCGAAGCCGGCGAATGGGTGTGAAGCCTCAGATGCCCTTGAGCCATGCCGTTGAACTGCTGCGGCAAGGTTCACAACAACCATTTCAACTCTGCCAGCGAGATACCAAAGCGGATGACGCAATGCTCCACAGCATTGCCAAGTTCATTCAGCAGCGAATCACACCTGTCGTGGCTTTGGAATCACTTGATCAAAAAAAATGGGCTGGCGTGACACGGTATCAACGAGAGTCGTTGATGGGTGATGTGACAGGGGTATCGCACCTCTTTGGTGGTGAATCTGGTTTGTGCGAAGCGATCGCGTCGGCATTGTCTCGTTATGGGTTGGCTTGTCGTCTAGCTGTTGCTGAGACTGTAGCCGCAGCATGGGCCTTTTCTCATTATGGCTGGTCAAATCCAGCGAGGCCCATTGCAGTGGTATCCAAGCTTGCCGAAGAAAGGTTTCGAGGGCGGTTGCCCATCGAATCATTGCGTATCTTTCCTGAGCCCTATCAAAATCTCAAACGGCTCGGGATCGATCGGCTTGATCAGTTGTTTTCACTCCCAAGGAACGCTTTGGTTTCGCGCTTTGGTAAACCGTTAGTACTCCAACTCTCCCGGATGTTGGGGGAAGTAGATGAGCCGTTGAGGACTTATCGGCCACCGAGTGAAAATCAATACGCTCTGGATTTGGAGTATCCAACGCGGGATATCCCGTTGCTGCTAGATCGAATTCAGAAGCTGGTAAATCCACTTTGTGCGGAATTAGCTGAATGCCAGAAAGGCGCATTAAAGGTTTGTTTACGCTTTGATCTCGTGGATCGAACGAAGAAGGAATTGGAGGTCGGTTTGTTTTCACCGACCGTGGATGAGCAACAGATTGTGGGGCTTCTGCAGCAGCAATTAGAAGCGACGAGTCTGGTGGACCTTGTTCAAAAGATCGATCTGACTGCGAGTCTAACCGGACCTCTCAGGACCGTCCAAAATGACCTCTTTCATCAGCGAGGTGTTGGATCATGGGCCGAGGGGCTAAGCGATGTGGAACTCAATCGATTGATTAACGCTTTGGGGGCAAGGTTGGGGGATCGCTCGGTCGTTTCCGTGTCATCCACAAAAGAACCTTTGCCAGAGGAAGCCTTTCGTGCGACCACATTAATTGGCTTGCAGAGGAAGACGTTGAGTGCGAGATTTTCAGAGAAGCGAAAGCATTCTGAGAAATCCGGCTCGCAGGCGTCCATGCGTTTCCCAGATGATGACACATCTGCTTTACCTAAGACGGATAGGAATCAGACGAGATTGTCTCGGGAATGTGATAACCTCCCCGCTTTTCGGCAAGCCACGCCGAACGATCCCATGCGACGTCCCACAACCTTGCTTGCCAAGCCGCTACGACTCTTGGTGCTTTCGGCGAACGGAGCATTTGTCCACAAGACACAGTCAACCCTGCTCCCAAGTCAGATTCAACTGGCTGGTAAGACCCACCAGATCGTTCATTCTTGGGGACCAGAGCGGATTGAGACTGGATGGTGGAAAGGTTCAACAGTTCGGCGCGACTACTACCGAGTTGAATTGCACGACGGGCAGTGGTGGTGGATTTTTCGTGGGTTTTGTGCAAGTGAACTAGCCGACCGTCGATCTTGGTGGATGCTTCACGGCTACTTTGACTAATGATCAGCAAAAAGACTGAATCAAATTCTTTATCCCAGTCGCTTGGATTCTTTCAACCACTGGTTGATCGCTATCGGGTCGACGCCATCTCATTCAATCGTTCGCACGTGTCGCGATGATTTGATCCAGTTCTTTTTTAAGGATCGGTAGGATTTCATCGTAGCCGAATGCACCTAAAGCTTCGGTGCCGCGTTTGAGATTTACCTTTGCGGGACCACACCAGAGTCCCAGGTCTGCATCATCGGTTTCACCAGGGCCATTAACACGGCAACCCATCACGGCGATTGTGATCGCGTGGTCTTTGGCATATGCCGTCATTTCTTTAACGCTCTCTGCTAGCTCGATGAAAGCTTCATTTTCCACTCGAGAGCAGCTTGGGCAGCTAATGATGTTGAGGGCTTTTTCGTTGAGCTTGACGACACTTCGGAAGCGACCTGCGTAGATGTCATTGATGATTTCTTTGCCAGCGTCAATTTCTTCCGGCTTTCGGTCGTTAGGTAACGTTAGAGAAACTCGAACAGTATCTCCGATCCCGTGACCGATTAATTGTTCAAAAGCGATTCGTGTCTTAATGATTCCCTCGGGGGGCATTCCCGCTTCGGTGACTCCGAGGTGAAGAGGTATTTCAGGTCTAGCTTCCGAGAATCGGCGGTTTACATCAATGACTTTCGCGGGGTCACTATCTTTGAGTGACACGACGAACCGTTCAAAATCGAGTGACTCAACGAACTCGCAATGCTCAATCGCGCTTTCAAGCATCGGAGTGATCGAGTCGGTGGCATCGTATTTTTCTTTTTTCGCAGGATCGACACTCCCGCAGTTCACTCCGATACGAATCGCGCAGTTGTGCTCGACTGCTTGGCCGATAATGAACCTAACTTTGTCCTGCCAAGGTTTATCTTTCTGGTGATGGTAGAGGTGTCCTGGGTTGTAGCGGATCTTGTCGACATGGGGTGCCACCACCTCGGCGAGCCTAAAATTCTCTTGCAGGTCAACCGCTAGATTGGCTTTGGTTTGTTTCCGAATTTCGGCTAGAGCCTCTGCATCTTTGACACTGTCCACCGCAATCCTTACCACACCCGCGCCGCGTTCGTGCAACGCTTCAGCCTGTGCCACGGTCGCATCAATGTTGGTGGTTTTGGTCGCGGTCATACTTTGGACGGCAATTGGATGAGCAGAACCAACGTGAATGCCACCAATGGAGACGGAGCGAGTGGGAGTTCGTTTGATTTCCATGATTTGTCTTATCGGCGGATCTGAGTGCAAATGACTGAAGACGAATATTGGTCGAAAAGGGGGCACGCGGCGTGCCATGGTCTTCGTGGCGTCGAGTTTCTTCCTGTACATCCATCAGGATAGCGGCCCAAGCGGTGAGCTGAAAAGAAGGAATGCAGAGGATTGTTTGTGGTTAGCAAGTGCGACCATCGTACGCGCATGAAAAAAGGCGGGGTCGATGGATTCGATCCCGCCTTCTTGACTCGTTCAAGCCCTGATTGAGCATTTGGCTCGGAGGGTTGAAATTTGGGGTCGTGGACTAGTTTCCGATGCCACCGCCGACGCCACCACCGCCGCCGATGCCGCCACCAAAGCCGCCGCCGCCGCCGCCTTGGCCGCCTTGGCCCGTGTCACCGGTAACAAAGTTGAAGGTGGTCACGTTACCGACTTGAGAGAAGAACGGCATGGGTGAGATTCGCACGTAGCGACGATCTCCAGAGATTACAGCGAGCGAAGCTGCCATGGCACCCTCAGGAAGAATCGTGATTTCAGGTCGGAAACCCACTGCACCGCGATTGCGGAAGCCGTTTGGTCCCAGGAGACCCATTCGACGTTGATCACGATAAAGCTCAGCCATGATCTGCTCGTTGGAGCTGTTGGTCGGGTCATCAAGGAATTGACCCAAGACCTGACCACGCATGTCCTGTTGAGCATCTTGCAATTGCACCAATTGTGCAGCTGCGATCTCTTGCTGACGGCGTCCTTCCTTGACCTCAAAGACAACCAACGCGTCTTTCTCAGTCAGTGGCACTTCTTGGCGAATCACTCTTTCTGATTCACGGCCCAAGTCGGTGACGATATCTACAGTTGCATTTCCGGTGGAGACGTTGCCCCAAACACGGCGAATGAGAAGACGGTACTGTCCGGTGAATCCTTCAGGGCAAATGTAGGTCTCGGAAACCTCTCCCGACTGATCTTTTCCGCTTCCGCTGAAGGAGTCACTCAGCAGAGTTCCGCCTCCGGCACTCATACGGTTCTGAATCGAGCAAACCGTGCCGGCTGGTTCTTCGACAGCGAGGTCGATATCTGCATCGCCTGTCCAGGTTACTCGAATAATCACATCGTGAGAAAGGGCCGTTTTAAGATCCGCGTTGAACTCGGCTGCCGCTTCCGTTTTCCCTTCTTCGAGCATCCGAGCGTGAGTGGCACGCGCCACCAATCGAGCTTCTTGAACGACATCGGCGAGGGTTTCTGGCCACGCTTGAGCGAGGATCCCTTTTGTCGCCCAGACCAAGCCATCCAGGTCATCCAAATCTTGTGCGATTCGGAGTCCGGCAACGTAGGTTTCTCTACGGTACGGATCAACTGAAGCCACATTTCGACATAGCTTCAATGCAGCCTTAGAGGATCCCATCGCTTCAAGCTTCAGAGCAATGTGCAGGATCACCTCCGGATTCTCGGCAAAGTCAACCGAGGAGAGTAGTGCTCTTTCGACTTCAGCCTTGGGAGCATCAGTTGCTTGGAGTGCCAAGGCGTAAGCAGGGTACATCCAAGGTTGAACTTGACCAGCAAGAATTGCGGCCGAGATCGCTTCGCGAGCTTGCATCATGCAGTCGGTTGCCGCGTCTTCTTGTCCAGAGTCCTGCATTTTGCTAGCTCGGACGGAAAGGTATCGCACGGTGGCGCGAAGCTTCTGATCGAGCAAGCTAGCTTCTTCTGGGCTGTCTTTTGCAGCGTCGGTGAAGTACTGATTCCATGCCTCTTGACGAGATTGGCCCGCGGACTCTTCGATGCGAATGACGAGGCTCTTATCGGTCGAAGCTTCAGCAACTGTGGCTTCGGAGACTGCCTTGGACTTCAGTGACGCATCGTCGGGGACTGCGAGCATGCCGCCGCCGCCGAATCCGCCACCGCCCATGCCGCCGCCCATGCCGCCCATGCCGCCGCCCATGCCGCCCATGCCGCCGCCCATTCCGCCGCCCATGCCGCCCATGCCGCCGCCCATTCCGCCGCCCATGCCGCCGCCCATGCCGCCACCCATGCCACCGAGCTGCATGATTGGGACGACGAGGTCACCCACGGGATAGACTTTGGTCACAAGGTTCTGCTCTGCTGCTTCAACAGTCGTGATCTGCATGACCTCGTCTTTGATCATGTAGGTCAGCTCGTTTTCACGCAGCATCAGACGCATGAACGAACGCAGTGAAACGTTCTTGAGTGAGATGTTGACGGGTTCTTCTGCTGAAAGACCGATTTCTTCCAACGCTCGTGTGTCAACAACAATTGGAATGTCGTGAGCTTCGCTGATTTGTTGAACAGCATCGCTTAGGGGCAGTTCGACAAAGCTGAAACTGGTTTCGTCACCCAACGCTGACTGAATGCGTCGCTCCGTTTCGTTGTCGCCAACGAGTTCAATGGCACCGTAACGTTCGATTCGACGACGACTCATGGTTCGCCACCAATCCGAATCTGGGTACTGGATTGGTGGTTCATCGACAAACGGGATGTTTGATTTGAGAACCAAGGCCATCGCATCGACAAAGGCTCGTTCTCGGAGAACTTTAAGCTTTTTGTCGTGGGCGTACATCTCGAGCATCAACGGCTCTTCGACGAAATGTTGTCCTTCGACCGAGTTCTTCGTGATGGTGATACCCGCATCTTCGGCGAAGTCCACCGAAACGTTTTGTGCTTCGGCGTATCGCTCTTCATCCACCAAAGCGTTCATTTGCTGAGAAAGAACCTTCAGTGTCGCTTCACGGCGTACTCGATTCTGCAGCATTCGTTGTGCTGAAGCGGCACCTTGTGCAACCTGTTCGAGGTTACGTTGACTCTCTAAAAACGATGCTTCTCGTCGGCTCGCGACCTGGATCGAAGCACGCACCTGTGAGGTGAGTTCTTGACGAGTCTGTGGGCTGATATCTGGAAGCACCTCCAAGTTCGCAAGTAGGCTTTTTAAGCTCCCCGCGACTCCAACCGGTGAGTCCCTGAGACGGCGGTTGGCTTCTCGAAGCTGAGCCCGAACCTCTGCTCGCCAGCGACCTTCCTGAGCCTCACGCTGGGCCTGAACTTGATTCAAGAGATTTCCGGGGACCTCAGTTAGGTCATCGTCACCACCGATAACATCCGACGTGGCAGGTGCTGGTGCTGGTGCTGGTGCCGGTGCGGGTGCTTGAGCCGCAGGTGCCGGTGCTTGCGCGGCCTGTGCAGGCTCAGCGAACGGGTTCTCGTTGTCAGCAGTTTGAGCGGGAGCCGGAGCAGGTGCGGCAAACGGATCGTCAACCTGCTGATTCTGCGTGATCAGACGATTGCCCATGATTCGGTCAATGGCCTGAGCTTCCGCGTTATTCGGGTCGGCTTCAAGAGCTTTCTTGACGACCGCTTTCGCGCCCGCCTTGTTTCCCTGCTGCATCGCGATATTGGCGGCATGAACCAGTTGGTCGGCCTGATTGGACAGCACGCGAACGGTCTCACGAAGCATATCCGAGCCTGCAGAGGGGAGCATCAATCCATCGTTGGATGAGGAGTGACGCACCAATCCTGGTAGGAAAGCGAAGTCGGGATGATTTTCTTCAACGGTTACCACCGAGGTTAGTCGGATGGTGTCGTCAGCAGATTGCCCAATGATTTCCAGTTCGCCTTTATCGGTAGCCGTAGCGGCGGTACCGAGAAGGATTGAATCGCGATCGAGACGCAGAGGTGGAAGACGATCCGCTTGGACAGATTCCATCCCACCGGGGAGCTTGGCCTCTTGAACCCAGATTGCTGACATCTTGGCAGAGTCTGCAACGCGACTTCCGATTGCTTCAGCAGCGCTGGATGCATCATCACCCACCACACCGATGACTCCGCCGGTTTGATTTGCGAGGATGCCCATCAGTTCTATATTGCGAGTCGCTCCGATGGCGACACTGTGGAGCGAGATCTTGTCTCCACGCAGCCCATCCACCACGCCAGCGAAACGCTCTTGATCACCCATGGTGTCAATTGCTGTGCCGTCACCGATGTAGACGATCGATCGAGTGCGATTGGATTTGCTTGTAGCGAAGTTACCCTTCGCTGTCTCAATCGCATCCATCAGGTTGGTGTTACCGAGTGGTAGTCGCTGAGATAGAGCGTCGATGCTCGAAGCGGCCTCGCCCGAGGAAACAAATCCTTCCGTCAATTCGCTGGTCATCACGTCAGCGGCGTAAACGCGGATCCGATCTTCACTACGCAGGCGGTTGATGATCGAATCAAGTGCGGAAATTGAATCTTTGCGAAATTCCCCGACCTGAGTTGCGGACGTGTCAACGATGACAACGATATCCGCGGGTTGGGATCGCACCGACTCAAGAATCGCTTCGTCAGCAGACGGCTGTAGGGCGACCGCGAAAAAGCTTTCGCCTTCTTCGGTCTGGTAGGTGGCAATTCGAGCACTGGCCGAATCCATGATCTCTGCAGCATGCAGATCGATCGCTGGAGTGCTGAATGTGGCAATCAATGAAAAAAGGGCCGCTCGTTTTGCGGTGCGTGCGACGTGTCGCAATCCCATGGAAGTTTCTCCGCTTATCTGTGAACGCGAATGCGCTGTTGGGAAATCGCTCGTAATTTCACGTTTCCCACCGGCTTTGTGTGAACCCGTGAGGCGTGTGACTCATTTTTAGCCGGCTTTTCCGGTGTTGAATCATCTGGGAGTCGAAACAGACTCGATCCTAGAGTCTATTTGCAAACGCCATGATTCTCCATGAAAAAACAAGCAAACTCGATTCGTCCTCCACCGAGACCATGACTCGGGTGTTGCAAAATGCTACACCTGTTTCATGTCGCTGCACCGCTTCGATGCATTTGAGTCGATTAGAATCTGTGAATGCGATGTGATGCGATTTTCGTGCCAAATCGTCGTGTCTCAGGAGACAAATTAAATAGCGGAATCAACATCATTGGGTCGATTCCGTTGGTAACGATTGTCACGGTCGCAACGCACACCGACCCTGTTATCGGCATTTAGCCGGTCGCTCGCGAGTGAGTCCTCGACGAAAGTCAGAAAAGGCAGTTGATAGCAAATGCCGCGAGGTGGAGCCTGACTTAGTGCTTGTTTGAGGCTCGGCTGTGGGTTAGCCGGCGTCCCTCGTGGGTTCGGCGTTGCGAGAAGCAAGCGGATATGGCTGCGGGTTGGAAGTTTTTCCGCCCGTTCGCGCGCGATTATGTTTTTGCCAGCGTTCAGCTCGCGATGGGGCTACTGAACGCTTTGGCCGACCTCTTTGGTCGCTTGAGAGGCCTCTTCATTTTTGTCTGGGGTCGCTCGCTTAATCGCGTCGAAGACCTCTTCACGATGCACCGGAATTTCTTGGGGTGCTTTAATGCCCAGGCGAACCTTGTCTCCGCGGATGTCCACAATGGTGATGACGACATCGTCACCGATCATGATGCTTTCATCGCGGTGGCGGGATAGAACTAACATGACTGGCTCGGGCGGATCGTGTTGGACAAGGTGGGTAAACTCTAAGATGGATGAGACGACCCGAGGGGATCAACAAATTGTCTGATGATATTTGATCTCGGGTGTTAAAAGAGGTATCGACCACTGATGGTTCGAGAGTTAGTGACCACAGCCTTGCGTCCGTAGGTAACGGTCGTGCCGATTGATATGGCACCGTGTCGTTGGAGCGGGGAGCGACTTGAGGAAACGATGCTAGTGATGGGAGCAACTAGGTGATCTTTATCGGGACGATCAATGTTTCGAGGACGCGTGAACGGGGTGAGTTTCACTGTCCCTCGTGTCAATCGCACCAGAATTACCGTCTTCGCGCCAAACGCCCTTGGCTAACGCTTTACTTGATTCCGGTGGTTCCCATTGGTTCGGTGGAGTTGACGATTCGGTGTGACTCGTGTCGCGGCAACTGGGATCCATCGGTGCTGCATTTGAGTTCCATGGCGGTTAGCAAGGTCGAGGATGAACAGGCTCAGCACGAAATTTTTCGTGCGATGGTGCTCTTTGTGTTGGTCGATGGCTACATGGAAGTTGACGAGGTTGGACCACTGGGAAAACTTGCCTCGAGGATTTTTGGACGAACGATCGGTCGCGAAGAGCTCGGACGACTCTGTTCTTTAGCGGAGCAGACGGAGATACCGGTTAATAATTATCTAGAGAGTGTTTTTCAGCGTTGGAATTCCGAGCAGCAGGCGTTAGCGATACAAGCTCTTTTTATGGCGGGATCGCTTCGTCGGGAGATGGGTGAGGAGAGGACTCGGCTATTGCTGTGGATGCGCCAACGGGCGGGAGTCAGCGAGGCGGATTTTGAAGCACTGATTCAAGACTGTCTCCAATGGGAAGATGGATCATTGATTTAGACAAGATTACCAGTGGGCAGTTCAATTGCCTTTCTTTCTTGGGCTGATTTGTAGCAAGCGTCGACCAAGGCCATCGTGTGTAGGTTGTCCAGTCCACTGATGCTCGGCGTCTGTTTTTCTTCCATTGAAATCAGCAGGTCAGCCATTGGACCGATAAACGCATCCGGGAACCAAACTTGGTCCCAACGTGGCCGGATCCAATCTTGGTGACCAATGGAGGTATAGTCGATTGTGCTTGGAGTGCGTTGTGGGTACGAAGGCCAGCCGATAGTCCCTCTAGCGAGGCCATTGGTCCCTTCGATTCGCCAGTGGATTCCAATGTCTGAACCACTCCCTTCTCGCGCAGGTCCAGTCCAAACGTCATCGCAGATCTGACAACGCAATCCGCAATCATACTCCAGAATGTAAAGTCCGATGCCGTCGATGTGTTCGAAAGCAGTTCGTGGGTCCTTGGTGAAACTGGCGTAGACACGAGCTGGGTTTCCAAACCAGTAACGCATGGTATCGAGATGGTGGATGGACATGATGCGGCAGGTCAACCAGCCCTGCTCCTGCTGCCAAGGCATCCAATGCGGAATGGCTCGCATATCAATGGTTGCTAGAACAGGATTTCCAATCACGGAAGTGCGATCAGGCTGTGCTTGGATCAGGCTTTTCGCGGCTCGGATGGATTGGTCGAAACGCATGTTTTGATTGACCGCTAGCGTGATGTCGCGATCAAGGCAAAGCCTGACAATCTCTTGTGCCTCGGCGAGGTCACTACCGAGAGGTTTTTGTGCGAGGATTCCCCTAATGTGCCTTCGCTTAACCGCCTCACGGATCACACCGACCTGTGCATTGGGCGGAACCGCAATGTCCACCACCTCAATTTCAGGGTCATCCAAAAGTTGTAGGTAGTCTTGGTAGGCTTTTTCGATGTGATGTCGCTGTGCGACTTGCTTTGTTTTCGAAAAATCTCGACCGGCGATACCGTGGACATTCAGGCTGGCATCTCGGTACGCGGGAAGATGGCAGTCATCCATGATGAAACCCGTACCAATGCAGCCGACCGCTACACTTCGATCCTGCGGAAGAGGTAAGGTGCATGCAGAATGGATGAGATCTTCGGCGGATATCATTTGACTAAAGGTTCCTAGCCGCTGCGTTTTGGGATGCTGCAAGGCGCCGTTGCAGCATTGGGTTTGGTGTGACGATCACGATGCCTGTGCCAATGAGGTGTGGTAGAGTTGAGGAGGAATACTTCATTCGTCACGCAGTGATGTGGCGCTGGAATCACGATCGGGATCTAAAAAATCGCTTGCACCACCCGACTGATTTAACTGTTGTTTACCTACGGCGAGAATGTCTGAGTCTTCGCATCGTGTAAGAGGTGTGTACCTCGGGTGATGTGAATCCACGTAGGGATCGTTCGACTTCGCGTTGTAGCAGCAAATCATCGACCAGCGGGGATTCTCGGAGCGATTGCGGTCACTGCGATGAAGTAGGTTGCTATGGAAGAAGAGGACATCACCGGAGTCCATCTCAATCGATTGGTGTTCCATGCGGTTCATGATCGCGTCGACTCGCTCGGGGTCGGCTCCTGCCTGATCACCTGTGAGTACATGTTCGATCCTTCCGCAGTGATGAGAGCCTTTGATCACTTGCAGGCAACCATTTTGGGTCGTTGCTGGATCAACCGCGATGAATGCACTGACTAAATTAGGTGTTAGCACACCATTCTGATACCAATACCCATAATCTTGATGCCATGCCCACGCACCGCCAACACGGGCGTCCTTCATGATCATCTTGGAATGGTAGTGGTAGGGTTCATCTGCGAGCAATTTTTCAGCGGCGTCAACCATTCGATGGCAGCGGGCAAACGTTCCGTAGATCCCTTGCCCCGGATGATTCCAAAGCGAAAGTCTTACCGTTCCCCCTTCTCCGTCCTTGCGGCCAAAGGAATGCTGGTCAAGAGCTTTATCTCGCTTTGCCGTTTCTCGAAGCAGATCGACTTCTTCTTTGCTAAAAAACGCACGCAGTAGCAGGTAGCCAAAAGCGTGATAATCAGACAGAAGCTTTGCGTCGATCATGTTATTCTTTCTTGGTCACGTAGGCATAGTACGCACCATGTTGCTGGCCATCGGCTGCCGTGAATAGTGCGGACATTCTGGTCTTGCCGGCGGGTAGCGTGACTTCGAAGACCACTTCTCTGTCACCCTCTTTGACCTCTTTTTCCGCTTCGACGTTTCCAATGGACAGCTTCGCTTGATTCGGATTAATCATCGCACCGGGGGTGGTCCGGTACGCTTTGGCGCCGGGAACGCTGTTCCCAGGTGGCAGCGAAGCGTTGATGGGAAGGTCTGCTTCTTCGGGCCAGCGGCGAAGTCGAATCTCGTAGCGTCCAGCCTCGTGAACATTCACGTTCCAGAATCCTGTGTTTCCTTTGCCGGCTAAGGCGCGACGAATGTGAGACTGATTCCAAGGGGTTGAACCGGTGGTGATCCAGTCATGACTTGTCAATCTTGCTGGGTTATCGTTGGGATGGCCTAGGTAGATTGCGGTGGCGTTGGAGAAACTTGGCTCGAGTTCGGCCCACCAGGATTCGTAAAAGTTGCGCATCCGATTGAAAACTTTCGGGTGTTTGTCCGCAACATTGTTGCTTTGTCCGGGATCTTCCTTGATCGCGTACAGTTCTTTGCCATCGATCAATCTCCATTGATTGGTCATCACCGCACTCGATTTCCATTTGATCGGATCCTTGACTCGTTGCGAATCGGTCACCAGCATTCGATCCGGCCAGTCACTTGGTGTCTTGCCACCTAATAGTGGTGCAATGCTGACCCCATCAAACTTTACATTGCTTGGTGATTCGAGGTGGCAGAGGTCGATGAGTGTTGGAACCACATCCACATAAGAGGTAATGGGCTCCACGTCATACCCTCCAGTCAGTTTTCCGTCTGGCCAATGCATGAACAGTGGCACGCGATGGCCGCCGTCATACTGGCTGCCTTTTTTGCCACGCATTCCATCGTTGAAGACACCGGCTCCGGATGATGTGCCATTATCGGTAGTAAAGATGAAGATCGTGTTGTCCGTCAGTCCCTCGTCGTCCAAGAACGCGCGGAAAGCGCCGACGTTGTCATCAATGTTCGCGATCATCCCGAAGAAGTTGGCAAGGTTGACGTTCTGGTCTTGATAAGGCTTGCTTGACTCTTCTGGGGCATGCATCGGCCCGTGAGGGGCGTTGGTGGCGATGTATGCGAGGAAAGGTTGTCCCTTTGATTTCTGCTCTTTGACGAATCGCTTTGCGTAATCAAAAAACACATCGGTGCAGAATCCTTTCACCGCTTCTGGAGTACCGTTGTGCCAGTAGCTTCCGTCAAAGTAGGCGTTGTCCCAGTAGTCTGGAGTTTGGCCGACTCCACCACCACCGTGGCGAAGCACTTCAGTGTATCCACGGTCTTCGGGGCGGTAGGGATAGTTGTCACCCAAGTGCCACTTGCCAAACATTCCTGTAGCGTAGCCGTTGTCCTTAAAAATCTGACCCATTGTTACTTCGTTCTCTCGAAGCATCGATCGCCCCATAATGGTGTGCCACACGCCGGTGCGGTTGGTCCAGTGACCGGTCAGGAAGCCTGACCGAGTCGGTGAGCAGGTCGGGGCGACGTGGTAGTCCTTGAGGCGAACTGCTTCAGAATAGAGTTCATCGAGGTGCGGAGTCTTGAGGATCGGATTACCGTGACAAGATAGATCGCCGTAGCCTTGGTCATCTGTGATGACAATGACGACGTTTGGCTTGGAGTTGGTATCCGCTTGGATGCTGCCGACTTGTAATCCCAAGAGGCAAATGAGCACGACAAGTTGTTGACCGATGAACTGAAGTGATGACTTCATGGGCTCTGATTTCTGTTTCCGTTGAGGGGCTTCTAGTTAAGGTTCACAAGGTGATTTTGATCGATAGTGTAATGGAAAGAGGGGGGATTGTGTTTTGTAGCCGTAACAGGCTTGGTGTGTTGAAGGTGTGGAATGACGATACGCAAACTGTTAGGATCCGGCGGGAGTTTTCGATGTTTAATGGATTCAACTGGGCCGTTCTGGCCTTACTGGATGTACTGACATGAGATTGGATGGGTCTATCAGCCTCACGGGGATTTGAGTGGATATGGAGTGCAAACAGTGCGGTTTCGGACGGATCAAGTCGGGTTTTTTTGGCAAGCCGAAGTGCGACAACTGCGGAGCTGCTCCACCGCCAGAGGATCTTAAGTCTCAAGAAGTTGGTGCGAATAATGGCAACGGGGAACAAGCCGACGTTGCCAGTGCAAAGGCCCGCGGCAAAAACCAATCAGCTTCATCGACAAGTGCCGATTCACCGAGTGTGACTGCTGAGCAGGTCAACATTTCGGCTGAAGTTTCCCCGGTTGCTACCTCGCATCTCGCCGATTTGCCCCGAGAACTTCCTGAATCTCGAGGGGTAGCAGCTTCCAGCACAGAGGACAGCGGTATCAATCCTCAGGATAACGATGAGTTGTCTGAACCACCGAAATGGATTTGGATCATTCCCTGGTTGAGCGCCGCCGGTGCGGTTGGATGGCTTGTTTACTGGTGCAATCTGTGGCTGCTGAACGAAGATATGAAACTCAGGGGGCAAGTTCACTCAAGCACTCTGTCGAATCTTTACCTTGGCATCGCAATCGGTGGACTGGTTCCCTTTGTCTATGCCTTTCTGAAAACGATCAATCGCCAGGCCATTCGAGATGCCTTGCGAGAAAATTCCACGGGAACGGGAGCCAGCTCGGTGACTCCGATGGAATCAGCGAAAGCAGGTGCCGCCCAAGAATCCGAAGGTGGAAATGCGACCTCAAGCAGCGAGCGTTCGGTAATGGACGCGAAAGGTAGTAAGACGACTCTCAACGATGCGTTAATCTCTTTTTGGGTAGAAATTCGGCCGATGGTAGGGGTGTTGGCGATCATCGGTTGGGAAATATTTTGGTTCTACTTGGTGGTGGTAGCTGAGGAACGCCCCTCGGCGCGGCTGGCCGCTTCACGCTATCGAGGTGAGCACAGTTATATAAGCCCCCTCGGAATGCTCTGCTTGACGATGGTGCTACTTGGTTGGGTTCCACTGCTGGCCATTTTTGCCATCGGCCCCAAGACAACAACGGTGTCGGATGCAAAAGGCGATAAAAATGATGATGAGACTCTTGGTACCGATTCGAATGCAGCTGGCGAGTTGCTGAAGTCGCTCGAAATCGAAGATGAAGTGCTGGATGTTCAGGATGTCCTGGCGGTCGACGATGGTGATTTGATCAACGCGACCGAGTCAGAGGTCGGAATTGAACCTGAACGGAATCCATACACCGGAGAAATATTACAGGGGAAATCAGCCGACGACGTCAGAGGACGCGTCAATGATCAGTTGGCCGCTGCAAGCGGCATGAGCAAGGTAGATTCTGGTGGTTGCGTTAAAGGGGCAGCGATCACGTTTGGCCTGCTAATCTTTGGCGGGCTTTTCCTCAACTTGATGGACTCCACTGGAATCCTTAGTGCCATACTCCTTCCCGTCGGTCTGTGTGTTTTTGTGATCTACCTTTTCGTCTCGGGAAGCCTCAGGTATTGAGCGAGTGCGGGGGCGCGAAAATCAGAGGATCAAGCACGGCTTTTGCACGCCATTCGGCCTTGCTGCCTTCCTGATCATTTCGGGCAACTTGAGGATCAAAATGGATGACTCGGATGATCAAAATGACGTTGGTTAAAAATTCCTTCTATTTGCGGTCTCCCTGCTGGGTTGACCTGCAGATATCCTCCTAGTGATGAGATTTGTTGGTTTTGGATTTCCCGTCCAACCTCTTTGAGGATCAAGACCGCTCGGATGATCCGGGCTTTTAGATGTGCCCACACGACTGAGACCATCGAGATGAATCGGAGTGAAGCAATGAAAGATAACTACGATTGCGTGGTGATTGGGGGAGGCCCCGCCGGTGCTTCCGCTGCAACTATTGTTGCCGAAGGTGGTCACAGCACCCTTTTGATTGAGCGTGAGGCCATGCCTCGATTCCACGTGGGTGAATCTTTGATGCCCGAAACATTTTGGGCGTTGGAGAGGCTAGGTGTGAATGATCGGATTCGTCAACAGGGGTGGCAAGTCAAAAAGAGCGTACAGTTCGTCACGCATCGCGGGACGGAATCGGATCCTTTTTTCTTTAGGCAGCACGACGATCGGGACTGCAGTGATACCTGGCAGGTCGAACGAAGCGAGTTTGACAAGATGCTGTTTGATCGGGCGGCGGAGGTGGGCGCCGATACCTTCGATCGAACACGATTGGTCGATGTCCTTTTCGATGATGCAGGAAACGCAAACGGTGTGGTGGTAAAGGATCAAGACGGTGAGCAACGCGAGATTGCTTGCCGTGTGGTAATTGATGGAACGGGACAGCAATCATTCATTGCGAACAAACTTGGTCTCAAGCAGGTTGATCCGGATTTAAAAAAGGCTGCGATCTGGACATACTACAAAGACGCCATGCGGGGTGATGGTGACAACTCGGGTGCGACCATCATCCTTAACACCGAAGACAAGCAAGCGTGGTTCTGGTTCATTCCACTCTCACGCGGCATCACAAGCATCGGTTGCGTTTCGGATCATGAATATCTGCTCAAGGGCCGTGGTTCAGCCGAAGTCGTGTTCCAAGAAGAATTAGCGAAGTGCCCCGGGCTGGCACCGCGATTGGAGAAAGCCACGCAATTGGGTGATATACGCGTTGCCAAAGAGTTTTCATACATGACCAGCCAGAGTGCTGGGTCAGGCTGGGTTCTTGTTGGGGACGCACTCGGATTCATTGATCCAGTCTACTCATCCGGCGTCTACTTTGCCTTAGAGATGGGGGTTCGAGCCGGAGATGCGGTGGTCGAAGGATTTCGCAAAGAAGATCTAAGCGGCGAGCAGTTGGGTGGGTGGATTCCCGAGTTCAAAGAGGGAGCGACTTGGGTGCGTAAGCTCGTCCATGCGTTCTACAACAAGCAGTTCAGCATCGGGCGCTTCATGAAGGAGCACCCGGAGCACCGAGGTAACGTCACAAACCTTCTCATTGGGCGAGTCTTCCAGGAAGGTGTAGGGGACGTCTTTGAGGATATGGATGCATCGATCAAGCGGGCCGAGATGAATGCCATGGAAGCCTAAAGGCTTCCTCTCTAGGCAGGACTGCGTGAAGCTCTGAGCCCACGCTGTCTTGTTAAAGATTGCGGGAAATACGGCTGATGACTGCAGAGCAGCACGTTTTCTGTTATTTTTAAATCATGTGATCCGTTCGTTGCTTGATCATCGGCAAGGATTCAGCATGGACATTGTTTTTACGCTGCTACGAGGGCAGCGGGCACTCTGACGGTTGACAGATAAAACTCTGCTCTTGTCGCTGAGTTTTATGCAATGGGACTCGATCATGCGGCGTAGCTGCCGTGGTTTCAGTGCAAGCCGAAATCGGTTTGTTGTTCCTTGTTCAAGTGCAGATTCACTGGGTTATGGATGACCTCAACAGGTTAGCTTCCATGAAAAACTCAGGCATCTTTCGTACCTTCGCAAGCTGCATCTTAGGGCTTTTCGCATTTGGCAACGTCTTTGCAAATGATATTGTTTTCAGGTCGCTCGTGGCTCCCTCCGAGAACACTCGGTTTCGGGAGATCAACCGACTCCAGCTAAATGTGGAACGCCTGACCAAATCGCTTGATTCTGTTGTCCAGGCGATTGAAAGGCACGGAGAGGAGGTCAGCGACCATCGTCCACCTGAAGCAAGCACGGTTGCACTTTGTGAATTGATCGGGAAGCTGAAGAGCGAAGACGCTCAGGCTGCGCTTGTTAGATTGATGAAACATCGCGATTTGAATGTTTCAATGTTGGCGATTGGTCAATTGGGGCATCACCGATACCTTGACAGCATTGATGAGTTGAAGGGGCTTCCTCGACGCGAGGCCTACCTGGATAGTTACGCTTTCCGATTCTCGGTGATTCGTTCACTGATTGAAATGAATCACCCTGACGCGACCGAAGCGTTGTTGCTCCTCAGGCGCGGTTTAGACGGCCAGTTGCAATATCATGTTGATCGTTATTTTGATGAGCAGACGATCGAAGATTTTAATGGCGATCAAGTTCGTTTCGAAGCCTTCTCAAAGCGACTCGACGAAGGCTTCTCAAGTCAAATGACTCAGGTTGCAGATGAGCCCCAGGCGAGATTGGCCAGTGTTAGCGGACTCTTTAAACTGTCCGACTCTGAGCCAGCGTCGCTGAATCGGCTGAAGTTTGCCCCGCAAGAGTATTACGGGATTGAGATCCATTCAAAGCGACTTCTTTTTATCCTCGATCACTCAAGCAGCATGAAGGATCCTTGGTACGGCATGCCGCGTCTCGATCGTGCAAAAGGTGAATTGATCAAGGCGATCAGAGCTCTGCCTGGCGATGTGGAATTTGGAATCGTTGCCTTTCATACTCGCGTCCATCAATGGAACGATGGATTGGTTGAAGCCACGATCGAAAACAAGGACTTGGCCATTGAGTTTGTGCGGGGACTGGGGTACGGCGATCGGACGAACACTTACGGTGCGTTGCGCACCGCTTTGGATTACGATGCTGATCTTGAGGCGGTGTACCTACTAACGGACGGCAAGCCGACCATCGGCGAGCTGGTTTCACACCAGTCGATCTTGATGGATATCTTGCATCGAAATCGATTCCGTCATCTTAACCTCAACACAATTGGTGTGGCGGTTGATGGTTTCACGCAAGGGTTTCTAAAGCGTCTAGCCGATGAGTCCGGTGGGCAATTTCGCCTGGCAAATTGATCAGTGGAATGAGAGTCCGTTCATGGTTGCCTGAACACTTCACTCATCACTGTCTCGATCACGAGATCACGAAGTCGGACCGACTCACCAGTCTTTTCGAGAACCGCTTCAATGTGCCGACGATCTAGTGGTTGAACATGTCGGCCGATTGCGTAGGTGAGCATCTTGGAGGCAAGTGCACGGTAGAAAAAATCGTGTTGTTGGACGAGCTGTTTTTTTAATCCTGCAATACCTTGAAACTTGCTGCCATTGGGAAGTTCGCCTGATGTATCAATTGGTTGGCCTGAAGGATAGCGACTGCGAATTCCACCGATTGGGTCAAATTGCTCAAGAGCAAATCCAAGTGGATCGATTTCTTGGTGGCAATCGAAGCAGGCGGGATTGCTGCGATGTTTTTCCAATTGGTCTCGAATGGTTTTTGCCCCGCGGATGTCTGGATCGAGTGGTTCAACATCTGGAGGTGGCGGTGAAGGCGGCAAGCCCAAGAGATGTTCTAAAACCCAAACGCCTCGTACAACCGGTGAGGTATCGATTCCGTTGGCAGTCAGCGTAAGGACGCTTGCTTGTCCGAGCAGGCCACCACGAGATGGGTCGGTTAGCATGACTTTTTCAAATCCTGAGCCCTCGACTGGATCCATCCCGTAATGTTTAGCTAGGGGAGCGTTCACGAAAGTGAAGTGGGAGTCGAGGAAGTTGATAGTCGGTAGGTTCTCCCTGAGCATGTGAGCCGTGAAGAGAAGCGTTTCCTGACGCATCGCCGCATCCAGATCTTTGTGATAGAAATGATTGAATCGACCGCGATCTGGTGGAGTCGCGCCGAGGTCACGAAGGCCAAGCCAACTGTCGAGGAATCCGGTCGCAAACGCTTCTGCTTTTGGATCACGTAGCATCCTCTCGGCTTGCGATCGCAGCACCTTTTCTTCTAGCAGCGTCCCGTCGTCGGCTCTCTCTATTAGTTCATGATCTGGCATGGAGGACCAAAGGAAGTACGAGAGACGCGACGCAAGGGCATGGGCGGATAAATAGGTGAGTTCATCCGCCTGATACGTGTCCGCATTGAGATAGAGGAAGTGGGGTGAGCAAAGAATCACCTTCACGGTGTCTAGAAAACTCTCATGGTAAAGATCGCTTGCCTGCGATCGACTTTCAAAGAAGGCGAGAAGTCGATCCGCTTCGTGCTTCAAAAGTGGTCTCCGGTATGCTCGCCTTGCTAGGTGCAAAATCTGTTCGCGATAAGCCTCGGTGACGTTCGATTCAGCGAGTGGCTGATTGGGGGTAAGAGTTTTACCAAACAAGGATCGCTGTGGCTCGGTGGGCCACTGGTCGATGATCGGACCCTTGATCTCAACTTCGTAAATTCGAATGTGAGGCAGTTTTCCCAAATGAATCGCGTTGTAACGCGCTTTGACAATCCCTTGATTGCTTCCCGGTGGGAACTGATCTGGGTACTTGCGAATCAATCGACTCCAAAGATTTCTGGCATCCATTAACCCATTGGGGAAGGTGAATCGCGGGGTGAAACCTTCATCGAGCCACACCATTGCGGAGTACCATCGCTTCTCATCGGCTAGTATTTGTTCTGCAAGCTGAGGCTCGATGGGTTGAGGTAAATGAAGCGTACCCGCATCTTGATGCCCTGCAACGATACCAAGTCGTAACGGTTCTCTGGGATCCATTCCCAGAAATTCTGGGTCGTAGGGATGCTGACGATTCATCGCTTCGGCTTCGAAGCGTATCTCGTAAAAACCATCAGCGGGCACGCCGTCGGCGAACTGATGGATCGGCGCGTAGGCTCCTTCGTGTTTGTCGGCATGGATCACATCATAGAGGGTTAGGTGAGTGAAGCCGTTGGTCTTGCGGTGCACCTGGTCAATCTCAGGTTGTTGATCAAAGTGATCGGTGAAAGACCAGACTTGTGCCTCTGGTTTTTCGGGATGTCCAGTTGCTTTACTAACCACCTGTTCTGCTGCATTGAGGTAGGCCTGCAGTAGATGACCAGAGGTGGTGAGGGATTCGGCGTGGTTGTCAAACCAATCGCTGGTTTGGTCACGAGGGAACTTGGTGGTGGGATCAAACATTCTCATGTCGAGCTGAAAAAGATCGCGAACGGTGTTGCGATATTCGCGAGCGTTAAGGCGACGCAGTGGGGTGCGGCCATTTGAACCTTTGTGTTTATCTTGATACTCCTTGATCTTGGCTGACATCACAGCGACGACTTCGCGACGCTCAGCCACACTTGGCTGGTCCGCATCACGTGGTGGCATCTTGCCCAGATTCAGCTGGTCAACCACTTCTTGATAATCCACCAAATCAGCGTCCGCGGTGATTTTGGTCCCAAGTTGATCGAAACTGCGGTCGCCTTGCGGGTCATCGCCATGGTGGCAATCAATGCAGTAACGCTGAACGAAATGAAGGTGCTGAGGTGTCTCCGCGTTCTTTTTTATGAGCTCTTCAGAACCCAAGTCCGACACGCAGCAACAAGCCAAGCAGAATAACAATCCCAATGATAAAAATTTTAGCAGGTGTGGATTGGCCATCTGCGGTTTGTATGCGGTGTTGATGAAACGATGATAGCTGGTGTCGTTGGAATCCAACTCGCAGTCTCACAAAGCCATCAAGCGAGCTCCAGTCCGTTCAGTGTGCTGGTGCTTGTGCTGAACGATTCTGTTTCGACCCCGAACCTTTGAAGCAGGCTTAGATACAGATTGCAAAGTGGAACTCGCCGCCCCGATTCGCTCGGGGAGATGTGTTGGCGGCCATGCTTGAACCCACCCCCAGCAAGGATGATAGGAAGATTGTCGTTGGTGTGGGAGTTTCCATTACCCATTCCGCTACCGAACAGAGTGATGGTTGAATCGAGAAGGCTTTGTTCGGTTCCCGATTGCTTAATCGACTTGAGGCGATCAAGGAATCTCGAGAATTGCTCGACTTGGTATCGCTCAATCTGTACCAAGAGATCAATGTTTTCTTGAACCTGACCGTGGTGTGAAAGCGAGTGATACCCTTTTTTGATTCCCATGTCGGAAGCCGCAAAAGAGCCTCCAATTTCGAGCGTTGCAACCCGACTCGAGTCCGTCTGCAGTGCCAGTGCAATCAAGTCGTAGAGCTTGGGAAGATCACGAGTCAGGCCGAGATCCTTTGGCTCCTCCATTGTTGTCTTGGGCTTGGGGACGGATTGCCACTGACGCTGGAGTTGTAAGCTGATTTCAACATCTCGAATGGAGGAGAGGTATTCATTCAATTTGTGTTGGTCAGAAGGGTTGATTCTCTTTTCAAGTGACTTGGCTTCTTGCATGACCGTATCGAGAATCGATCCCTGAAGTTCGAGTCGGTTGCGATTCGCTTGCTTCGCTTCGGCTTTCTGGTCAATGAACAGTAATCGAAAAAGATCTCTTGGTCCTTCAATGGGTGGTACCCTGGTGCCGGTTCGCGTCCAGCTCATCCGGCAACCTCCATGGAGCCCGCTTTCTGAGCCGATGGTTAGCGATGGGAAACGCGTTTTGGCACCCACATGCTCGGCCGCTCTCTGATCCAGACTGATGCCGCCATCAGGCATCGTCTTTGCATCTGCGGATTTGACCCCTGTCAAGAAGGTGTGGACTGCAAAGTGACCGCCTTTGAGGCCGTGATCCAGATTGGCGAACAGTGTGAAGTCCGATGTATGAGACGCCAGAGGCTCAAGCAGTGGAGTGAGTTCGTATTCCGAATGTTTGGAGCTTGGCCAAAAGGCACCCGGGTACATCCCAAACTCATTCCCAACACACACCAATCGGGTCGGTGGTGATCCCGCATCGCCGGATAAGTCTTTTTCCTCTGAGGCACCCACCGATCGACAATCGGAGATCAAGGTTGGAAGTGCGATTGCGATTCCAGAGGCTTTGAGGAACGAGCGTCGCGCGTTGTCGATGTTGGGTTTCACAATGGTATTCGCTCGGCTGAGTTTTGTTTGACGAAGCCGTCAGAAGGATACGGCCCCTCGAGTAGTTTAGCCATTAGTGTGGCTTGTCGCATGTCTGATTGTGCAAATCATTATTTTGGATCAACTCGTCGGCTTTTCCCATCAGTCCTGCTCTTCGGATCAATTGTGCAGCCGAAATTCGCACAAAGATCCAATGCGTTTTATCAACGAGGACTGTAATTGCGACCTTTTGGGCTAAACTGTTGGATGAAGGCGGAACCTTGCCCTTGCGCTGGGGCGGGATGATAAGGTCTCCTCGTTGGTCAGTTATCATCCCTGAAGGAAGTTAAAGGAAATGAATCGCATATGAAATCTCTCGGGATCATCGTTCAGTCTGTTATTTCTTTGGCAATCGTTGGCGGCAGCATCTTTGGTTACTTTGCCATGGGAGAACCCGAGGTAGCCAAGCGACCACCGAGTCGCAACGGTGCTCCAGCGGTGCAGACGCTACCAGCGGAGCGTCACGATCAAGATTTGCGGATTGAAGTCGATGGCGTGGTGATTCCGTTTCGGCAAGTCGAGATTGCCGCTGAGGTGCAGGGGCGAGTTTCAAGTAAGTCGGAGAACTGCCGAAAAGGTCGAGAAGTTCGTCAGGACGACCTCTTGATCGAAATCGATCCACGGGATTATCAGTTGGATGTAAAGCGACTTGAAGAAGAGCTTCAACAGGCTGATGCGATGATTCGCGAACTTGAAGTTGAGATACAGACTGCGGAAAACCAGAAGGAATTGATCACGCAGCAACTTGCAATCGATACCCGACAACTTGAACGCAATCAGCGACTGTCATCGACCGCGGCCGCGTCCCAAAGTGAAATCGATGCGGCGATGCGAGCTGAACTTTCAACTCGAAATACACTTCGAGAGATCACCGATAGTCAACATCTACTCCGCCAGCGATTCGTTCGCATGGAAAGTGGGAAAGATCTTGTCAGAGCGAACCTCGATAAAGCGAAGCTTGCACTCGAACGGACCAAGGTTTACTCGCCGCTCGATGGCGTGATTGTTGATGAAAGCGTTGAGCAAGATGGATATGTGCAAGCTGGAAGTTCAGTGATTGTGGTGCAGGACAATTCACAGTTCGATGTGACCTGCAAACTTCACATGCGTCAGATGCATTGGCTCTGGCAAAGCCAACCGGCCAATCAAACCGCGGCAGGTGACCAATCGACCAGCATCGCTCAGGATGGAACCACTCGGGAAGCGGGAGAAAGTACCTCGCAGCTTGCCGCCGCAACAAAGCTATCTTCATCGGGATATGACTTTCCTGAAGCCAAGGCTGTCGTGAGATTTGAATTGGAAGGACGAGAGTATCAGTGGAGTGGTGTGCTGGATCGTTTTGACGGCGCTGGGATTGATGCGCAAACTCGGATGGTTCCGTGTCGTGTTCATATTGATCAACCGCTGAACGTTGAGTTGGTCGCCGGTGTCGCGGAACCGGATGGTTTGATTGGGAAAGTGGTTCAGCCACCGGCACTCATGACAGGGATGTTCGTCAAGGTGCATATTTTTGTGACTCCCCCGATGCCCTTGGTACGAGTTCCACAGAAGGCAATTCAGCCCGGTGATATCGTGTGGTGCGTTCGCGATGGAACTCTGGTGAGTCGTCGTGTCCGACGCGCCGTGGTGGAGGGAGATGATGTAATAGCCTATGAGGAAAAAGATGGGCTAATGGCTGGTGATCTGGTTGTCGTTAGTCCATTGGCAAGCCCCTTTGACGGTAAATCGGTCGCGGAGGTGGGGAGATGATGCGAGGTTTAGTACGATCCTCCATTGCTAACTCTTCCGCATTGAATCTCTGCATGGTCGCCGTCTTGGTGGTCGGTTGGTACTGCATGGGTGAGATGCGACGTGAATCATTCCCAGAGTTCGATCTCGATCGGATTCTCGTCACCGTGCCCTATCCAGGTGCCGCTCCGCAGGAAGTTGAGGAGGGAGTCGGTCAGAAAATTGAGGAGGCCGTCAGAACAATCGAGGGTGTGAAGAAAGTCACAACGGTGGCCCAGGAGGGGGCGTGCAATGTGGTGCTTGAATTAATCCCGGGGGGCAGGTCACCCGATCGAGTTCTGGATGAAGTCCGCAGTGAGGTCGATCGTATTCCCAGTTTCCCTCTCGAAGCCGAACAGCATCAGATCAGTCTGGTCACCAACCGGCGGCCTTCCATTCGCGTCGGGATCATCGGACCACATGAGGCCGATGAGAGTGGCAAGATCAGTGTGGATGCGGAGTTGCAATTGCGTGAGGTGGCAGAGCGAGTACGCGATGATCTCTTGGCTTTGTCCGAGGTTGCGCAGGTGGACTACTTGGCTGCTCGCAATTACCAGATCGATATCGAGATTCCCGAAGAGACGCTGCGTTCCTATGGCCTCACGCTTCGCAGGGCTGCTGAAGTGATCCGTAGAGAAAATCGCGAACTACCTGCGGGTTCTATTCGGAGTCAGTCTCAGGAAGTCCTTCTTCGAGGTAACAACCGCAGGACCGAAGGCGGTGAGATTGCGAAACTACCTTTGGTGGCTGATGCCAACGGCGCCGTCCTTACTGTGGGTGATCTCGGATTGGTTCGCGATGAGTTTGCCGATTCGACCTCGCTTAATTTTATCAACGGGCAGCCCGCTATGGCGCTCTCGGTGCAGCGTAGCACCTCTCAAGATCTCTTTGCCATGATCGATTCGGTCAAGAGTTTTGTGGAGCGGACGGAGCTGCCTGATGGGTATTCGCTGATGACTTGGAGCGATGAGTCAGTTGAAGTTCGTGGTCGCTTGAACCTGCTTGTGCGCAACGGCGGGCAAGGTTTGGTCATCGTTTTTGTGATCCTTCTTTTGTTTTTGGATCCCAAGCTATCGTTCTGGGTGGCTTTAGGTATTCCCTTTTCTCTGTTTGCGGCTGCTGCCTATTTATACTTGACCGGACAGACATTGAATCAGATCTCGATGTTCGCATTTGTCATGGCATTGGGCATCGTGGTGGATGATGCGATTGTCGTCGGTGAGAATGTTTTTGCGCACCGGCAAATGGGAAAGTCCTACTTGCAGGCTGCGATTGATGGCACGGTTGAGGTGATTCCTTCGGTGGTGACAGCCGTTTTGACCACCGTCGTCGCTTTCGCTCCTTTGCTGTTCGTCAGTGGAACCATGGGTAAATTCACGGCGGTGATGCCCGCAGCGATCATCGCCATGCTGCTCGCCTCACTTCTAGAATGCGTGACGATCTTGCCTTGTCATCTTGCTCATGAGAAGAGTCTTCTGTTTCGTGTGTTGAATGTCATCTTCTTTGCATTCAGGTGGGTGATGATTCCTGCCAAGATCGGTAATCGGTACGCCAGCGGCGCGTTGGATAAGTTCATCACCAAGGTTTATCAGCCGTCATTGCGGTTTGCGCTGAATCATCGCCTGATCGTTGGCGCGGCGTGCTTGGGGGCGATCTTGCTGACGGCAGGACTGCAGAAGTCTGGAATCGTCAAATTTACTTTCTTTCCGCGTGTCGACGGCAACACTCTTAACGCATCGGTTTCTTTTCCTGACGGCACTCCCGCAAGTGTCACGGCGAAGGCGATGCAGAAAGTTGAGGATGCGTTCTGGAAGGTTGCCGACGACTACGAGCAACAAGGACGCCCAATCGCTAAGAACTCCTTTCGTGTGGTTGGAGCCCAAGTGCAAGGTTCAGGCCCTGGCGGATCTGCTTCGCCTGCTGGCGGAGGCAGCCACAAGGGAAGCGTTGAAATCGAATTAATCAAGTCGGAAGATCGGGGTGTTCGCAGCCAAGAGATTGTGGGTAAGTGGCGGGAAGAGGTCGGTTTCATCCCAGGTACGGAGGAGCTGACTTTGGGGACCCGATCGTTCGGCCCGGGTGGCGCACCGGTTGAATTTAAATTACTCGGGTCTGCTGATTCAGTGGCTGAACTTGAAGAGGCTGTCGAGCGGTGCAAGCAGCAGCTGAGTACCTATCCAGGGCTATTCGATATTCGAGATGATTCCGTTCCGGGGAAGTGGGAATATCGCTTTAGGATCAAACCCGAGGCATTCGCGATGGGAGTCCGAACATCCGACCTCGCGGAGACCGTCCGCGCAGCCTATTACGGCGAGGAGGTAATGCGAGTTCAGAGAGGTCGACATGAAGTCAAGGTGATGGTGACCTATCCACGCGAAGATCGAAAGCTACTGTCCAATTTTGATGAAATTCGTGTCCGACTCGAAGATGATGTTGAACGTCCGATCACAGAACTTGCTCAAATCGATATTGTTCGAAGTTATTCCGAGATCAATCGAATTGATCAAGCGAGGTCCATCACGATTTCAAGTGACCTAGATGAAGAGGTGGCAAACGCCGCCGAGGTGGTCGCGGATTTACAGGCAAACTTTGAACCCGAATTATTACGCGAGTTTCCGACACTCCGAGTGAAGTGGGAAGGTCAGCAGGAGCAGCGAGCCGAGTCATTGGGGAGTCTGTTTTTTGGATTCAGCGTTGCGTTGATCGTCATGTTTGTGTTGTTGGCTTTGGAGTTCAAGTCTGCGATTCAACCAGCCATGATCATGTTGATCATCCCGTTCGGCATGCTTGGAGCCGTGATGGGCCATCTGTTTATGGATATCCCGCTCACGCTCTTTAGCATGTACGGGATTGTTGCCCTGACGGGGATTGTTGTGAACGACTCCATCGTTCTGATTGACTTTATCAACAGTCGAGTGCGGAGTGGCGTGCCGATTCAGCAGGCACTCGAAGAGTCGGGTTCAAGACGTTTTCGGCCAGTTCTACTCACAACGATCACCACCATTGGTGGCCTGACTCCGATCTTGCTTGAGTCATCCATTCAGGCTCAGATCCTAATCCCCATGGCGACCAGCATTGCCTTTGGGGAACTATTTGCAACCATTGTTGTTCTCTATCTCGTTCCAGTTACCTATTCAATTTATTGGAGCGCGGGTGGTAGGCTCAGCGAGCAGGTGCACTTGGAGGCGAAGATGGAAAGGGTGGCGTTGGACTGACAGAACAGTCACGTGACTTAGGGTAGCTTCCACTGGTTTCCTTCTGGAAACGAAAAAAGCCCTTCCGCTGGAAGGGCTTCTGATAGTGTGTTCCAGTACTAGCTGGAGGGTTGCTGCTAGAGGGCAACCTGCTGGGCATTGATTTGAGACTTGGATGCTCTCCTGGATAGTTCGTATGCTCCAAACAGGATGCCAGTGAAGGCAAGATCACCCACCAAGGTGTACCCGTAAAAGGGGATCGCATTGACGTAGCAGGCGGCAAGACCGCCTAATGTCAAGGAGTACCAGCCACTGATCCAAACACCGAAGTTGCTAATCAGGAAGAACGCAGTGGAAGCAGCAACCGAGCCAGCAGGTGCTTTGATCCACAATGATTTTCGTGATGCCATCCAACGGCCAACTGGAACCGAAGCCAGTACACCCAAATAGACAGCCGCCATGGTCAGTGGTTGGTAGAAGCCCATACCGGGAATACTGAGAATCTGACCAGCCACATCGCTCAAGAGTAGAGCCCCCAAGGGGACAAGAAAGGCTCGCTTACCGGTCAGATAGCACCCGGCGAACAGCCCGAGAGCTCCTATGCAAGCGACATTGGGCGGATGAGGTAACAGTCGGCTTGCGGCCGCAGCAATCATCAGAAGATAGAACATCAAAATCCGTCTCCGAGGGGCATCCAAAAACAAAGTTCTTCCCCCATGTTCTATACGCTTGCGAAAGCGAGGAAAAGAGCGCGGCGAACGAAACTGGGAGATCCCATGGAGAATCTTCACCGTTCAGGCACCCGCCGCGGCAACTATGGGACGAGCAGGAAAAATCCCGAGAGAACCGCTGTTTCCGATAGAACAGCACGTCTCTCGAAGGGGGGGCGTTGTCTCAGTGCGGGGACAGCATTCCCACTGCGGTAATAGCCCAGCGAGTACTCCTTCTCGTCCGGTTCGCTGACCGCCATCAGGTAAGGCAACATTGGAATCGCTGCAAAAAATCGTGCTCCGCTTGCTAAAGGCTGCAGCTTACCCAACGTCTGGTGCCCGTGCCTCTCAAGCATTCGATCTTCGAAATAACGTGGATTTGAATAGGTGTTCGCCGCTTCCCACTGAATTTCGGTCCATTCCCAATCCTGTTCGCGATCGGATCCGCTCTCGGGAAGATCCATTCGCGGCACTGTCTGCTCATCACGGAAATCCTTGGGCAGATGTTTCAGACCATCCAAGTTTTGGGTGGTCGAGGCAGCGGAGAGTTTTGGGAGGACGAAGCTGCCGTTGACGGCCTGCGGAATCTGTTCGTTCTGAACTAATTGACGTAAGCCTTCTGTGTTTCCCCTGGTCACCTCATCAAGCGGTGAAGCGATGAGGACTTCAGCCACCATAACAGGAGCATCGAAGGGAGATTGGGCCGGTGCCTCATGCAACCACGCAGAGCAAAAGACGCTCGCGAAGCAAAACAGAGCGGTTTTCCTGCTCATCACACGCAACATAGGGTCACCTGAATCCAATTTGTGGAGATACCTTAGGATGCGTTTTCGGCTCAAATGACTCTAAAATTCGAAAAATTCGGTGCCGCCCATACAACCGGAATAAACTAACACACTGCAAATGGAAGCAATCCAGCGGCAATCTGGCCGATATTGTTTCAGGTAGTCCTGTCGGTTTAAGTTTTCGGATCGGCCAACAGTCGTGACGAGGAGCGAGCGCAGTTTTCATGTCACAAGCATCTGAAGAAGAATCGCCCAAAGGCTCGAAGAAACGCTCGTTGCTTGATGATTTCATCGTGATGAGTTGCATCTCTGCACCATCGGTGATGTTCTTTCTTCAGTCTGATATGACATCGTTAGTGCTATGGATGCTCGCCGCAGCGGCGATGTTAATCGGCTATCGCATCGGTCTCCTGGCCCATCTCGCATTGCTGTTGTCATTTTTTCTTCTCATTAGCTTTGGCGAATCGCTGGCGATCCAGATCAAACAACCGATCTCACAGGTTACGGGACTCACTGGACTGGCCAATCGCTCTTTGGGTTGCATTTTGGTGGCAGTCGTCGTCATCACAAGCACAACTTTGCTGTGTCATTTATTTGCCCGAGGTTTTCTAAGCAGCGGCAATCGAGCAAGATGGAATCACTGGCTCGGATTTGGAGTGGGCTGCCTCGAGGGGCTTCTATTGGTCGCGTTGCTCGTAGGTCTGGTGACGGCGATTGCAAAGCATCAGCGTGATAACACGCCGCAAAGCTGGCTATCAGGACTTAGGGTTGAAGATCCGAAGGGCAAGGTGCTTGTTTGGATCGAAAAGACCGGTGAGCAGTTTGAGGCATCCCGAGTTGGCGGAGCATTTGTGGGAGCGCGTCCGCTGATATCTGTGAGAGACTGGGGGATCGTGAAGAAAGCCATCACCGTTTGTGAATTCATTTCCCGTCCCTCAGCGATCCGCTCATTAAAGAAATTTCCTGCCTATCAGAATCTGGTGAGTGATCAGTCGGTGCAGCAGTGGTTAACCCGACTCAAAGAAGATCAAGCCATCAAAAAAATGTTTAGTACCAACGTGCCTCTCTCAGGAAAAGACATTAGGCTTCTATTGAATCATCCCAGCATCATGGGATTGTTGGATGAACCAGCACTTCGGGCCAATGTGATCGATCTGTTAGATCAGTTGGATGCGTCCAAGATTGACCCGCTTGGCCCTAAGCCGATGTTCTAGACGCGATCCTCGAGGGGGCCGTTTGATGGCGTTAAGCGATGATCTTCTCGGTTGTTTAGCCGACCGGCTTTTGAAGCAGTCGGATGCGATGGTGCAATTGGTAGTGGATCTTGCTGCGATTGAGTCTCCAACGTCCGATCTTAGCTCGCAGAGGCGAGTGGTTTCAAAAATCGAAGACTGGTTGAAGCCGCTCGGTTATCGAGCTCGCTGGATTCGCGTGACAGGGGCCGAGCAGTCGCGACCTACGGATTTCCAGTCCGCGGGTGTGTGCGTTTTTGTTCCTAAAAGAGACTTCGCGGAGGTGTTACCGCATCGCGCCGGTAAGTCGAGGCGTCAGATGTTGCTTGGTCACGTGGATACCGTGTGGCCTCTAGGAACATTGGAGAAGATGCCGATTCATCAGGCGGATCAACGACTCTATGGGCCGGGGGTTTTTGATATGAAAGGCGGCATTGTTCAAGCGATGTTTGCTCTGAAGGTAATCTGCGACTTAAGTCTTACTCCGACGCTGAAACCAATCATGCTACTGAACACCAACGAAGAAACCGGAAGTCCCGGCACAAGCGAAATCATTAGGACGTTGGCTGCCTGTTGCGATCGAGTCTTCGTCCTAGAACCACCTGTCGGCCACGAGGGGTTACTGAAAACCGAACGTCGGGGAGGTGGTTTTATTACCTTGAAGGTTGAGGGAAGAGCGGCCCATGCGGGATTGAATCCAACCGAGGGGCGTAACGCGATTGACAAGATGGTGCGGACACTGAATCAACTCGAAGCGATTCGGCAGAGGTTTCCTTCGGTCAACTTCAGCCCAGGTCTGATTCACGGTGGCATCGCCGCTAACGTGGTGGCGCCGCATTGCGAGGTCGTGGTGGATGTCAGATTGAGTTCACAAAATGACCTTGGAAGAATCAAGCAAGAGTTGAATTCACTCGTGAGCGAATCCGATGACTTTCGAGTTGACCTCGAGATGGATTTGGAGCGTCCGCCGATGGAGGGGAATGATCGGAATCAGCGGTTGTGGGAGTCCGCTAGTCGTCTTGCTGATCGCCTTGGTTTTGAAATTGATCAAACTGCGGTGGGAGGTGGTTCAGATGGTAACTTCACCAGTCCGGTTGCTGCCACACTCGATGGTTTGGGAGCGGTTGGGGCAGGTGCTCATCAATCAAACGAACATCTCATGCTGGCCGATTTACCCAAGAGAGCCGCATTGCTGGCCGCCTTGATGATGGAGCAACCGGCGTAGCGTGAGCGCCGACGAACGCTATTTTGGCCCAAGACTTCTATTTGGATGGTTTCGCGTTCAGCCAAAGGTTCTTTAGGGCAATCTCGGGGCGTAGCGAATAAGTTGCTGTTGAGGTGGTTTCGCTGTTCGTTTTGTCTCCCTCGATCGAACGACCCACGATACGAAACCAACCCTGAAAGTTCGCACCATCACTGGCCGAGACAATGAGCTTGACGGTTTTTGCCGTGTCGCCTTTTTCCGCTGACGTCACCGGTTGTGCAGTGATTGACGAATTGACATCTGCATCGGGAAAGGGGGCCAGTGAGATCTCAATCGGGAAGTTGAAGCCATCCTGACGACTAACATTAACAGTGACTTCAAGCGTCTTACTCGGTTCGATCTTATAACTCTGTGCAGTCACGCTAAGTGAAAAATGGGGTTGGACTTCTTGAATCTTCAAAGTGTAGGCGTGATGTGGACCATATCCGTCAACCGCATCCCGGATCTCGGCAATGAATCTGCCATCCTCTTTCGCGGTAAACACTAACGAGGAGTCATAGTCATTGCGACTTTGGTCATCATTACTCGCGATGATCTCTCCGGAGTTTGAGTCGACAATTTTGAGCTCGGTGTCGATCGGGTAGCCGAAGCGTTTGGAGTTAATCGAGGCTCGGTATTTGAGACCCGCTTGCACCTCGAAGGTAACGGAGTCCACTTCCTTTTGGGTCGCAAGATGTCCTGAAAAACTGAATGGAACCTGGTGAGGTTTGAGCGATTCTTCAGCAGCGGTAGTCTTGTCGGTCGAGTCCGAGGTTTCGATGATCCCCTCTAACTCGCTGTCATCGATCTCAGGGATCCATTGCCAGCCAAAGAATCCATTTCCTGATGCGACCCTTGGCGATACAGGGGTTGCTTTGGTTAAGGTGAGAGGGATTTCTTGGGGCAGTTGCCAGCCAAAGGCGCGAGTTTGACCGAGGAGGCGATCTGATTCGCGACCGCCGGTGAATTCCATGGGTAGGAAGTGCTCTACAAATTTTTCGGCTCGGGCGATCGTTAAACCGTACACAAAGGTTGCGGCACCGGCGTAACCGATCGTGCTGTTGGGAGTTTCAGGGAATGCAAAGACTCGAATCAGGTATTCACCATCCTCGGGTGCCACAAATCGGATTGATGGATCGAGGCCTCTTGTGTCATCTTCCTGAGCGAGGACATTACCGCGTATGTCCGCAATCTGAAGCACCGCATCCATTGGACTAGCAAGGATACGGTTGGCGGTTAGCGAGACGTTGATGGATTCCCCTGATTTCGCTGAGAGGCGATAGGCATCTAAGTCGCCACTTTTGCCAAGTTTTCCGCAAACCGCGATTGGAGTGGTGACGGGGTTTGCCTCACCCGCTGTTTGGTTGGGTTCCGTTTCAAGTAGTGTCGGTGCGGTCGTGATGAGAAGAGGGACGAGGTCACTCGATGAGGTTTCGTCGGTCATTCGGAGCCAGACGATCCCCGGTGGTGTACCTTCAGGGACAGTTACCGCCAAGCTCCCCGCTTCATCTTCGGCTTCCCACTGTAGATCTTCTCGATCGGCAACAAGACTGACCGGCCACGCGGGAAATTTACCCTCCGCTTTGATCGTCGATCTTTTTCCACTCTGCACCACACACGGGAACAAGCGATCAAGTTGCACCTGCGCTTGAATTTGACTCGGAAGACCAATCGCAAGGACGAACAGAGGGAATAAGCGAAGAAGGGAACGACGACTCATGTTAACCCATCAGTTCCGTGATCGGAGTTTCATCGCTGACAAGGTGAACAGGGCGACCATCCGGCGTGTACATGAGTTGACCCGGATTGATACCCAGCTTCGCGTAGACGGTTGAAACGAAATTTTCAGGGGAGAGAACACGTTCAACTGCCGCGTAACCTTGTCGATCCGTAGCGCCGATCACCTGACCACCGGGTGTACCACCACCGGCAAACATGACACTCATGGCATTGGACCAGTGATCTCGACCACCACGGTCGTTAATCTTGGGTGTCCTGCCAAACTCACCAAGTGCAATCACTAGGGTTCGTTCGAGCATCCCCTGTTGTTTGAGGTCGGAAATCAAAGCGGCAATGGTGGATTCAAACGGTGGTATTTTCGATTCGAACGACTTGAAGATGTCCGTATGATGATCCCACCCGCCATGATAGAGCGTTACAAAGGGAACACCGGCGCTGACGAGGCGACGAGCAAGCAAGGCACGCTGCCCGAAAGGATGTCGACCGTAGGCTTCTCGAATGGCTCCCGACTCTTGATGAATATCAAACGCTGCTTGCGCCTGAGAACTGCTGATCAGTTGGAGTCCTTGCGCGAAGAACTCGTCCGAGGCGAGCACTGGATCTCCCGCCGCTTCTTCGGTGATTCGAACCATTTGATCGATCTGGTGTCGAATTGCCTGGCGAGACTCAAAACGTCCTTCGCTCAATCCATTGGGCAGAGTGACATCTCGAACCCGAAATGAACTTGAGTTGGGATCGTCCGGTACCACAAACGGCGCGTGCCTCGCACCGAGGAAATGGGGACCACCAGACCGAGACATATTGGGCATTGAGAAATAAGCGGGAATGCCTTCCGGCGCTCCCACCTCTCGCGAGACCACACTCCCGAGGCTTGGATGAAAACTAACAAAGGCACCGCAGCCAACCGGGATTCTCGGTGGTGCACCGGTCATCATGTAATGATTGCCAGCGCCATGATTTCCCTGATCATGTCGGATGGAACGGACGATCGCGAGATCGTCGGTGATGCCGGCGAGTTTTGTCATGAGTTGCGAGAAATGAATGCCCGGGGTCTGGGTGGCGATCGGGCTAAACTCGCCGCGGATCTCAGCGGGGGCGTCGGGCTTGGGGTCAAAGGTTTCATAGTGGCTCGGGCCACCATCCATCCAAATCAGAATGCACGCATCTGCTTGGCGTTTCCCTGCGGATGACGAGGTGGAAGCCAAGGCATTGGTGGCTTGCAATGCACCGGACAGGCCGCCTGCAACCAAGCCGCCAAGCCCAAGTTTGATACTGTCTCGACGGGTGATTCCCTCGCAGTTCTGGTTTCCAAAGCTGCGATGTGGTCGCGATTGGGTACTCATTGAAAACGCCAATGAGTGATCCGACGTGTTACCGCTTGGACGTGGAATTGAGAACATCTTTCGGTTGCTCCTAATCCTGAATGGAAAATTCAGGGGCGTTAATCATCGCCCACATCAGGTCTTCGATCCCTGACTGTTTGGATTCACTTTGTTTCACAAGGTTCACAGCAAACTCGCTCTCCTCGGCCGAAGGAAATCGAGTGAATGCAGCGAGGTAAAGCTCTTCGATCACCTGCTCGATCGATTGCTCTGATTTGGCCAGTCGAGCTGCACGACCCCCAGGATCCTTGATTCTAGAGTCCAGCTCGCGGGAGTTCATCAGGTGCAGTGATTGGGTCATCGTTGAGTCTGGAGTTCGCTCGCAGGGTGGATCTTGGTTTTCGTTAGGGCGACCAAAGGTATCTAGGAACACCGAGTCAACGCGGGTGGTCCAAACTTGATTGGCTCGAGCACCGGGTGGCATCGCCTGCATGTTGGGGGTGGTCTCGGTAAAATCTGCGATCGCATCAAGGAGGACTTCGGCACGGACTCGATGTCGATAGTGTCGTGAGTAATTCACGCGATCTGATGCATTTGAGGAGGTTGGCTGCGATTGATGGGAGTACACATGGGACAGGGTGATGGTCTTTAGGATGTGTTTCTGATCGTAGCCGGAGTCTTGAAAGTCCTTGGCCAAGGCGTCCAGTAGTTGCGGGTTGGTGGCGGGATTGGTGCTTCGGAGATCATCCACCGGTTCGACCAGCCCACGTCCCATGAGCGATGCCCAAAGTCGATTGACCTGCACCTTGGCGAAATAATCGTTCTCCGTTGAAGTCAGCCAATTTGCAAAGGTCTCACGTGGATCGGACTCATCCACTTGGTGGTTCGCCTCGTAGAGCGGCTCTGGGGCTAGCGATTCACCGCTGATTGGATGTTTGACTTCGCCGCTGTCCACGGACATCACAATCTCTTCGCCACCGGAGATCGGTGGCGACAGACCGGTGCCTTTACGTCCGACTTTGGCAAAGTAAGCCGCGAATTGATAGAAGTTTTCTTGGCTGTAACTTTCGAAAGGGTGATGGTGGCATTTTGCACATTCGAGTCGAATGCCAAGAAATAATTGACTCACAATGGTGGTGATCTCATCGGGGCTTCGGCGATCACGAAACATCGTCGCCGCCCCGTTCTGCCATGTGCTTCCCTTGGCCGTCACCAACTGTCGAACAAAATCGTCATAGGGGACGTTCTCACGGAACTGTTCCCTTATCCAGTTGTCGTAATTGAGGACCGCCTTGATGCCGACACGGTAAGGATTAGGCCTCAAAAGATCCGCCCAGTAACCTGACCAGTGATCCGCATACTCTCGACGATTCAGCAGTGAATCAACGAGCCGCTCACGGCGATTCGTTTCGTCGGAACGAAAGTATTCCCGTGCTTCGTCGACGCTGGGTAATCGCCCAATTAAATCTTGATGAACTCGACGAACAAAAACGTGCTCCAAAGCCTCCGAGGACGGTTCAATCTGCTGCGTTGCAAGTTTGCTGTAAATGAGCTCATCGATGTAATTGTTCTTGGGCCGCTTGGCGAACTTCTCAGCATCAACGGGGGTGGCGCGAGGGATCATAATATTGGCAACGCAGATGTGATTCATGTACCGCACCATGATTGCGGTTTCGCCCGGTAGATCACCTGCCGATATCTGACCGTTGGGATTCACCGATGCCGTCGCATCGTCGTTGGAGAGGTAGGTTGTCAGTGTGGTCACATCACGAGTGGACCCATCGCTGTAGGTGGCCACGGTTTTTAGATCAGCATCTTCGCCGGTTCCGAGGATAAAGTCTGTTTGCTCCAATTCCACCTTGGCGAGTGTTGGCTCTCCGGCTACCCGCCTCGTCGCTCCTTGATTGATCCATCGGTAGAGGGTGTTATAGGCTTCGCTGTTGGTGTCAAAACGTTTGCCTCCACCATGAGGATCACTTCCAATCGCCTTACGCAACAGAAGGCTTTGCGAGGGTGCTGAAGGAAATAGACGTCGACCCCGCGCGTCTTGGCTGAGTGACGCGTAATCAAAATCGGAATCAAAACCTAGGAGCGATAACTGGAACCCGTTTTGTCCACGTTGTTTCCCGTGGCAGGGTCCCGAGTTGCAGCCGTATGCTGCAAGGATCGGTTGCACATCGAGCTCGAAACTGATCAAGGAGCTATCTGACGATGTTCTACCCGCCTCGGCTTGCCGCTTTGCTGCCACCGGTGTCGATTCTGCACCGGTAGCGATCCCTGAAATCAACGCGAACAGGACTGATGCGAGGATAATTTGATTTGGCAGCAGGTGGGCCATGGGCGCTGCGGAGGGAGGGGGGGCGGATAGCAACCGTGCTATGCCCTAGTTTAAACCGTTTGGTAGCCCTATGCCGACATTAGTTGCCCTGTCCGCTTGGATTTCCTCGCGGTTTTACGGCTTGTGACACGTTTTTCGCGGTGAATCGGCTCTTGATCGCTAGCTCGGGCGGTGGCGACCGATCAGTCATTGCCGCCGTTTGTGGCGGAGGGAGACGGCACGGCATCCACTTCTTTGTCAGATTTTGCGCCGTCATGCTTGATTTCAGACCTTCGAGTTTCTTCTTCCTGCCGGAGGATATTTCTGAGAAATCCGATGCGGCGACGGAGGATCTTTGCCTGCAGTTCAACTTCTTCAAGCTGCTTTTCCATGCGGTCAATCCTTACCGCAGTGTCGCGTCCTGCGAAGCGTTGAAAAAATTCAAGTAGGATCAAGGCTCGCAGGGCTCGAACTGCCGTTCCTCTTAGCCGATAAACCCTCGCCATCTTGCTGATCTGCGAGGCCCTCATTACTTGCAGTGTTCGAAGAAATGAAAACAGTGGCAGCAGAATGATCACAATGTCCAGCCAATGAGTTTTGCAATACGCAAACTTTTTTTGGGCCACCGCGACAAGGACGATGAATTCAAAAGCAAAAGCAAACCAGATAATGCCCGTGCTAATATGGATTGCCACTCTCAATGAGGGATGTGAGATCACCTGAGCTTTGAGGAAATATTCCACCAGGAGTACCGGAAGAATCATCAGTGCGATTAAGAACATTGGCAGACTGAATCTTCGTTCCAGTCTGCGACGCAATCGTTTATTGGGATGTCGCCAGCCCATCCCCGGAAGCCAGATCCGGTAGTCCATCTCCGGGCTTCTCGCACAGATTCGCAGTGACGGGCAAACGCAAAAGAGTAAGCTGAAATAATGAAAGCGTCGCTCCGACTTTTTCCAGCTTCTGGTAAGCAAGTGAAAAACGGATTCAGCAATCACTAGCGGCCACAAGGCGAAAGTGACTCCGAGAGCAAAGGTTTTCAGATTGCGATCGATCGAGGTAACGGTGAGCAGTTTCTCCGCTTCTGTTCTGAATTCTTTGGGCTGTTCGAGAAGAAAGGCTCGAGCACTTTCGGTGAACTGTGGAACGTCAATCCAAAGAACCACTAAAGTCGCTTGGCAGACCAGAAAAGTGATCGCTACACCGAACATAAGTGGAGCCGTCATTTGGGCGACCCACAGAGGAATGTCGATGGTTTGACGTTTGAGTGACTGCATCGCTGGACAGATTATCACATGATTGATGGACTAACTGTCATCGTCAGGCCAAAGTTCTATCCAACACGATATCCGATCTGTTGCAATTTGTCGGTGACACGAGCAAGGTGATCACCCTGAATTTCAATCTTATCGTCCTGCAGCGATCCACCAGCGCCGCATGCTATTTTCAATTCGCTCAGTAGAGCACGTAGGTCAGTTTCATCGGCGGCTAGTCCCCAAACAACGGTCACCACCCGTTGAGCCTTGCGTCGATCCAGTCGCACTTTGGCTCGCTGACGGTTAGCTGGTAGCCAGTTTGGGGTCTGCTCCAACGGTGGGCAATCGCAGTCTTCTTCCATTTTTCCACAGCGGTCGCAGGTCGGCGGAATGTCGAAAGGTGTACCAGCGAAAAGTCGAGACATGGATGGATTGGGGCAATCGATGGCTAGTGGTAGTGAAGCGTTGTTTCGAGTTCAAATCCAGCGAAGATGATGGTGGTCACTCGGGCGAATGAACTGAGTCTGTAGATGATGATGAAGCCGCTGAGGATCAGGTGGCAGTGTAGACCGGTCATCCCATCTCACCAATCCCGTCCCGACGGCTAGGCTGCTGGTGGAGTGACTAGCAGTGCAAAAAAAAGCGATGAGTCATTTCGAGGCAAAGCTGTTATTTTGCCCATTTTCTCCACACCTCCTGACTGCGAGCAGTGCGTTGCGAGTTGTAGGTCCGGAACAGATTTTGGCCGAAAGAGCATCAGCAAGCCCGCGAGATGGAATTTGAAAGTGTTTCGTAGGGTTCTCGACGGATTTCTGGACGATCGGCAAGCGATTGATGAGCGCGCGTCGCTGTCTCGGGGGGGTTTTGACAAAACAGCGCTAGGAGATGAGCGGGGTTTGATTTACTCTATGTATAGGAGCTTTCTTCGCAAAAAGCCGTCTTTTTTGTTATTTGAAACCGAACCCGAATTCTTCACCGTATGCTAAAAGCACTTGAGCTTGCCGGTTTCAAAAGCTTCGCGGATCGGACGCGTTTCGATTTCCCTGATGGAATCACCGTGGTGGTCGGACCCAATGGGTCTGGGAAGTCAAATATTGTTGATGCAATCAAGTGGGTTTTGGGTTCCCAAAGCGCAAAAAGTCTCCGCGGCAAAGACATGGCTGATGTGATCTTCAAAGGGTCACAGACACGCGGTCCTTCAGGTGCTGCCGAAGCGACGATTGTTTTCGATAACCAGAGTGGCAACTTACCGATCGACGCGCCGGAAGTCCACGTGACTCGTCGTGTCTACCGGAGCGGTGAGGGTGAGTACCTGATTAACAATCAGGCAGTTCGACTCAAAGATGTGAAGAACCTGATCCGAGGAACGGGTATCGGGATCGATGCGTATAGCTTGATCGAGCAGGGTAAAGTCGACCGGATGCTCCAAGCAAACGCGAAGGATCGCCGAGCCATCTTTGAGGAAGCGGCTGGAATTAGTCGTTTCAAAGCGAAGAAGCTTGAGGCGGAGAGACGCCTTGCGAGGGTGCAGTCCAATCTGACGCGACTTGGTGACATCGTTGACGAGGTTGGAGGGAGACTCAAGAGTATTCGGAGTCAGGCGAGTAAGGCCGAGCGGTATCGTCAGGCGACGCAGCGTCTCAAGGAACTGAGGACGCAACTTGCGTGGGCTGACTGGGGTGAGTTTAGTGGCGAGCTTCAATTCACCGAGACAGAACTCAAGCAGGCGGTTGAGCGTCATCAAGCGTTGGGCGTTCGACGCGAAGAGTTACAGAAGCAGCGTGAAGTCGCTGAGGTTCAACTGCAGGGGATTGCGGATGAAGCCCAACGCGTGGATCAACAACGCAGTGATTGTTCTCAGCAGGTCGCTGAATATTCCGGACGTCGGAATGCGGATCGAGTAGCGATTGCCGATTTAAGAACCAGTATCGCTAAATCTCTTAGGCGTGTCCGTCTGCTGCAGACCCGAGCCGGTTCTGCGGCGGCGGAGCTACGTAACGCGGGCGAGCGCCTTCGGCATTACGAAAGTGATCTCGATGTGATTCGCAAGCGGAGTAAGATTGCCGAGCAGGGTCGCGATACGATTGAACAAGAGGTGGAGTCGGTTCGAGTCAAACGTGACGCGGTTCAACAAACGCACCTGAGTCACGTGAGGCGAGTGGCCGATCTCGATGCAAAAAGGCAACGCTGTGAGCAGCGAATCTCGGAGGCTAAGCGACAGCTCGGCAGTCTTGATAAACGTTTGCGTGTGGCGGAGCAGCAACTTATTGAATCGGAACAGCGTTCCACGTCGTCGGCGGCGCGGGTAGCAGAAGTCGAGCAATCCATCTCTTCGGTCATGAGAGAGATTGAATTGGCGGACGCTGAGCTTCAATCGAGCCGCCGCACTCTGGATCGACGCCGCGAGGAAATCTCTGCCCTGAAGATTCGACTTCAAGGATTGAGTGAGCGCTATGATGTGCTACAAGATTTGGAGCGTCGTCAAGAAGGTGTTTCCGGTGGGGTTCGATCAATTTTGGAGCTCCTCCGTCGAAACGCATCACCCTATGCCGACGATGTGCATGGGATGGTCGCCGAGCAACTGGACGTTGATGTAAAAGTTGCTCCGCTGATTGATGCGGCCTTGGGAGATCGAAGTCAGTATTTGGTCGTCAACGGCTCTGGGATTCAAGACGCGATCGTGTCCGGTGAGTTATCCATCAACGGCAGGGTGGGATTGCTTCAAATCGACCAACTGCCGCGACCTCGCAGCGGAGAGGGGATTCGGCTCGATGGACTTAAGGGTGTTGTTGGGCGGGCCGATCGGTTGGTGCGTTGCAAGGCAGAACATGCGGCGATGGTACGGCACCTTCTCGGCAAAACTTGGATCGTCGACTCGATGGAGATCGCGGTCGGGCTGAAGAAGCTTGGTGGAGCTGGGTTGCGGTTCGTGACAACGCGAGGCGAGGTGCTGGAAAAGGACGGATCGATGGTGGTCGGACCGGTCGGTTCTGCGAGCGGTCTCGTGAGTCGCAAGAGTGAGTTGACTTCGGCCAGCCAGTCAATCGAACACTACGAATACCAGTTGCAGCAAGCTCAGGAGGAGACCGGTCGATTAGCCGAGAAGGTCGATGAGGAGACGGCGACTCTAGGGCGTTTTGAACAGAAACACCGTGTCTTGATCGCTGATCGTGCGGCGGCACAGGCAGAGCAGCGACACGTCGATCAGCGACGTGATGCGCAGCGTGTGGTCTGTAAGGACATCCGAGAAGAGATTCAGTCCGTTGAAGAACAGAATTCGATCGCCAAAGTGGAGTCGACTCAGCTTGATCAGGAGATGATGCTTGGGCGACAGGAGATTGAGCGGCTTGAGCTTGAATCCGCATCCCTTGAGGAAATGCTCTCTGAGTCGCAAACGACGTTGCAGTCAGCAACCAGCGAGGTCATGTCGATTTCGGTGGATCTGGCGCGTGCTGAGCAGAAAGTGGAGGCGCTAAGTGCCACCATGCTGCAACAGAAACGAGATCAATCGCAACGGGAGGCGGCGGTTGAAGAGGTGAGGCAGGTGGCGGTTGAAGGGCGACGTCGTCTTGATCAACTCACGCTTCGCGTGCTTGATGCAACCAGTCAGCTTGCTGAACTCCAGTGGGACTCTGAGAAGTGCAAGGAACGGTTGCGGGGACTCGCCGTCAAGGCGGATCAGGTCAAGCGCGATAATCGCGAAATCATGAAAGCTAGCGAAGATGCGATGAAAGAGGTCGCTTCTGCTAGCGAAGCGGTCCATGCGATCACCGCAAGACGCGATAGCGCGAAGTTAAGACGGGATACGTTGGCCGAGAGAATTCGTGATGATTACGAAATCGACCTGCGTGCTGACGAGCGACCTGAGGACTGGGAGAAGCCCGAGGATCGTCGCGCGGTGGAGTCAGAAATCACTCAGCTTCGTAATCAGTTGCAGAAAACCAGTAGCGTCAACATGGAGGCACTCGAGGAATTAGAGGGACTGCAATCGCGTTATGATGAGTTGCATCACCAGTATCAGGATCTCTCCGCCGCGAAGGATTCTCTTCAGCGAATCATCGGACGCATCAATGCGGATTCGAGAAGACTATTCCTCGATACATTGGAAGCGATTCGTCAAAACTTCCAGCAACTCTATCGGAAATCGTTTGGCGGTGGGCACGCTGACTTGATCCTTGAAGACAGTGATGACCCACTCGAAGCGGGTGTGGAGATCGTTGCAACACCCCCTGGTAAACCCAGCTTTAGTAATTCGTTGCTTTCCGGTGGTGAAAAAGCGCTCACGGCGGTCGCTCTTTTGATGTCGATTTTTAAATACCGGCCGAGCCCATTCTGTGTGCTCGATGAGGTCGATGCACCTTTTGACGAGGCTAATATTGGGCGGTTTGTTACGGTGCTAAACGAGTTCCTTGACCACTCAAAATTTGTGATCGTGACGCACAGCAAGAAGACAATGACTTCGGCCACGACTCTGTACGGGGTCACCATGCAGGAGTCGGGTGTCAGTAAGCAGGTGTCGATCCGATTTGAGGACGTCAGCGAGAACGGTGAGATCAATGATGGCGGTGAAGCGGCTTAGGTGCTTCGCCGAATCCTCTTGGTTAGGTCTCGCGGTGGTTTCAGTGGATTGACACCGGCGCACGGTCGATACCGTTTCTAATTGAGCGAGTCTCTCCGTGCGGAGCTTCAACGCTGAGATGCGAAGTTGGCTCGTGCTAGGTTGTGTTGTTACTCAAAAGATTTGTAGCCGGTGGTTCCGTAGACTGGCCCGTTTGGATCTCCAGTTTGCTCGTCGCCCCGATGTGTCATCCGTCAGATTTGATCATGGTCAGTTTGCTGAAGTCGGGGTATACTGATGTCAGCGAGTTTATGAGGCAATCGCCGAGTGGTTTCTCGCTGCAGCACCATTGAGTGTGTTGGGTAACAAGAGAGTTTTTGAAACCCAAAAAGGGGGTGAACCGGATTCGACCGGATGTAATGAAGCGTAGGTTGCGTGTCGTGGTTGATCAGTGGGCCACGTTAAAAGCTGATCACAATTTTTAGTTGCAGATGAAAGTCTTGCACTGGCCGCCTAAGAAAAGGTAGCCCGGACTGAGGGGGATCGCCAGAGTCGCCCGACTGTCCGTCACAATTCTGGATCGTTCGACGTCCTTCTCGAGACGCGTTGGATTAAAACCTGATTCGAGGTAGCGATCGGCGGAGCCTGTCGGGCAGCGCCGTGGAGAGTGAAAAGGTTTCTTTCGAGGAAAC
>CALIBL010000066.1 GCA_938045805.1 uncultured Rubripirellula sp. | reverse complement strand
CGGACTCAATTACAGAGATCATGCAATCGAAACTGGCTCAGAGATACCCACTGAGCCAGTGGTTTTTAACAAGTTTCATTCGACCATCGTTGGTTCGGGCGATAACATTGTTCTGCCACGAGTCTCCAGTGAAGTGGACTACGAGGCTGAACTTGTCGTTGTCATCGGAAAGACGGCCAAGCATGTCTCGGCGGTTGAAGCGATGGATTACGTGCTCGGTTATACCTGTGGCCACGATGTGTCTGCTCGAGATTGGCAGAAAGGGCGACCCGGCGGACAGTGGTTGCTCGGGAAAACCTTCGATACCTTTGCACCGATCGGACCGTGCTTGGTTACAACCGATGAAATCACCGATCCATCGGACGTGAGAGTTCAGATGCATCTCAACGGGGAAACGGTCCAAGATAGCACCACGGCTCAGCTCATTTTTGATATCCCGACATTGATCGAACATCTCACCCAAATTGTAACGCTTGAACCTGGTGATCTGATTTTCACCGGAACACCGCCAGGCGTTGGAGCTGCGATGAACCCTCCGCGTTTCTTGTCGGAAGGTGACCTTTGCACCGTCGAAATTGCTGGTATCGGGCGTTTGTCAAACCGGTGTCAAGCAGAGTAATCCATTGCTGATGATGTTGTGGTTGATTCGCTTGTTACCAGAACCTTGAAATCACTTGCAGTGATTGGTTGAGGGATTCATTGTGTGCAAATTGAACTTAGGTAAATCATGACATTCAATACACTCAATGACGCACTCGACTTCGCAAAAGGGGCGGTTGAGCGACAGAAGGCGGGTAGAAGTGTCCACACCACCGGAAGTTATTCGTTGGGGCAGATTATTGAGCACCTTGCCCGATCAATCGAGATAGGATTGGGGCGTGTTGAGGCGCCACCGGCACCTTGGTTGGTTCGATTCCTCTCAAGGTTGATGAAAAATCGATTCCTGAAAAACGGTATGAAGCCGGGTTTCAAACTGCCCAAGGCAACACAGGATCTGTTTTGGCCTACCAGCGAGGTGGATTCGGTCCTAGCACTCGATCATTATGAGGCGGCTGTGAGCGAGCTGATGAGCACCGAAAAACCGGTGGCTCATCCTTACTTTGGCGATATGTCGCTTCAGGAGCACGTCGCATTGCATTGTCGACATGCAGAGTTGCATTTTAGTTTCGTTGTGATCGACGAAACGTAAAAAACCTTGCTCATCTCTGAGCGAGGTTTTTTGAACTTTAGCCAGAAGCGAATTACCTAAGAGCATCAGCCGAATCATTTTGCGAATTGAAAAATGTTCGGATCGGACTGCGTGACTTGGATACAACAGTCGATGGGCACATCTTCAAAGGTCTGCTCTTCACCTGATGGCCATTGAACGATCAATTTCTCGATGCCACTGCACCTGCCTAATCCAAAAAAGACGCTGTCTTCATTTTTGCAAAGATAACCGTCGCCGCCGATCTGCCACTGCGTTGTTGTTGCTACATCGGTAACCAATGTGACCTTAGCTCCAATGGCATCTCGTTCATCGCTTATACCGACCAGTGATATTTGAAGCCAATGATTTCCGCTGGCGGTTCGGTTCAGTAATAGGGCTGTCGGTTCTTCAACGTGAGTCACCACAAAGTCGACCAAGCCATCTCGATTGAAATCTCCTCTCGCTATACTGCGACCAAAGTGATCTTTACCGCAATAGCCTTCGCTCGGCCCGAACTCACATAGCGTGAATCGACGTGCGTTGTTCTGATAGAGTTGTAGCGGCTGGGCGTGCGTCCCACGATTGCTCAGGGCGTCATCAAGATGACCGTTAGAGACAACAAGATCCACGTCACCATCGTTCTCGAAATCAATACCCTGTGCCCCGAACCCAACTAGGTTTCGAGATGGTCTAGCGAGGCGGTACTGCCTCGTCAGGTCCTTAAAAGCGTCACCTGAGCGAACGTATAAATTCGCATCCTCGTTCTCGTAGTTGGCAACGTATAAATCGAGTGCCCCGTCTCGGTTAAAATCGGATGCTGCAATCCCCATCGCACCCGTTTCTCCGCCGCTGAAACCGTAAGCACAGCCCAGAGCAGCGGCGAGATCCATCGGCTGGTCACCACGGAACTTTCCCCAGAGCCGATTGGGTTTCGAGTCGTTGCCAACGTACACCTCGCAACCGAGCCGCCCATCAAAGTCAGCAATCACGAGCCCCAGACCCGGACGCGGACGATAGCGAGTACCGACAAATCGTTTCTGAAAAGCACCGAGTGGTTGCCCTTCCAACAAAAAGTCTCTTGCTGCATCAAAGCTACCCGGTGCGATGGTGATCTCTACACTGCCATCTTGATCCACCGGCGGCTTTGTCGCGATAGTCTCGTCTTCCACGTATCCCGCGCAATAAATCTCAGGCAAAGCATCTCCTGTTAAATCGGCGATTGCTATTGACGATGGAACACGATCTCGAGACTGATCAACTGACAATTCCTGGAGAGAAAACGTCCCATCGCCCCGATTGATCATCAAAAGAGTTCCGCCAATGTTGGCAACTGCGATATCGGCAAACCCGTCTTGATTCCAGTCGCCGCTTGTTACACCAATGGCGTACCGCCTATTGGTTGCTCCCGCCGCTTTTGTCACTTGTGTCATGGTGGATAATTGATTGCGAAAGAGTCGATCAGAGACCTCTCCTAGAAAATCCGGCGCATCGGCACCACCCTGCGCAAGAAACAAATCAGGATTGCCATCTAGGTCATAGTCAAGTACGGCCACCCCACCACCGAGAGTCTGATAGATCGCGTAACGCTGACTGGTAGGTTCACTCGCAACACGATAGGTGTGCCGCAGTTCAAGTTGCTCTGATGCGTCAAAAAATGAAGGAGGGATTGCCGAATCTTTTGGCAGGTCTACCTGAGTCAAACTGGATGCGTTGTCCGCTGTATCCTTTTTGATCGCTGAGAAACTAGGAATGGAGTAGCCGTGAAGATCGAGACCGCACCACAGAGCAGCGTCGGACGGAAACATTCTGCCGGAATCCTTTAACTCAGCCTGCTCAGCCTGCAGCGATTCGATCTTAGCGGCAGATGCCCCCCCTCGTTGAACGGCGATTGCATTCCACATCAAAGCCTCGATGTTTCGATCGAGCGACCTTAGACTTGAAATCAATCGCTCGAGAGAGGCCAGTTCTGGAGGACTCTGGCTCGCTACCTCATTGTTTGCGTCGATACTCTCTTTGATTAAGGTCCACCGATTGAACCACTCAACCGCATCATTTTCTTTACCTATAGCTCCCAACGCCTGCCTCAGTCGAGTAATCGAGGCCAAGTCGGTGGGGTTCATCCGGACCGCCTTCGCGAGCGCTCCGATCGCAGAATCGTAACGCAATTCCGTTAGCTCTATGGTACCAACCGCTGCCCAGTAGTCACCAAACTCTTGCACCTCTGGGACAATCTGAGCTCTCCACCAATTAACCTCACCCTCCAATTGCGATTCAGTTGCGGCTCGGCCGAACAGTGCGATCAGTTCCGCTGGGGCTGAACCCTCGTTGATGAGAGGTCTTAATCTCTGAAGCGTCCCGGCGTAATCTGCATCGGTAAAATTCTTGCGAGCTATCCCTGACTCGCCTATCGGTAGGTAAAGCACTCGGTCGGTACCCTGCAGATTCGACTCCTCCTCGGGGTCGTCATACATTGCATCGCTGATCGCGATCAGAGAATGGAGTTCATCCTGCTGAACGTCACCCAGCTTGCAGAGTTCGCGAATGTAGCCGGAAGCCTCCTGGCGACGTCCTTGCCGATTCAACAGAAACGCAATCTGCCTCAATGCCGGTACCGCATCGGGAACACGGGCAAGCACTTTCTTATAGCTCGCCTCCGCCTCCGAAAATCGCTCTAGAGCCAAGTTCCAATCAGCTGACTGTCCCAGAGCGGCTAAACCTGCTGTGGGATGATCTTCGGGAATCGTGTCCAGCCAATCCACGGCGCGTGAGAGATCGCCGAATTGAGCGTTGACAAAAGCTAGACGAAAAATGATCTCGGCGTCACCGGGCTCCCCCACTAGCCAACTTTGATAGCGAGAAATGGCCTCTTCAAAACGTCCAGCTTCAGTCAGCCGATCGCAATCCTCGATCAAATCCAATCTTCGAATCGCTATCTCTGCTGGAGGCTCGCTCGAACTAACATCCGTGTCTTCCAAGTAATCGCCAACCTCTGTTGTCGAGCTTGGGCTCGTCGGCACCACGGTATTGTTCGATGGCCCGCAGCCAGAGAGGCCTACAAGGACAAAGCCACCCAGAATAATGGACAGCCCTGCAATGCTTACTGACTTGGAAGACCACACCACCGAGGCGGCTGGCGTTCCCCATGAGTAGCTAAACATATTCTCGCGCTCTGAGAGGATGTTTAAAGTCTCAAACCACACAACACAAAGGACGGATCCGGTGTCACATCACCCGATCGCAACAAGGCATTTCGTTCCCGACCGATCGCTTCAAATCGCTCCTGTGCGACAGAGTCCGATATCGATCCTGCATTGACAGCGTAGACCAAATCGATACTACGCCAACCGAAAACTTCGAGAGGTCGACGCAACTGCTCGAGCACGACGATTAATTCTGCTAAAGACTTTCGATTTTCGCCGTCGTCTCCCACCAATCTCTGACCCAATAAAACCGATTTTCTAAGCAGCTTGACGCGTTCCCTCGCGCCGTTTGCCACATCCTCCTGACCGGCCTCTTTCGCGATCAACGCCATTTGATTGTAGCACTCCGCGTCGCTTGGATCGAGCGAGACTGCTCGCGAGATAAATTGCAATGCCTCATCGATCTTTCCACGATTGAGTGCGATCATCGCTCTCCCCAAACAGTAGTCAGGGTTTGTTCCTAGGATCTCAATACCACCGAGTAACTTCTCTGCTGAAGCAAAATCACCCTCAAAAAGTTGGATTCGAGCAGCAAATGCGATGGCATCAGGCGTCTGAATCTCTTGCAGCCGAGAAAGCGCTTCGACTGCCGACCCATCACCCATCGACTGTCGCGCCCAAGCCAGATCGCTCAAAGGCACCAGTCGCGAAGATTCAGCATCCCCGGGAAAGGCTTTCCAAAGCAGTAGCATCGACCGTAGCTCATCCTGATTGATATCCCCGATGCGGCTCAGATAGCTAAAGTGCCGATGCGCCTCCACTCGCCTGCCGAGCTGCAGCAACATCTGCCCAAGATAATGATGCACCTGTGGCTCATCGGGCATTGCCTTTAGGACCTCTCGATATCGCTTTTCCGCCTCCTCGAATTGCCCTGCCTCGCCACACCACTGCGCCGTTTGCCCCAAAAACGCAATTCTCGACTGGGGAACCTTCGCAGCCAACTCATCAAGGATAAGGACGGACTCACGAAATCGATGCCGCTCCGCTAGGATCATGGCTTGCAGGTAAACGATCTCAGTGTCCGATGGAAACCGAGCTACAGCACGCCGAATCAATTGAAAGGCAACATCCTCTTGGTCTGACTCCAACGCTCGCAAGGTTAGTTCCCTAAGCTCCTGCAGTGTTGCCTTCTCCAAATCGAAGGAACGTACACCATTGCGTAACGTTGCTGACGTAGCAGTCCCCGAGGTTTCTGTCTGAACGGGCCAATCCTGCTCGCCCGAAACACTCACTCCAGACGGATTCGTTTGGCTATCGGAAGAAGCCCCATTTGGGCCCGCTGAAATCGGCTCGGGGATGTCCAGAGATGACTCCCCACAGCCGCTCAATCCGACAGCCAACACCCAGAACATCGGAGTGATTGCCGCGAGGATCGATAACCTTCTCAGCGGCATGAATGATTCCGTGGTGAGCATAACGAGAAAAAAATTCGCGTCGGGCAGGATCCCGTCGCGCCGCTTCAATTAGTAAACAGCCACAAATCAGACGGCAAACAACAAATAGACGCGAATCAGTCAACATGGCCCCTTCCGCCAGTCGACAATGAAGACAAACGAAAGAACCCATACGGCTACACTCACGTAAGTATACTTAGCCGTTTCACGAGCCGTCAATCAATGCCATTGGAGTTGAGTCTTGCGTTTCCTACTACGCCTGCCACCCTATGTCGCTGTCGCTGGGATTTCGTCCACGGTGATCTTTGCCTGCACTCTGATCGTCCGGTCCAACCCCAGCGGAAAATTGTTGGCGCAGGAGACAGCCTCAATCGCAAACACTGCACCAGCAGCGGTGTACGTTGGAAAACAGGTCTGTGGTGAGTGTCATCAAGAGAATTACCAGTCTCACGCCAAGCACGGGCATGCAGGAACTTTTTTTGATGTCTCCCAAACGGAACTCCCTGACATCTTTGCCTCACAGTCGATCGATGGTGGAGAGAGTTTTGGAGTGTACCAATACGCGTTAGGATCGAATCACTCGCTCAACGTGCAAGTGCAAGGAGCTGATCAGGATGCAGTGCTACCGCTTCAATACGCTTTGGGTTCAGGCCATAACGCGCAGACTTTCCTAACTCTTTTTCAGAGCGATGATGGCAGCACCCGTGGACTAGAGCATCGTATCTCCTGTTATCACGGTGGCACCCAGCTTGGCTTGACTGTCGGTCACCTCAATAAGTCAGTCGATACGCCTATGGAGATTTATGGTGATGAAATTGAACCCTCCACACTGCAGCGTTGTATCTATTGCCACACTACCACTGCCGAAGTCCGGAGCGGTGCGATCACCAACCTAGTTGCCAACGTGAATTGCGAAAAATGTCATGGCCCTGGAAGTGAGCATGTCCGTCTTGCCAGAGAGTCACCGACGCCACCTCCTTATTCCGTCGGACAAGCTACATGGGACTCTGAATCGGAGTTGCAACTTTGCGGTGATTGCCATCGTCTGCCAAGGAGCCTCTCCAAGAAGGAGCTCCGAGAGTATCCCAACACGCTGACCCGTTTTCAGCCGGTTGGAATGCTGATGAGCAATTGTTATCTCAAATCCAATCGCCAGCTCCGCTGCACAACCTGTCATGATCCGCACGGCTCGGTGCATCAACTCGATGAAGTGCAAAAAATCGAGGCATGTAGAGACTGTCACGGTGAGAGTAATCCGTCACATGTACCCTGCCCGGTCAACAACCAAACAGGCTGTATTGAATGTCACATGCCGGCAATCGATCAATCTCAAGGAATCAAGTTTCACGATCACTGGATTCGCGTTCGATAACGCCAAGGGCATCGAACATCGCAAGCGGATTTCCCACCGCTCAGTGTCAAAGTGGACGACGTTCGAGCAGGTCGTCCACCTGTCAACAGTTTAAGACTCACGGAGTCCACGAAACTGAGCTCACAGAAACCTAACGGCTAAGTGGACACAAAGACCAATTCCCGCGATTGAATCACTGTTCGCGTCTCAGCCAAAGACTGACCGGAGTTGCTCACGGACTTAGTCGTCTTAACGCTTTACAGACAAATCAGGTGCACGAAAAAACCCCGACATCAAGCGATGTCGGGGTCTCGTTTATCAACTTGAACAGTCTCAACTACTGGTTAAGTTGCTCTTCGATCGTCTCTTTGCTTGCCTTGGTCCCCAAAGCACCCCAAAGACCATAGGGGCTTTCTTTACCGGGAGCACGTGGACCTTGCTGACCCATACGGACACTGCCCTGTCGAGGATCACCTGCTTCGACCGAATCGGTCATGAAGACTACTGCACCGTCCGCCATCAAGACATGGCAACCACCTTGGTGATTGCTGCTTGGTGGGAGAGTACCCGGACCATCAATCCACTGCCCGATGCAGGTCTCACTGTTAGGCGGCAAGGTTGTGAACATCTGCGTCACGCTTGCACGGAAATTAGCCCAACTACCGCCCCGGCAATCGCGATTGTCAGATGCTAGCCGACTTCTATCAGGACCATTTTGAGGCGAGACGCATCCTGTGTCGCCATTGGCGCACCAGGTCGTCGGCTTTTCCGGATTGATGAACTGCATATCTTTGCAGTAGGACGGATTGTTATTGACCGCTTGGCTACCGCGGGCCGCCCACTGAATCGCCGAGCGGATATCTCGGTCACCCAAATCGGTGCGGATTTCGCCCATCGCAATCGTGTTGGCCAAGCCATCAAGAATGTCGCGGAACTTCGACTCACGGCGGTTCATGAAAACACCACGATTCACGGAGCGCGCCGCACGGTGAGCCCATGCGCCTGAATCGGTCAGGTTACCGTTCTTGAAGCTGTTGTGCCAGGGACTTGGTGCGTCACCCATGCAAAGAGCGTAGTTGGTACGTCCCAACGCTGGGAGACCAACACCTGGGTCACTTGGGCATCGCAAGGTCGGGATTTCAGTCGCCCATGGGATGTATCCAATGCCAGAGTTGAAGTTCCGAGGACTCGGCCCCATCGCTGGCCATCTTGCTGGATTGGTCAGTCCGGTGTCTCCGGGAGGAGGGTTACCATTGACCGTCTCGGTGTTTGGATTTGAGATTTTCTCCCACAGTGCCTGCTGCTCCATGAAAGGAGTGAGCCCAACAAGAGCGCTGAGGCATTCCTTGCTTGCGTCATGGCCCCGCTGCCACCAGTTGGGCGTATTTAAACCGATACCGGTTCCCGCCCCGTGAAGCGGCAGTTGTTTATATGCGGCATGATAGTTGTGCATGGCCAAGCCAATTTGCTTGAAGTTGTTGCTACAACTCATTCGCCTTGCCGCCTCACGAGCGGCTTGGACGGCTGGCAAGAGCAAGCCGACAAGAATACCGATGATGGCAATCACCACCAGCAATTCGACGAGGGTAAAACCTCGTGCTTGAATTCTCTTTTGATTCATGATGTACCTGATAAGAACAGAACAGAAAAAGTGGGTCGCCGCCTTGAGCGAATTACAACGAAAGCGGGTGGACCTCGATACTCATGATAAGATAGCGAAACTCGCATCGGTTTTCCAAAAATCCAGATGTTATTCGCAAAAGTATTTGGCTTTTCTTTGAAGAAGAGGCGTTTTTTCGGGTTTTGCGACTGATAATGAGCCAGCAGGATCACTCTTCACGAAAAGGGACGCAGTCAAAAATGCCCCGTACTAAGCCAATAACGTCGAGTTT
>CALIBL010000065.1 GCA_938045805.1 uncultured Rubripirellula sp. | reverse complement strand
GATATCAAATGCGAAAAGAAGGGTGGCTGAGGGGACTTGAACCCCCAACCCTCGGAACCACAATCCGATGCTCTAACCAATTGAGCTACAGCCACCGTCATCTCCGGTCAAATCAGATTTCTCTGAAAAAGACCAAGCAAGGCCAAAATTTATCGCTCACGTCCGACTTGGTCAACGGCTTCCGAGGGAACAAATCGCTGTGCTGGTTCAAGCATGGAGAAAACGAGTGTTTTCGGTGTTCTTCGAGGCTTTTACGGCGTGTGGACGCTCGCGGTTGAAGCCACTTAGATGCGAACGAAGACCTATCGCCCGAAGCTTCTTCGTTACTACCCTATTTTTTCGAGAGTTTTCAAACGTGCCGATGCGATCATGGGAAGGCTATACTTGAGTCTCTCGGTGTGAGGTTGTCCCGAATGACCTACGTTTGATTGCTTGAATGGTACGAAGTCTGGTTTGATCGCCTGTGCTTGAAATGTTTCTCCCAAGGTTGCCTGCTCGAAGGACGCAACTCCCGATGGAGCGACACTTTAAGTGCTCAACGGAGGGTCTGGTTTCCGTTCGCAGCAATTTTTGCTGTGAAGAACTTCGCCGTTTTGGCTCGCTCGTGTTTATCTTCTTGTTGACGATAGGGCATTGCCAACACTCTCTGGCTCAGACAAAGATCCAGACGCCGTTGCAGGGCATGAACAACTCAAACCCCATCGCCTCGGGTGACCTGCAAACCGTTTCAACGGGCGAGGCTGATTGGACTCGGGCGGCGTTGGTTGTCCGGCAGCGATTCGAATTACTTGACCGAGATCAAGATTCGTCCATCGATCTTAGCGAGTTCTTGTCCGTTGATGCTCAAGTTGTGACAAGCGACGGTGTGGAGTTGGAAGCCTCCGGTAAAACCTCTGGTGAGTTGAAACGCGATTTTTTAGTGTTTGATTTTGACCACAATGCAAAACTCAGTTTTCGCGAATTTGCAGCGATTCCTGGCTGGGTTGATCCACCGTTTCGAGGTGCGATCCCAGACCCCTTCTCGCAGTTGGTAGCTGATGCGGTTGCGGCGTTAGATGAGTCCTACGATCGTTGGGATCAGCGTCCAGAGGAGCTCATCAACGCACACACTTTTGTCGGCAATTTTCTTGGTTCGATCATTCCAGAGGGGAATCGCTTTGTAACCGGACGTGTGATTGACCTCGCGGATTTGAATCTTGACGGCAAAGTGAGTCGTCTTGAGGCGAGGCATTTTCTCGAGCAGCAGCTGGGTGTGAGGTTGCGGGACGGTCATAAGCTTCGTGATCCGGCGGGCCGAGTGGTTCGTTTTGACTGGTTATTGGAGCTTGACCAGGATCAGGACGGTGAGCTTGATCAAGGAGAGGTGGAGACGGCGGGGCAGTCCGATCGAAATTTGTTTGGTCGTTTTGGGAAGCTTGATCTCAACCGAGATCAACGGATCGATTACGAGGAACTTTCCGATCCCTTTACTGGCTGCTTCTTTGATCCGGTTCTCTGGTTCTGCGAGGCCGACACAAACCTCAATAGCTTTCTCGAATGGTCCGAGCTTGCCGATGGCTTGGATCTGCCATTGGATTCAATCCAGAGAGCGATGTTTTATGCATTCGACGACAATCAAGATTCAAGGCTGACGCTGCAGGAGTATTTGGTCTCACCGTTGGGGAATCGAAATTACGCTTGGCAAAGAATACTGCTGGATCGTGATGGGGATCAAAAGTTGTCTTTCAATGAGTTTGAATTTGGACGGTCTGATCTCTTCCAGTTGCAGAGACGTTATTACTTTCATCGACTTGATTCCGACGCCGATGGCACGCTTTCCAGAGACGAGTTGCTGTTCGAAAGTCTCCGATCTGTCGCCTTGGCGGTTTTGGATCCCAAGAATAAAACTTGCCGGATGATCATTCAGGATCCAAGTGTGATTGAGATCGACGGTTTCAGCCTTCATCCAAACGGTGACACGTTATTGATTCATCGGGTGGATCGGAACAGCCTGAACGAACCTAGTGTGGTTCGTGTTTCACTTGCTGATGGTCACTTCCGCGAGCTGTGTAAGGGCCGCTTCCCGACTTGGGCACCAGATGGAACTGCTTTCGTTTGTGAACGGTCGCATCGAGGAGTTGGCATTTGGTTGATGGAACCTAATGGTCTTTCTGGGCGAATGTTGTCCAATGGGAGATGCCCCAGTTGGTCGCCCGATGGAAGACAAATCGCTTTTTTTAACGAGCACGGAGTGTCCTTGTACGACTGCGTTTCACAGTCGGTACGCAAGATCTTCCTGCGTGATGAGCATCGACATCGCTCTCTGGGGGATCGAATCGTTTGGGCAAGCGACAGCAGGGCTGTGGTGTTCACGGGACACTCACCGAGTGGAGGTGAGGTTTTTGTGCTTCGGTTTAACCAAGACTTTGAGCGAGTTTCAATGAAGCGACTGATGTTACCGGACAGCATGAGTGATGTTTTCGCATGGAAATCACCTGACTGCATTCTGCTCAAAGAGGTGTTGCCAAAGGCGAGCCAGAAGCGTTTTTCGGAACTTCATTTTAACGGGGAATTTCACGAGGGAGTGAGTGTGTTGTTTGGTGACGCGGAAGAGCAAGCCGTTGAGGTTGAACAGGCTACCGATTCCGGTGTTTTGATCCGTCCCAACTCGATGGTTAGTGGACGACAAGTTCAGGACGGTCGGTGGTTTTTTTCTATTTTGTCGAACTGATTTTCGCTCGAATCATCGACTTCTTGCTCTCACCGGCAGTTTGTGGTGCTGCCTAGTTTACCTTTGGTGTGTTTATTTGCTTGCATTTACCGCCGTTGATTCTCGACCGCACCTTGTTGGTTTCTGCAAACTCGAAACGTTAACGGTGCTAAAACGCCGTTACCTTATTCTGCTCAAAGTCATACGACTTTCTCGCTTTCGTTGCTCGGTGCCAATTTGATATGACACGAATACGTGCAGATACGGGCTCTGCCGCTTCCCTTCCCGCCATCGGTAGGCGAATCCATGCTGGGCGAATACAAAGTCGGTCGTTGCACGCGTCAATGTTTCGCGTTGAAGCGACCTTTGCGTGGTGGTGAGTGGTATTACTCGGTTGTTGTGGAGGAGGGTGAGGATTTCAAACGCAGGGAGTATTCGGCCGAGGGCTGGATTGAACCACCAGAGAACGCAGTGGGTTGGTGGAAGAGTCGGATGCCCGTGGATGACGAAAAGAAACTCGTTCTTGCACCTCCGGCTGTGTTGGTGGATCTATTAAGACAGATGGATCAGGTTCCTCAGCGAGAAAAGAGTCGATTCCTACTCGCGCTCATGCTAATGCGTCGCCGAGTGGTCAAGGCAGCAGAGCCGGCTCAAGAGCAGCGAGACGAGGTGGAGTACTTGCGTGTGGAAGTCGCCACGACGGGCGAGGTGATCGAGATACCGATACCAAAGATCACACGTGGGGAGGCGGATTCGCTGAAGGATGAGCTCAATGAGCTACTCTATTGCGAAGCAGTGGAAGAAGAAGCAGAGGATGAGTTGGGGGCGGACGCAAGTTCAGCGGATCACCCGTCACAGCCCCAAGCGGGAGTTAGCGAATGAATCGTTCGAATGGAAGTGGTGAATCTGCGGTCGATCGTTCTCGGTGCTCAATCCTTGGTCACGGCAAATCTTGGTGTCTTCCCGCAGTTGGACTTCTCTGCTTTTTTGTCTGCGGTGGAGCGACTTGCTCGCGACAGACGCCCGCCACGATTTTTCCTCCGCCACCACCTGTTTTTCAGGCAACCCCGACACTTCAAGAATTGTCGTCGACGTTGAATCGCACCAAAGCGATTAGTCAACTGTCAACAAATTCGGCTTCGGTGGAGGTCTTAAGCATGCCGGATCTCCCACGGCTCGGCGCAACCTTGAATCTTCAACGCGATAAGAACTTCCGGCTCCGCGCGAGTTTGCCAATCATCTTTGCCGGCATCGACATGGGAAGTAACACTGAATCCTTCTGGTTTGAAGTTCCGGAGGGTGTATCGAAGACGTTGTATTACGCGAGGCATGATCAGTACCAGCAGCAATTGTCACGAGCGATTCTACCGATTGACCCGACATGGATGATAGATGCTCTCGGCTTGGTAGAGCTTGATCCCTCGAACGTGATTGCCGGCCCCATCACCCGTACCGATGGACGACTCGAGGTTCGTAGCACACAGAGCATGCCCGATGGAGTTTATCAAAAGGTTTTGATTCTGGATCCGAAAGCGGGTTTTGTCACGGATCAGTTTTTGTATGCACCCTCCGGTAATCTCATCGCACGGAGCCACGCGACAAAACACGCCTACTACGCTTCTTATGAATGTTCGATTCCGCATGAGGTCGAAATTCATTTGTTGCCATCGGTCGGACCACCATTGTCCATGAAGATTGAAGTGGGATCTTATGCGGTGAATCAATTGCTCAGCGGGGATCCAAACCTATTTGTGATGCCAACTTCGGCTCCTCAGAGGATTGATTTAACCACGCTTTCTGGCGGTTTGCCGGCTCCCGGCTTTTCAGCGAATTTTGATCGCCCCATCGAGTACAGCGCTGGGTTGACAAACCCGCAGCCACTTCGCGGACTGAGATGATTCGCTGCGGCTTCAGATCGTGAGTCAGCTTGGAGGTTGGCTTAGACCTACTGACTCATTGGTTGCGAGTGTTGAGTGATTGGAGGTCGCTTTGCACCATCGCGTTCACAATTTTGTCGAGCGTGCAGGTGGATTTCCAACCCAGTTGTGACTCGGCTTTACTGGCATCGCCAACGAGTTGACTGACTTCGGCGGGTCTCATGTAGCGTTCGTCCTGCTTGACATATTGTTTCCAGTCAAGATCAACGGAACGGAAAGCCGCTTCAAGAAAATCTTCGATGCTATGACTGACTCCGGTTGCCAGGACGTAATCATCTGCATGGGAGTGTTGCATCATCATCCACATCGCCTGAACGTACTCAGGTGCAAAACCCCAATCGCGACGCGCATCGAGAGATCCAAGTACCAACTCACTTTGTAATCCGAGTGCAATCGCAGCAGCACCGAGCGTGATTTTGCGTGTTACAAAGGTTTCGCCACGGCGAGGGGATTCGTGGTTGTAGCAGATCGCGTTGCAGGCAAAGAGTCCGAAGGATTCGCGGTAGAGTTTGACCATTTGAGTTGCGAAGTTCTTCGCAATCCCGTAAGGGGTCACGGGATCGCGACTCGTTGATTCATTTTGCGGTGAGCTTTCAGGGCGGCCGAAAATCTCGGAACTACTAATGTGCAGTAACTTCGATTGCTTCGGAAGATCTCGTAGGATTTCCAGAAGTTTCAAGGTCCCCATTGCGGTGAATTGACAGGTGGTCTCTGGGATCTCAAAACTCAGGCCAACATGGCTCTGTCCTGCCAAATGATAAACTTCGTCCGGCGCAGTGGATGCGAGAATACGACGAATCGTCGTCGTGTCATCCAGATCCCCATAGTGCAAAAAAAGGCGTTTCTCGTAGATCGCTTTGTCGTTGAATAATGCTTCGAGGCGACTGCGGCCAATGGTGCTCGAGCGTCTCACTAGGCCGTGGACCTCGTAACCTTTGTCCAGGAGAAGTTCGGTCAGGTAGGATCCATCCTGTCCGGTGATGCCGGTGATAAATGCAATGGGCAAGGTGCTGATCCCTTGTCGGCAGTAAGAAAGAAGGCGAGTTTCGGCTTTGCGATCGTTTGAAGGATTATGTTCCTTTGATTCTAACCGTCAAACCCGACCGGCGTCCTGCACATCAATTTTGCAGCTGGAAGGGTATCGGATCGACTCCCAATGCTATTGAGTGTTGCCCACCCTCGATCCTTCGGTCAACTACTCGTCAGCATTCGATCGCCTACGCAACGGCCTCTAATTGACAGTCATCCAGTTTCGCACTGACCCCTTGTTCCATGAATTTCACAGAGACGAGCAGGCGAGTTTCATTCTCTCGGCGGATGACAATGCCTTCGTATCCTTCGAAGGGCCCATTCTTAATTCGAACTCGCTGACCGGACTCGATTCGGCTTTCGAGGGTGAGCGGTACACCCATCTGGATCAATTCATGGACTTGGCGAAGATCTTCAACAAACTCCGCTGTATTGATCACTTCGGTAGCTTTGAGCACACATCCGGTGCAGACGGCTTTGTAGCGAGCCATCTCTTCTCCGCATAAGAAGACATAGTTGGTAAAAAGGGGCATGTAGCTGGTGCGGATGCGGCCTGCGGGAGAACGCTTTCGATTCGTGATTTGGGGCCCATAGTGATCTAGCCCAAGTTGTCGCAGATGACGCATCAGCTGCTTTTCTTGACGGCTCTTGGTGTACAGCAGCCACCAAGTTCTCTCCGCGAGATCAGATGTTTCAAAGAGGTTCTCCGGATAGCAATCTGGTTCAGCAGAAAGGATTGGCATTGGTCGGCAAATCTCTCGTTCGAATTAGACGTTTGGCGAACGTCAAAGAGCAACGATGTCGTCTGCCCCTTGACGACACTTAAATTCCTCTAACTACTTCGACTCATCGTTGTTGCGACCCTTGATGAAAGCTGAGCGATTCCCCCCAGATGGTGAAGCGAATCCCGATTTGCGTGCAGAATCGTCATAGCCGATCAGGTTTGTGTAGTGTCCCAATCGAATTCTGTTTCAGTGAACGCATTTGGTGTTTTGCGATATGGCTAGCCGATTTGTGAAACTCAGTGAAACACAATTCCGGTGATGAAAAGGCTTCGAGTCTGCCGTCACGGTCACTAGGCCAACGCCATGCCTCTTCGGGCTGCCATGGTCTGTCGCCCGTGGCTTCAAGGAAGTTCGCTACAGAGTGGATTTCCGTCACAAACGGTCTTTCCGGAATTTTCGTTCAATTCCGGATGATCTGAAGGGCGATAAACCCAACTGTAGCGTTCTACAGCCGCATGACAATTGCGCAAAGTCAGCAGTTTAAGACTGAGTTGTGCAGAGGGGGGCCGAAATGGCAATTTGTCTGAGTCCGAATAATAAAAATCATTTCGCCTCGACCGCGCGTTCCAAAGGAGCGTCGATGAGACGGGTCGCTCTGCTCGCATTACTGGGAGCTTCACTTGTTGGCTCAACCGGTTGCTCGCTGCTTAGCTCGAGCGTAACCGTCGCCGCGAAGGACGTCCGGTCATGGGTGGACGATTCAATGTCAAACTACCGCGATCGAACTCTCGCGGAAAAAGCGTGGATTGGAATTCGTGAAGAGCATCGAGGTCACCAATACCGTAGTGAACTGAAGAAAGGCTTCATTGCCGGTTATCAGGCGGTCGCTAACGGGGGTAACGGGTGCACGCCTCCAATCGCTCCATCGGAGTATTGGGGCTGGAAGTATCAATCGCCATTCGGTCAGGCAGCGGTCCAAGCTTGGTTTGAGGGTTACCCGCTCGGCGCCAAAGCTGCGGAGATTGACGGAGTTGGCAATTGGAGTCGAGTGCAACTGAATCTGCGACAGCCAGAGGAGTTCCAAGGGGTTGCCGAATCCGCCGTTGACAGCGATCAAGAGAACAGCGTGCCATCGGTTATTGAAGAAGTACCTCAAGCACCAGAACCTGCCAAACTCGAACCGGCTTCACCGGACTCAGCGGCCATTCCTTCATCGTCTGATCTTCCGCCACTACCGAACGTCGTGGCGAGCGATTTACCAGCGATCAAGCCGGTCGAGAACGCAGTGGGAAATGCTGCTGGAACTCCCGGTGCGAACGCTTTTAACTCGTTCATGAATCAAGCGTCTCTTAGTGCAACGTCGGCCGGTGCAGCGGCACCCTCTGGATTCGAACTACCTCCAACGATCTCTCAGGGTACCGTGTCGATGACCGGGGAAAACACAGCGAATGGCAGCGTTGAATCACCCGCTAGTTATGACGACTGGTTGAAAAATGTTCGCGGGGAATCAGCCTCGGCTGAACCGTTGATCGAGGAAGAAACCGGTGCCATCGAATTTCAGTTCGACTCTGATAGTAGCGACTTGCCGTTCACGATTGAGTAGATCGCGGCAATTTGAAAAAGAAATTATTTAACGTTCAAAATTGAGTTTCAGGAAGAAAGTTCAGGGATGAATCACATGCATTACGCTACGCGTCCCAGCGAATCGGCGAAGATGGGTACCGGTTCATTTTCTTGGTGGCATGGTCGAGCAGTGAACCTCTTGGTTGCGTGCGTACTCGCGTCAACCTTGAGTGGGTGCGCCGCGTTGACGCAGCCAATTGAAGGTGTGCCCGCAAATCGATTGCCAGCGGATTTTTTCCCGGAGGCTAAGAACGATTTGGTTCCCGTTGATATCTCGTTGCTGTCCATCGAACCGCCGCGAGATTACCAGTTGGGACCAGGCGATATTCTGGGCGTTTACGTTGATGGCATCCTTCCGTATTCACAACCAAATTCTCCTCCCCAACCACCCCCGGTCAACTTCCCTGGCGCAGAGAGCACATTGCCGCCATCAATTGGATACCCCATCGCGGTACAGGATGACGGAACGCTTTCGCTTCCACTTCTTGAGCCAATCAGTGTCGAGGGACTCACGCTCGATCAGGTTCGGGATGCGATTCGCGACGCCTATATCAAGGAAGAAATCCTTCGACCAGATAAGGCTCGGCCGATTGTTACGATCATCCGCGAACGCACTTACAACGTGGTGGTGATTCGAGAGGATTCAGCACAGGCGGCTGACGCCAACGGCGGCAATGCGCGTGACTTCGCCGCGAGTGGAACAACCATTAATCTTCCTGCTTACAAGAACGACATTCTTCATGCTCTTGTTCAAACCGGCGGATTGCCAGGTCTGGGGGCCAAGAATGAGGTCATGATTCTGCGTGCCAGCAAGGCGGATAAACGCAAGCGAGAAGAGTTCATGAGAACTTTTTATGCGTACCGAGAAGCGACACAGCTTGATCCTTGTGCCTGCCTTCCCAAGTTGCCAGACGACCCAACGATTCTGAAAATTCCTTTACGGGTAAAGCCAGGTGTCGTACCGGCTTTGGATGAAGAGGATGTCACTCTTGAAGATGGCGACATCGTGTACATCGAATCTCGCGAAAGAGAAGTTTTCTACACCGGTGGTTTACTCGGTGGCGGCGAATTCCCTCTGCCTCGTGACTACGATCTCGATGTCCTTGGAGCAATGGCGATGTCCGGACAGCTCTATCAAACGGGACAGATGGGCGGGAACCGCGGAGGCATGGGCGGAGGCATTGGTGGTATGGGTGGTATGGGTGGACTGCAAGGCGTTCCACCGGGGATTGTTTACATCCTCAGGAAGACCGAATGTGATGGTCAGATCGCCATCGAGGTCGACCTGAAAGAGGCCTATAACAATCCTTCGGCGCGACCGCTGATTCAACCAGGCGACTACGTCATCCTTCAATACAAGTGTGAAGAAGAGTTGATTAACTACGGGCTCCAAACCTTCTTCACCTTCGGGATCGCTGACCTTTACCGCAATTAGATCTCCGAAGAACGGGTATACATCAGCCACGCTTTAGGGATCTGAAGCGTGGCTGTTTATTGCGCCATGAGCCCTGTGGTGGATCTTCTACGAGAGATAAGCTCTTGTTGCACTGATCGCCAGCATTGATCGCTAAGATTGTTCGCGTGCATACGATGACATGGATGTATCGCGCATAAAAAAACGAGAGATCCCGGCCACGTCCAACGCGTAAAGCTTTACACCTTGGAACACGGATCTCTCGTTAGCATTAGTTGACTATAACGAGTCTCGCACGTCAAGGCGTGCGTTAGGATGTCGTCCTGTTCGATGCGCGGAGGCGAAGAGTAGAAGAACACGGAAGAAGCTGAGAATGTTACGGTTCTTCTCTTTCACGCAGTGTGGTTGAATGAATGCTTCTGAGAGAAGCTTGGTTAACTCCACATCAAAGTTACTCGACTACTATGTTATGTCTTAAGCCCGAATCGGATCACCACTATCATTTCGTGACCGGTAAGTTAGCTGCAGCTTCCGTTCGTGATTTGGTCGATCGATGTTCGCGCGAGCATGGCTTTTCGTATTCCATTCAAGTGCTGCCCATCACGGTGGCTGCTCTGATTACGCCGAAGTGGCTTCTGAGGCATCTTGATCTACCATCCACATCGACACACTTGGTGGTGCCGGGGTATTGCGAGGTAGGCCTCGATACTCTCAAGGAATCGGTGGGGATACCCGTTGTGATTGGTCCCAAGGATTGTCGTGAAATTCCGCGACTATTTGGTGAGCAGCGTCGTGATCCTGACCTGAGCGATTACTCGATTGAGGTCATTGCCGAGATCAATCATGTGCCGAGAAAATCGGTTCGCGAGGTTGTGCGGATCGCGGAGAAGCTGATCGCTGATGGCGCCGATCGAATTGATCTCGGTTGCGATCCGTCTGAGCATTGTTCAGAAATCGGGGATTATGTGAACGCCGTTCGCGCCCTTGGGGTGAACGTGAGTATCGATTCTTTTGATCCGGACGAGGTTGAAGCAGCGGTAAGAGCGGGTGCGAGTCTTGTGTTGTCGGTCAACGCATCTAACCGTGAGATAGCAGCCGATTGGGGCTGCGAGGTGGTTGTCATTCCCGACGCCCTCGACGATCTGAGCTCATTTGATGAATCCATTGATTATCTGACTCGGCGCGGAGTTTCTGTGCGGCTTGATTCAATCCTCGAGCCAATTGGCGCGGGCCTGATGAGCAGTTTGATTCGCTATGCCGAAGTCCGCTCAAAGTATCCTGAGCTTCCCATGATGATGGGGATTGGTAATGTCACAGAACTTACGGATGTCGATTCTGCAGGAATCAATTTGATCCTGCTCGCTATCTGTGAAGAGTTGCGGATCGGAAGTGTGCTGACCACCGAAGTGATCAATTGGGCGCGGTCGTCGGTTCGAGAATGCGAAGTAGCCAGACGATTGGTGCACCATAGTCTCAAGAATCGAATTCCCCCCAAGCGACTCTCTGAAGACCTTGTGATGTTGCGTGATGGAAAACTTCTTGAGCACCCTGAGACACTTTTTGAAAATCTTGCTGCGACAATCAAAGATCATAACTACCGGCTTTACGCCCAAGACGAAAAAATTCATGTCGTCAGTTCAGAGCTCTGGTTGAGTGACCGTGATCCGTTTCATCTCTTTGATCAACTACTCCAGCAGGAAATATCAAGCAATATTGACGCAGGACATGCATTCTACCTTGGTTACGAAATGGCCAAGGCGTCCATCGCATTGACATTGGGTAAGCAGTATGAGCAGGACCGTGCATTGAATTGGGGGCTGCTGACTGCCGAGGAAGATTTGCATCGAATTCAGCGGACGAGTCGAGCAAGAGAACAAAAAGAAGACCGTTGAGATGCGTTTGCTGATGGTCTCTTGCCAAAGCATGAAATGGACATGTGGGAATCACTGATCTGCGATTTGAGTGATGGTTTTTGTCTCTTTGGTTTCCGCAAACGATCTGTCGGATCGTGTTGAGTTCCGTTTGACCTGCCGTTCAAATTGACACAAACTAAAGCATCGCCGAGTGTCAGTTCTCTGCTGCGATGGAGATATTTGTAACTAATCATTTGGATCGTCTCTTCGTGCTCAATTCGCAATGCTTTTTCATATTGGTTTCTGGGTTGGTTTGCATGGTTTCTGTGACGGCCTTCGGTCAACAGGGCAGCGAGCAATCAGATCCACCTCTCAGTCGTACCGCGGCGGTGGAGCGTGAGGGGGAAGTGCGTGAAAATCGGCTCGCCAAGGAATCGAGCCCGTATCTGTTGCAGCACGCTAAGAATCCCGTTGACTGGTACCCGTGGGGAGAGGAGGCGTTTGAAAAGGCCAAACGAGAGAACAAGTTGGTCTTTCTAAGCGTTGGCTACGCTGCCTGTCATTGGTGTCATGTGATGGAGCGGGAATCCTTTGAGGATACTGAGATTGCTGAAGTATTAAACGAGCGTTTTGTTTGCGTGAAAGTGGATCGAGAGGAGCGTCCGGATATCGATCAGATCTACATGACGGCGGTGCAGCTCATCACCGGTCAGGGCGGTTGGCCGATGTCTGTATTCATCCTTCCGAGTGGGCAACCTTTCTGGGGTGGAACCTACTTTCCCGCCCGGGATGGTGATCGCGGGAGTGCCACTGGTTTCTTAACGATTGCAAAGCAGATTGATCGAGCGTGGAAGGAACAAACGGATCAGGTAAAGGCTCAAGCAGAGGCGGTGACCGAAGCGATCCAATCACAGCAGATCCCCGTATCGGATGATCCGCGTCTACGCACCTACAACGCGGAGTGGATTGATCAGACGTTTAGCGGACTCAGGGATCAGTATGATCCAATCAATGGTGGATTTACCGCTGGCGGTGAGGGGCCCAAGTTTCCCGAACCATCCAACCTGCGTTTTCTCCTAGCCAAAGCATCCCTCGATGTAAGATCGCGAGAAGGTGATCAAGTCGAGGTAGAAAAGCCCTCCGACGTCGCCGTAGAAGATTCAGGGACGAAGCCGTCACAGCAGTCGTTGTTGACTGCGGAAGAGATGTTGCTGGGGACGCTTGATGGGATGATTCGTGGTGGAATGTACGACCACCTCGGCGGCGGTTTTCATCGCTATAGCGTCGATCAGCGATGGCAGATTCCGCATTTTGAAAAAATGCTTTACGACAACGCGCAGCTTGCATCAATCTTTGCAGAGGCTTCGATCGTTTTTGGGAACGAAGAATACCGGATCATCGCCGAGGGCATCTGCGACTTCCTGTTGCGTGAAATGCGAAGTCCGAAAGGTGGTTTCTACAGTTCCATTGATGCTGATAGCGAAGGTGAGGAGGGAAAATACTATCGCTGGACTCGTGAAGATCTTGATGGATTGAATCAGCTCGATCGGTACCCAGATTTCGCGAATCTCTATGGATTAGATGGTGCACCCAATTTTGAGAACGAATTCTATGTTCTGGCTCCCGCGAGAAATCTTGGGGATGTGGCGGAGGCAAAAAGTCTGAGCATTTCAGAGATGCTTGAATCGGTACAGAGTGTATCGGTTGCGATGCTAGAGAAGAGAGGCACGCGAGTTGAACCGCTAACGGACACCAAAGTGCTAACGGCTTGGAACGGTTTGACAATCGCTGCTCTAGCGGATGTTGGACGATTGTTGGAACGAAAAGACTACCTGCGTGCTTCGGTTGAGTGTCTCGATTTCATCATGCGAGAGTCACGTGATGTGAATGGGCGATTGCTTCGTTCTTACGCCAAAGGTCAGGCAAGACTACAGGGTTATTTAGACGACTATGCATTCTTGATTGCCGGGATCTTGGCTCTGCATCGAGCCATGGATGAGCCAAAATTGATGGAGATGGCTTCGCAATTGATGGACGAACAGGTCCGATGGTTTTGGGACTCTGAAAACGGTGGCTTTTTCTTTACCGCCAGCGACCATGAAAAGTCGATCGTTCGCTTGAAACATCCTGTTGATGGTGCGGTTCCTTCGGGCATTTCTGTTTCAGCAGAGAACTTGCTCGAACTGGCAAGGCATCAGCATGAAGTTAGTTCAGAGCAGCAAGGCGAAAAATATCAGGAATTGCTGCGCGACACGGTCCGATCCGTGATGCCCTTGGTGAGTCGCGCACCGGTCGCTGCGACTCGGATGGGAGCGGTTGCCATTCGTATTCAGGTAACTTCAGAGTGAGATGAACCGTTCGCTAAAAACAATGCCCCGGTCTTGGTCCATGCTCGGTGAGAGTCAGGATTTCGGGCCCGTTCTCGGTCATCAAGATCGAGTGCTCAAACTGAGCTGAGGAGGCACCATCGCGGGTTCGAACGGTCCATCCATCGTTTTTGTCGCTTTGGGTGTAACGAGTACCGGCATTAATCATCGGTTCAACCGTGAAGCACATCCCAGGCTCCAGCCGATCGATTCGGCTCTGTCGAGTTGGGAAGTGTGGGATCGACGGATCGAGATGAAATTTTTTGCCGAGCCCATGTCCCACGTATTCACGAACGACACTGAATCCACGACGGTGAGCTTCTGGGACAATTGTCTCACCGACTTTACTGACGGTGCATCCGGGGGTGAGTGCGTCGAGAGCGAGATAGAGGCAGTCGAAAGCACATTGAGTGACGCTTCTTCGCTCTTCGGAGACCTCACCGATAAGGAAAGTCTCGCTCTGATCTCCATGCCAGCCATCAACGATGGTGGTGATGTCCACGTTGACGATGTCACCTTCCTTCAAAACGTAACTATCGGGAATCCCGTGACAAATCACTTCATTCACGCTCGTGCAGCAGCACTTGGGGTAGCCTTGATACCCGAGCGTGGCAGGAATGTGCCCGTGGTCGTGCGTCCACTGATGAACCAAATCATCAATCTGACCGGTCGTGATGCCCGCTTTGATGTGGGGTCGGAGGTAGTCCAATAACTGTGCGTTCACGCGACCGGCACGGCGCATGGCATCCTGTTGGTCTCGGTTCAATATCAACTTATTTTGCCGCTTTAGCATGAGTCTGTTGGGGCGATGATGCCACCGGGTGGGGGTGGGGGGGACTTGCCGGTTGTGCCCACCTATTGAGAAGGGTAGGCAAGATGACTTCAGCAGAACACCTTTTGAAGGATGCTCCGGTTGCCGAATTCTATCAGAAAACTCGCGTTTGCCGACCCAAACACTCGTGCGCAAGGCTAAGTCTCCCTTTTCAAGGGAGAGTGGGATGACCTTGAGCGCCCTGACTTCCGCGTGAGCCGCTGGTGAAAAATCCGATAATGAGGTTTGTTCGACGGAAAAGTCGACGATCTCCGCAGAACTCCAACAGTAAAAGAGGGTTAGATACAGTGTATGGGCGGAGTTGGCGACAAAGATTGTGGGGATATCCCTCAACAGCGAACTCTTTTACCAGTTGCTACTATCATAGAATCTTTGAGCTGTCTTTCTAATCTCGACGCGGTTCTCTAAGTATGAATCTCAATTTGACTCGTATGCTTCTTGGCATTGTCTTTCTCTCGGCCACTCAACTGCTTTCTGTCAATGCACAAGAGGCGACCAGCGAACTGCCTGCCTCTCAGGAGGGGGGTGCGGTTCCCGGCGAGACCGCCGTCACTACCGCACCAGAAGTTAGCACTTCAACTCAGGATAGCTCAGATACTTCCGAGCAGGGTGCCGCTGAGGAGACAGCCGAGACAACTCCTTCTGCCGCTGCCGCCGCGGATCCGACCGAGCAGCAAGCTAGCAGTCCGTCGGATCAACCGTTCCCCGCGGAAGTGACCGAGTCACTTGAGCAGGGGATGCTGCGATTCAACTTCTCCGGAACGCAGTGGATGGACGTCTTGGAGTGGTTTGCGATTCAAGCGGATCTCGCACTCCAGGTTGATGATGCCCCCATCGGAACCTTTTCATTCTCTGACCCTAGTCGTGCTTACAGTATCTCTGAGGGGTTAGATGTGATTAATCTCGCATTGATGAAAAGAGGTTATTCGCTGGTGCGTCGCGGTCGCATGCTGCAGGTGATCGACCTCGAGGTAGAAAACGCAGACAAACTGATTAGCGAGATTGCCGAATTGGTAACACCCGACTCTCTAGACGAGCGGGGACGAAGTGATATTGTCAGTTGTGTCTTTCCGTTGGGTAGCATGACACCAGATGCGGCGAAGACAGAACTCGCATTGATGGTCGGGCCATGGGGACGACTTGTGGTTCTTGATTCGGCACGTCAGGTTAAAGTCACCGAGACCGCGGAGAAACTGATCGCGATTCGTGACCTTCTGAAGACTGCTGCGATGGCAGACACTGATGTCATTGAAATCGTCTTGAAGAATCGCAGTGCTGAAGAACTACTCGAACTAGCGCGTCCACTTCTAGGATTAGACGCCGGTGAAAATTCCAGCGAAGAGATTCGCATTTCGGTTGGTCTCTTTGGTGAACGGATCTATGCATCTGGGCTGCCGGGAAAGACAGGTCTTTTGCAGTCGATCCTTGAGAAAGCTGATCAACCGTTGGCGACTCCATCATCAGACGAAGAGAGTCAGATGGCGACTCCGGTCTTCCGTACTCACATTGTCAGCAGTTCTGACAGCGCGACCGTTTTCGATGTTCTGCAAACACTACTGGCCGGTAGCCCTGACGCTCGCATTGCCATCGATCCTAAAACCAACGCGATCGTTGCTTGGGCACGCCCCGAAACACATGATGTGATCACCAAGACGATCACCGAAATGGAAGGTTCAGGGACGACATTCAAGGTTGTCGATTTAAAGCGACTCGACCCTGCTCAAGCTCTCCTAACCATCAATAAGTTTTTTGGCATCACCGAGGAGGGTGGTGACGGCCCCATCGTGGATGGAGACCCCGCGACCGGCAAACTTTGGGTTCGTGGCACCGCAGAGCAGATTGAGCTGGTTGAAAATTTGCTTGTTGAACTTGAGGGTAGTGATTCTCTTGGACCCCTCGGTGATAAAGTTCGCGTCTTGCCGTACTCGGGTCCCGCGGCACAGCAGGCGTTTGAACAGATTCAGGGGTTGTGGCAGGCAACTGGACGCAGCAATCGGATTCGCACATTGACACCCGCTCGAGGAGGTGCTTCCGGTGGAGCGGGTGGAATTCCAGACCGGATGGTACCTCGGTCTGAGATGCAACCGAGCGGGAGTACTCCGAGGGCTTCGGAGGAGGCCTCCCATCAAAACCTTGACCAATACAGATTTGTCACTCAGGTGGCTGATGAGGGCCAAGAGGGATCCGCAACCGAGGGATCACAAGATAGCGATGCAGCACAAGGCGGTGTCCCTCAGGTCACTCTCAATGTGCAGGGTGCCGATATCGTGGTCCAATTCACTCCGGCAGGTATGTTGATCGCTTCAGAGGACACCGAAGCACTGGATGTCTTTCAAGGCCTGATGGAATCGTTTGCGACTCCGTCCACATTACAGTCGGATTTGCCGACGATTATTTGGCTGAAATACATTGAGGCAGAGATTGCAGCCGAGTTGATTTCGAGCGTGCTCGGTGGGGCGGAGAGTACGATTTCATCGGCGGTTGATTCGATGACGGGTGGACTCGGTGGCGGTATGCTTGGTCTGTTGGGTATGGGTGGCGGAGGAGGCGGAGGTTCAGCGCCTTCGTCGCGTTCGATTCTGACTTCGACCGGCTCAGTCAACATTGTTCCCGATGCGCGACTTAACGCTCTGATCATTCATGCCAATCCAATCGATATGCAGATGATCGAGATGATTCTCGAAAAGATCGACATCCAAGAGAGCCCCGAAGATATTGAAACCGTCTCCAAGCCGATGTTGATCCCTGTGATCTATCAAGATGCCAAGGATGTTGCGGACGTCGTAAAATCGGTTTTCGCTGACCGAATGGCTGGTGCTCAGGGTGGCGGAAACGGTGGCGGCGGCGGTCGCGGTGGTGCACCTTCGCCTCAAGACTTCTTCAATGCATTACGCGGTGGCGGTGGAGGTCAACGTGGTGGAGGAGGACAAGCTGCAAAAAGTGAGCGATCAAAAATCAGTGTGGCAGTTGATGCAAAAAGCAATTCATTGGTCGTGATCGCGACGCCTCAGGACTTTGCCGAGATTCAACAGTTAGTCGAGGCTCTCGATCAAAGTAGCATGGTGACCGAGGAGACGATCGTTACCTATTCCCCTTCAGGAAAAGTCAACCCTGACGTTCTGAAGTCCGCACTGGAATCGATTCTTGGGACTCAGGCTAAATCAACCAGCGATAACAGCAGTAGCAACAACAATTCATCGAGCAACAATTCTTCTGGTCCCACACAACCCGGCGGGGGTTCCAGCCCGGAAGATATCCAGCGTCGAATTGAATTCTTCCGCTCGCGATTCGGCGGCGGTGGCCCCGGCGGTTCAACCGGTGGTTTCCGCGGAACGGGTGGCGGCCGGCCGTCCTTTGGTGGTTTCGGTGGCGGTGGTCCAGGTGGTGCACCTGGTGGTGGCGGTGGACGCCCAGGCGGTGGTGGTAGGTAAGGTCATAGGCGGCTCGCAAGTTTGGAACCAAGACAACGATGATTATGCACGCAGGCGAGATTCTTAAACGCCGTGGTCTATTGAGCGATGAGCAACTAACAAAAAGCCGTAACCATGATGTGAGCGGTGTGGTACAAGCTGCGATCTCACTCGGTTTTGTTGAAGAGCGCCAAGCCTTGCAGGCGTTAGCGGAGGAGGTTGGCCTTGATTATGTCGACCTTCGAGAGACCGACGTCGATCTCAAAGCCCTCGATGGTTTTCCGCAAAAGCTGATTTATCGCCAGTCATTATTTCCAATTGGATTCGACGGCGATTCGATTGTGGTTGCAACCTCGGATCCGTTGGATTTGTATCCACTCGATGAAGCAAGCGCCGCAACGTCCCGCAATATTGTGCCGGTGGTTGCAGAGCGAAGCGAAATAGCGAGGCTCATGAACCGGCATCTCGGTGTTGGTAGTGAGACCGTCGAAGGCTTGATGGCAGCCAAGTCGGACGAAGAAGTCGAACTCCTCGAACAAATTGAATCCGACGGCAGCGAACTCAGCGAAATGGCGCAGGAAGCCTCGGTGGTTCGTTTGGTGAACGAGATTCTGCTTGAGGCGATCCAGTCGCGCGCGAGTGATATTCATATTGAATCGCAGTCCAAAGGCTTGATCATTCGTTATCGAATCGATGGGATTTTGCATCCACAACCAACACCGCCTGAAATCAACCGGTTCCAAGCGGCAATAACGAGCCGTTTAAAAATCATGGCTCGGTTGAATATTGCTGAAAAGAGATTGCCACAGGACGGAAGAATTAAATTACGTGTCCATGGACGTGATGTTGACATCCGGCTCAGTGTGATCCCGATGATTCACGGCGAGAGCATCGTGATGCGTGTTCTTGACAAATCGGCAATGGTTTTTGATCTCGGTAGCCTTGGGATGTCCAAAGAGATCTATTCCAAATTCAGTGAGATCATTGAGTATCCGCACGGAATCGTCCTGGTAACTGGTCCAACGGGTTCGGGTAAAACGACCACGCTTTATAGCAGCCTGTTACAGATTCAAAGCCCCGAAACAAAAATCATCACCACGGAGGATCCGGTCGAGTATCAGCTTGATGGAATCAACCAAATTCAAGTCCACAGCAAAATTGGACTGACTTTTGCAAATTCTCTTCGTAGTATCCTCCGGCATGACCCTGACATTGTGCTGGTCGGTGAAATTCGAGACTTGGAGACTGCAGAGAATGCGATTCAGGCGTCCCTCACGGGGCACTTGGTTTTTAGCACCCTGCACACCAATGATGCTGCTGGTGCGTTCACTCGTATGAGTGACATGGGAGTGGAGCCGTTCTTGGTGGCTGGTACTGTCGAAGCGGTCATGGCACAGCGTCTGATCCGTCGCCTGTGCGTCCACTGTAAAGAATCATTCACGCCAGACCGTAATGAGATGCCACCTGACTTCCCTTGGGACCGACTGAACGGCCAGCCCATCTACCGAAGTGTTGGCTGTCGGGAATGCCGCAACGTCGGATACACTGGACGAATGGGGATTTATGAACTGCTGGTTGCCAATGACGAAATTCGTCAGATGGCGATGGAGCGAACCAGCAGCTGGGAGATTCGAAAGGTTGCCGTCAAAGCGGGGATGCGTACCCTGCGTATGGATGCTTGGGATAAAGTCGTTGCTGGCGATACATCGGTAGATGAGCTCCTACGCGTGACGAAAGGTGAAGCGCTCTAGCATGCCTGTCTTCGCATACACCGCTCGGGAAATGTCGGGCAAATTGGTTAACGGTACGCTTGAAGCTGCTAGCGAGCGAGATGTCGCGGGAATCTTGGCGGAGCGTTCCCTTTTTCCGGTGACGGTTAAAGAACAGGCTAGTGCTTCGCAGAGCGTTTTTGGTGGGCAAAAGAAAGTCAAAGGTCAAACGATGGCCGTTTTTTACTCGCAGCTCGCTTCCCTACTCAGGGCCGGCGTACCAATGATCCGATCACTGAACGTGCTCTCGGAACAATCTTCAGATGCGGCGTTGAAGGATGTGGTTGGCCAGATTCGTATTCGTGTTGAAGATGGTGAGCCGATCGGGGATTCGATGGCTCGATTTCCCAAGATTTTCAGCGAGATGGCTTGCAATATGGTGCGAGCCGGAACGGAAGGCGGCTTCCTCGAAGATGCTCTCGATCGCGTGGGATCCTTCACTGAACTTCAAGAAGACCTCAAAGGACGTACGGTTAGTGCGTTGGCCTACCCAATCTTTCTTTTCTCGGTTGGTTCAGTCGTTCTCTCTGCACTACTTGTCTTCTTTGTTCCAAAGTTCGATATGCTTTTCGAGCGTCTTCGAAAGACGGGACAAATGCCGTATGCCACGGAGATGCTGTTGGCTTTCAGTAACTTCCTTCAGGCATACGGCTGGATTCTGTTGGTTGCCGTCTTTGCTGCTTTCGTCGCGGTTCGTATCAAGCTGCAGTCCGACTCAGGTAAAGAAATGGCTGACCGTGCCAAGTTGAAAATCCCAGTCTTGGGCAGCATTCTGATGAATCTGGCTGTCGCACGATTCTGTCGTGTACTCGGAACGCTTCTCGGAAACGGGGTTCCGATTCTTAAGAGTCTCGAGATTAGCGGAACCGCTGCCGGTAATCGCCTGCTGCGGGATTCCGTTTCCAGTGCGACCGAGAACATTAAAAGTGGTGAAAGCTTGGCAACACCGCTGCGAACTTCTGGTTATTTTCCACCGTCAGTTGTGGAGATGATTAGCGTTGGGGAAGAAAGTAATACGCTAGATCAAGTATTGCCGGACATCGCAGACTCGTTGGAAAAGACCACGTTCAGGCGTCTTGATCTATTTGTGCGACTGTTGGAACCGTTGATGCTTCTGGTGATGGCCATTCTGGTTTTGGGTGTGGTCCTTGCATTACTTGTTCCTGTGCTCAAGAGTAGCACGACACTCTAGGGTGCCTGCTTAAGCGTCGTCTGCGAAATGGTGTCTTGCGCCGCTGTTTATTCGGCTGCTTGTCGCAATCATTGAATAAAAAAAAGAGCTGCAAGTCAGTGATTGGCTTGCAGCTCGATTTATTGGGCCTTTGGCAGCGACTCGGGTAGCACCTCCGGCCGCTGTGTCACGTCGTCATCAGTCGTCGTTTCGCAGTTTGGCGAGGACCGAGTAATCTTCCAGCGTTGACGTGTCCCCCGCAACTTCTTTACCCGAGGCGATGTCTCGCAACAGCCGCCGCATGATCTTGCCGCTTCGGGTCTTGGGGAGTGAAGCAGTGAAGCGGATGTCGTCGGGCTGAGCTAAAGCTCCGATCTGCGATCGCACGTGCATTCTTAGCTCCTTTCGCAGCTCTTCAGAAGCTTCCCCTGTGACCGTCACAAAGGCTGCGATCGCTTGACCTTTTAGGTCATCCGGGCGGCCCACTACTGCGGCTTCGGCAACCTGTTCGTGACTTACCAACGCGCTTTCCACCTCGATGGTACTCAGGCGGTGACCAGAGACGTTGATCACATCATCAATTCGACCCATGATCCAGTAGTAATCATCTTCGTCCTGTCGGGCGTTGTCACCGGTGAGGTACATGCCCGGAACCTTAGACCAATACTGATCAACGAACCGTTCCTCGTCTCCCCAGATCCCTCGAAGCATCCCCGGCCAAGGCTCAGCGATGCAGAGCATGCCGCCTTGGTTGGCGTCGACATCGTTCCCTGATTCGTCAACGATTTTAGGAACAATCCCCGGCAGCGGTCGGGTGCATGAACCGGGTTTAGTTGCGGTGACACCGGGAAGCGGACTCATCATGATCCCACCAGTCTCGGTTTGCCACCATGTATCAACGATCGGGCATCGTTCCTGACCGATCTTACGGTGGTACCACATCCACGCTTCAGGATTGATCCCTTCCCCGACACTTCCAAGCAGTCGCAGGCTCGATAGGTCATGTTTATCGACATGCTCATCACCCCACTTGATAAACGCTCGGATAGCCGTGGGGGCGGTGTAAAGGATGGTTACTTTGTATTTTTCCACCAAATCCCAAAAGCGATCTTCCGCGGGGAAATTGGGGGCTCCCTCGTACATCAGGCAGGTGGCGCCAGCTGCTAGAGGGCCATAGACGATGTAGCTGTGCCCGGTGATCCATCCGCAGTCAGCGGTACACCAGTAGATATCATCGTCACGATGATCAAATACCCACTCGAATGTCCGCTTGGCCCATAGGTTGTAGCCCGCGGTGGTATGGCGAATGCCCTTCGGCTTTCCTGTGCTACCGGAGGTGTAGAGGATGAAGAGTGATGCTTCACTATCGAGTGGCACTGCGGGTAGATCACCTGATTGTGTCTCTACACAGTCATGCCACCAAACGTCACGACCTTCTTGCATTGGTACGTCATCTTGGCCAACACGTTTAAGTACCAAGCATTTTTCAACGGTGGGCGATTTCGCCAAAGCCTCGTCAACCGTTTCTTTGAGTGCTAGGACTTTCCCGCGGCGGTAGAGGCCGTCTGCGGTCACCATCACTTTTGCGCCGGCGTCTTGGTTTCGATCAGCGATGGATTCGGCGCTGAATCCGGCAAAGATCACCGAATGCACGGCACCAATCCTCGCACAGGCAAGCATTGTAATGGCTAACTCAGGGGTCATCGGCATGTAGACGCTAACAACGTCTCCGACACCAACACCGAGTTGTTGGAGTCCAGCGGCACACTTGGAAACTTCGGTGAGGAGTTCTCTGTAGGTGAGGGTTCGTGTTTCGCCAGGCTCACCTTCCCAAATGATTGCTACTTTATCGCCTCTTCCTGCTTCAACATGGCGGTCTAAGCAGTTGTAACTCGCATTGGTTTTGCCACCCGTAAACCATTTGGCATTGGGAGCTTCCCATTGGCAGACCTCTTGAAACGGCTCAAACCAATGGAGATGTTCTTTCGCTTCCTCACCCCAGAAGCCGTCACGGTCTTCGGCCGCACGGCGGTAAATCTCTTCGTACTGTTCCATGCTTGAGATCACTGCCTTTTCAGTGAACTCGGCGGGAGGTGGAAAAGAACGACTTTCGTTCAGAACGTGATCAATTTGCCCAGAGGGTTCGGTCATTTTGGCGAATCCGCTTTCGCGAGGAATGATAAGGGTTGGAATGATCAGATTTGGAGTGATCAAGAGGCCTTCAATATCCAAACTCGCTGCCGGTAGCGTTCACCAAAACGACCATGCAAGAGCCACTGAATATTCGATCGGCGAGGCGGTAGTTTAGCGACTTTTTCCGCGGATTGCGTGCCCCCCGAGCAGGAGGTTCAGAGAGTTTCGCCACATTCACCTTGATCCGTTCAGCGCTCCGAAAGACGATCAGCAGCAACTTTTCCGATCAGGCAGGCTCTAGCGAGAAAGCGACGCGAGGAAGACCGATGCCTCAGGACTCGAGTGTTAGTCCTTACGGGCGTACCGAAGTTCCACAAAGAAAGCAGGCTTGATTTTGGTTAAAAGCCAATTTTCCGATGCTGCTGCTAGGCAGCGTGGCGAATGCCAAACTTGCGTTGCGGTGCGTTTTCCACTCGTTGCCGTGGAAACGCATGGGGCCCAATCTCTGAAGGCTTCGCGTTACTGTACCAACTTCTCTCTTCGATCGATTCAAGGATTCGCTGTGCGATGTCCACGGCGCGAGCCCCCGCAACACCATCGACTGTTGGTGCGGATCCTGATTGGATGCTAATCACGAAATCATGTAATTCATCGAGGATTGCATTGCGTGGCGAAAGTTCTATCGTTTCTGCGGCGAGCTTACTGGTGAATAATTCGTCCGCATAACCGAGAGGTGACTCCACTTCCTCATTGAGGTCGAAAGTGCGATCACTCAGGTCTCTGGATGGCTTGATAAGTGAGAGCGATGGATGACCAAAATCGATCTCCGCAAAACCATTACTCCCAAACACCTGCATTTGGCGAGCTGGTTCTAAACTCACTCGTGAGGCTTTTAGGTTAGCGACCATTCCACATTCAAATTCGATTCGCGTTTCCGCGATATCCTCGTGGCTGGATACAACCGAGAGGCCGCTCGCCGAGATCCAACGAATCGGAGCATCGGTGAAAGAGAGGACAAGGTCCAGATCATGGATCATCAAGTCCATCACGACACCGACGTCGAGACAGCGTCCAGGGAAACGCGAAGCTCGAACTGCTTCGACGTATTTGACATCGACCGCGAGATCACCGAGCGCCGTGAAAGCTGGGTTGAATCTCTCAACATGGCCCACCTGAAGGGTCAATTGCTTTGCTCCGGCAAGAGCGGCCAACTGCGTGGCATCGCTGCGATCAATTGTCAGTGGTTTTTCGACAAATACATGTTTGCCAGCTTTGAGTAGGTCACGAGTGATTTTTGCGTGGGAGTCCGTCGGAGAAGCAATGATGGCAGCATCGATTCTTGGAATCAGCTCTCGATAATCCGCATGAACCGGAACCTGATAAAGTTCGCTTGCCGTTGCGCGTGCCTGTTCGAATGGATCGCTGATACCTACCAATTCTGCGCCATCGACCGATCCAAGCAATTTTGCGTGAATACGCCCGAGATGTCCCGCTCCGATAACCGCGATCCTTAATTGGCTCACGCTGCGCTCCTTCGACGGTCTCGGCCGCGTCCATTGCGGCCGCCCTGTGTATGGTCAATGAAATCAAATAAGTGCCTGAGTACCGGCCGGATTGGACCGCTTCCCAGCAGTTCTTGTCTCGCGTTCTCAATCCCGATCTTCGCACGATACAAAAGTTTGTAAGCCGATGACAATGCTTTTATATCTTCAGGCGAATAATCATGTCGTCTTAAACCTACGGTATTAGCAGCTCTAGGCCGAGCTGGATTGCCGTCACACAGCATGAAGGGAGGGATATCCTGTAGCACTCGGCTGAGGCCACCGACGAAACTCAGTTGGCCGATGGATGCAAAATGGTGCACCGCAACGCCGCCAGAGATGGTCACATCATTCCCAATGTGAACATGCCCGCCAAGCATGCAGTTGTTCGCGATAACGATCCTATCACCGAGAACGCAGTCATGGGCCACGTGACTGGCGACCATAAAGAAGTTGTTGTCGCCAATTTTGGTCAGGGATTGTTCTTTTTCTGTGCCTCGATTAACCGTGCAGTGTTCGCGAAAGGTGTTACCATCACCGATCTCGACCCGCGCCGGAGTGTCTTTGTAGCTGGTGTCTTGGGGAGCCGCGCCAATCACGCAGCCTGGGAAAAAGTGATTGTCTTCACCGATGCTCGTGATGCCCTTGATCACCACATGTTCATCCACCCGAGTGTTGTTTCCGAGGGTGACATCGGGGCCAATTACTGAAAAGTGGCCGATGCGGACGTTGTTCCCGATTTTTGCTCGAGGGTCAACGACGGCACTCGGGGCAATCAAATTACTCATGTTGTCTCCGTGTTGTCGCTGCTGTCGTCAATGGACGACTCAGTGACTAGCCTTTACATGACTTTTCGCAGGTTGGTGACGTGTTGGTGGGTATTGCTAAATCGCTCGATATCGATCGTTTGTTGCTCGCGAGCCATCTCGCAGAGTCGTTCTGCTACCTGTCCGTTGAGGATGTGGCCACCGCGATAAGAAATCACACGGCCAATAAATTCCACACCGGACAGCGCAAGGTCACCGATCAGGTCAAGTGTTTTGTGTCGAGCGCACTCATCAGTGAATCGATAGCTATTTTCAATTGGCCCGTCCTCACCAATCACCAACAGGTCCTGATTGGTCACGTGTCCGGCGATGCCTTGCGACCGAATCTCGGCGGCTTGGTCCGCGGTGACAAACGTGCGAGCTGAAGCAACCTCGCGCAGGAATCGATCCGGCGTAAGGTTAATCCCAAAGGTTTGTGAATCGATCGGGGTGGCGTCGTCAAAACTGAGTCGATACTCAAAGTAGGTTTCGCCATGCAAAGCGGGGCTGACTTGAACCCAGCTTGACCCTCTCTCAATTCGAATTGTTTCCTGGATTACCAGTCGGCGTTTCTCAGCGGCTTGAATGATCAAGCCAGCCTCCGATAACGCTTGGGCATAACCGAGGCTGCTACCATCAAGTGCCGGAAGTTCCTCACCATCGATTTCGATAATGCAGTTGTCAATCTCGAGCGCAGATAAAGCAGACATCAGATGCTCAACCATCTGAAGGTGGACTTTCCCATTCTGCAGATTCGTTCTCAAGCTCGCCTCTTCACGAAACTCAACCGAAGCATCGCATTGGTTTGGTTCCTCCAGATCGGTACGAACGAAACGAATGCCGGTGTTGGTCGAAGCGGGGTGAATGGCCACACGCACATACTTCCCTGTCCAATAGCCTTGGCCATGAACTTCGCATGAAACTGCGAGCGTGTGTTGATTGCGTGATGGATTCACGCTGGCCTCCATGCCTGATCCAAACTTGATCGACTCCCGTTCAGGCTGATTTGTCCTGCTCAGGCTAATCAAACATGTTTTTCGATGATGAAATCATATCCAGATGAGCTAACCCATCTTTTGATGCAGAGCTGATATTCGGACTCCGCTTTACATCGTGCAGGCATTCGGGGCGTCAATGACGCTCTTCGATGAGCGTCATTGATCTTTCGTTTCTTCGCCTGCACTTTCCAGTCGCTCGCTACTTCGTTAATCAGGAAGCGAACTACTTGTTGTTTATCGCGCCGCTGTTGGCAGTCTTCATCGACTGGTCAAGGTATTGCATGACACCCTTGGTCATGTCGAGCGACTCATCATGATAGACAATGTTTTTCATGACGCCGCGAATGACAGATTCACCATTCGCAAGATCCATGTCTTCGCTGTTGTAGCGGAGAACGAGATTGATCTTGTAGTGATTTGCAAGAAACTTGACGCCATCAGCGATCAGTTTGTAGTTCTGAAAGTAAATCTTTGCTTCAGCATCCGCTAGCTCTTTGCGAGTGCGAGCCATATCGAGGCGTAATTTTGATTCCATCGAAGCTACGAGCTCTTCTTGAGCTGCGTATTCGGCTGAACCAATCTTGAATGCCTTGAGTTGCTCAGCAGCCTGCTTGAGTTCTTCACGCTTCGCTTGCAGTTGAGCGTCATAAGCTTTCAGATCCGATTCCACTTTTTCAACCTGAGCTTTGATGCCAGGGTGATTCTTGAAAATGTGTGCTACGTCGACTACCGCAATGCGATGAGCCGCTTCCTGAGCATTGGCAAAGCTTGGGGCTAAGCAGGTCAGTGATACAATGCCCAATAATAGGGCCTTCTTACCAAAAAGTCGCACTTCCGCTCTCCTTGCGTTATGGGTGCGCGTCGAATCCCGATGCATGTGCTGTTGGGGGCTGAGTCAACACCGCGACTGACAGCCATGGTGTTCATCACTCGAGATCTTCGAATCGTTTCGAGGCATCTCTTCGGTGGGGATTGTGTCACCACTGCGTGAAGCCGTAAAGATTAAAAATCTAAGAGCCACCACCCCGCGGGATCAGGACAGGCCCTGTCTCGTTTTACGGATTTCTGCCGCGATTTACGTGTTAAAACGCTCACTGAGGTAGCTCGGAAGCTTGCGGTTTTCGCCGTCGGTGCCTCATCCTGAGCTGAAGATTGATGATAGATTTCGTTTTTTTTACCGACAAAGCCAGTTTCGAACCCCTCAACGCGGTTCTCAGCAATAAGGGGCCGCCGTCTCTGGTCTACAGGTCAGCTTTTTAAAACGCTAGTGGGTGCCTCACTGAGCGGGTCGTTTTCCAAGCTCCACCGAGAGCTCCATTGTTTCGCCCGCACGCAGTAGTGATAGCTTCGCTGGTTTTCCAGGGGATTGAGTTCGAACCCAATTAATCACGTCCGCCGCTTCGGTCACTTCTCGGCCCGCAATCTTCTGGATCTGGTCTCCTACCTCCACACCAGCGTTGCCCGCTGGGCCTTCCTCACTGATGGCAGCGACGATGACCTTTCCATCTGAATCCTGCAGGCTGATTCCCAAAAATGCAGTCATCTGGCGGCGAATCTCCACGCGACGATTCGTTTCTGAAAACTCTGGGCGTTTTTCCCGAGTTGCGAGATTCACGGCGACGTCAGAAACAATGTCCGTGATGCGATTCAGTCCATCGAAGTTGATCTTGTCGAAATCATCGCTCGGGCGATGGTAATCGTTATGGATACCTGTGAAGAAAAACAGGACAGGGATGCCTACTTCGTTGAAAGATTGGTGATCACTCGGGCCGTATCCACTGCTCATTTTGAAGAGTTGGAATGGTTGCTCCTGCTCTGAATTGAATTTTTCAATCAGTCCATCAAAGTCCTTCCCAGAACCGGTCCCGTAGACTGTCAGTTCGTTGTCATTGAGTCGGCCAACCATGTCGAGGTTGATCATGCTCACCGTGCTTTCGAGCGGAAATCTTGGTTGTTTGACATAATGCTTGCTCCCGAGTAATCCTCGTTCCTCAGCCGAGAATCCGATGAAGACCACCCTCCGGCGATTGTCTTGATTCGCTAGCCGCGAGGTGAGTTGTTCAGCGATGGAAAGCATTGCAACGGTTCCGCTGGCATTATCGTCTGCACCGTTATGCACGGCGATGGTTCCGGGGGCGAGGGATCCATTGCCACCCATTCCAACGTGGTCGTAATGAGCGCCGATAATCAGCGTTTGGTCAGCGAGCTCACCTACGCCGTCGAGATAACCGAGCACGTTATGGGTCTCGGTGTTTAGCGGTTCGATGCCGACTGATAGCGATGCCTGAGCATCCGCAAGACTTAGGCTTGCTGGTTGGCCTGTTTCGTCGATTTTTGCTTCTAATGCGACCAAGGACGTATCGGACGAAGAGCGGATCCATTGGTCAACAACATCGCGTCCCACCGACACAATGGGGATGGTTTCCTGATCGGGACGACGTCGTCCCGCTTCCGACATGCCTAGAACACCCCGCTCAGCCTCAACCTGTTCCTTTTCAAGTGAGGCAATCGCTGCTTTGATCCGAGTGATACTGGAGCGGAGTTGCTTTTTGCGGCCGCCATTGAGCAGTGGTAGTGATTCAAGTTGTTGGTTGATATCTGCGAGGCGGTCTTTTTCTCGTTGTTTTTCTTCCTCGATTTGCTGGATCGCGGCCTGAATACTGTCCGGATCGTTGACGATGATTAAGGCAGCAGCACCGTGGTCCACCGCATTTTTGATTTTGGTGTTAAACAGTGCGTAGCGAGTATTCTGGGTGCCATTGAAACGACTTTCGCTGTCGTTTCGTTGGGGTTCTTTTCGAAGCACGATGACGACCGCTCCTTCGGCCTCGATCCCTTCATAGTCATCGTATTGCAGGTCGTTGGCGGTGATGCCGTATCCGGCAAAAACGAGAGGTCCGGTTTGTTTTGCGATCGATGCACCGATGGCTAGAGGGCTAAAACCGTCGCTAAGATCCCAGCGTTTCGAGCCCCCGTTATCGGATGGGCTATTAACTTCGATAAAATTGTTTCGGTTGTTCGTTGCCTGCGCACCGAGCAGCACTTCAAACGGTTGCTTCGGGGAGCCCTCCCATGCTTCCGTATTCAGTCCAATCGCTTTCATTCGCGCGACGAGATAATCCGCAGCAATATCCACGCCCTCATCGCCAACTCCGCGTCCACGAAGTTCGTCGCTTGCAAGGTATTCCATATCCGCTTGCAGTTGTTTTCGCTGGCTAGAGAGCTTTGCATTATCTTGAGCAACCGCTGGGCTGATCAGCGACAGCAGGAACGGGATCGCAAGGAGACCAAATAGTGAGATGGGCGATACTTGATGCCGATTTTCGCGAGTATTCACGTTTGGACCGCGGCCTTGCATGCCACCTGATTCTTGGCCGTTTGGTGTGCGTAGAATGGATCGAATTCGTCGGAGGTGCATCGATTGAGTCCGAGTATGAAATGCAGCAGATGAAAAAAAGCCGGCATACTCAAAAGATGTTTTGAGTCGCCGGCCGTAGTATAGAGATTCTAGTCGAATGGTTGCTAGCGGCAGACCACTCGCTATCGCCTCAATCTGTCAGTCGTCGAGGGAACCTATGTGGTTGCTTGATCATCTCGACTGATGAGCCACAACAAGATTGGGCTAGCGATAAAGATCGAGCTGTAAGTACCGACAACCACACCGACTACCAACGCAAATGCGAAGGCGTGAATCCCCTCCCCGCCGAAACAGTACAGAAGAACCACAACGATCAATGTGGTGATCGATGTGAGTAAGGTTCGGCTGAGCGTCTGGTTAATACTTGAATTGATCATGTCGGCGGTTAGCTTGGCCGCCTTGCCTTTCGTTTCACGGATTCGGTCGAACACGACAATCGTATCGTTAAGCGAGTAACCGATGATGGTCAAAATCGCGGCGACCACAGTCAAGCTGATTTTGAATGGATCGATGAGCAAGAACCCGAGTGCATCAGCCAACCAGTAACTGACCGCAATCGCGCCCAAGGTGATCAAGACATCGTGAATCAGGGCGGCAACGGCGGCAAAGCCGTAGATCACTCGTTGGAATCGGAACCAAATGTATCCAATGATGCAGAGAATGCTGGCGAATAGTGCTCCAAATGCGCGGCCGATCATGTCTCCCGCCACGCGAGAGCCGACCGAGCTACTGCTCACCCAGACTGGATCTTGGTTCATGCGAGTACGCATCGCCGTAATGACGGCTTGGGTTTGGTTGTCATCAAGAGGTAGTTCGATACTCCACTTGGTGAATCGAAGTTGCGAGCCTGAATTCCATTCACCGTACTGAGCATTCTCATCGTCAGTCACGGGTACGGGGGTCGCGATGATCACGCGATCGGTCAAACTTTGACCTGCGTCTCCGGCTGCCAGCACGAGTGTGTCCTTGAGGGTTCCCTCGCTGATGGCGGCACCCTGCTGTGAATCGCCGTTTGCTTCTCCACTGACTCCGATTGCAACCTCGATCTTGGAGAGTGCTTCCATACTCGGTGCCGACTCCGCTTCAGTGGTGGAAGCGGCATCCTCCGTTGCATCTTCCGCTGTTTCGTCTTCACCTTCACCCGAGTCATTCCCTTCTTCGTCTTGCGAGATTGCTGAGACGAGGAAAACCCCGTTATCAGAGTTCTCAACAGAAGACTGAGCTTCGGCTTCGGGTTGCTCCGTGTTCTCGGCTGGCTCATTTGAGGTTGCCTCCTCCACGTCGGTGGAGTCAACCGCTTCGGAGCCACCACTCGGATCGCTGAAAGCAAGGTCGTAAGTGACTAGGCTAACCGCGTCAGAGCCATCAAATGCTCGGACGATAGCAGCTTTCAAATCATCAACACGACGGAAAGAAGAGTCCACTTTGTAGATCGTGTTGTCATCAGCACCTTCCATCGCCACGTTGTTGACGGTGTAAGGTAATTCCTCTGCACTTGACTTGGCCTGATCAACGTCCTCCTGGCTGACAAAGCTTTTAGCAACCAGAGTCGTTTGGAGGTCGGAAGCTTCGGCCTTCGCGGCGTTCATCGCTTCTGAAAGTTGGTCTTCGGTGAGCTTTCCCTGGTCCACCAGAATCTCACCAATCGGTTTAGTCATCTCGGCTTTCACAATGCTTCTAACTTCATCGGTGCTCATTGCACGGTCGAGACGAAACTGAACCGATGAGCCACCCGCAAAGTCGATATCCAAGATGCCTCGACCTCGGACGCTAAGAGATCCAATGCCAATCAGAATGAGGATCGCTGAGATCGTTAGGGTCAGCTTGCCAAGCCCCATGAAGTCCACGTTGCCATCGCGAGTCAGGGCTGCACGAATCCCGTTCACTCCATCGGTCATTTTGAGCGAAAGGCAGCGGAAACGCTCGGCTACATCAAAAATCGTTCGTGAGACGTAAATTGCAGTGAACATCGAGAAGAGGATGCCGAGAATCAAAGTGACGGCAAATCCACGAATTTGATCGGTACCGATCGCGTAAAGAACGATCGCCGTGATCAACGTCGTTAGGTTGGCATCGACGATCGTGATCGTCGCCTTGGCGAATCCGTTTCGAATTGCCATCCGGTCAGCCGCACCTTTGTTGAGCTCTTCGCGGATTCGTTCAAAAATCAGCACGTTCGCGTCAACCGACATACCCACGGTAAGCACCAGACCAGCGAGCCCAGGGAGGGTCAGTGGTTGATTAATCAAGACCATGGTTGCCAAGATCATCGCGAGGTTAAGCAACAGTGCGACGCAGGCTACAAATCCCGAGAATCGGTAGTAGAAAAATATGAATACTAAGACCAGCCCGAGAGAGGAAATGATCGCGGTCACTCCTTTTTGGATTGTGTCTGCACCAAGGGTCGCGTCAATTGTGTTTTCGGCGATCGGCTGCTTTGTCAGAGCAGCAGGCAGAGCACCCGCTTTGAGGATTTGTACCAATCGGTCGACTTCCTCGCGAGTGAAGCGTCCTGTGATTCGGCCTTCTTTCTTAATCGGTGACTGAATATTCGGTGCGGACAAGAGGTCGTCATCCAGCACGATACCCAGTTGCGAGGTTGCATTGCCTTTGGGGGCGTTAGTGGTGGTGAGCACCAAGAAGTTGCTCGAACCACTGTCGGTTAAGGTAAACGCAACGGCGGGAGCACCATTCTGGTCAAAGACGCTTGCTGCAAATGCGAGGTCTTCACCGGTGACGTTATCTTCGTCGTTGGGCTCAACAATCATCAGGGTTTCGATTCCAGCTAGGCCCTGCTGGTCAATCCACTCTGCGGTCAGAGCTTCAGAGTCACGGATGCCGGGCGGAATTGCGATGATTTCGCCAGTGTTCGGGTTACGGGTCAACGCGGTCCCGACATTGACTCGCATCGATCCGGGGATCATCGATCCGTCTTCGGCAAGTACCAACTCTCGGTCAACATTTGCCCAGAAAGCAATGGTATCTCCGTTGGCATCAACGACATTTTCCGAAGTTCGAACACCGCCATTGGTCGATGATGCCTGCTCGACGGCTGCGTTGATTTGAGGTCCATGTTGCCGCTCATTGGCGAGGATCGCAAATCTCAGTACCCCCGCCTCCTCAATCAGGCTTTTGATTCGATCAATTTCCTGCTGATTGACTTCAGGAACAATGATCTCAATTTGTGACTGTCCGTAGGGACGAATTTGGATTTCTTGCGTACCGCTGGGGTTGATACGACGGGTCAGTGGTTCCAGTAGGTCCTCTGAAGTGATCGCTGCTCCGCTCTCCGCTTCGGCTTCCACCGCTTTGCTGGAATCCACTTCGTAAACCAGAATCGTTCCACCGCTGAGGTCAACACCAAGCCCAGGAAGTCGATTAGTGAGAACGACGATGCTGACCGTGATCGCTAGCAGCACCCAGCCGAATCGCGTTCCGTAGGTGGGCATGCGGAATTTCTTGGCAAAGTAACCACCTAGAAAAAACGGAACGATGAGAACCGCAGCTGCGATGGCTACCGCTAGGTACTGACCCCAGGAGATGTTACGACCAACGGCACCGGCACCCGTCTGTGCCTGCGCGATCAAATCCATGGTGAGGTCGTTCGTGAGTAAATTGGTCAGGAGAGATCCGTCCATCTTTGTCTTCTGAATCGGGGATTCTTATCGATGTATTGTTTAGGGTGTTTCGGTTTCAATTTTGCTGGAAAGCGTCCGGATTGATTGGAAACAAACCTTCGTAGTGCTTTTTTAAAAACCAAAGCGGTTTCAATATCGCTAGACGTTTCGCTTGATCGGCCAAACGTTTCACGTCGCTATTTACTATCCGTTGAGGTTGATGTCGTCGCTTTGTCTTTGATCACTGTTGCGACCGCTGACTTGTTGATTTTGACTCGAGTATTTCCGCTTTCGTCAATCTTGATGACCAACACATTCGCCGAATCCTGAGATACCGAAACCACGGTACCATGGATGCCGCCGATGGTGATGATGCGATCATTCTTCTTCAAACTGGACTTCATTTCCGCTTCTTCACGTTTCTTCTTGCGATCGGGCACAATAAACATGAAGTAGAAAATCAAGAAGACTCCCACGAAGGGGGTAAGCGGGTTCGCGATAATTGACTCCATCAATGTCAGTTCGCGCGCCACCTCTTCCTGAGCTAAAAGCAACAGGTTGTGAAGGGCAATCGCTTCAGCGGTCGGAGTCAACAATCGTGAGCCTTTTCCTGATGAAAATCCAAAGGTGCCTTGCTTCCTTCCTATTCACCGAGGAAGTACTTCAAGTCGTGGTTCGCCGTTTTGGCTCAGAATAGCACTGTGCCAACGTTCCCAACCAATGTTCCTAGACCCATCGCCGATACATCGGCGCAGGACGCGCAAGTGAAGCATGATATGGAAGCTAAAAAAACGTCACAAGCCCAGCAATGGCTAGGATTTTAGTCTTTTGCACATCCCGACTCGGCCCGTCGTGTCTCGCGGGTTGGTAGCTAATCGTGGCTCGCTGGCTGAGCGATGGACAGCTTTCAACTTCCACAGCATCAGCCCAACCGTGGCGCCCAGCTGACTGTTCGGCTCTCTCCCCTTCGTTTTGAGGTAAGGAATCGCAACAATTTCCCGCAAAAACGCCATTCTGTCCTGCCCCCAAATGGGGCATGTTTCGTGTTTTTTTGTCTCCCTTGCGCGGCAATCAGTGCGATGCAAGCTGGTCCCGAGTGGGATCCTCCCTGCCTGTCTTGCGTGTCTTGCCTCTTTTGTCTTCTCGTGTGTGTGCTCTGCTTTATTTGCAGAAGGGTGAACTCAATCCGAGTTGAAGGTAGATTAACGACTCAGAGGCATGTTTTTTTGCCGAGGTGCCGATTCCAATCCGGCCGAGCGGTTCCGCGGCGTGCTTCACGAAAGGATAACAGGGGGCCCTTGGTTCAAACCCCATTCATTTCAAACCCATTAGCTTTTCAGCATGGAATTTAACGCTCCACGTTGGCCTCCTGAATGGCCAGAATTGCTCGACTCGGTGGAAAAGATCATTCGCTCGGGTGATTGGGGGCGATATCACTCGCCCGTTTGCGATGCCTTATCGCGAGCCTTACGGGATTGGTTTCAATCGGATTCGATTCGGCTGTGCTGCAGCGGCACCGCTGCCCTGGAGATTGGTCTCCGAGCCGCGAAGGTGGGTGTTGGCGATGAGGTAGTTTTGTCGGCGTATGACTATCCAGGCAATTTGCGAACCGTCGAATTATTGGGCGCAAAGCCCGTTTTGCTCGATGTTGAGCCCGGCAAGCTATCTTTTAGTGCGGATCGCTTGCGTTCACTTGCGGAAAGTACCGATGCGAAAGGGATTCGTGCGGTGGTCGCCTCGCATTTGTTCGGCGATCTGGCAAATACACCCGAGATGAGGGTGATTTGTGATCGGATGGGTTGGGTTCTGATTGAGGACCTTTGCCAGTCCCCTGGCGCGAGTGTGCAATCCGCTGAAGTTCACAACGGCAATGGGGTTAGTCGCAACGAGTCTTTGGGTGTGGCTGGGGAGATTGATCCTCAGCAACTGATGGGAACCTTTGGGCATCTCACGACGCTTAGTTTTGGGGGCAGCAAATTACTCTCCGCAGGTTCTGGTGGGGCACTGCTGATCAATGATTCCCGACTCGGTGCTCGTTTGGGGACTTGGGTTGAAAGACCCGGAGACGTTTACTCCATGTCTCCGCTTCAGGCCGCCGTTCTCATTCCGCAAGTGGAGCGAGTTGAGACCATGCGTGATCATCGGAATGAGATTTGGCAGTTGCTTCGCAGCGAGCGTTTAACACGCTATTCAAGATGGAAATGGCTGGGTGGGGATTGTCCTCATTCGACGACGAATCCTTACAAGGTCGCGTGGCTAGCGGAGTCAGCAGAGCAGCGTGCAGCGATTACCGGCGCGGCCGAGTCGATCGGTTTGCCCGTTGGAGTAGGCTATCGTTCGTTTGCGAAACTGAGCGATCGAAGGTGCCGCAAGATTGATCCTTGCAGAAGTGCCGCTGCTTTGGGGGAGCAACTGTTCGTTCTGGATCATCGAGCGTTACTGATCGAGTCGCAGCGTATCGATGAATTACTCGCAGCACTCGACTCGGTATACGCAAAAGTTACAGGCGTTTAGGCTGACCTAGGTGAGATCGCTAACTGAACAAGCCTAGGGGTGGCGCGAATCTGAATTAGCCAGCCAGCTTCGAGATTCGGTTGTGGGGCTGTGCCAATTCCTCGGCAGACGGTTGATATCGATACTGCATCAGATAGGCATCTTCGATCGTGTCATCGTAGAAATCGCGAAGCACGGAAATGGCTCGAAAGCCGATTGACTTGAAGAATAGTTGAGCTTCGAGGTTGGTCTCCCTCACCTCGAGCATGATTCGGTTGCGACGCTCGTGGGACAATTTACCTAGGAGTTTGTTGACCATGGACTGTCCAACACCGGTTCGGCGGTGTTCGGGATGAACGGCAAAATTCAAAATGTGAAGTCGATTTTTGTGCAGTTCATAGATCATGAAACCCACGACCTCATTGTCCTTCTCGGCGACCATTCCAATGCAGTTTCGCTGACGTAAGCAGCGGATAAAGTCATCCTCGCTCCAGGCAAACTCGAAGCAAGCATTCTCAATACCGAGTACCGAGGGCATGTCTCGGCGAATCATCCAGCGAATATGAACACACATTGATTGGGTTTCCACGTTGGACTCCTTTCCAGCGAATTACCGCAAGACCTGAAGGGCAGTCCTAGGTTCCGTCATCCTGAGAGCACTGGCCAACAAATCACCGTGATCCTGAACCGAGTTAAGCTCGGGTCAGAATCGTCACTGCCAGCTACTTTCAAAACCAGCCGAACGAACCGGAGGTTAGCAAAAAACCTCGGCTTGGACCAAGGCGAAAAACATCCATCTAAAAATGCCGGGAATTTCCTAGTCCGTGCAGAATTCTCTTCTTCGTTCCCTTGCCACGGTGCAAGATCCTCGACGGCGCCTTAAAATGAGACGGTTCCAAGTTGCCGATGTGGAGATGTGAAGATGACCTCTAGGAGATATGTTGCGATTGGACACTTGGTGAAAACGTCAGTCAAAGGGAAACGGCGAGCTAAATGACCAGCTATTTATTGATCCGCTCTGGCCCCGAAAAAGGCCGTCAGTTCATGCTCGACCCTGACCGCCCCTCACACCTGGGGCGAGGAAGCGGTTGCGAAGTTTTATTGACGGATCCCTCGACTTCACGTTTTCACGCCGTTGTTTACTTTGAGGATGACAGTTGGCACCTCCGCGACACCTCGAGTAGAAATGGAACCAAGGTCAATGGCCAAAAGGCCGATACGGTTCGCCTCGCAAATCGCTCGAAGATTCAAGTCGGTTCCACGCAATTGCAGTTGATCGAAGGGGTTGCTGAGGCAGAAACCGAACGTGCTAACACGGCGACGATCATCAAAGAAATTGCATCGGTCAACAATCCATGGCCATCCGATGTGATTGATCCTGTTGGGCATGTTGCCAATGCTGGCCATCTCCTTGATCTTTACACACTCAGTTTGCAACTCATTCGGCAGGAAAATGTCGATGGTGTGATTGATTTGACACTTGGTTTGCTACGAGACAGGGCGGGAGCTGATGTCGTTGGGGTTAGCTATGACATGGGCGATGGCCGCTTGAAGCCCCATCGAGTGGTGCCGCAAGAGCAAGCCAAACTTGTATCGGTTGATAAGCAGTTGGAGCAGCGGGTCGTTCGGGAAGGTGAGTCCATTTGGCTCAGCCGTGAGCAAGATGCAGGTGCAGACCTCTCGGAGGTTCGCCGCGGTGAATGGGCTGATGCGATACACGTTCCACTTGAAGGTGCTGAGGGTAGCACGGGTGCGATCCACCTATTTCGTGAGCGGGCAGGTTTTACCGATGAGCATTTTGATCTGAGTGTTGCAGCTGGCCGCCTGCTCGCAATCGCGATGGCGCGAGTGATGGAGAATGACTCGCTGCGAGCTGATCGTAACCGCATTGCCGATAGAAATGCCGATTCCGATGAGCTGATTGGTCAAAGCGCTGTGATGGAGCGTGTCAAGAGTCGTTTGACGCGAGTCTCTCGGGCCAATGGCGCAGTTTTGATCCGCGGCGAAAGCGGTGCAGGTAAAGAGTTGGTTGCGCGAGCGGTACACCGAGCAAGCCCACGGTCAAAAAGGCCGATGTTAGCGGTAAACTGCGCCGCGATCCCACGAGAACTCATGGAGAGTCAGCTCTTCGGGCATAAGAAAGGGGCGTTTACCGGAGCCGACAGCGATCATGCCGGATGGTTCCAACAGGCGCACACTGGCACGCTCTTTTTGGATGAAATCGGTGAACTCACTCTTGAGGGGCAGGCTAAATTACTTCGTATCCTTGAAGGGCACCCCTTCTTGCCCGTGGGGGCAACCGAAGAAGTCATGGTAGATGTGCGGGTTGTGGCGGCGACCAACCGCGATCTCTCAGAGTTTGTTCGTGAGAAAAAATTCCGCGAGGATCTGTTTTATCGTTTGAGTGTTTTCGAGTTGATTGTTCCTCCACTGCGTGACCGTGGAGAGGATATTCCTCGTCTGATCGAGCATTTTCTTGATCATTTCAGGCGGCAGCACGGACGGTTGGATTTGGGGATCACGCAGGAGGCGATGGCGAGCCTACGTGAATATCCGTGGCCCGGTAATGTGCGTCAGTTACGCAACGTGATCGATAGCGCGGTCGTGATGGCCGACGAACCAGCGATCACACCCGCTGATTTGGGTCTGCGTGATTCTGGAGTAAGTAGATTGGAAACGCTAAGGATCGATGAGTGGGAAAAACGACTGATCCGAATGGCACTGGATCGGTGTGACGGCAGCGTCCCAGAGGCGGCCAAATTACTCGGAGTAAGTCGTGCAACCGCGTACCGAAAGATTGCAGAATACGAGATTGAGCGTTGAGACTGGCGAGTTGTGCTTGCTCGGATCGAGCATGAGAAAGAATGTATCCCGCGACCGATGATCTTGTCGTCGCTGTCGCTATCTTGATGGCTGAGGGAATAAAAAACTTGAAAGCGATTCTCTCCGCGCCTGGGTCCCGAGGTGATGTCAATCCAATGATCGCCATTGGGCGTCGTCTCAAGACGCTCGGCCATCAGGTGGTGATTTCTGTGGCAGCACCCTATGCCGACTTAGCACGACAAGCCGGATTAGAAGTCGAAGCGGTGATTAGCGATGCAAGTTTTGATCGAGCCGTCGGCAATGCGGATGTCTGGCGACCGGTTCATGGTCCACTTCAGATCTTTCGTGTAATGATTCGTGATTTTTTGGCCAAGCATCGCGAGGTCATTGAGCGGCACTTGGTTCCGAAACAAACAGTTTTGGTTGCTCATCCACTTGATTTGGTTTCAAGGATTTTTCGCGAAGCCGATCAACGCTTGCCTTTAGTTGGGGTACACCTGCAACCGGTTATTCTCAGGACCCTCCATGAGCCGCCTCGCCTTTCGCCGTGGTGGTTCGAGCCGCGGCGTCCATCTTGGCTCATTGGCGCTTGCTACTCAGGTATTGATCATCTCGTGATTGATCCGCTTTTGCGTCGACACGTTAATGCGTTGCGCAAACAGTTTGGTTTGAATCAACCGATTCGACGGGTCATGGATCGATGGTGGCTTTCACCGGACACAACCATGGCCCTCTACCCTCGCCTCTTCGCTCCAGCGACCGAAAATTTCTGTCCCGCTTTGCAATATTGTGGGTTTCCTCTTGATGATGTTTCCGGGGACGACTTTTCTCCTCCTTCTGATTGTCCGATTGTGTTCACGTCCGGAACTGCGAATCGGCATTGCGGGATCTTTTTTCGACGCGCGGTTGAGGCATGTTTGGGTCTCAATCGTCGTGGTGTTTTGCTCAGCTCCTACCCTGAGAATTTTCCCAGTGATCTACCTGCAAGTATTGAATGTCATCCCTATTTATCACTCGGGCAACTACTTCCTCACTGTGCGGCGATTGTGCATCACGGAGGTATCGGTACCACTTCTCAAGCGTTTGCCGCGGGGATTCCTCAGGTGATCCGCCCTCTGGCCTTCGATCAGTTTGACAACGCCGAACGCGTCGAGCGGCTAGGATGTGGGGCTTGGTTAAAGCGAGATCGTGACCTCACCCATGTGATCGATCGCATACTTGATCTCGGCGGAAAGGTTTCCAAAACTGCTTCTGTTATGCCACCAGGATCGATTGTATCTCCGAGTTCTCTTTCCGAGATGCAGTGTTCTCTTTCCGAGATGCAGGCCTCGGTTTCTGGAGTGCGGGGCGCTGTTGTGGCGGCCGATAAGATTCATGAATACTGTGTTGAGCGTCTGGGGCGGGTTTAGCAATTTGGTTGCATGAAGATTCTTTCGGTATCGCCCCTTTTGTGTTGCTGATTCGATGACTCATTTGGTTTTGGAAATGCGAAATATCTACTCTTCGTTCCTGCCTTCTTTCTTGATCGTCCTCTTGGTGACTTGGGGAGGTGGTTTTCGGCCAGAAGATGCGAACGCTTCTGATTCTAATCTTCCTATCAACACTTCCGTGGATGGCAATAGCCGACCCAATGTTGTGTTGATTTTGGTGGATGACATGGGCCTGCATGACTTGTCCGTTGAAGGAAGTCAGTATTACCAGAGTCCAAATATTGATCGTTTAGCGCGGGGAGGCATGCGATTCACTCAGGGTTACGCAACTTGCCGAGTCTGCAGTCCCTCGCGTGCTAGTATCCAGACGGGGAAGTTTACCGCGCGACACGGAGTGACCAATTGGATTGGTGCCAAGTCAGGGATGGAGTGGCAACGAGATGATCCCGTTTTACCGGCTGAGTACCTTCATGCGTTACCCGCTGAGGATGTTTCGTTACCCGAAGCATTACGGGAGGCAGGTTATCGAACCTTCTTTGCAGGCAAGTGGCATCTGGGGGATGAAGGTTCTTTGCCAACGGACCACGGGTTTGAGATCAACATCGGAGGGCATCATCGCGGTAGTCCACCGGGAGGATTTTTTACGCCGTATAAAAATCCTCTGATGGAAGATGGCCCCAAAGGAGAATCACTCACACTTCGTTTAGCGGATGAGACAGCGAAGTTTATTGAACAGCATCGGGAGGAACCCTTTTTTGCGATGTTGTCGTTTTACGCGGTGCATGCGCCCGTGCAGACTTCGAGGGAATTGTGGCAGAAGTATCAGCAACTAGCTCCGCCGCTGCCGGTCGGCAAAGGCAGATTCAAGGTGGATCGCACGCTGCCCGTTCGTCAGGTGCAGGATCACCCTGTTTACGCGGGGATGGTTGAAACGACTGACCGCGCGGTTGGACGTGTCTTGGATCAACTCGAAAAGTCGGGGCTTACAGATTCAACCATCGTGATTTTCACCAGCGACAACGGTGGTGTTTCTTCCGGTGATGCTTACGCCACGAGCAATCTTCCGCTAAGGGGTGGTAAGGGACGTCAATGGGAAGGCGGGATTCGAGAGCCGTTCTACATTCGTTACCCGCAGGTGACCACTGCCGGCACGCAGTCTGATGTTCCGGTTACCGGGGCTGATTTTTATCCCACGATCCTTGATCTCTGCGGATTACCATTGCGGCCCGAGCAGCATGTTGACGGAAAGTCCTTGGTGCCTGTGCTCAAAGGTGGCACGCTGCCCGAACGCCCACTTTATTGGCATTATCCCCACTATGACAATCAAGGCGGTGAACCAAGTTCCCTGCTGCGAGTCGGACCTTGGAAACTCATTCATTACTATGAGGATGGGCGGAATGAGCTTTATCGCCTCACGACTGACCCCAGTGAGCAGAGTGACCTGTCGCGATCTTTTCCAGTTAGAACTGCAGCGATGGCTGATCAACTCAAGCAATGGCTGAACTCGGTGGGTGCGAAATTTCCAGCCCCCGACCCACGTTATGATCCCGCTCGTACGGAAGCGAAGTTTCAGAGGATCCAGAATCAGTTGTTGCAGCAACTCGAGAGGAGTCATGCTGCGATGCTGGATTCTGAGTGGAAGCCGAATCCCACCTGGTGGGGAAGCACAATCGATTGATCATCGCTATCGACGGTGGGTCAATCAGCTCTGGGTTAGTTGCTACTCGCTCGCGGGAACAATTTGGATTGCATCTGCAATCACGTAGCCATCGGTTTGTGAATTCGAAATGGTTACGCTGTAGGTTGGACCGGATTGAAAGTTGAATTCTCCGGTTGAGTGAAAGATGCCATTAATTGTGGGGGCCACTTTCTGGTTCACTCGCACTGCCGAGGAGCCGCCGTGATGCTTGATCTCGACGGGGACATTACTCGCTCGGTTGGGGTGAGGAGTGTATCCGACGCGGACATCGTAGCGACCATTTTGCGGAACTTGAAATTCATAAGTAACGCTTTGGGAGCCTTTGTCTGTGTCTCCATCATGGAGGTATCCATCAAGGACGTAGGGGTAGACGGTTGTTCCTGATTGCTCAAACCCGATCCGTTTTGCGTGTTGTTCGTCAATCACAATTCCCTCAAGCTTTGAGGGTGAGATCCCAGTCCGCGGAGCTTTTGCCTGGGGGCCGGTCCACTGCAGTACTTGTTGATCTTGAATTAGCCTCTGCGAGAGAGGTTCATACGGGACCTGTTGCACCCCACATTGGCGATCGATCGCGAGGCTGGCTGCGGTGGCAGCGGATTGACCGAGCACCATAAACACAGGTTCCATACGGATTGATCCAAATGCGATATGCGAAGCGGATAAGCAAACAGGAACAAGCAGGTTGTTGCACTCGGAAGCCTTCGGAATGATCGATCGGTAACTAATTGGATAGGGGGAGAAACCACCGACTTGAACGTCACCTTCATTTTGAACGTCACCTTCTTCCGTGACGTATCGTTGTTGATGATGGGAGTCCATGGTGTAGGCAGCTAGGCCAATTGGGTCTTCTGCGACGTCGCGGCCTTGGCAGTGATGTTGGGTCATGACGTAATCGCTCACCATTCGACGTGCTTCTCGAATGTAGAGCTGTTCCTGCCATCCGTTGCCTTCAATGAATTCGTCCTTGCACATGCCCCATTGTGAGACCTGTTCACGGATCGATTCGGGGACTCGTGGGTGGTTGGCGAGCGTCCAGCAGAGTCCTTGCTGGTAGAGACGATGTTTGGCGATGATTGCTTCACGCTGAGAGTAAGATGCTTCCGGGTAGTCGTAGTTCTGTCCGATAAAATCGGTTGAAAAGCCAAAATTGTTGTTTGCATCAGTCTTTCGATTCGGCATGTGTCCGATGTGCCAGGGAACACGTCTTTCGCCAGCCTCAAAGTTTCTCAGGAGTAATTCGTACCATTGTTCGACGTAGCCTTCGGGCTTACTAAACGCGATACGGTTCTCGGGATGATCGGTCATGCACATCCGAAAGCAGTACGCCTGCAAACGGTGATCGGCTTGCCCCTCTTGTCCTGGTCCATTCGGATCGATGTGTGGAAGCAGTCCACTGCTCGGGTCGCCCGCAATCACGTAGGGGTCAATCTTTTTCATCAGTTGATGATGCCGCGCCTTTTTGACCTGCACACCATTGAGTGTTTCTTCGTAGGTCGAGTTGGCTTCCCGCCCGACGGTGTAGCTAACACCAGCGGCAGCCATGAGGTCACCTTCGTAGGTGCAGTCAATAAAGACTTTACCTTGGATCTGCAGGCCGGATTCGAGTCGTATTTGGACGATCCGACTTGGTGTGCCATGCAGGGTCACCCCGCCTTCGCCGCGGTCGAGTCGATCATCCGTGACCAGTGGGATGGAGCAACTGTTGAGCCACTGATCAAGGATGTCCCTTGCGGCACTCGGTTCAAAGGTCCACATCGCGTCTTCGTTGGCCTTTGTCGCTGATTGCCCTCCGCTTCGATACTCATCTGCAGCCTGCCACTTCCACGCCTCGAGGCTCGAGTAATGTTGACGAATCTTGCGGTAGAACTCCCTCGAGAGTCCGCCGATTGCAGCTTTGTTTCCAATGTCGGTTTGCCCAAGTCCACCGCTGGTGAGTCCACCAAGGCGATCGCTTGGTTCAATGAGGATCACTGATTTTCCCATCGCATCGGCTTGAATCGCCGAAACAACACCAGCGGCTGTCCCGCCGTAGACCACAATATCGAAAACCTGTTTTGTATCGACGGTCCGAGTTTCCTGGACGGCTTCGGTTTTTCCCACCTCTGAGAACCAGAGCTGGAGAATCAACAGAAGGCAAAAAAAGGATCGCACGTGCATCTCGGTCGCTCTCTGGCTTTCTTGGTCGTGGTAGTCTGTACTGATCGTCGTCGAGCCAATCTTGGTGATCAACTGGCTTTGGGTATCGCTTGCTTTTGGTCACCGCGGGCAATCCCACTGCCGTGGTTGCTATGGATCAATCGGTCTCGCTGTGACGGCTTGGGCAACGCGTCATATAGAATAAACATAAAAGGTGCAAAGTTGAATCAGTTACGGGTCGCGTCACGTGTGGTCTTGCTTGCTGGACTTTTCTTCGGCGGCAATTTCACGAATTCGCCAAGGGCAAGCCTCCAAGCAGCGGGTGAGACTAACTTCATCGTCGTCTTGGCGGATGATTGTACCTACCGCGATCTGGGTTGTTATGGAGGGCAGGCCAAGACGCCAAACCTCGATCAGTTTGCCAGTGAGGGGATGCGGATGACGCGATGTTTTCAAACGGCGCCCATGTGCTCACCCACTCGCCACAACCTCTACACCGGTCAGTATCCTGTTAAAACGGGTGCCTATCCCAACCACACCCAGACTTTTGATCACATCAAAAACGTCACGCATTTTCTAGGACCCGCTGGGTATCGTCTTGCTTTGTCAGGTAAGACACACATAGGACCACGCAATCTTTTTCCCTTCCAATACAGCGGGAAAGGGAATAATCCGGACATGGATGCGATTGATCGCCTGATGCGGGAAAGCAAAGAAAGCGATCAGCCGTTTTGTTTGTTCGCTTGCAGTAACGAACCGCACACTCCTTGGAATAAAGGCGATGCGAGTCAGTATCCGGTAGACAAGATTCAACTGCCCGAATACCTGCCTGACACACCCGCCATGCGTGAAGGATTCAGTCGCTATTTGGCAGAGATTAGCTATTACGATGGTCAGGTGGGGCAGATACTCGAATTACTTGACAAGCATGACTTAGCATCCAGCACGGTTGTGATTGTTCTTTCTGAGCAAGGTAACTCGATGCCTTTTGCGAAGTGGACCTGCTATGACAGTGGATTGCAGTCCGCGATGCTTGTTCGTTGGCCGGGACACATTGAAGCGGGTAGCGTCAGTAATGCGATGGTTGAATACGTGGATGTGTTGCCAACCATCATGGCAATCGCAGGGATCAAAGATGAAGAAGGCGAGCTTGATGGCCAGAGTTTTCTATCGGTTCTCAAGGGTGATGCCGACCGGCATAAAGAGTTTGTCTTTGGAGCAATGACGACTCGCGGGATTATCAATGGCAACGATTCCTATCCAATTCGATCGGTGAGGTCGGCTACACACAAACTGATCCTGAATCTTCAGCATGACCAGTTGTTCACGAATGCTTGCGTGAAAAGTCCAGAGTTTGTTTCCTTGATTGAAGCAGCGAGCCGGGGGGATCAACATGCAGCTGAAGCCGTGGATCGTTATCAGAATCGTCCTGCTGTCGAGTTGTATAATGTGATTGACGATCCTCTTGAGATGAACAATATCGCGGGCGACCCAAAGAACCAGTCCGTCATCGCGGAACTGCGAACAGAGCTGGACACGTGGATGGAATCACAGGGAGATCTCGGTGTTGAAACTGAGTTGAGAGCGAACGAACACAAAAAGAAATCGCGGCGTCCCGCGGGGCGAAAAAAATCATCAGAAGCGAATGCAACCGGAACGTAAGGTTGCCGACACATCGCCCGTTGTTAACGCTGAGTTTCCGTGATTTGGCTGCGTGCTCGTCAGAGCTTGAATGAGTTTAGCCTCGCTCACCGAAGGTCTGATTTCTCGGAGTGGTCAATCCGCTTGCTTGGCTTTCCACGCGGTATCGTCGGGGCGTTGTTCCCGTGTTTTTTTTGAATGCGACGCTGAGGTATTCAGGGTGGTCAAATCCCGTCCGGCCCGCGATGTCGACTAGCGAAAGATCCGTTTCGGTGAGCAGTTGTTTGACTTTTGAAATTTTCTGGCGAACGATCTCTTGGTGAGGTGTTCGCCCAAGCCGTTTTTGGAATCGGCTTTCCAAGACTCGGCGAGATAGCGGGATTTCCCTGAGTAAGTCAGCAACGTTGATGCCTGAGGAGGCGTTCTCGCGGATGAATCGCAGCGCCTTGGCAACATCCGCATCATCGATCGCGAGTGTATCGGTTGATTGGCGTGTTTCAATTCCAATCGGTTCGATCAGTACCGCATCGTTGGCGACGTTGTCTCCCGACATCATTCGGTCAAGCAGGCGAGCCGCTTCATAGCCTGCCTTCCTGCTATTGGGGATCACACTCGTAAGGGGCGGATCAGAGAGGTTGCAAAGTAGTTCATCGTTATCCGCGCCGATAACTGCCACTTGCTCTGGAACGGCAATGTCTAGCTCACGGCATGCATCCAACACCTCTCTCGCTTTGATATCGTAGCAGGCCATGATCCCGGCCGGCTTCGGTAGCTGTTGAAGCCACTTCTCCAGGCTTTGCTTTTCCTTAACTGGCGAGGTGGAGGAATCAAGTTTGACGCTGGAGCGGTAAGCGAGATATCGGCAGCCGGCTGCTTTGGCAAACGCTTCAAAGTGTTGTTCACGCCACTGAGACCACTTGAAGCGAGGGTCACCAACAAAGGCAAGCTGCCTGAATCCTCGCTCCCGTAGGTGATCGACGGCAAGCTGAGCGATTTGACTGTCGTTAGTTTCAACCCACGGGATGTTGGGGACATATCGAGCGGCACTAACGTCGACCGTGGGGATTTTCCGCCTAGAGATCGCATCTGCCATCTCTTGAGTTTCGATCCGAGCCAGGATTCCATCTCCTTTCCAGTTTTGCAGCCAAGAAGGAGGCGCGGCGGTTCGTTGAAGTTCAGGTAGGTGAATGGACCAAGCTTGGTGTCGCCGGAGGTATTCAATTGCACCGGTGAGCAGGCCGCGTGCGTAGGCGTTGGAGGTCTCAATCAGTAATGCAACCGAGCGGCGATGCTTCATCGGGCGGGGATATTGTTAAGGAAATATCGATGGATTATGCGTTATGCTTGCGGTTTGCTGCATTTTTTACAAGTTATTTGCCTGATTTGGGATGTGAAAAATCTCAATTTTATTGCGCATCTTCTCATGGACTGCGGCTGTGAATCCCGCACAATGTTTAGCGACGACGGTCGTGCCGTTCGCGAGTGCTACTTCGCCTCACGCTCGATTGTTGGTTTTCACCGATACGATTTGTGAGGTGACAAGGCGTTGAGCTTCGTTGCTCGGTGTGCAATCTGCGGATTCCTACTTGTGAAATCGCTTGCATCGGTTGGATTGAAACTTTGAAACACGCTTGAACGAGGAAATGCGGATGAGCAAAACGGTCAATGTTGCGATGGTTGGACTGGGTTTTGGTGCTGAGTTCATTCCGATTTACCAGTCGCACCCAAACACCAATGTGGTAGCGATTTGCCGTCGGAACGAAGCCGAAATGAACAAGGTCGGCGATCAGTTCGGGATTGAAGGACGCTACACCAAATTCGAGCAGGTTCTAGCTGACCCCAATGTTGATTTCGTTCATATCAACAGTCCGATTTCGGACCACGCGTGGATGTCGCTTCAAGCTCTCGACGCAGGAAAGCACGTGATGTGCACCGTTCCGATGGCGACCACCATTGAAGAGTGCCGTCAGATTGTCGAGAAGGTCAAAGAGACTGGTCTGAAATACATGATGGCAGAGACGGTTGTTTACAGCCGAGAATTCTTATTCATTAAAGACCTTTACGAAAAGGGTGAGCTTGGAAAGATCCAGCATCTTGCCGCTTCACATCCACAGGACATGGACGGATGGCCAGAGTACTGGGAAAGCATGATTCCGATGCATTACGCAACGCATGTTGTGAGCCCATGTCTTGGATTGGTTAAAGGTCTTGCCGAGTACGTCAGTTGCTTCGGCAGTGGTGCGGTTCGTGAAGATATCGCACAAAAATCAGGCAATCCGTTTGCGGTCCAGAGTTGCCACATCAAAGTCAAGGACTCGGATGTCACCGCGCACATCTGGCGGTTCCTCTACGATGTTGCCCGTCAGTATCGCGAGAGTTTCGACGTCTACGGAACCAAGAAGAGCTTTGAGTGGACTTTGGTGGAAAACGAACCACACGTGATTCACACAGCGAAGAAGCCTGAGCCGGAGATTCCAGAAAAGATCGAAGTGCCTGACTTCGCACATTTGCTGCCCGAGGAAATTCGCAAGTACACCCTACCGGCTGAGATTCACGATTCCGAGCACCTCTCCTTCATCCAAGGTGGCGGGCATGGCGGGTCCCATCCGCACTTGGTGCATGAATTTGCAAGTGCACTAATAGAAGATCGCGATCCATGGCCCAATGCAGTCACCAGTGCGAACTGGACCTGTGTTGGGATTTGTGCTCACGAATCCGCTATGAATGGTGGTGAGCGAGTGAATCTGCCCGAGTTTACACTTCAGTAGTTGGCGGTCGAGCCGCATGATGTGGTTGCTGGCCTGAGGCGAAGAAGCATGGAACGCGTTAAGTTTGGTGGTTTACCAGAGCAGAGAAAAAGAAAGTCGACGCAAACCGATTGATGCGTTAATTCGTGGGTAGTCATACCTGATCGATTTTGGCGGCAAGGTTTGCTCGTTGTGTCATTGAAGCATTCTGCGGATCTTCTAGGCCGCTTTGTGCATGCACTTACTTCATGATTAATGTCGGAACCCAGAATGTTGAATCAAGGCTCGCGATTTGTCCGTTTCTTGTCTATTGGTCTTGCCATTGGTTTGGTCGTCTTGACACGTATGTCATCAGGTCAGTTGCTCGCGGCAGAGCCGTTGCAATTGGTGTTCTTGGGTGATAACGGGCATCACCAACCCGCTCGGCGTGCTGCTGAGCTCTTGCCCGCTCTTGAGGAGCGTGGAATTTCAGTTCGATATAGCGATGATGTCAACGCTGTTCTGTCCGAAGAGGGACTTCGCAATGTCGATGGATTGATTGTCTACGCCAACATCGATGACTTAGGGGACGAGCAGGCTGATACCTTACTGCGATTCGTCAACGAAGGCGGCGGATTTATCCCGCTGCATTGCGCTTCGTTTTGCTTTCGTAATCAGCCCGAAGTTGTGGCATTGATTGGTGCTCAATTTCAACGTCATGGGACGGGTGTCTTTGCGGTTGAACCGAGTGACGCCGCTGCCGCTCATCCGCTGATGCAAGGCTACAGCAGCTTTGAGAGCTGGGACGAAACCTATGTTCACACGCTTCATAACGAGAAGAATCGCACCGTACTGGAGTACCGCAAGGAAGGTGACGGATTGGAGCCTTGGACTTGGATTCGCACCGAAGGAAAAGGTCGTGTTTTCTATACCGCTTGGGGCCACGATGGTCGAACCTTTGGCAACGAAGGTTTTCAAAACTTGGTAGAGCGAGGAATACGCTGGGCGTGTGGCCAAGATCCATCGGTTGTACCAGAATTTGTGGGAGTTCAACCGGAGCCTCTAGAAAATCTGGCAATGACCGAGCTGTCCAAGGATGTCGAGCCATTTGACTATGTGGATGTAGGTCCCAAAATCCCTAACTACGTGGATAGTGCTCAGTGGGGCAAGCAAGAAAAACCACGCAATCTGATGCAGAAGCCGCTGTCGCCTGAGCAGTCGATCAAGCACTATTCAGTCCCTCAGGGCTTCCATCTAGATCTGTTCGTTTCAGAACCCGACCTTGGTGGAAAACCTATCTGTATGGACTGGGATGAGCGGGGGCGTTTGTGGGTTGCTGAAACTTACGATTATCCCAATGAGATGCAGCGAGAAGGGCAAGGTCGAGATCGTATTCGCATCTGTGAAGACACCGATGGTGATGGGAAGGCTGATAAATTCGTCGTATTTGCTGACAAGCTTAGTATCCCAACAAGTTTCGCTTTTTCGCATGGTGGTTTGATTATTCATCAAGCCCCGCACACGTTGTTCTACAAAGACACTGATGGTGATGACGTTGCGGATTTCAAGAAGGTTCTGTTCACCGGTTGGAGTACCGGCGATACCCATGCTGGGCCGAGTAACCTTAACTACGGTCACGACAATTGGTTTTACGGTATCGTTGGATATGCGGGGTTCCAAGGTGAAATTGCTGGTGAAAAGCGTTCATTCCGCACCGGCTTCTATCGCTTCCTTGTCGAAGAGGTCGATGGTGAGGTTGCTGTGACCGACTTTGAGTTCCTCCGAAATACGGACAATAACTCTTGGGGCGTTGGTCTCAGCGAAGAGGGTTTGCTATTTGGTTCCACCGCAAATCGAAATCCGAGTGAGTTCATGCCGATCGCCAACCGGTATTACGAGCGGGTAAGAGGTTGGACGTCATCGGTCCTGCACGGGATCGCGGACACTCACCGATTTTCAGCGATTACGGATAAAATTCGCCAGGTGGATCAACACGGCGGATACACCGCTGCGGCAGGACATGCACTTTATACTGCGCGCCGGTACCCGCAGGCTTATTGGAACCGTACAGCCTTTGTCGCTGGTCCTACCGGTCACCTCGTTGGCACGTTTGCTTTGACTCGTGATGGGGCTGGATATCGATCGACAAGCCCTGCGAACTTGGTCGCGAGCGATGATGAATGGGCTGCTCCCATCATGGCCGAAGTTGGACCCGATGGCAATGTTTGGGTTCTGGACTGGTACAACTACATCGTGCAGCACAATCCAACGCCGGTTGGCTTCCAGACCGGACCAGGCAATGCGTACGTGACCGATCTTCGTGATAAGAAATTCGGCCGAGTTTATCGTGTCGTTTACGGGGATGAGGTGGAGCCGTTCTCGTTGGGTGAGGCGAGTTCAGAGGAATTGGTCGCCGCTCTGTCGCATCCCAACATGCTCTGGCGTCGTCACGCGCAACGACTTCTGATCGAGAGGAAAGATACTTCGGTTGGGGTTTCCCTGATGAAGCTTGCTATGAACGGCGAAGTCGATGAAGTGGGGCTGAATGTGGGTTCGATTCACGCATTGCGAACACTGCACTGGCTGGGGCTTTTGGAAGGAGATCGAGCGCAACGCTTGTTGAAAGCATCCCTTAAGCATCCTTCCTCTGGAGTTGTCCGTACGGCAGTAGAAGTTCTGCCTCGAACTGAAGCTGGGCGAGAGATGTTGCTGGCTTCAGAAACAATTTCATCAAAAGATGCTCAGGTGCGACTATCAACTCTGCTTGCTCTGACAGAGATGCCAGAGTCGGCAGGAAATGCGGAGGTCGCTTTGGGCAGCCTAGGTTCCAAAAAGAACCGTTCTGATCGCTGGATGCGAGATGCGGCAACCGCAGCGGCAGCTGCTAACAGTGGCGAATTCTTGGTACTCGCATGTCATCTTGAAGACGCCAATGAAGCCATCGCTCAAACCATTGCGACGGTCTCAGAACACATGGCGCGTTCTGCTGATAGTAAGGCGGTGGCAAAGGTTCTTGCGGTACTGGCCGGTGCTCCCGCAGGGGTGCGTTCTGCCATCATCGCTGGTTGGACCAGCGGCTGGCCGAAGGATACGCCGGCAAGCTTACCGGCCAAAGCAGACGATCAATTACTCGCTGTCTTTGAAAAGCTGGATGCGGGTGGTAAAGGTCAGTTGATTCGGCTCGCAGCAGCTCTGGGAAGTAAGAAGCTCGCCGAGAACGCAAAAATGATCGCGGCTTCGTTGCTCAAGATCGCATCCGACGAGGAAGCCGAAGGTCAGTCACGAGTCGATGCTGCGACCGAATTGATTGGATTGATGGTTGATGACGGTGATGTGATTGACAAGATCTTGGAAAGCATCACCGGACGTACCGACCAAAAAACCGCCGTTGGTTTGGTTTCGGCCTTGCAACGCAGTCGTGCCGCTTCGGTGGGTGAATCGATTGTTGAGTTTGTTCCAACCATGACCCCGACAACACGTTCGGCTGCGATTCGAGTCATGCTTTCGCGACCTGAAAGCACCCAAGCTCTGTTGGTTGCATTGGCCAAAGGTGATCTTGATCGCACGGACTTGGCCTTGGACCAGCAACAAGCGTTGTTGGCACATCCAAGAAAAGAAATCAGTGAGCAAGCAAAGAAGGTTCTTGCTAATGCGGGTGGGGTTCCCAGCCCGGACCGTGTTGCCGTGCTCGAGGGTTTGATGAAGGTGACCAAACAGAGTGGTGATGTTGCCCAAGGTAAATTGGTGTACACCAAAAATTGTGCGAACTGCCACATGCATCGTGGTGAGGGGAATCAGGTCGGACCTGATCTAACCGGAATGGCGGTGCATCCCAAGGAAGAATTGCTCACGCATATACTTGACCCAAGCCGAAGCGTTGAAGGTAACTACAGAAGCTACTCCGTTCTGACCGTTGATGGCTTGGTCATGAATGGTCTGCTCGCGTCTGAAACGCAGACGGCAATCGAAATCTACGACGCCCAGGGGAAAAAACAGGTTGTGCTCCGGGAGGATATTGAGGAGTTAGTGGCCTCCAAAAAGTCGGTGATGCCTGAAGGTTTCGAGAAGCAGATTGACGAGAAAGGCTTTACTGATTTGCTGGAGTTCTTGACTGACAAAGGAGCCTACCTTCCTCTGCCACTCGGCAGGGCAGTTACTGCCGTTAGTACGAAAGGGTTGTTCCACGATGGTGACAACGGACCGGATCGAATTGTCTTTGACGATTGGTCTCCGAAAATGGTTGGCCAAGTGCCGTTCCAACTTGTCGATCCCCAAGGCAAGAGTGTGCCCAATATCGTTTTACTTAATGGCCCACGCGGAACCCTGCCTCCATCGATGCCTAAGTCGGTTGAAGTGCCTTGTAATGCAGCTTTGAAGTCGATCCACATGCTCAGTGGTATCAGTGGTTGGGGCTTCCCTGCTCATGGTGATAAATCAACATCGATGATTGTCCGGTTGCATTTGGAGGATGGTTCTACTGAAGATCATCCTTTGCTTAATGCCGTTCACTTTGCAGATTACATTCGTCGCGTTGATGTTCCCGGCTCTGATTTTGCCATGAGTGTTCGCGGGCAGCAGATTCGCTATCTTGAGGTTAAGCCAAAGACTGACAAGGTTGTTAAAACCATCGAGCTTGTGAAGGGTGATGATCCTACAGCACCGATTGTCGTTGCTATCACAGTTGAGCCACTTGCTTCGGCCGCTGTGCATTAGACATTGGTAAATGAGTCGAGTTGAGTTATCGATATCAGCTCGACTCGCAATCTTCAAAGGAATATCTCGAGGATTCATCAAGCAGTCGGATTTGTCCGACTGCTTTTTTTATTCCGGATTAGCAAAGCAACTGATTCTCTGCAAAGATGATCGCTAGAAGTGAAAATGGTTTGCAGTGAGATTTGTGTGCGACAACATGACTGAACGATTTTGATCAGGATCGAGGAGCAAACGGTATGGCGGAGTCAGAGTCAGGAAGTTGTGAGCCGCCTGAGCAGCAAAACAGCAGAGACAACGCTGCCCGATATGTCGAGGTTAGCGGGAATATCGTTCGGTATGACGCGTCCAAGAGCTATCGCTGGAATTATGATCACCCTCCAGATCTGCCCGTTCAGGAGGGATCGGTTAGTGACGCGAGTGTTTCTTCGCAATCGAATGTCTCGTCTTCCGCTGGGCCGTCTTCCGCCGCTGTCGAGAATGGGGGCGGTTGGGATTTCATGGGGATTCCCGTCGCATCACCGCTTGGAATTGCTGCCGGCCCGTTACTCAATAGTGCGTGGTGTCTGTACTATGCGGCTCAAGGCTTTGATGTGTTGACCTATAAGACCGTGCGGAGTTCAGCGCGCGAGTGCTACGAAATGCCCAATCTCGTCCCGGTGCAGAGTTCAAAAATGTGCGGTGATGAGGCAATGGTGAAGCGTGGCGAAAGAATGAACGGATCGTGGGCGGTCTCGTTCGGTATGCCGTCGAGTTCGCCTGAGGTTTGGCGTCGCGATGTGGAGTTTACAAGAGAATGCTTGCGACATGATCAAGTCTTGTCCGTATCGGTTGTCGGTAGCCAACAGGATGGTTGGGGACTAGAGGAGTTGGCGAGTGATTATGCAAAATGCGCTTCATGGGCGGCCCAAAGCGGTGCAGACGTGATTGAGGCTAATTTTTCGTGCCCAAATGTCATGACTTGTGATGGCCAGCTATATCAGGACGCTGATCAAGCGAGGTTGGTTGCGTCGGAGATTCGCGGACGAATTGGGGATGTACCCTTAGTTATCAAGATTGGGTACCAGCCTGATTTGCAATCCGCTAGGGAGTTGGTTCGGTCGCTTGATGGAGTGGTCGATGGTTTGTCGATGACAAACAGTTTAGCCGCCTCAGTTGCTGACTTTGACGGCAGGTTTTTGTTTGACGGAGAGCGTCGAGGTATATGCGGGGACGCCATCTTCCACGCGTCATGTGAGCAAGTGGAACGCTTTTCAAACGCGGTGGTGGAGTCGGGAAGTGCGATCAAGCTGATTGGTGTGGGTGGGGTTCATGCAGCGGAACAGGTTGCAAAATATCTTGCTGCGGGGGCGTCAGCGTGCCACCTAGCTACTGCCGTGATGACTGATCCTGAAATCGGACTTCGTTTATCATCATCCTTTCGAGCATCAACTTAATCAGCCGTGCTCTTTACACCACTGTGGAATCGTTTCTGGAGCCATGATTGCACAGGTCTGGTTCGCCGCGTGCGTACGTCCAGATTGTATTGGCTGTTCATGCTCCAAGGTGGGAGGACCTTTTCAAAGGCAACTGAGAGTTGACGGAGTTGCTCTGATTCGACGGTGCCATCATGCAGTACCAAGCGATAGCCGAATTGAAGCGGTTGATCTTTTGGAATGAGGACTGGATGCTGTCCCGGATAAACGGCGTTCTGCATGCTGTTTCGCCGTCGAAGAATCCAATCAGCCCGATCCTGCTGAAGTCCCGGATTACCTGAGTGGTTGATGATCGCGAGCCCCGAGTTTTGTCGGCTAATATCGAGCCAATGGCCGGCTGTAATCGCTTGAGTGTGGGGCGTGATGTCTTGCTCATTTGATTGAAAGACTTCCGAGCCATCTAGTTCGAGTCGCACAGAAAATCCACCGTAACCTTTCGCGTCTTCACTACCGCCAATGCGTACTCCATCTTGTTTGGCTGCTAGAGTGATAAAAAAATCAATGACGCGAATGTTTTCCGTTGCTGAGTGAACATAAATCCAATTTTGCTCATCGATCACGTCGACGTACTCGACTTTTTGGGAATTGAATTCGGAGGTCGATTTTCCAGTGATCGTCGGGTCCATCGCTGCGTGTGCCGCTGTCGACGACTGGATCAACTCGGTCCGATCAAGAGCCGACCAAGTGAGTTCATTTGCGATGACGATCATTTCTTGAGTGTGGTAGGTCCGAGACGACCTTGGATTCCACTGAAATCCCTCGCACGCCCACGCATCTCCCAGTTGTTTGTCCAGAAGCCAAAGTTGATGCCAGGCCCAGAAGATCCCACGGTGGTGAGGATGGTCTGCAGGGAAATCTTCGGTAATCACCTCGCCCAACGGGTTCACCAGCGGATGCACGTAGTTCGCGCGTGGCCACTTGCCATCCTTGCTGAGGTGCGCAGCGTTGTAGGTGAGAACGTGTTGCCCGTTTTCGAAGATGGACGTGCGTTCAGAGTTGGATTGGTGGGTCAGCTGCGCAGTGCCGTGATTCGTCAGCCCATGAATCACGATAAGAATCAGCCAGTTTAATGGCCGGTGACCATGAATCCGGGTTCGCATCGTGACCACCTTGGAGAGACGCAGGGCAGCTGGGTGCCCCGCTTCGATACTTTCCGGGTTGAATGCTTGCCGGAATCAATCAGAACATTTACTTCTCGTCAATTTTGCTGACAACCTTATCAATCAGGCCATACTCACACGCTTCGTCAGCGGACATGAAGCGATCTCGATCGGTGTCTTGTTCGATCTTTTCGAGCGAATGACCGGTGTGTTCGATCATTAGTTCGTTCATGCGTTGTTTGATGCGGCGTAACTCTTCGACATGAATTTCCACTTCTCTCGCAGTGCCCTGCATGCCCGCAAGCGGCTGGTGAATCATGATCCGGGCGTTGGGGAGTGCGAATCGTTTCCCCTTTGCACCTGCAGTCAAAAGTGCAGCACCCATGGAGGCTGCTTGACCAATGCAGTAGGTCGCGACATCGCACGATACGAATTGCATCGTGTCGTAGATGGCCATGCCGGCGGTGATACTTCCACCGGGGCTGTTGATATAAAGATGAATATCAGCTTTTGGATCATCCGACTGAAGGAAGAGCATTTGGGCGACCAATGCGTTGGCAATATGGTCATCCACTTGCTGCCCGAGGAAGATGATTCGGTCCTTCAGGAGGCGACTATAGATGTCGTAAACTCGTTCTTCACGACCGCTTTTTTCGACGACGTAGGGAATCGGTGGCATATCTGGGATATCTCTGTTTGGAATGAATGATGACTGGTTTGTAATCTCTGCTTAATCACCGCCGGAATTTGGCCCACAGCAAATCACTGGGAAGCGATTCCGGCCAGCGTCTCATCAGGATTCTTCCGCGTCGTCGGCGGGTGGTTTGGAGAGAATGTCGTCGACAAGCCCATACTCTTTCGCTTCTTCTGCGTTGAGGAAGAAGTCTCGGTCGGTATCCTTTGCAATCTGCTCAACCGACTTTCCGGTATGTTTGCTGATGATATCGTTGAGGACGTCTCGATAGCGGAACATTTCGGCCGCTTGGATTTCAATATCGCTAACCTGTCCACCGACTCCGCCCATCGGTTGGTGCATCATCACGCGGCTATGTGGAAGGCATGTGCGTTTGCCTTTTGAGCCACCGACTAGAAGCACTGCGGCCCCACTGCAAGCTTCACCGACGCAGTAAGTGGCTACAGGACAGGACAGTATTTGCATGGTGTCGTAGATTGCCAGTGTCGCCGTCACGCTGCCGCCCGGCGAATTGATGTAAAAGTGAATGTCCTTACGCCGGTTTTCGCTCTGTAGGTACAGCAGCTTCATGACGACATCGTTCGCATTCGCGTAATGAATTTCGCCTTGGAGAAAAACAATTCGATTCTCCAGCAAAAGGTCACCGAGAGTGAGTTGTCTCTGGCGTTGATAGGATTGGTAGGCGTGGCTGTTGAGAATCTCGTTGGCGGGATGGTTGCCGGAGATTGGAAAATTCATGCGGAGTCTTTCACTGTCTTAATCGATTGAGGATCGATGCCTTAATCGACTTAGGTTTCGATCTTTTAAAGCTGTTCTCTACAAAATGGGGCTGCTATCTACCGCCTGCAGCAGCGTTGCTGACACGGACTTCATGCAATTTTTCCGGTTAGAAGTTAACTCAGTGACTCCCATCGGCCTCTTTGCACTCAGGCACCGCCATTCCGTAACGTCTAGTGTTCGCAATTCCACAAACTCTGACAAGGCCGGAAAGTCTTTGTTGGGTCGAGCAGTTGACCTATTTTCTCTGTTTTTACTCTTTCGGTCCGAGTCGCAAGAACCTCACCTGCTTTCAGAGGTGATTTCCGTTCCAACGACGATTCCCGAAATGGATCAAGCGTTCATTCATGCTCAATTTAGTTTTACGCCTTTAATTGCGACAAAACACCCATCTCATCATTCGGCACTGGCAAGCCGTGCCTAGCAACGCGGATGGCATTGTAGATTTCGGGAACGCTGGGGAGGTATGAACAAGGAGAACAGGTTATACTTTTGGGTCCGGTCGATTCCTGTTTTCATTGTCAGAATGAGGTTTCGATCTGCCGCTGGGGTGGCCTCGGTTCCCACTTGGCTGTACCCACATGACTGTACTGGGTTGGCGCGTCCACCTTGAAAATTTGATGCTTGTTGGCGAAGAAAGAGAGTTGAGATGCAAAACGCCGAGGAAATCTTGGATGGCACCTTTTTAGAAGTGCGAGCCAAGTTGTTGGAGGTTGCTGCGACTTTGGACCGAATCGAACGGGCACAAGGCGATGCAGGAGACTTCAGTGACCTCTCCAAGAAACGGCGCGAGAAAGTTGACCAAGCGATCGGAATCTTACTGTCTTCCGGAAGCGACCGAGCCGAGCGTTTGCAAAAGCTGTTTTCTCGAGAATACGAAGACGCTTGGCGAAATGACTTCGGGATCTGATTTCGAACTCCCTGTCGCCTTCATTCCATTTTTTCGGATTTTACGCCTCGACCTGCCGTGATGAGGCAACGTGCTCTTTCCATCAAACCGTTTATCTGAACGACAGACAGAATCAATCCATGGACTACATCGATCCCCACATTCACATGGTTTCTCGAACCACCGACGACTACGCCACGCTCGCCCGTATGGGATGTGTGGCGATGAGTGAACCGGCTTTCTGGGCCGGGTTTGACCGTGGCAGCGTCGATGGGTTTCGCGATTATTTTCACCAGTTAACCGATGTCGAACCAAAACGAGCCGCTCAGTACGGCATTCAGCATTTCACATGGTTGTGCATCAATGCGAAAGAAGCGGAGAACGTCTCACTTTCCCGTGATGTTATCGCGATGATCCCCGAGTTCATTGATCGTCCCAACGTGTTGGGGATCGGAGAGATCGGACTTAATAAGAACACGAAGAACGAAGCAACCGTGTTCCTAGAGCATCTGGATCTCGCGGTGAAATACCAGCAACAGATTCTGATTCACACACCTCACCTAGAAGATAAATACCAAGGTACTCGGATGATTTTGGATATGCTGTGCGATGACCAGCGTATTGATCCGACGCGTGTTCTGGTGGACCATGTCGAAGAGCACACGATATCAGAAGTGCTCGATCGCGGTTTCTGGGCTGGAATGACGCTCTACCCAGTTACCAAATGCACCCCAGAACGTGCAGCCGACATGATTGAGCAGGTTGGTGGGGAGCGGTTGCTGGTCAACTCGGCCGGTGATTGGGGGCCAAGCAAACCCACAGCTGTTCCGGATTTGATTTTTGAAATGCGGCGACGCGGACACAGCGAGACGCTCATTCGCAAAGTGGTTTATGACAACCCGATCGCTTTTTTCTCGCAGAGCCAGAACTTTTCTTTTAAGCCGCGAACCTAAGGGATTCTTGATTTGTCCTAGTCAATCTTGACGTCACCGTTATGGGAGTCGGTTTGGAGGTGAGAAGGGAACAAAAGCGGATGAAGGATGCCCTCCATTTTTGATCGTGGTGCCGCGCCGCACCGAATTGACTTGCGAGCAGCGATTAGCAACCAAACCATTATTGGCAGAATGATTTTCAGGTCTTTTATGAACTTGGCGATCCGTTGTCGTCAATTTCGGTGAACTTGATCTTGAGTGCTGGTGAAATCTTTCATGGGGAAGATCCCTAATGCTTATTCGCTGAGGGGTCTTGGATTTATGCATACCCAGTATGCTATTTTGATTGGAACTCTTTTCTGTGGGAACCGCGAAAGGTCACTTGTGATGATACAACGTTGGTTATTGCTGAGCGTCATTTTGATGGTTATCTCGCTCAAGGTTTTTATGGATCCGTCGACGACCGTTTTGGCTCAGGAGTCAGTCGTCGCTGGGAAACGTTTGGTGCCTGTGAGCCGAGTCGCATTCACCGAAGGACCAGCATGGCATCCGGAGCTTGGTGTGCTGTTCAGTGACATTCAGAACAATCGCATTATGCGAGCCACTTTGGAGGGAGATCTGGAGGTCTTTAGATCGGACTCAGGAAAGGCAAATGGCTTGTTGTTTGATCATCAGGGTCGTTTGGTTGCATGTGAAGGCGGTAATCGTCGTATCACGAGAACCGAAAAAGATGGACGCATCGTTATTTTGGCAGACGGTTATCAAGGGAAGAAGTTTAATTCTCCGAACGACATCACCATCGACTCGCAGGGGAATCTATTCTTTACCGATCCGCGATATGGTGATCGATCGGGCTTGGAGCAATTTGATGGCGAGGGTCGAGCGATCGAGGGCGTTTATCGGATCAGCGTGGATGGAAGCGTGAGTCGGGTTCTGGGTCAGGAGATTGCACGTCCCAATGGGATCGCCGTGTCTCCCGATGATCGATTTCTTTTTGTTGCAGTCAATACAAACGATGATCAGGGAAGCGACCGAGCTCTTTATCGATTTGATTTAAATTCTGAAGGGAACGTTGTCGTTGAGTCACGCAAGAAATTATTTGACTGGGGTAATGATCGAGGTCCTGATGGAATGACCGTCGATCAATCGGGTCGTCTTTACGTGACAGCGGGACTCAATTATGCCGCGCCGCCGCATGAAACCGCCGGTAAGTATCAGGCTGGTGTTTACGTGATTGCTCCGGAGGGAGATCTAATTGAGGTGATCAGGGTTCCAATGGACATGGTGACCAATTGCACGTTCGGTGGTGTTGACCGGCAGACGCTATACGTCACTGCGGGGCATACTCTTTGGTCCATCGATACCCAAGCAAAAGGTCACACGGTATGGACGCTCGACAGACGATGAATTGAGTAAATTGCTTTCCGCACAATTTGATTTTCTTCAAGTGTGAAGGCAACGGAGATTTAATGCTTCGGAATCCGCAAGAAGTTGATCGTCGTCCACCAAGAGCAAACGGAAAAGTTGCTGGGTGTCAGTTTGCGAACCCAGCATTACAAAATGAGTCGCTACGTTTTACATTGAATCGTTGATGTCTTTGCGCAGCTTGTTTCCGCGCAGCTTATTTTGATGTTTTCCAGACGAATGGATCGATCTTGAAGTCGTTTCGCCAATTCTTTGACGCACCCGAATTCTTTTCGTCGGGCAAATGGATTGCGCTTTCATCGGTAGTGGGTATCGTTGCGGGTATCGTTGCCATTGGTTTCGAGTGGGTTGGGCAGGCGGTGAGTCGCTGGACCCTTGGGGAGGTGGGCGGTTACGCCCCACCAATGGCTGACGGTGAGCACTCGATCTTCTCTCCGATCTCAGGTTCCTTTTCGCCTGAATTGATTCTGCTGGTGATGGTTGTTGGAGGGTTGATTTCGGGATGGTTGGTGGATCGGTTCGCGCCCGAAGCATCTGGTGCAGGCACCGATGCGGCGATTGAAGCGTTTCACAAGAATCGCGGTGAGATTCGAGGCCGAGTGGTGTTCGTCAAGACGATCGCGTCAGCGCTGACGCTGGGAACTGGAGGGTCAGGTGGTCGTGAGGGACCTATCGGTCAAATTGGAGCAGCTTTGGGATCTTGGCTTGGCCGTGTCTTTCGTCTTTCGCCTCGTGATCGCAGGCTGATGATGGCTGCTGGGATGGGGGCCGGAATCGGCGCCATCTTTCGCGCGCCTTTGGCCGGCGCGGTCTTCGCTGCTGAAATTTTATACAGCGATGCGGATCTGGAAGCTGACGTGATTGTGCCCGCCGCGACCTCATCGATTGTTGCGTACAGTCTCTTTTCGCAGGTGCTCCCGACTTCAACTCGATTCATGCCACTGTTTGGTGGCGAGCTGGATCATCTTTCCACGTCACTTTGGGAGCTTTTTCCGTACACCATTCTCGCAATGATTCTTGTTTTTGCCGGTTGGGGATACGTCAGAATCTTTCATGCGTCTCAGGCATGGTTTGGGAGACTTACAATTCCGAGTTGGTCCAAACCAGCCTTAGGGGCTTTTTTGGCTGGGGTCATCGGTTTAACTCTGTACTTCATCAATGACAGGGAGTTGCATGTTCTAGCCGTTTTGGGAACTGGCTACGGCACGTTGCAGCTTGCACTCACGGACGCAACGGCTCTCGGGATTCCCGTCCTATTGATGATCGGGTTTTTCAAGATTTTCACCACCGCCGCATCCATCGGGTCGGGTGGAGCAGGTGGTGTTTTTGGTCCATCGATGGTTATCGGAGGGACGTTGGGGGCAGCGGTCGGACTGATAGCGCACGCCCTGTGGCCCTCGGTCTGCACACAGCCAGAAGCTTACGCAGTGGTGGGTATTGCGGGTTTCTTTTCTGGTGTCGCGCGGGCACCGATTTCCACCATCATGATGGTCCGAGCGTTGACGGGAGATTTTGGACTTTTAGTACCTACCATGTTGGTAACGACATTGACCTTTGTCGGGAGTCAGCGTTGGCGACTCTATCGGCAGCAAGTTCCCACACGAATGGATTCTAAGGCACATCGGGGCGACTTCATTGTTGATGTGCTCGAGGGGTTGAGAGTTGGTGATGTCTATCGGCACGATCCAGAAATCGTCATGATCCCAGAGGGTATGAACTTAGATCAGATTGTTCATCGTCTTACTCAAAATCATCAGCACTATTTTCCCGTTATCGATAGCGAAGGTCTCATCGTTGGGATTTTTACCGATGATGATGTTCGAACCTATCTCTACGATGATGTCCTTTGGGAACTTGTTGTCGCTCGTGACATCATGGTAACTGATTTTGTCAGTGTCTCGCCTGAGGACGATCTCAATACTGCGATGAAGGCCTTCACCTCTCTGAATTTGGATGAGTTACCTGTTATCGCACCTAATGCACCGGGGAAGTTGCTCGGGATGCTTCGACGACGCGAAGCGATTGCCTCCTACAATCAACGTGTAATGGAGCATAAGGCTGCGCGAGAAGAAGAGGTTTCCTGAAAGATTAAATCCGCAGATGGACGAGTGTTTGGGTGTCGCCTCGCATCGGACCGCCTTCAGGCATCGTACTGTGAAACGTAAACAGCCTTGACCTGCGTGTAGTCCGTGAAGGTCTCTTCGCAGTTGACTCCTGCCCCTGGGCCACCCGAGATGCCTTGACCGCCATAGGGCAAGCCGTAAGCAATTTGATTGTGGCAGTTGATTTGACAAGTTCCATCACGGAATTGCTTTGCAACCGCAACACCCTGTTCAATATCTCGCGTCCAGACACTTGCGCCCAACCCGTACGGAGATCGATTCGCCAGTTCCAAAGCTTGTTCTGCATCAGTGACGGGACAAATCGTTGCAAACGCGTGGAAAACCTCGGCAGGATTGCAATCCACCTCTGGGGTCGTTTGGAAGAGTGCTGGTTTTAGGTAGTAGCCAATTCGCCCAGCCACTTCCGCCACGCCACCGCTCAGTAGTGCTTGTCCACCGCGGGTCACGGTTTGCTGCTGGGCTGAGAGGATGCGTTCCTTTTGTGTCGAGTTGATGACGGCGCCAAGTTCCGTTCCCTCATCAGCTTGGTAGCCGATTTTTAGTGAGGCAAAAAAATCTCGCTGTGCATCGATGAAATCATCTGCAATTTTCTGATCGACAAACACACGATGGATCGTGCAGCAAGTTTGGCCAAAGTGTTGATTGGTGTATCGTCCAATTTTTCGAGCCACCTCAAGCGGATCTGCATCCGCCAAAACGATCGCGGAACCATTCCCACCCATTTCTCGTTTCATTCGCGTGCCGTGGCGATCGCAAGTACGAAGAATGTGTTGACCTACCCCTGGGGAACCCGTGAACGAGATGTAGCGAACAACTGGGTGTTCAGCAATGAACTGACCCGTCAGTTCTCCTCGTCCGGGGAGAACGTTGATCACCCCCGGTGGAAAGCCAGCTTCTTCCGCAAGTTTCCCCATGTAGAGTGCCGAGAGCGGAGTGTCTTCGGCTGGTTTGATGAGGACGCAATTGCCCGAGAGCAGAGCGGGGAAGATGAACCATGAAGTGAGAACAATGGGGTAGTTCCACGGGATGATGCCCGCCACCACGCCCCAAGGTTCGCGGTAACTGTAGCCTTGCACTCCAGGTGCGACTTCGATGCTCGGTCCATCGCCGAGCGGGATTCTTTTTGCAACATCACAGAAGTATTCGGCGCAGGCACGGATCTGTTCGAAATCCCCCTCGGCCAACTCAGACACTTTACCGCCATCGAAGATTTCGCAGGCAAGCAGCACCTCTCGGTCTCTTTCGCAGAGTTCGACGAACTTCATGACGAGAGCAATTTTTTCTTCAATCGGTGTCTGTCTCCACCCAGTCTTTGGATTGTCATAGGCGTTCTGCGCTGCACGAACCGCGGTGTCCACTTCCGCTGCGCCCATTTCACAAACGGTTGCCAAAACCTGATGATTGCCTGGGTCAATCGTTTCGAATGTAGCATTCATTGTTCCGGATGTTTCTGCCCCCCCAATGATCCCCCCGAGTGGTTTTCCACCGTTAGAACAGAACTCTTTGAACTTCTGTGGGCATTCAAATTTCTTTGCCGTAAGTGAGCGAATCTCTGAGCTTGCGACCGACATGATGAACCTGCAGGAATGAACGAGGGGGAAGCGAAGTGACACATATTGAGGCTTGGGGCGTATCCGACCCACGTGCACTTAGGATATCCGATTGTTTCTTGGATGTGTTGTTTTGAGCTCGCTTTCGTCGGTGCAACCAGCCCAATGTGTCTGCTTTTTTGGATGGTTTTCCCGGAATCTGTTTGGACTCGCGAGACGCTCCGCTACACTTTCAACGGAGAATACAAACTCCCTGTCGATGTGATTGCGATCCAGGAAAGAGACGTTGGTTTGTTGGAGCCACGTTGGGACGCACGCGAGGAGAAGATTGGACTAAGGTAAGCTGGGGCCAAAGGTGAAGGATCATCGATCTTCCGAGTCGATGCGTGATAGCCAATTAACTGGAGCGGGGTACCGTTCCGGTATGGTTGATCTTGACGCCAACGGACTCCTCGAGCAACTGCTTGCGAAGTCACCCTCACAACGCATTCATGAATTAGAGCGACTGATTTGTCACACGCTCGCTTCTGCTTTGCGAATCGAAACTTCCGAAATTCAATCGGACGAATCCCTAGTCGGTTTAGGATTGAATTCGCTGATTGGGATGAACCTTCGATCGAAGCTTGAGAAGGCTTTAAGAACGGAGTTACCTGAACTCGGTTTGTCCGGCTGCCCTACCGTCGAAGGTTTAGCTCGTGTTGCGGCTGAATCAATCAAGGAACCCACGCGGAGGATAGACAGTAGCGGGGAGGTAACGAGCTCTCGTCGCCGCGATGGAAAACGACGCCGAAGCCGTTCAGGTGTCGTTGCTTTAGGGGGGGCTCATGGGCCTCAGACTCCACTTTTTTGCCTTCATCCGGTTGGTGGAGATCTACGTTGCTACGATAAGTTGTCGCGACACTTGAAAACTCGCCCCGTTTTTGGGCTGCGATCACGCGGACTCGACGCTTACTCTGAGCCTCACTCATCCATTGATTCAATGATCTCGGACTATGCCGACGAGATTGAGAAGGCTTACGGGCGAGACCCTGTCTGTTTATTGGGTTGGTCCACTGGTGGTATTTTTGCGAGAGAGTTAGCGATTCGATTGAAGGAGAGCGGTCGACAGATCGAAGCCTTGGTCATGGTTGACACGCCAATGCCAAGTGTTTTTGAACAAGTGGACTTATCTAACAACTTTAAGTTTTTGTCCGATTTAGTGACCTTCACTAATTACTTCGCCGGTAACTCGATGCAAATCGATCCCTCGGTTCTTCGTGGCCTCAATGACGAACAGGCGGTGCAGCGTGTTCTCGAGCTGGGGATGGCAAACGGAGTATTGCCGTCTCATGCAACCACTGAGTTCCTGGAGCGATTGATTGCTGTTTGCAAGAAGCATGTCGAAATCCTTCAGAGATACTCGCCAGCGAAGACTTCGCTTCAATCAATCCTCATTCGCCCAGAAGATTCGACTGTTCTTTCCAAAGCGTCAGGGCAATCGTTGCCTCCTGACTTGGGTTGGGGGGACTTTGGGAAAACCGACTTGCACCATGTTCCCGGTCATCATTTCACCATGATGACGTCTCGCAACGCAGCTCAATTGGCGGAGCGGGTAGAGCAGATCATTGGCTGAGACACGATCTGATCACCCCATCAGGGCGGGGCTCGCCTGTTTTCGAAATCCCCGAAGTCGAATGGTTTGGTCTTCATACAGATCAAGAATGCTGTAGGCGTTTTGATCCTCTCCGCTTCCCTCAACCATTGCCACACAGGTGCAGTAGGGAATTTGATTGATCCACTTGAGATCGTTTTGGTGACTATGCCCTTGAAAGACTCCGCGGACGCAACCTGCTTGCTCAAGAATGGTGCGAACTTCCCGCTGGTTACGTACACCATGGTTGGTGGGGACATCCAGCCGCTGGTGAGCAAATACAAAGGTGGGAGCAGAGTTTTGTTTCAAATCTTCGCGTAGCCAATCGAGTTCGTGTTCTGGAATGTTTGCATCAGTCCATTTGAAATTCTTGCGTCGATAGGGTGTTCCGTCGGACTTGAAACAGGAGTCAAGGATGATGAAATGATGGTCATTTGAATCAAATGAGTAATATGATTTTTGTTGTCCGACTTCGCCCAGAAACTCTTCCTTAGTAAGTGTGTCAACACAATGATTGCCAAGAACATAATGACGGTGAGGAGATACCGCTTCGAATTTTTGATTGATTTTGCGCAGGTAGCCCTTCTCTGTGGCGACGTCATCGGCCGCGTCGATTAGGTCACCGAGTTCCACCGCGATTTCAATTTCGTTTTCTCGAAAGGTGTTGATAGCCTCTTCAATCTTGGCAGAGGATTCGCGGTAATGCCGAGTTCCGCTGGCCGGTTTGTCAGCATAGTGCAGGTCGGTGATGAGACCGATAGAAAGTTTGGGCGGTTTCGGTGCTGTGACGGCGGTGGATTCAGATGTTGATACACCCGAAATGATCAGGGTGCTACCAATCAAGAAAGATCTGCGAGGGAGCGACATGACGGTCTCTGCAATAGCAAGGATGGATAGGCGTATTCAATGGATCTGCAACTCATGTGACGGTAGTCGATTGATGGTTTTCACCCGCGGCCACCCTCGCAGCAGGTTTCGCAGATGCGATGGCAGCGTTCACATTGGAGTTTGGCGCGGATGTCAATCAGGTTTCCACCACATACCGGACAGGGGGGGATCCCCTGATGGTTTTTCGTGTTCGGAGAGATCGGTACGATGCAAGAAAAAGCTTGTTTCTCACGTGCACCACCCGAGGATTCTTTGTCGGAGGGATTAAACAATTCTTTACCGGTGGGTTGGTTCATCCGTTGGGAATCCTAAAAATGCATCAGGTAAGAAGAGCAGTTGATTTTTGCAAGTGATTGGTCGATAGCCATCACTCGTCTTTTAAAACCATGATTGTAACGAATCGTCAGTCTTATCGAGTTGGAATGCAGTCTTGGCGGATTTGTAACATGGAGTAGCCGGCATCTTGCTCATCCGTCTCGCTCGCGAAATTCCAAAAAAAATGTCACACCGCAAAAAACATTTGCCGACAAAAACTTGCGTTTGTTGTGGTCGACCATTTAGTTGGAGAAAGAAATGGGCAAAGGATTGGGAGCAGGTCAAATATTGTTCACACCGGTGTCGTCGGGATGAAAGTGTGAAACGTCAACTAAGTGATTCGTCATCTGATTCTGATGGTGCAGGTAAATGAGCGTCTTGGACCGTTATCCGCTTAAATCGATCATCGTTGTTTAAAGTCGGGCAGTTTTTGACCGATGGTATCGCGAACAAACTGCGTGGCTTCTTGGGAATTGAGCAACTTTGCGCCGGCCATGGGGTGAAAACCAGCGACAATCTCAAATTTTGCACCGTCAAGAGCCATGGCTAAAAGGTCTTCCGCGGACAGCGTGTGTCTTCCGGCTCGCTTGGTTAATTCGAATTCCATGTCGCCTATCCCTGAGAAACTACGGTAGACGACCTCTGTGCAAACCATTCGATCGCTGCGCGTGAAGTCGAAGTCAAAGTCGTAAGGTTTTCCAATGTGTTTGGATGCCCTGTCAATCGCTAAGTCAATCTCGCTCGGGTCCAAGAGTGGGCGGATAACGATCATTGCATCATTCTGAAATGTCGATTCAAGCGATCGGTTTTTTACGCCATCCTTGAGCGATTCGACAACGCGACCTTCACCCACTGAAAATGCCGCATGAGGCCAAAATCCCGGCAAGAAATAGTTCGTTAAGGCACTTTCTTTTCGAGTGACCAGGATATCACCGCGTTGGATGGTGCTAGCCATTTGTTTGGCAATCGCAGCTGGCAGCGCGGGTTGATGGGTTGGAGAAGTAGAAAGTGATCCAATGGCGACCGCTCCAAGTTGTTGGATCGCATAGATCGCTCTTGCTAAACCCTTTTGTAAGACCGCATCGGTGATTTGCTTTTTGCGATCGCGAAGACGATTTTTGACATAACGTGTTGTGGAGACATCGAGGACCGCTCGACGTTGCTGGATTAGTTCATTGATTGGTGAAAGACGTGGCCGTTCTTCTATGAGTTCGGTAATCTCTGGTTGATGCATCTCATAAAAGTCACGTGCCTCGCGGATACGTAGAGCGTTACTTGGGTCTGTTAGTGATCGTTGGATCTTTTCAAACGAATCCCTATTGATTTCTAAATTTGGTTGAGCCTCATTGAGCTTGGAACGTATCGCCGGTTCGTCGGCCAAGTAGTGCCTGAGAAACCTTGCTGCTTCGACGAGTAGGGTGCCCGCAGCGAAACCGATAAGGAAATTGTCGAGCTTTACCCGTTTGGGGTCTTTGTCGCTCCGTGTTACCGACTCAATCACTTCATGCAGTGCTGCTCGAGCCTGTTGATATGAACCCCAATTCGCCAGAACTTTATCTTCTTCGGCGGGAAGGAAGTAACCACGGTCACGGACGGTTGTTGAGATGAGGCTCTGCTCCGCGGTATGCCGCAATGAATCCAATTGAGAGGCAATCTGAAGAACCGCATCAAGGTCATCTTCGGTGATCAGATCCCAGTTCAAATCGCTGGACATTTTGGCCTCGCTGGATGTTGCCTTGGCTTTACTGGCGGTAGACGATTTTTACATCCTCGCCGAAGCATTCGGTATGGTGAAGTTTTAGACGGGGTGCTTGGCTGATTCTATCAATACCCGAACCCCCGAGTGGACCGGGAGCGTGTTGGTTGCCAAGTCGAATTGGCCCGATGTATACATGGTACTCATCGATTTCACCCGCATCGGAGAATCCACCGAGCAGGTTTCCGCCAGCCTCAAGTAAAACGTTTGTCATCCCCTGCTTTCCAAGTTCTAGAAGTGCAGCGGCGATCAAATCGCTCGACTCTCCCTCGTTGACTCGCGTGCACATCGCGCCGAGTTGCTCACAGTTGATGAGATCTTCTTCTCGAATATCAGGGCCGGCGATGATTTGCACAGGAACCGAGCGTGCTGACGCCATGAGTTTTGTTGAAGCATCGGGCAAGGTGTTCCTGCTGAGGATGATCCTCTGTGCTAATCGAGGTGGGGGACCGATTTCTTCGGGCAAACGCGCAGTGAGCATCGGGTCATCCGAGCGAACCGTACCCATACCCGTCAGGATTCCATCCATTCTCGATCGGGTGAGATGAACGTCTTGGCGTGATTGCTCGTTGGTGATCCATTGACTTTGACCGGTGTGGGTCGCGATTTTCCCATCCATCGACATGGCCCACTTGGCAATGACCCAAGGCTTGCCCGAGTTGACCCGTTTTAGGTAGGGAGCATTGAGTTCGATTGCTCGGTCACTCAGAACATCGCATACCACTTCGATGCCCGCCCGCCGCAACTGCTCGATTCCACCACCAGCTACTTGGGGAAACGGATCTTTCATGGCCAACACCACTCGTTGAACACCCGATGCGATCAGGCTGTCTGTGCATGGTGGGGTTTTGCCGTGATGACAGCAGGGTTCAAGAGAGACATATGCGGTCGCACCGGACGCGCTGCCCGCCCCTAGTGAGCGCAACGCTTGAATCTCTGCATGTGGACCGCCGTACCGCTGGTGAAACCCCTCGCCGATGACTTCGCCATTACGAGCGAGTACGCAGCCCACCATTGGATTCGGCTCCACTCGCCCCTGTCCTTTTGCGGCCAGTTCAATGGCTTGCCGCATTAGAAGCTCATCAGGAGATTCAGCTGGTTGTTTCACGGCATGAAGCCTCCTCGCTGCAGATCCGATCAGTCCATTCCTGGGACCCAAAGTTTGCTACCGCCACCGCCTTCTTGAGCGGGTGGCTGTTGACCTTGATCCGGAGTCCATAAACCACCACCCGATGTCGGTGCATTCCCGCCAGCGGATTGCGGGTTGCCACCAGATCGCGGAGCACCATCAGGACCGATCAACCCGTACGCCATCAGCATCTGTTGCAGACGCGCCATCACCTCAGGGTCATTTCCATACTGCGAGGTGAGGGACTGGATCGTTTCTTGGAAACCTTGCGGGTCACCTGCAGCAAGTCGCAAACTGACTTCTGTTAGTAGCAGCTGCGCGGTTGGCATCTGATTCGCGGTGGCAAACGCTTTGGCATTTTCCAGAGCTTCCAACGCTTTGTCATTCTGCTTCGCGGTGTTTACCAGCGTCATGTGCGCAAGCATCTTGGCTGGCTTTTGCTCCTCAGTCAGTTCAGTTTCGATCAACTGTGTCGCAAATCGTCTTGCAGCGGGAGTCGCAGCGACTTGCTGGCATCGCTGTAGGAGGTAGATCAAGGTTTCGGGATCGAGTTTGTCGCCATAGACTCGATTCAGGTCTTCATTGGCGACCGATTCAGCCTCCGCGGGCTCAGGGTGCAAGTTCTCTGGTGCAGTGAGGTTAGACAGTTGATAGACCTGCTCCATCAATGTTTCACTTTTCGACACAATCTCATCGTATTGTTCCATGAGGCGCACCGCGACGGTTCGCTCAAAGATTAACGTTTCGTCACTCGCTGTTTCGCGAAGGGTCTTGCCTCCGAGGAACGGGATTTCTGTATCGACGACGCGATCAGCGAGTCTTGCCTCCATTAATTCCGCTTGCAGCTTTTCGGCTTCGGACTGTTTGGCTTTGAAAGGTATGATCGCTACTTGAGGCTGAACCGCAGCAAGCAGCGGCAGGGGGTCACTGTCGCCTTCTTGGAGATCAATTCCATCAATGAGGCTCGAGATCCGTTCTTTGACAGACTCAAGATCACGCGGTCTAACATCATGAATTTCGATTCGTGCGTCTCGATCAGTCTGCTTACCGTAGACAAAGACCAACGCGATCGATTCAGGCACCTCATCGATCGGAGGCAGTTGGTCAAGCGATTCGGGTTTGTCACGATCAAGGATCTGGAAGCCAGCACGAGGTGGTACTTCGCTGTCGGTCATCCGAAGCGATCCCAGCATATTGCTCGGTAGCGATGTGAACCGTGAGTCCGCTGTGAGGCAGAGCTCGACTTCTTCGGCGTTGTTGATCGTCCCCTCTAAACGCTTGACCAGGATTGAAAGGTCGGGAGAGGTGGGGTCCACAAGGGCTGAGAGAGCACGACTTTGGACTCGCTCTTCATACTCCAGCGATTCGCACTCTGACAGCTTTTTGAACAAGCTAGATTGGGCATCGGTATCACCACGCCAGATCGCGCACATGAGGAGTCCCGAAAGGACAGCAGGCTCTTGGGGCAGCGTACGTTGGAGTGATTGGAACTTGGATTCTGCCAAGTCAATCTTTTGGTTTTCCAGTAGCGATGCCGCTTCGTCGTATCGCTCAGCCCATTCCACGTCGCTTGGGCGAGCGATCAGCATCGGGGTGGCTTTGATTAGCTGATTGATCGTTGGTGAAGTGTTGAGCTGCTGAAGCACTGAGACAGCCGCTTGGCCACCTTGATAACCGGTCGTCATCATTGCGAGCGCTGCGTAGACGCGTGAGGTCAGAAAGACTCCACGCTGAGCGAGCATGTAGGCCAATGCCGATGCGACATCGAGAACAAACGCGTCCACGTCACGACCGCTTTCCGTCAACGCTGTCAGCATCGATTCAGTGGCCGGTTCGACTTGTCCACGGAAGAGATTAGCCGCAGCACGCTGTGTCAACGCAAGAGGGTTGCTTGGCTGCAGTCGAATGAACCGATCCGCATTTTCGTTCAGCGTTTCATATTCTCGGAGGTCCAACAGCAGTCTTCCACGAACAGCTAGGGCCCATGCAGCATCGGGATGTGTTTCGAGCACCTCAGAAAGTCGATCAAGTGCCGGTACGATTTGGCCTCCGTTGACCATGTTGACCACGCGATCCATCTCCTCGATGGACTCTTTGCATTTGCAGAATTTGATCTTTTTTCCGCTCCCGCACGGGCATACAGCATATTTATCGACTGACATCAGGTCGTATCGCTCAAAAGGTTACAAAATCAGCCGCACGTTCACGGCTTGTTCAAGCAGGAATTTACCATGACCTGCTACCGCACCCATACCCCCTGTGGCGACAGTTGTTTTATTTCCGCGTCGGTTTTTCTCGCGCGTAGATCGAAGGGGGATCCAGAGGGCTGGCGGCGAGGGTATCTACCCATCGGGGCGAAGCACTCCGCGCAGCGAACTATCCCCGGGGAGCGATTGTAGACCGTGAGAGGTAATGCGATCGAGCTCGCGATATCGCACGTCTATTAATTTTACGATTTCACCAAAGGTTTGATGAATCCATTGATCAGTTAGCTCATCAGCTAATTGATCAGAGGGCGTTTGATTTGGGGGAAGTTGGTAAACCTTCCGATCGCCCTCTTGAAGCAAGCTTGCGAATCGTTGCCTCATCGAATCATCCACCGAAAGCCGAACGTGATCGAACTCGTGCTGCATCAGCCGATTCTCCCAGCACGTTTCAAGTTCGGGCGGTTGACGAAACCAGATTGTGTGAATCGGTTGCCAACTCTTCAGCTTCGCCCTCATCTGGATCGTCAGCTTTCCGGCGTTTGCGTCCCAGTCCCAGTACCTTTGTCTTGAAAAACGAAATTCAATTCGGTAGGCGGTGATGGCCGCTAATCCCGAGATCGACCGCGGGATCGTTGTGTCATCACTTGCCTTTGTCTGGCTTTGTTGTAAACGCAGCGAATGAAGTAACTCAGAAGGAAGTTGCCTCAGCTGTTCACGGTCAACCACGGTGTTGGAGTTGATCAGTTGTGTGCCCTGCACAAAAGTAACTCGCCCTCGTCGAATTAAAGAGCTCAGGTTCTCTGGGGCCTTGGGAAGTGTGTCGAGTTTGATTTCAGTCTGAGCGAAAACTCGTGAGTCGATCCCGCCGATGAAGATTGCTAAGGCAATCGTGAGTGTCAAACGATAGAGAGACATCTGCAGCGGTTTGACTTGGCACGTACTGAAACCCGAACATTCCAGACGGCTTTGCATTTCAAGTTTGTCTCGCCCCTTACGACTGCCCGACCGATCCAACGGTCTGTTCAAGGAAGCAGCGAGTGTGTTCCAAGATACGTTCATAGGAAAAGGTTTCAACATCCTCGCCAATGAGTTCAACTTCGAGCGGACCCTCGTAATTGTATTCGATCAATCGCCGAAGGATGTGTTCGATGGGAACGCCGCCCTGTCCCAATAGGCAACGATTCATTTCCCCGAGCGGAGTGTGTCGGGCGTCGCCGAGTTGCACGAGGTGAAGATAGGGAATCATTTCCGGCAACCAGTGGAGCATTTCTTCGTCAAGGCCGAGATGATACGTGTCCAGCACCATACCCAGCTGAGGGCTTCCTACGATTTCAATGACTTCCAGAGTCGATTTTAGGTCGTTAACAAAGGACCACTCTTCCCCGCATCCTGGGTGAAATGGTTCGATTGAGAGAAGGATTCCGTGATCCTCCGCTGCGGGTGCGATTTCTGCGAGGGCGTCACAGAGCGTTCTTCTGGCGTGGTTGCGAATATGATGATTGCGACCACCGGCGAGCACGATCAAGGATTCCACTCCGAGTTCCGCTGCATCCTGAATCGCTTGAAGCCCATCTGCAACCGCGTCAGTGTAGGGTCTGCCGTCGCTTCCCGTGAAGCCACCGGCCCACGAGAGGGAAGTGGGTTCGAGTTGGAACTCGGCCAACAGCTCAATTGCGCGGTCGATTCCGAAATCCTCAAGCTTAGGTCGGTAGATACCAATCCCAGAGAATCCATGGCGACGATAAGCCTCGGCATCATCCTCAAAGCTCCAACGCAGGGTCGAAAGCTGATTCATGGACACCGTGTTCATCGACTCGATCGCTGTATGTGGAGGCAGAAAGCAGTTATGGAGTCGAGCCAATGTGACGCTCTTTGCTTCGCTTAGCATCGACACTTTGACGGATCCCTTCTCAAGGGAAGATACCGACCACGGACTCAAAGCCAAAGATCAGTTCTTGTGAAACCTCGCTCGGCGTGAAACCGGAATGAGCTCAAGATTGCGGTGAAACATCAAACCGCCTTGCTTGTGGACCACGATGAGCCTGAATAAGGCAGTTCATTCAACGTGTCATTCAACGTGGGGGAGTCGCTTGCCCTGTTTTTGTGCCATTTCGATCTGCTGATCTAGCTCCTGCTGAGTCAACGGAATGAACTCGATGGTCATCAAAGAATGAGGGTCGACTTGATTATTCGTTCTTTTACGAGCAAGTGAGTCAACTTCTTCTTCGAGGGCATCGATCCAGGCAGGCACATCCAAACCCACACCGGTAGGATGCTGCGTCAGGATTTCCGCCTCCTGCTCAAGCAGTTCGAATGCAACGCTCGGTGAGTTAGTTTCGGCATCTTGCATTGACGGAGCGACGAGAGCTCGCATGCGATCGATGGTCATCGGCTGGACAAACCGTTCTTGGATGCGATCTGCAACGGTCGGCATTCGCATGGCGTAATTGACCTGCAGTTCTTTCAACCGCCGGACGTAGATATCTGCTTCGGTGCTAATTCTTTCGCTAAGGCTTCGACGCCAAACTGCAGCCGATTCTTCGAGGTTCGATCGAACAAGTACCTCATGGGCCCACATGACAGGCTTAAGATTCCATGCGATCCGTTCATAGCGAACTCTTAATCGCAAGAAATCAAGAAACATGTAGACAAGGTCACCGCGGTCACTCTGAGTGGTGGTGCTGTTGTAATCGAGGTATTCCGTGTGATGGTCGATCAGTGATTCATAGACGAGTGTCATCCAGCGTTCAGCTTGTTGAACTGTGATGACTCCTTTCTCAAGATCTTCAAAAAGTCGTGTATTGGTAAGATGATCTTCGCCATCGACCATTGCTCTTTGAAGCCACGGTCCTACGCCCTGATGCAGGATTGCCCGCACATTGCCCAGTTGCAAAAACATTTGCGTGAAGATGGGGTCGCCGTAGGTTTTGATGAATTGAACCAAAGGTTCCCATTTTTGTGGGTGTGAAACCATCTCCAGCGGCGAGAGTCTCAAGGTTTGACTGTGAGCAAGCCAGCTAGCGAGCATGGTTTCTGTCAACTGTTCCAACTGCGGAATGAGAACATCGGCAATTTCTGTTTGGCTGGCGGGGTGCTCCGATTCCGCTGAGCAATGGCGTGCGGATTCCCCAATGGCTGCAACCAAGGATCGATGTCCTGAGCGGAAGAGCGAGTCGAATTCGGTGACGGCTCCAATCCCAATTGGATTGCTTTGTTCCATCTGCCGTGCCGTCTCGATCAGGCGGCAGGTTTCTGCGATCAGTCCACGTCTGGGTAGCCACTGCATGAGGTGGCGAAGCACGCGTTGGCGTAGACGAGCGAGATAGATTTTGACTGGGTCTCCACCGCGGGACAGCGGGATGTAGAGAAGGCTTTTGTCTTGAAGTGCACCAATGAACTGCGGGAATAGTTCGTGAATCTTGTCCGGCTCCGAGGCGATGATTGCGCCAAAAAGTCGGATGGCATGAAGGTCATCCTCGGCAAGATCTGCATCGGTCAGCCACGCATCCGGGTCATCGGTTAGGCTCAGAATGGCTCCGTCGATCAGACGCCGAGCGTCGGACATTTCAACCGCGGTCCCGATGATTCGCTCCATCAAAGAATCACGCAGCACACGTCGACGGTCGTAACTTCGCATCGAGTCTTTATCGCTACCTGCCGGCGCAACGTTGTGTTCCCTCACTGACGCCAGTAATTCCAGTAGACCGATGCGGTTTTCCTTGGCTCTCTTGGACCAAGCTTCCAAAGACTCGAGACGCTCGGTGCGATTCAAGGTGTCCCGATCCGAGACGGCGATATCGGCCGCGATCGCCCACATCCGGGCCAGTGAGTTCATGAAGTTGAGGTGTTCGATCAGCCGTTTGGACTCAGCTTCAAGCGTGTCGTGGCTCCCATCATCGCCAAACTCAAATACCGCTCCCTCGTTCCCATCATCGGTTGTGTCATGATAGGTGACGTCTTCATAGGCGGCGCTGTACAGGTCGTCTGACTCATCGGCCTCATGAAGTTCACGTTCCCAGTCACGAGTCGATGAGCCTTTTTGCGTTTCACCAAGCTGAAAAAAAGGAGCCGACCAAAACTCTTCCGCATTTGCCTCGAAGTAATCAAACAAGCGTCTCACCTGCGGCCAAATTGAAACGACTGATTCGTCACTTTCAGACGCCTGCCCTGCATCGCGTGCCGCACTCTCTGCTTGCTTTTCATTCCAATGGCTTCGGAGTTTCTGCAGCCATTGCTCGGAGAGTTTTGGCAGCGAGCTTTCACCGAGTCTCAGGCCAATCCTGTCGGCGTGACTCAGCCAATGAACCAGCAATGCCATCGCCGGGACAAAGTCTTCCCGTTCCAGCAGCGCCGAGATCACCAAGGCATAGGCACGCGGTGAATCGAAGAGGTCCGCATGAGGAGCCCAGAAGCCAACGTTACCCGCCTCGGCGCCCCCTTCGTGCCACAAGCGTAAAGCTCGGGCGACCAGCTTCGCCGAATCATACGACTCTAGCGGGTCTGCCGCTTCAATCGATGAGACCGTGTGGGCGGCGTAACTTCGCCACCAATTTGCCATCTCGTGGTACTGCTCATCCATCTGGCGATAAATAGCCTGATCGTCCCTCGCTGCTGCTTCGCTCCAGACATGAGCGGTATATCCAAAGAGGTGTTCAACCAGTGCCACGATATTGTCGACTCGAGAGTCATGAACTCCGCTCTCCGGGCCGGGGTAGAGACTAAAGTTCCCCCCAAATCCCATGATGTCCCAAGGATCGAGCATCGCTCCGCACTCAATGCCTCGCTTCAGTAGATCGAAAGCCATAGCGGGGACTTCCGCCCCTTTTTTTAGATCGCCCGATCGAATTGCTCGCATGCCCAGTGTCATGAAACAGTCGATCCGGCAGGTCATCCGGGCTGAAGCCGCGGCAACCTCATCGGTTTGCCGTTTGGCAGCATCTGGGTAACCCATTCTCGCGTACAGTCGTGCGAGCTGGACATGTTGGAGTTGGGCGGCGCGTCGTTCCGCAAGGGCTGCATTGAGGTGTTGCCTCGCGGCTCCGAACGGTTGACGCCGCAGGCTCTGTTCGTCGTTGAGGCGATTTCGGTGATTGCCGTCAAGTTTTTCGAGCCGATCTTTGTAGTAGGCATCCCGGAACGCGGCGATTGGCTTCATCAGTGAACCCAATGTGATTTCGCTGGAATGCCAGCCAGGCCCCCAACCGTTAATGGCGGAGGCCATCAGGATGGTTCCGGCGAGCACTGATGCTGCTTCTTGTAAAACTTCTTCCGGATCGAGTTCTTGCTCGTCGCGCAGTCGACTCAGCAATGCCTCCATGGTGACCTGGCGGACAACGAAGCGGTTGAAGAAGCCATCCTCGGTGATGGATCGATCATCCCAGCCGCCAAAGTGATAGTTGGGGCGTCGGTTGACCGGGTGATCAAAATCGTAGGCTCGCGGATCCATCGCAAGCTCTTCGACTCGTTCGGGGTCGAATGAAGCCGCTCGCAGAATCTCCGGATCCGTCGCGTGAAGGATTTCCATGGCCGCTTGGATCAGGTCGTGGTAAGGACCCATGGAGATTCCGGCATTCTTGATAAAGAGCGGTACCGGTCTGACGAATTCGTGTCGATAGGGCTGGCACTGACGATTCTCAAGCATCGCAATAGGTCGATAGCCCACAAAGTCATCGAGTTGATCGATGGCGTTTTGGATGACTCGGTTGTCTTCGGCGTGCAGGTCGCCCGAGAGCAGGACCTCTGCGGCTTTTGCCATGAAGAAGCCGTTGAATATCAGCTCGGGAACCTGATGGAATAGGAGGTCTCGGTGGAAATCGAGATATGCAGGAAGGAGTTCACTCCAAAGCAAACGGATCACCCTCCCCGCCTGCTCGCAATCCTGAAATGCTGAATGCTCCAGTTGAAGATTTTCGATCGTTTCCGCGATCCAATCCCGAACGACCAGCCAAGCGGCTGGTCCCGTCAGTGGGTCACCCATCACCGCAACGCTGTAGACGTCGTTCCATGCTTCGAGAGTTAACGCATCGCATGGGCCTGATGAAAAATTGAGATATCCCGCCAGCCGATGGAGCTTCTCGCTCAGGTTTTCGGGGGGCGGGAGGTTTGACATCGGGCGACAAATCTTGTGCGAGGGGACATCGAGAAGGTCAAAGAAGTTGTCGGCGGGTCAAAACGGGGCAATGCTTGGATGAAGTGTTCGCCATTCTGCCCACCAGCATTCGTTACTTCTTAGCCTTTTTCTTTGTGTTTTTTTTCGTTGTTTTTTTCACAGCAGCTTTCTTCTTCGCAGCCTTCTTCTTCGCAGCCTTCTTTTTGGTCGATTTGGTTTTCGGTTTCGAGAAGGCTTTGGCCCAACCATCGGCGTACTTTTCGTTGGTGCCGACGCGTAGGATCGTCATGATTTACTCCAGTCGCTTTGAGTAAGAATGTGAATGGTTTTAGTTCAGAATCTTTGTTTAGACATTCATCTTTAGAGCAGCGTGTCGGTAAACGCTAATGCTCTCCGACAACAAACGGTACCACGTTGAAAGCTTTACTTAAAGGCACCGATAACGCCTCACAAGTATCCTGAAGGCTCGATGCGGCAGATGACCTCCAGCCGATGGTCGGCGGTTCGGGGTTTTATCCAGCGTGGATACTTTTGTACCTCGCTTTGCGTCCATCCTCATCGTCAGGGTTTTCACCAAGCCGTTCCCTCAGGTTTCGTTCGTAAATTTCGAAGTTTCCTTCGCACCAGGTCAGTTTTCCGTCACCCTCGAATGCAAGAATATGAGTCGCGAGGCGGTCCAAAAACCAACGGTCGTGACTGGTGACCACGACACATCCAGCGAAGTTGGCAATCGCTTCCTCGAGTGCTCGTAGGGTGTCCACGTCGAGGTCATTGGTGGGTTCGTCCAGCAGAAGCACATTGCAGCCTCGCCGTAGGAGTTTGGCGAGATGCACACGATTGCGTTCACCACCAGAGAGATTCCCCACTTTCTTTTCTTGATCAGGACCTTTGAAGTTGAACCGCGAAACGTACGCTCGGGAAGAGATGTTTCGGCCACCCATCACGATTGTCTCAGTCCCACCGCTGATCTCTTCAAATACCGTCTTGTTATCGTCAAGTGAATCTCGGCTCTGATCCACGTAGCCCAAGTCGACGGATTCGCCCACGCGAATATCGCCACTGTCCGGCTCCATTTGGCCGGTTAGCATCTTGAATAAAGTGGTTTTCCCTGCTCCGTTGGGACCAATCACTCCCACGATTCCTCCAGCTGGAAGGCGGAAGGAAAGGTCTTCAAAGAGTACTTTTTCTCCGAACGCTTTCTTCAGATGGTTCGCTTCAATTACCAGTTCACCAAGGTGGCGACCCGAGGGGATCTGGATTTCAAGCTCGTCGGGACGATCTTCAAACGTCTGAGCCGACATTTCTTCGTAGGATTTGATTCTCGCCTTGCTTTTCGCCTGTCTCGCCTTGGGACTCATGCGGATCCATTCCAGCTCACGAGCCAACGTACGCTCCCTCGCTTTTTGCTGCCGCTGCTCGATGGTGATCCGTTTTTGTCTCGCCTCGAGCCACGCGGTGTAGTTGCCCTCAAACGGCAATCCTCTCCCACGATCGATCTCCAGAATCCACTTCGCCACGTTGTCGAGGAAGTATCTGTCGTGGGTGACCGCTACCACGGTTCCAGGATATCGGTCGAGGTGCTGCTCGAGCCACGCAACACTCTCGGCATCTAAATGGTTGGTTGGTTCGTCAAGTAGTAACAGGTCGGGCTGTCGAATCAGAAGTTGGCATAACGCCACACGGCGTTTTTCACCGCCCGAGAGTTTGGAGACGTCCGCATCAGGCGGTGGCAGGTTCATGATGCTCATTGAGAGTTCAACCTGTCGGTCCAGTTCCCAAAGGTTTCCGGCGTCAATTTTATCTTGCAGAACGGCCATTTCATCGCACAGCTTTGTCATCTGATCATCGTCAGTGACTTCACCCAGGAGCACGCTGATCTCGTTGTAGCGGTCAAGGATTGCCTGTCTTTCGGCTACCGCAAGTTGCACGTTTTCGAAAACGGTTTTGGTTTCGTCGAGTGGTGGTTCTTGCGGAAGATATCCAACGGTGAAACCATTTCCGAGCCTTGCCGTACCATCGAAATCAGTGTCCTGCCCCGCCATGATTCTCAGAAGCGTCGACTTTCCAGCGCCATTGGGGCCAAGCACACCAATCTTGGCACCGGGGTAGAACGCTAGCCAGACATCGTCGAGTACCGTTTTTTGACCATGTTTCTTGGTCAGATTTTCAACCTGGTAGATGTATTGGCGTGACATGTGTTTTTGATTTCTCGTGTTACCGTCGGTGATTAAGTTTTCTCGTCAGTTGCTTCGCGGAAGAATCGGTCCATCTGTGATCCGACGTGCATTTCTGTGGTGAATTGTTGTACGAAGAATCCTCTCGATTACAAGTTGCCCAAGTCGCATTGTGTCGGCTTTTTCATGCTCACTCCTTGCCGCGTCATCTTCCGTTGGTCAAGTGCCGTGAAGGATCGAAACGTTTTAAATGGCTTCGTCGAACTTGATAAAGATTTCTGGGTTCGCTCCGTTACACGGCATGTCCAAGGGGTGTGGCAATTGCCGATGGTCAGTTTGGGTATCTGTTTGATCTGCATATCGACTAAAGGTCATTTCAATGACTGTCGGCAAGTGATCCCCATCGCGGACGGGGGCTGAATTGTTGGCGTGAATGTGAATCAGACGGAGTTCAAACTGCGCGATGAAGTCCTCGATTCGGCTGAGCTGTAAGTCGCAGTCATGAAATTCAATGACCAATCCGGAGATGCGGTTTTGATGCGAAATCAAGTGATCTAGCAGGCGGTATTCGGAACCCTCGATATCGATTTTCAGAAAGATGTTGGCCGAGAAAGTCGAATCGAGAATCTCCTCGAGCGTGCAGTGCTTCTTATCTTCCGTCTTGAGTCCGACAAATTTTTCGATGTGCTGCACATCGGGCATTGAAAAGAACGCTCGGTAGCTCCGCCACTTTCTTAACGCTCGGATCCAACGGATTGGATTGTCGATCGAGAATAGTTTCTTAACGAAGATCTTGCGGAAGTACCGCTCACTGACGCTTGCATCGTATGCAAGAGTTGGGATGTCTCGCCTCTTTTTGAACTGCTCCTCGAAGCTCCAGTCGTCATTGACGCCCAAGCTGATAAGCAGTTGAGAATGTTCGATGTCGCTTGCGGACACCAAGTAGCCACCGTCATGATCTCGCCCGATTCGGACCAGGTCACTCGCTGGCTGATAGGCGAAGAAGTGCGGAAGATAGGCCTGAATCATGATCGTTCTCGTTCTCGTTTGCGTCTGTAGAGAACGCGTGCCGCCTCAAGACCGTTGAGTCAGCAGTTTCAAGCTACTCCCATTCGATGGTTGCCGGCGGTTTGCTGCTGATATCGTAGCAAACTCGGTTCACCCCTTTGACTTCGTTAATGATTCGTGAGCTCATCTTGGCGAGCAAATCATAAGGCAGTCGACTCCAGTCAGCGGTCATGAAGTCGTTTGTGTTGACGCTTCGGATCGCGATTGCGTTCTCATAAGTTCTCGCATCACCCATCACACCAACGCTTTGCACCGGAAGCAGAACCGCGAAGGACTGACTCGTTTCTCGGTAGAGCCCCGCTTTCTGGATTTCTTCAACCACGATGGCGTCCGCTTCGCGAAGAACAGCTAGTTTTTCTTTGGTAATTTCTCCGAGGCAACGCACCGCTAGCCCCGGGCCTGGGAACGGATGTCGCCAGACCAATGATTCGGGAAGTCCAAGTTCGATTCCCAACCGACGAACTTCATCCTTGAAAAGATCTCGTAATGGTTCGATGAGCTCAAATCCAAGTTGCTCTGGAAGTCCACCAACATTGTGGTGGAGTTTGATGGTGGCAGCAGGTCCATCAGGATCCGCGCCACTTTCAATTACATCAGGGTAGAGGGTTCCCTGAGCCAAGAAATGAGCGTCTTCGATCTTCTTCGCTTCGGACTTGAAACACTCAATGAATTCAAAGCCAATTCGTTTGCGTTTTTCTTGAGGTTCACTGATGCCCGCAAGGACTCCGAGGAATTGCTCTTCTCCCTCCACAACGCGAAGGTCGGTTTTAAAGTGCTCGGTAAACTCCTTCACCACCATCTCTTGCTCGCCTTTACGCAACAGTCCATTGTCGACCAAGATGCAGGAGAGTTGTGGGCCGATTGCTTTGTAGAGTAACGCAGCAACCACACTCGAATCGACGCCACCGCTGAGTCCACAGATGACACGTCGATTGCCAACTTGTCGTCGCACCTCTTCGATGGTTGCTTCGGCAAAATCACCCATCGACCAAGTCGGTTCGCATCCGCAAATGTCAATCACAAAGTTTCGTAGCAGTTCACCGCCGCGGGATGTGTGGGTGACTTCCGGATGAAATTGCAGGCCGAATACGGGCAGTTGTTTGTGTTGGATTGCAGCGTATGGACAGGTGCTGGTTTTTCCGATGGGGATGAAAGATTCACTGATGCTCGAAACCTGATCGCCGTGGCTCATCCAAACGTCCATCTCGCTCGGAAGTCCGGCAAAGAGTCCCGAGTGATCGTGGATTTCGCAGGTCGCAGGCCCGTATTCTCGACTTGGAGTGTTGTCGACTTTGCCACCGAGTGCTTCACAAGTTAGTTGCATCCCGTAACAAATCCCAAGAACCGGAATCCCCAATTCGAATAATTTGGGATCGCAACGCGGTGCCCCCTCCTCGTAAACGCTCGCGGGGCCACCCGAAAGAATGATTCCCTTGGGCGCAATTTCCGCGAGCCGTTCCGCTGCAATGTCGTGCCGCAAGATTTGACAGTAAACGTTCTGCTCGCGAACACGTCTTGCAATCAACTGTGCGTACTGCGAACCGAAGTCGAGAACGACGATTCTCTGTTGAGTGAGATCCTGAGCGGACACGACTTCGGAGTTTGTCTCAGCGTTGGCTGCGGGGTTTGCTGAAGGTTCGTTTGGACTGTTCATCCGTTGTGCCACATGCGAAGAGTCGCGAAAAGGTAATTGCAAAGTTTAGAAAATGACTTGGACCTCCCCAAGGGGTTCAAGCTGTGATGAGTGAATGGCCTTCCTGTCTGCAGCCGTTTTGGTGCCAATTTTTCCGTTAAAGGAAAGAAAATGCCGGCTGACGCGTGAAAATCTTGATCGCGGCGGTCTTCTCTCCCAAAACCGCAGTCCACGTCAATCCAAAGTATTAGGCTGGTCAGCACTGAAAACGGTTGTCTTCAATGCAAAACGCCTTCAAAGCCAATTTTGCATCGGCCAACGAACGAATCAGGTGGATACACTTCGGGTAAATTCTGCGGTGCTGCGACTAGGGGCAGGTGCAGTAAGTCGGTGGCGTCAATTCAGTGAGGAGTGAGCAAGTTGAGAATATTACTGGCAAATGACGACGGGGTTTACGCTCCCGGTCTGGCGGCGCTCGAACAGCAGTTGAGGCATCTCGGTGAGGTCGTTGTGGTTGCTCCGATGACCGAGCAGAGCGGTGTTGGGCATTCCATCACGTTTCTAACGCCGCTGACGGCAAAATCGATCCATCGCGATGGACATCATTGGGCGTGGGCTGTGGATGGATCCCCTGCAGATTGTGTGAAGTTGGCGATTGGGCAGCTGTATCAGGAGCAGCCATTTGATCTCGTGGTCAGCGGCATCAATCATGGTCTCAATGCTGGAATTAATGTGCTTTACAGCGGCACCGTTGCAGCGGCCGTTGAGGGGGCTTTTTTCGGAGTCACCAGCGTGGCGGTGTCCCTCGAGTATGACGAGGATGCTGATTTTCAAGCAGCAGCCGTGATCGCTCGCAACGCGATCTCAGGTCTCATTTCGAGGCCCGAGTCGCGAGGTGGATTGTTCAATTTGAATATTCCGACCGCAGCTACGGCGGGGCCGAGCGAATTGAAAGTGGTTCCGATGGGGCTTGAGCAGTATGGACGGCGATACGAAAAACGAACCGATCCGCACGGGCGAAACTACTATTGGGCACTTTGGACCGAGCCCGAACAACCTCCACCCGAGTCGGCCGACGTCATTCAGCTTCGCGAGGGAAATGTCACACTCACACCTCTTCGGTTCGACCTGACCGACCCCGCGCGGTTGCAGCAGATGAGGGACTGGGATCTCCGAACTTGATGAAATAGGTGGTCGCGGATCAGTCGTCCGCCAGAGGGGTGTGGTGTGTGCGGTTTTTTAACGATTGAAGTGGCCAAGTGAGATCCCGCGACACTCAGTTGACCGTATCTTGCCGCGAGACCCCCTCCCGATGGAGTCGTTTTGCGAGTAATCTTTTGCCAGACTTTTTAAGGCTCACGCCCCGTTTTCGAGACGTGAGTCCCGGCAGAGTGACGCCGGAATCCTTTCTTTTCCATCTTGTGAGTGAGTTTGCCGACTGATGAGTGTTGCATCGAGTGACATTAACAAACTAGCCGTCGATACCATCCGTACGCTTAGCATGGATGCGGTTCAAACGGCCAACAGTGGGCATCCAGGTACGCCAATGGCGCTCGCGCCGATTGCCTATCAGTTGTTCAATCACACGATGAACTACGATCCTGCTCAGCCAAATTGGCCCTCGCGAGATCGTTTCGTGTTGTCATGCGGTCACGCTTCAATGCTGCTGTATAGCGTTCTGCATTTAGCTGGTGTTCAATCAACCGACGATGAGGGAAAGCCAACGGGTGCTCCATCGATTCGGCTTGAGGACATTCAAAACTTCCGGCAGATCGGTAGTCCTTGTGCTGGGCATCCCGAATTTGGGGAAGCGGCCGGTATTGAGACCACCACGGGACCACTCGGGGCCGGCGTTACCAACTCGGTTGGAATGGCAATGGCCGAGAAATGGCTCGCCTCTAATTACAACACACCCGAACACAATTTGTTCGACTACAACGTCTACGCACTGTGTAGTGACGGGGATTTGATGGAAGGCGTGGCTTGCGAAGCGGCGAGTCTCGCTGGTCACCTGAAATTGGACAACCTTTGCTGGCTCTACGATGACAACCATATTACGATCGAGGGCGATACCGATCTCGCCTTCAGCGAAGATGTGGCTCAGCGTTTTGAAGGACTCGGATGGAATGTGGTCAAGGTCGATGACGCGAATGACCTCTCTGCACTCGAATCCGCTATTGGTCAGTTCCAAGCATGTTCCGATCGCCCAACGTTGATCATTGTGCGAAGCATCATCGGTTTTGGTGCACCCAACAAGCAGAACACGCATGGAGCACACGGTGCTCCGCTCGGTTGGGACGAAGTAGCGCTCGCAAAAGCTGCCTACGGACTACCCGCAGACGAGAAGTTTTACGTGCCCGAAGGTGTGCGTGAGCACTTTGACGCTAACCTTGGTGTTCGTGGCGCAGATGCCTACAAAGCATGGGAAGGCGTTTGGTCGGATTACCAGGCCAGCCATCCAGAGAAGGCAGCTGAGCTGAATGACTTATTTGCTGGACGTCTTCCTGAGGGTTGGGATCAGGACATCCCCGTCTTCGAGGCGAGTGAGAAAGGCGACGCCACTCGGAATAGCAGCGGCAAAGTTTTGAACGCGATTGCGCGGCGTGTGTCATACATGATTGGTGGGTCTGCTGACCTTGCTCCAAGTAACAAGTCTGATCTTACCTTCGAGGGTGCCGGTGATTTCTTACCCGGTGAGTTTGGCGGCAGGAATTTACACTTCGGGATTCGTGAGCATGCGATGGCGGGTATCGTCAACGGGATGTCTCTTTCCGGTCTAAGATCCTACGCTGCAACCTTCTTCGTTTTCACTGACTACATGCGAGGTGGAATGCGTCTTTCGGCGATCATGCATCAGCCCGTTATCTACATTCTGACGCATGATTCGATTGGTGTTGGGGAAGATGGCCCGACTCACCAACCGATTGAACACCTGACCGCTTGCCGCGCGATTCCTGGGCTATTCGTGTTCCGTCCCGGTGACGCCAATGAAGTGGCTGAGTGTTACCGCACGGCAATGCAGATCGACAATGCCCCCTCGGCATTCGTTCTATCACGCCAGAATATGGAGACCCTTGACCGTTCAAAAACCGCGCCGGCGTCCGAGTGTTCCAAGGGTGGTTACGTCGTCATGGATAGTGATGGCACTCCAGAAGTCATTTTGATGGGTAGTGGTAGTGAGCTGGGACTGTGCGTTGACGCTGCTCGACAGTTATCTCAGGAAGGTGCAAAGGTTCGCGTTGTGAGCATGCCTTGTATGGAACTCTTTGCTGCTCAATCTGCTGAATATCAAGAATCCGTCTTACCAGCTGCCGTCACGCAACGAGTGGCCGTTGAAGCTGGCCTGCAGATGTGCTGGGACCGATGGATCGGACTCAACGGTAAGTTCATCGGGATGAGCAGTTACGGTGCGAGCGGCCCATACTCTGAGGTTTACAAGCACTTTGGTATCACCGTGGACGCTGTAGTAGCCGCTGCAAAGAGCTTTTAGCTACAGCCTCCATGTTTTCCAGAACGCCCGTCACGATGATGTGTGCGGGCTTTCCTTCTAGGACGTTGCCATGGCGAGATCCGTTGTCAGCGGATCAAGCACATTGCGATGGGTTGGACTTAGAATCGACGATTCACACTGAATTCTGCCATGCTCTCGAGCGATTTCTTGGCATCTCCATCCCGAAAAACTTGCAGTGCACTGAGTGCATCGAGATAGAATTCTCGCGCGACATCATGGGTGTAGCTCTTGGCGTCCGAGGCTTCCAGGATTGGCATCATTCGTTCGCCTCGATGCTCAGGTGGACCTGAGAGTATTTCAAGAATCTCCTGAGACTCGGATGCTTTGGCGGTGCTGAGTAGTCGGATGATTGGGAGAGTGATCTTTCCCTGCTGAAGATCGGTCCCTAGCGTTTTTCCAACGACTTCGTCGTCGCCCCAAATATCGAGGAAGTCATCAGCGATCTGAAACGCAATTCCGAGTGAGTTCCCGAAGCGTGAGGCTGCCCGGATCTCGTTATCTGATCCTTGGGAGAAGACCGCTCCGAGTTCGCAGGCAACTCGGCAGAGTTCGCCTGTTTTCGCCTGCACCATTGAAATGTATTCGTCTTCAGTGAGACTTGTGACGTCGCGATGTAGTACTTGTCGCAGTTCCCCTTCACAGACCTTTCGGGCCGCTTCACCCACTTTCTCGCAAGCGATCGTCGATGATGTTGTTGCTGCAAGGCGGTAAGCTTGCGAGAAAAGGTAATCACCTAGGAGGATGCTGGTGTGATTGTTCCACTTGGCGTTGACCGTTGGTACATGACGCCGCGATACGGCTGCGTCGAGCACATCGTCATGGATTAACGTCGCGGTATGAACCATCTCAATCACGGTAGCCGTGGTGAGATGGTTTTGACCCAAAGAGCCGATGGCTTTTCCGATCAGTAGGAGCATCGCTGGGCGTAATCGTTTCCCGCCCAATTGCGTTCCGTGCTGCAGAACGGATGCTAGGTCGGGATAGGATGAATTTAATTCCTGACTCAGACGTTGTTCAACCTCTCGCAGTTGATTGACAATCGGTGCATAAACGGAAGTTAGAGAGCACTGCATCGTGTCGCTATCGATCGCCGGATCGGTTTGAACCAGGTCGTCGCGTTTTGAGTCGATCAAGTCTCGAGAGCTCCTTCTAGGCTCACCGTTGGCCTTGTCGGATCGATTAACGCGAGGATCGATTGAAGGTTGCCGGTCGGTGGTGATGGAGGAGGCGTTCATAACGATTCTAGATTGGATTCGTTGCTTCCGGCGAAAGACCGGCATCGGGCTTGTTCCGCTTCCTACCGATAACCGAGAGAGATTGCGACCGGTTAACCTTGATCTGGGTTTTGAGCGACAAAATCACCGGATTTACCCCCTGATTTTTGCAAAAGTCGAACGCGACTGACTTCCGCGCCACGATCTATCGATTTGATCATGTCGTAAATGGTCAGACCTGCGACGCTCGCACCCGTCATTGCCTCCATTTCAACGCCGGTCTTGGCCGTGGTTCGGACCTCGACTTCACATCTCAGTTCGACTTGAGGAGCGGTTTCATCATTTTCTCCGCTCATTTCAGCTAGCTTGCCAGAGTTGTCAGCCTCGGGATTGCGTTCACCGCAAGTCAAGATTTTTGGCCATTGGAATGACACTGCGACCGCTTCGATCGGGATGGCATGGCATAGAGGGATTAGCTGGGAAGTCGATTTTACCGCCTGGATTGCTGCGATCCGTGAAATACCCAGAACATCGCCTTTGGACAGTTTTGCATTTTGAATGGTTTTGGCTGTTTCGAAAGCCATCAGCACCGATGCC
>CALIBL010000064.1 GCA_938045805.1 uncultured Rubripirellula sp. | reverse complement strand
CTTTGGCATGACGGATCGACCGAGGATTTACCTCCGCAGATCGAAGAAGCTCTCGAAGACTATGTGGACCAAAGTTACGGTCGTAACATCGCAGTTTTACCGCTGCGCGAGCCTGAAAGGCGTTTAGGCGTCGGTCAGGATCAAGGCGCAGCCGGCGAGATTGATCGAGATAACGCTCATCGTGGAGAGGTGATTGGCGCACTCATCGTGGAGCAAATTGAGAGTGCGATTCCACAGGAAATCTTCAAAGCACGTTGCGATTTGGTGTACGAGCATGGGACGCGGGCGATCGCGAATTCGATGTCCCACAGTAATCTTTTCCTGATGCCGCTGTGGCGTGCCTTGGGGCGAGCTACGTGGGTTCTCAGAGCAAGAACCTTACCCAAAACCATCGGAATCGTCACTTTGCTTTGCGCGGTGGTGCTTGGTCTGATCTTCATCAAAAAGGATTTCAATCTTGAAGCAGAAGGAACGCTCGTTCCGATACAGCGCAGAGAAGTCTTCGCACCCATTGATGGTGAAGTCCTTCAAGTGCTTGTGGATCATGATGATCCGGTCCAAGAAGGTGACCTTTTAGTACGCATGGTCAATCGCGATCTTGAGATCCAATTAACTGAAGTGGTTGGTCAGCTCGCGACCAACCGGGTGGAGGAACGAAGGGTTCAGGGTCAACTGCGTTTGCGCAATCTGGAACTTTCGGAGCGCCGTGCGATCGAGGCCGAGCAGATCAAGTTAGACACCGAGTTCGACGTTTTGAAGAAGAAGGAAGATCTTTACTTGCGTCGAATGGGCGAATTGGAAATCAAATCACCCATCAATGGACGCGTGGCGTCATGGGACGTTGAAAAGACCCTCCATAGTCGACCAATTGTAACGGGCCAGGTGCTGCTGGAAGTTGCAGATCTCAATGAACCGCTCGTACTTGAAGTCGAACTGCCAGAGAAAAGAGAGGGTCACTTAGATCGGTACATCAAGGATCAGCAACTTACCGAACAGGACAAGCTGACCGTTAGCTATATCCTTGCAACCGATCCGGACACTCCACTCGATGCCAAACTCGCGCTCGATAGTGTTTCAATGCGTGCTGATCCTAATGAAGAGCATGGCGCGGTGATCAAGATGCGAGCCGTTCCATCTCAGGAGAACCTGCGAGAATTGCAGCCGAGGCCCGGCGCGAAGGTGATTGCTAAGATTTATTGCGGTCGCAGGAGCAGCGGTTTCGTCTTCTTTCATGAAATTTACGAATGGTGCTGCAAGTTCTTTTTCTAGTTTTTTCCGCCTGCCGGTTCGAGGTCGTGGGATCTCGGAAGTTGTCTATTCGGAGTATTGAGAAGATGCAATCGAGACTGTTAACAATCCTCCTCAGCTTTCTAGCGTCTGCTGTTTGGATGGAGAGTGCTGGCTGGGCACAGCAATCGATCGCTCCTTCGGTTCCGTCACCGGGCGATGCCATGGAAGCAGAGAATTGTTTGGTGCAATACATCAGCAAGGTGAATCTTGCCGCGAGGTCTGAGGGGGTGCTGACGGAATTACATTTTGAAGAGGGTGACACAGTTGAAACGGGCCAATTGCTGGCCGTGATTGATGATACGGCTGCAGCATTGGCTGTGAATTTGAAACTCGCTGAAGAAAAAGAAGCCGTGATGAATGCGGCAAACGAGGTCAATCTTGAAGATGCGATTAACGCTGAAGAGTTAGCTAGTGCCGAGTCGGAAGCATACAAGGATCTTCGTAAGGAAGGGGCAATCCCCTATTGGGAGATGGAAAAAAAACGTCTCGAGGCAAAGCGAGCCCAGCTACGGATCGATCTAGCGGTGATGCAGAAGAAGATTGCTGAAGTGCAGATGATTGCCAAGCGAAGTGAGCGTCAGTTGGCCGAATTCGAATTGACGCAGAGACAGGTGAAAACCCCGTCAACCGGATTCATCGAAGCAAGACTCGCACAGTTAGGAGAGTGGTTGCAACCCGGAGCACCGATCGCAACACTCATTCAGATGGATCGCCTTCGAGTTGAAGGTGACATCGATGCGCTCAGTTATCGCAACATGGTGCGACAAGGTACACCCGTGAAGGTGGTGATTGAAAATGATGTGGATCCCAATAAAGCAATCAAGATCGACGGCAAGTTAGGTTATGTGAGTATGGAGATCGATTTGAACAATCGGCACCGTGTGTGGGTCGAAATTCAAAATCAGCCCATCAAAGATGAGCAAACGGGCAAGGTAATTGACTGGCTGATCAAGCCGGGAATGCGAGCGTCGATCAAGATACCAATCAAAGCTGTGGACCTTTAGTGACCTTTTCTTGAGATCGATTCACCCTCCTAATCTGTTCCTCGTATGGCCACGCTTGCGGAATCCCTAATCAGCAGTTCATCGCGACCGCTGACGGTGCGCAAACGTCCGGACCTTTCCTCGAATCGTCAGCGTTACCAGGGGACGGGCTACTGGGTGGTTAAAGAGCCGGTAGGCCTTCAGTATTTCCGTTTTCATGAAGAGGAATACTTCATCCTTAAAATGCTCGATGGGCACGTAAGCCTGCAGCAAATCAAGGATGGTTTTGAGCGACGCTTCGCACCACAGAAGATCACCTTTGGCGATTTGCAACAGTTCATCGGCATGCTTCACCGAAGTGGCCTGGTGATCAGTAACTCGCCGGGTCAGGGCAAGTCGCTGCGAGAAAGAGGACGGAAAAAAAAGAACAAAGAGTTGATGGGCAAATTCACCAATGTCTTTGCCATCCGTTATCGCGGTTTTGATCCAGAGAAGATTCTCAATGGATTGATTCCGTGGTTTGGTTGGTTGTTTACCGTTCCAGCACTCATCGGCTTTGTTTTTCTCTTTTGTGCCGCTTCATTACTGTTGGCGTCACAGTATGAAACGGTTTATTCGCGTCTGCCGACCTTCCAGCAGTTCTTTGCCGCGGACCGATGGTTCATTTTGGCAATCACGATGGCGCTGGTCAAAGTGTTGCATGAATTTGGGCATGGTTTGAGTTGCAAGAAGTTCGGTGGTGAATGTCACGAGATCGGGTTCATGCTGCTGGTTTTCACGCCATGTCTTTATTGCAACGTGTCCGATTCTTGGATGTTGCCGAACAAATGGAAGCGAGTTTGGATTGGTGCCGCGGGCATCTATGTGGAAATGTTCTTGGCCTCGATCGCTACCTTCATTTGGTGGTTCACCGAACAGGGAACAACGATCAATGATCTCTGTCTCAACATGATGTTTCTCAATGCCGTTAGCACGATTTTGGTTAACGGTAATCCGTTGTTACGTTTTGACGGATACTACATTTTGATGGATGCACTTGAGATTCCCAATCTTCGGCAGAAGAGTACCGAGGTGCTCAAACGCGCGTTCCAACGAACCTGTCTGGGATTGGAGTTGCCTGATGACCCATTTTTACCGACCCGAGGGCGGTTTTTATTTGGTGCCTTTACCGTTGCCAGCGTGATCTATCGTTGGGTGGTCGTTTTCTCGATTTGTTGGTTTGTGATCAAGGTGCTCGAACCTTACGGACTGCAGGCTATCGGCCGAATGGTTGCAGTTGTCGGGTTTGCCGGACTGGTGATGCAACCGGTGATTCAGACTTGGAAGTTTTGTCGTACCCCAGGGAGATTATCCAAAGTGAAAAGAACCCCGCTCATGATTTCACTCGGCGTTCTTGCGACGTGTATCGCTTTGGTCTGTTACGTACCTTTGCCCCATCACATCGACTGCGCTCTGGAGATTCGTCCCAGTAAAGCCGGTACCGTTTACGCGGGGACACCGGGTCAGATTGAGTGGACTGTGTCACCACGTCAATTCGTTAATCAAGATGATGCGGTCGCAATCCTCCGCAACCCCGATCTGGAAATCCGTTTAGCCGACCTTAGCGGCAGACAGCAAGTTGCAGAGGTCGAGCTTCGAAACCTCTCGTATCGCAGCCGCAATGACGCAGCACTGAAAGCTCAAATCGATACACAGGAACAATTGCTCGACGCCATCAAATTACTTCGCGAGAAGACAGAAGAAGAAATCAAAGAGTTGACAGTTTTGGCACCAAGGACAGGCTTCGTGATTCCCCCGATGGATCGGCCGCAGGGGAATCCAGATGATGGCAGGTTGCCGACTTGGACGGGGTCTCCGCTGGAACCTAAAAATCGCGGCGCGATGCTTACCGCCGAGGATATTATTTGCGAGATTGGTAACCCCGAAGCATTTGAGGCGGTTTTGGTCGTGGATCAGGGTGACGTGCAGCTTGTTCGTGTCGGGCAAGAGGTCGATATTAAACTCGATGCCGAGCGAGAGATGACCTACTACGGCAAGATTACTGAGAAATCGAGTGAGCCAATCTCAGCGACATCGCTTTCTATGGCGAGTCAGACTGGTGGAGATCTTCAAACGGAAATAGATCCGGCGACCGGACAGGTCAAGCCTCGCAGCATTTCGTATCAGGCTCGGGTTCCTTTGGAGGGAACCGATATCACGTTACGTCCCGGTTACCGAGGTTCGGCCAAAATCCATGTTGATCCAATGTCATTGGGATCTCGGTTATGGCGAATCATCGCACAAACCTTTAATTTTGAGATTTGATTAACACGTCTGTCCATCACGCATTGGTTGCTTTCGATAGTCTTGGCAGCAAATTCATCTTTTGGGATCTAGCATTTTTTGGTATCACCCTGCATCTTCAGTAACTATCCGAGATTGGGAACTAAAGTCAGCTTTAACACGTCCAAAATGGCGTGGAGTTCGGTTAGCGAGAAGAACTACAATCACAATGTCTAACAACATGTTATCAATTTGAGGAGAAAACTTAATGGCTGACAGCAAAGATACGGAAAAAGCTCAACCTGCAGAGCAAGCGCAAACTCAGCAACCTGTCCAAGTGCAGGTCAATGATGATCACGCCGTGGCGTCGTACGCAAACTTTTGTCGCGTGACCGGTTCCCCAGAGGAACTCATTGTTGATTTTGGCTTGAATCCGCAGCCGATCGGTGTTCCTAAGGATCCAATTCAAGTCAAGCAACGAATCATCGTGAACTTTTACACCGCGAAGCGACTACTTGCTGCTTTGCAGATGTCGGTTGCTCGTCACGAAGCCGTCTTTGGCGTGCTTGAGACGGACATCAACAAGCGAGTTCGCCCAGGTCTCAATCAGCCAACCCAGCAAGCACCTGCTAAAGAAGAATAGATCTTCCAGCTTTAATGCATCGCATCTGCCGCACGGTCCTGTTTTGGATCGTGCGGTTTTTTCGTGTCTCAACCCAAGGCAGATCCATCAAGTCAGCGTGATCGTCTCACGCGTTCAGCGGTTTGAAGGTTGCGTATTCCAAGATTCTTGATGAGCACTGACTCTTGGTGAGCATTAGGGTTGGTTGATTTCATCAATCAACATCCTCAGCCTTCCTAGGGCTCGGCGGTCAAAGTGGAAAACCAATCGTGGAAGATCCGCCAGCTCTGGTTCACCGGATTCTTGCGGTAAGGCTTCCGTTTGCTCGAAGGTGCCTTTGACTAGAATGTCAGAGAATGTCTCTCGAATCCTCGTTAGATGATCGGGTGCCAATTCGGCTTTGAGACGAAAGACAAGTTGATCTTTTACGTATCGCATGCTGTGATAGATGCGATAGAAATTCAAGATTTCATCAATCGCCTCGTCTACCGAGTCGGTAATTTTGTAAAGGCTGACGTCCTCAGGGCTAATCATCCCATTATTTAGTAGCTGCTTCTCAAAAAAGATCCCTGCATCTTTCCAGTAGCTACCGTCAGGATGATCAAGAAGAACCAGTGGCAGGATGGTTTGCTTGCCGGTTTGCATCAACGTTAGCGTTTCTAACGCCTCATCCAGCGTTCCGAATCCACCGGGGATACAAACGACCGCACTGCATTCTTTGACAAACATCAGCTTGCGAGTGAAGAAGTACTTCATCGTGACGAGTTTGGAGTCGCCGTCGATGTACGGATTCGCACTCTGCTCAAACGGGAGCATGATATTGAGACCCAATGAGGCATCACGTCCCGCGCCTCGGTGCCCGGCCTCCATGATGCCACCACCAGCACCGGTGATCACCATCCAGCCGTGGTCCGCCATCCGCCGTCCCAGTTCAACAGCAGCAAGGTACTCGGGGTGGTCCTCAGCGGTTCTAGCTGAGCCAAAGATGGTCAGTTTCCTTCGTCGGCGATACGGACGAAAGATCGAAAAAGCGTACCTCAATTCCCGAAGGGTTCTCGAGAGAATTTTTAGGTCACCACGAGCGGGTTGATCCTCCTCCAAGCGATCAATTGTCTTCCTGAGAGTTCGGAATAGATCTTCGGATGGATCGTGCGATAAAGGCTCATTTGCAGGTTGCGGACGTTCTTGCTCGTCTTCACCGATTGCTTCAATTGGCAGTTTGTCTTGCGTCATGATGAGATCCTTTTTCTTCGGAGTTGCCAGAAGGCGTCTCGGTTGCAGTCGAAACCGTTGCTTACCAATCAAACTTGGATGCGTTTTGAGCGTTCTGCCGAATTAGGAAGCTGGCTCATCATTGATCTCGCCACCGGCTGATTCAGCCAAAGTGGATGGTTGAATTCGCAACGCTTTGCCAATGATGATTGCGAGCGGAGCAGCGGCAAAACTCAGCAACGCTCCCATTTTAACCGAGTCTTGAACCGGCCCAGCAACCGTGAACGCTGCGGTGGACACAAAGAGTGCTACGGTGAAACCAATTCCAGCAACCATGCCGAGGGTGACAACGTGGCGGTAGTCCATTCCAGCAGGTTTTTCTAGTTTGAGACCCTTTTCCGCGAGTAGGGTCATGAGCGTGATTCCAATCGGTTTGCCGAGTAGAAGACCAGCGAGGACAAGCCATGTACCGGTACCCAAACTACTGAATATAACACCGGCATTTGCGAGACCAAAAAGTCCAAGAAAGAATTCAACCGGAAGCTTCCAGAAATGTTCAAACTCATTGAGCGTGTCATCTCGGTGAAGTTCCTGCGTGGCAAAAATTCCTAAATCCGTATGAGCGTGAGGCAGGAAAGGAATAATGGGGACCAATCCCAATGCGGGGTGAATATTCGCTTCATAAAAGCTGAACCATGACAGAACACCTGGACCAATCAGATAAGCCCAGTGTGAGTGAACACGTGCTTTACAGAGAATTTTTGCAAAGACCATCGCGAAAATCGTGAGTAAAAACCACTTAATCTCGATTGGCGCTTGCGGGTAGGCTACGGCCAAAATGATTAGGCCTGCGGCGTCATCCGCAATCGCGAGAAGTAGAAGGAATGCGATCGCAGGATGACCTGCTCCGAAAATCACCCTAGCAACAAGGTAGCTAAACGCGATATCGGTCGCACACGGTACCGCCCAGCCATCTCCGAAAACGGCAGTTTGTCCTGTCAACACACAACCACCAAGGTAGACCAATGCGGGGCCCGCAATCCCGCCGAAGGTGGCAAGGAGGGGGGTGGCGGCTTTTCGTGGATTGGAAAGAGCGCCCCCGGGTAGCATCGACTCCCAAACTTCTTTGGCGGCAATGGCAAAAAATAGAGCCATAAAAATATCGTTGATCAGGAAGTGGATGCTGAACCCATGGTGACCACCCGAGTCCTCTGGATTTCCTGCATGATCGCCATCCGAATGCGAAGTGGCTGGCGCAGAATGATCTGCCGCTTCGTGGTCTCCAGACCAACCGGAAACCAGATCGAATTCAATGAATTCGAAGTAACTATCTGATGAAAGTCGTAGGCTCTCCGGAATCACGCCGAGATTGAAGGCACCATTAGCCCATAACAAAGCCAGCAGTGTTCCCGCAATCAGAAGGAACGAATTGTCAATCAGTGTGCGGATGATGCCGTGTTTTTGGGGGTGCCCAGTCATCTTTGCGGACAATTTCCTGAGTAGAACCAATCGTCATGATGGGTTCAGCGAGTACTTTTTGTGAATTAATCGCCTAGCCTTACTTCGGCAGGCAGACGATTGTTTGACCCTGTGTTTCCAAAATCATAATGCCTTTGTGTCCATTCGGTGAGGTCACTTCAACACATCTTTTAAAACCGATCACTGTCTGTAGAAAAATAGCTACCGAGCCGCGGCAATTTCTTCTGCAGCCATCCATGCAAGGCTCATGATGGTCGCATTGGGATTCCCCATCGTGATTCCCGGAAAGACAGAACCGTCCACGACCCACAATCCGCAGGAATTCCGTAGGCGAAACCGATGGTCAACGGCATCTTCAGGATGGTTTCCAGCGGCACAGGTTCCGAGTGGATGGTAGAGCGTTTGTGAATATCGCTCAATGGAACGAGCGATCGCCCCTGCGGTTGATCGTTTAGGTCCGGGAAGTACTTCGGTTAAAATGGTGTCACGAAAAGCACCCAATTTTGCTAATTCTCGCACAAACTCAACGCCTTGAATGGCTTGTTCGAGATCTTGGTGCTGATCCAAATATTTGGTAGTGATGGCAGGAGGTTCTGAGGGGTCCGCCGAACGGAGATGTAAGTGACCGCAAGACTGAGGTTGAGTTACATTAACGCCAATTGTCATCCATGCGGTAGCATCTTCTTTGGGAAAGGTTAGGTAGTGGGTTGGGGTGACATGGAGTTGGACGGTATCTGCCAGAAAAAGCCCACCACACTCCGCCAAATTACTCGAAAGTGGTCCACTGCCCAAAGTTTGCCACTGAGCGAGGTGGCGTGGGTCGTCAAATGGAGAAAAGCGATCTGCATTGGAAAATTGTTGAAAAATTACCGGCATGATCAGGTGATCTCGAAGATTCTTTCCAACGCGAAGATTTTCGACTCGGGATGCAATCCCGTGCTCTTTCAACGCATCTGGGCAGCCGATTCCGCTTCGCATCAAAATGGTGGGTGTACCAATTGCACCTGAGGCCAAAATCACGCCGTATCGTGAGACAAGTTTCGTCTTGCCGTTTTCGGTCAATAATTCAATTCCCGTTATTTTTTCATCTACCCAAACCAACTGGTCGGCGATTCCACGCACCACTTCAATCCGGTGCTCCCAAGGCTCTGGTGATTCCAGCGTTGTTTGAATCAGTGAGCGGAGGGAAGTTCGTTTCCCAAGGCGGTTCAGACGTCGGTAGACCATGGGTTTGCAGTCAGCCAACGAACGGGTCGCGTCAAGAAAGCTCTGCGACGGTCTGCTTAGCCACCGCGGGTCCTCCGGCTGAAGTAGTTGTTCAATCGACTTCACCGCTGAATGGATTCGACCTGCGTTCCAGTGGTTATCAGACGCATGAGCAAGCCGGTTCACATCGGCTTCCGTAGGTGGAAACCAAATCATGGCGTTGATCCGGCTGCTACCGCCGATTCCGCGTCCTCGTGGCCACTGTAGACGCCGGTTGGCCAAGGATGGTGTTGGCTCCGTGGAAAAATTCCAGTCTTCAGCAGATTTGAGGAGTTTGATCCAGTTTGCAGGCCGATGGCGGTCCCTTGTTGGAGCGGGCGAGGAGGGAGCTTCAACCAGTGTCACCGTCGCATTGAAATCTTCCGTAAGTCGCCGAGTCAGGACGCATCCGGCAGACCCTGCTCCCACGACGATAAAATCTGGCTGATTCATGGCACTTTATGGACGGTCGTACGATGGTCGATTCTTGATCTGTCGATTACGATTTTTGAAATCTGCCTAAAACGAAACTCGGATATCGGTAGGCTGACGATTTGGTTTTTACTCTACCCCTTTGTCATCATTCCACCATGACTGATTCAAGCGAATCCCCAGCTGCATTGCGATTTTCCTCGATTTCAACAGCACCTCCTGACCCAATTCTTGGCCTTACTGAGGCGTTTTTAGCAGATCAGCGATCAGACAAGATGAACTTGAGCGTTGGGGTCTACAAGGATGCTTCTGGGCAGACCCCAGTTTTGGACTGTGTGAAGGAAGCCGAGCGTCGATTGCTGGAGACGGAGAAAACCAAGGGTTATCTCCCAATAGATGGAATGCCTGAGTATCGCGCGGCGGTTCAGCGAATGGTTTTCGGTGAGACCGTCTCGGCTGAAAGAATTGCAACATTGCAGTCACCTGGTGGTACCGGAGCACTGCGAGTTGCCGCGAGTTTCTTGTCTTCACAAATGCCACCCTTAAAGGTCTGGGCCTCCAATCCGACTTGGGCCAATCACCACGCGGTTTTTGAATCCGAGGGTTTGCCGGTCGAATCGTATCGCTATCTTGCCGCAGATCGCACCACCCTTGATTTTGAAGGGATGATTGAGGACCTGACTTCTAAAGCACAACGTGGTGATGCAATTCTTCTTCATGCCTGTTGTCACAACCCGACCGGAGTTGACCCTTCGGCTGATCAGTGGGAATCGATCGCAAAGGTTTTATCCGATCGAGGATTGTTGCCGTTAATCGATTTCGCTTATCAGGGCTTTGGTCACGGTATCAGGGAGGACGCAGAGTCGATCGAAGCGATATTGCGTCACAACTCCGAGGCGATCGTTTGCAATTCTTTCTCAAAGAATTTTGGGCTCTATGGTGAACGTGTTGGAGCGATCTCGGTGGTTGCCGGAGACGCCGGATCTGCCAGTGCTGTGCAGAGTCAACTGAAGCGATTGGTCCGATCCAATTACAGCAATCCACCAAGGCATGGAGGTGCGATTGTGGCGACCATCCTCGGTTGTGAAGAACTGACTGCTCAGTGGGAATCTGAACTTGCAGCGATGCGAGATCGCATCAAGCTTCTTCGTGAGCAATTTGTTTCTACCATGAGGAGTACCGGTAACGGGCACGACTTTGGATTTCTACTCGATCAATGCGGAATGTTTTCCTTCAGTGGACTCAATAAGATGCAGGTTGATCAGTTGAAGGCTGATCATGGGATCTATATCGTCGGCAGCGGCCGAATCAATGTTGCAGGAATGCTGGAGAGCAAGATGACTGCGTTCTGTGCCGCTGTCGCCCAGGTCCTTGAAAATTAGTGTTAATTCACCCCAGACTCGGTGATCACAGTCATGCGTGATGGGTCACCTGAGATTGATTAGCGTTTTCCTTTTCGATTGAATTTTTCAATCGCTTCCGCCTCTGCAGATTCCGAATAATTCGGGTTGCGGGTGGTGGGGACCGGCGCGTCAGTTGCATCCCGCCAAGCGATTAGCATTTCGTGGAGTTCCGCCGCCTTCTCAGGCTTCGAAGCCGCAAGGTTATTCACTTCACTCACATCATTTTGAAGATCGTAGAGTTCAAGTTCGCCATCTTCAAAGTACTCATGCAACTTCCAATTGCCGTATCGGATGATGCCGCAAGGTCGGCTGCGGAATAACGGATCGCGTTGCTCGTCGCTACGCTGATAGCTTTGGAGGTAAGCGGGGAAGTGCCAGAATAACGCTCGGTCTTTGAGTGTCTCTTTTTCACCTTGTAGTAGCGGCAATAAATTCACGCCGTCCATGATTTGGTTCTTAGGCAATGCCGCGCCCGTAATGGCGCAAAGAGTGGGATAGAGGTCGACGTTGATAATCGGTGTGCTATTGGTGGTTCCTGCTGCCACCACACCTGGCCAATTCACAAAGAATGGTTCACGAATTCCACCCTCATAATAGGTCCCCTTATATCCACGCAGGGGTCGCATCGAGGTTGCTGGTCCGTAACCTCCGTTGTCAGAACTAAAGATGATGACCGTCTTTTCTCTCTGGTTTGTTTGCTTTAGTGTTTCAATGACCTTGCCGACCCCTTCGTCCACACTCTCAATCATTGCAGCCATCACGGCATGATTGTGAAGAGTTCCTTTGGGCTTGGCTTGATACTTTTCAACCAGGTCAGCTCTGCCCTGCAGGGGCGTGTGAACAGCAAAATGGGAGAGGTAAAGCATCCAAGGCTGTTGGTCGTTCTTCTTGATGAATGCCATCGCCTCGTCGGTTAATCGATCCGTTAAGTACTCATCTTTTTTTGGCTCCGGTAGTCCCGGAACATTAGGGTGCGGTGGGAAGTAGCCGCGTGGGGGACTGCCACTGTGTGAACCGGCGACGTTGATGTGGAAACCATAGGGGATCGGATCATCACTTAGGTGCCATTTGCCCATTATAGCGGTGGTGTAGCCAGCTTTTTGGATTTGATGCGCCCATGTCTTGATCTGCGGATCCAAGGTGTCGGTGCCGGCAATGTGCATCAGTTTGCCGTGTTGAGGTTTACCGCGGCGTGTCGTCCCAACGTTGTAGATTTCGTGCCGCGGACTGTATTGCCCCGAGAGTAAGCAGGCACGTGCCGGAGCGCAATTTGCCGCAGCGGAGTAGGCGTTGGTAAAGATCATTCCTTCACGGGCTAACTGATCAAGATGCGGCGTTTCATAGTAGTCCGAACCCATGAACCCGCAGTCTCGCCAGCCAAAATCATCAAGGAAGATGAAGAGGACATTCGGTTTCTCTGGCGTGACCGGATCATTACTCTTCCTTTGATTCGTTTCCTGAGAGTCCGCAAACTTGCAGGGTGTTAAAACCAACAGTGAAAGTAAAAGCGTTGAAAGCATAGCGGTCGGTGCAAGACGTTGAGGCATGGTTGTTTAGACGGTAATTAGGCTAATGCTGTTGGCGGTAGTGGAAGAGCTTCTTGAGCTTGTTAAAAATCAATGAATTTACCGAAACTTAAATCAGTAATTCTTTAACGAGACGTGCTGGTTCCACTCCGGTTAAACGTTGATCAAGACCTTGGAACGGATAGGTGAAGCGACGGTGATTGATTCCGAGCAGATGCAAAATGGTCGCGTTCAAATCGTGGATATGAACGGGATCCTTCGTGATGTTATAGCTAAAGTCATCGGTCTCTCCGTGAACAATGCCACCACGAACTCCTCCACCCGCCATCCAAATGGAAAAGCATTTTGGGTGATGATCCCTTCCGTAATTCGTTTTGGTTAGCTTTCCTTGGCAGTACGCAGTTCGACCAAATTCTCCACCCCAAACGACCAGTGTGTCATCCAACATCCCACGCTGCTTGAGATCGGTCAGCAAACCTGCAGATGGCTGATCAACATCATTGCACTGTTTAGGGAGATCTTTAGGCAACGAGCCGTGCTGATCCCAACCGCGATGAAAGATCTGTGTGAATCGAACGCCACGCTCAGCCATTCTTCGTGCCATGATGCATGAATTCGCGAACGTTCCAGGCACCAGTACCTCGGGTCCATAGAGGTCGAGAACATGCTGTGGCTCATCGCTAAGGTCAGCGAGCTCGGGAACACTCGTTTGCATTCGAAATGCCATTTCATACTGAGCAATTCTCGCGTTGATTTCAGGGTCACCTACTTGCTGTAGGTTCAATTGATTAAGAGATCCCAGTGTGTCAAGCATCCGGCGGCGTGCGTTGGTATCGATCCCCTTGGGATTCGATAGAAATAGAACTTTGTCACCTCGACTCCTCAATGCCACCCCTTGATACTTGCTCGGTAAAAAGCCGCTACCCCAGAGTCGGTTGTAAAGCGCCTGAGCCTGCTGCCGTCCTGTCCATGATGCCGTCATTACCATGAACGCGGGAAGATTTTCATTCTCGGTCCCGAGTCCGTAACTGAGCCATGATCCGAGGCTTGCTTTTCCGGGCAGTTGGTCTCCCGTGCAAATGTAGGTGATCGCGGGGTCGTGATTGATCGCCTCGGTATACATGGAGCGTACGAGGGCAATTTGATCAACCTGCTTCGCCATGTTGGGAAGAAGTTCACTCACCATCGTTCCCTGTTGGCCGTGGGGCGAAAACTTGTAGATGCTCGGCGCAATTGGGAATCTTGCTTGGCCACTGGTCATGGTCGTCAGGCGTTGACCCTTTCGAATGGACTCAGGGAGATCTTTGTCAAACCAATCAGCCATCTGAGGTTTATGATCCCAAAGATCCATTTGACTTGGTGCACCAGACATGAACAGATAAATTGCTCGCTGTGCTTTGGCGTCGTGGTGTGGCAAGCTGGGTGCTGAACCGTCTGTCGCAGTTACTGGCGGTTGCGCCGACAAGGATTGTTTTGAACTGTCAATTGCTGCAAGTGCTGCTGCACCCAGTCCGGCGGCACCACGGCTGAAAAGCGATCTCCTTTTAAGAGCCATCATGGCTTCACGGTGAAGGTTCTTATTCATTTGGATACCACCTCATCCAGATTAAGCAGTGTATTACAAACTAAGGTCCAAGCGGCCTGAGTCGCATTGGTATCCCCCACGAGATCTCTGCAGAGGTCGGGTTTCTCTTTGTAATATGCGATGCTGTCTTGGAGGAGTGAATCGATGGCGGCCAATTCATTATCGTTTGGCATTCGAGCGGTTACCGTTGTGAAGACCCAATGAATCTTTGCCAGGGCATCTCCATCCGTCTCGGTTTCAATTCGCTTTGCCAGTGCTTTGGCTGATTCGAGGAATTGCTGCTCGTTTAAAAGCAGTAACGCTTGCAGTGGGGTGTTGGTGCGTTCGCGACGCGCGGTACAGGATTCGCGGCTGGGTGCATCGAGCATTGACATTTGAGGCGGCGGGCTGGTGCGTTTCCAGAAGGTGTAGACGCTGCGTCGATACACCTTGTCTCCAGCGTCAGGTTTAAACCTTACCGTGTTACTTCCTGAGTATCCCACGGCAGCCCACAAACCATCCGGCTGAGGTGGTTTTACACTCGGTCCACCTCGGCGATCAACGAGCAGCCCCGATAAGAAAAGTGCTTGATCACGAAGGACCTCAGCATCGAGTCGGTGACGTGGTCCTCGAGCAAGGAGTCGATTGTATGGATCGTTCGTTTGAAGTTCGGGATTGACGGTATGACTGGTGCCGTAGGTTTCTGATAGCACCATCGAGCGGATGAGACGTTTGACGTCCCAGTCGCTCTGAAAGTCAACTGCAAGCCAGTCGAGTAATTCAGGGTGACTTGGCGGTTCTCCCTGACTCCCAAAGTCTTCACTTGTTTTTACCAGTCCCGTTCCGAAGAGCTGTTGCCAAAATCGATTCACCGCAACACGCGAGGTGAGGGGGTGCTGCTTGTCTGTTAGCCACTTCGCCAAGCCAAGGCGATCTTTGGAGGTGCCACTGGGCAAAGGACCAAGAAAGGCAGGAGTCATTCTTTCAACCTTGTCACCGAGCTGATCGTATTGCCCACGAATGAGCACATGAGAAGTCCTCGGTTCTTTGGTCTCCCGCCAAACAAGGGTTGTGGCGATTTCTTTCTCTAACGCCTCTTTTGCTTTGCGAGTACCCTTTTCAAGATCAAGCAAAGCTAACCAATCGGGGTGTAAACAAAAGACACTGCGATAGTACTTCTGCAACGCTGCTTTTGTTTCGGCACCTCGCTCATTGGCCGGAACATTCACCAAGTCAATCAGCGTCTTTGAAAGAGGAATGGAGGGAGATCGATAGGCGTAACTGAATTCTGATCCACCTTCGTGATTGATCACTTTAAAGTAGAGATCATTATTACCTTTCTTGAGTTCTAAATCGATTTCTTGATCGAGTGGATTAATTGGACGAGGACCCCTCGCTCGGGAGATCTCCTTGCCGTTTAGATAAACGATTAGTCCGTCATCCGTATCGCATAGCAAGGTAATCTTTTGTGCTTTGGGTGATTGAAGATTCTGATACATCACCAAAACAGATGATCGGTCAACCACCGTCGGTAGGGAATGAACGGCGACGGGAGTAAAGCTTTCTTGATGATGCCACGGGTATTCGACATTCTCGTATGAAAACTTTTCGTCCTGAACAAACGCTTGTGCCTGTGACGCGAACGTTCGACCGTAGCCGGGGTTGGGGCTCTCAACGGGAAATGGGCCTGCTGAGTAGATAGGACCAAGCGTGATCTGTTGGTTTTCTGGGATCGAGGGGTTTGAATCACTGAGGCTTAGTCTGACATGCTTGAATTGATGCTTTGCAAATGCACTTTCATAATGCAGTTGCACTCGAACTTTCAGGTCTTGGCTTTCAGTTTCCAGTGGAGCGAAGACAAACCAAGCATTGCGACCACCGGGAGCTTTATGTCCTGCGACAGCCCATCCTTCGCGCTGATTCATGGATGAGTCGATCGCGCGGCGAACTTCAAACGGACCATCATCTTGTTCAACATCAGCCAAGGCATATATCGGGGTGACTTTGCTCCATGGTTGATCTGCATCCGGATTGCCAACCTCTAGGTTCAATTCTGTTAGGACGACGTTTCCATTGGGAGACGCACCCACCAGATCTTTCTCTGAGTCCACCAGTGCTTCGAGATGCAGTGTTTGCCATGTTCCACCTGCAGGTAGTGGAGCGATGATGGTGGTTGTGTCCCGATCTGCTGCTTCACCCATTAGGCGAAAGGAGCCATCTTCTAGAACTTCCATCGCCACTTCGGACGAGGATTGGATCGATTCTGGCTTGAGTGTTTGAATTGTCGCATCACCCCGATCCCCTAAAGATCGCTCCCATGCGAGTTGTGCTAGATCAACGGTTTCGATAGGACCTTCCCGTTCCAATCGGAGTTCTTTAAGACCCTGTTCATACTCAGCGATTAGATCTTTTTGCTCTTGCGTCGCGACCGGAATCACGGGAGCTGGATCCTTCGAGTTTCCATCCATAGCCCTCCCGTCCAGACTATTGAAGAAGGCTGATAGAGAGTAGTACTCGCGTTGCGACAGAGGATCGAACTTATGGTCATGGCATACTGCGCACCCAACGGTTAAGCCCAAAAAGATGGTTCCGAATGCATCGGTTCGATCAATCACATTGCGTGCAAATACCTCTTCATAGATCGAACCGCCTTCGTTGGTGGTCACATTCAAGCGGTTGAAGCCACTGGCAATAAGACCTTCCTGACCAAGTTCAGTCATCAAGTCTCCGGCGAGTTGTTGCGAGATGAATTGATCAAACGCAAGATTTTGATTGAAGGCGTCGATTACCCAGTCTCGGTAGGGCCACATTTCACGGTAGTTATCCAGATGTAACCCGTGCGTGTCTCCGTAACGAACCAGATCCAACCAGTATCGGCCAAAGTGTTCTCCAAAGTGGGGAGACGCCAACAGTTCATCTACCAGGTTTTCGTAGGCTTCGCGGGAGGGGTCTCGCAGGAATTGTTCGATCTGATCACGACTAGGTGGTAAGCCGGTTAGGTCTAAGCAAACTCGTCGGAGCAGTTCCGAAGGGTTGGCCCGTCCGTTTTGCTTCAAGCCTTTCTCAAAGATTGATTTGCGTATGAAATGATCAATGACCTCATTTCCCGATTCAATACCATCGGGTAACGGAGTGCTTACCGGCGTTTGGAACGCCCAAGGTTGTTCGATCGTCGCTCCTGCTTGAATCCAGTGCTCCAGTAGCTCTTTTTCTTTATCCGAAAGTGGTTTCTGGAATTCCGGGGGTGGCATCACGGAGTCGATCTCATCAGAGTGAATCCGGTCGAGAATGAAATCGCGATCTGCATTTTCGCGGCTGATGATAGAGGCAAGGCCATCGGAGGTGTCGAGTCGCAATTCGGCCTGCCGGTCGTTTGCGTCAGGACCGTGACAGGCAAAGCAGTGATCCGAAAGGATCGGCCGTATTTCTCTACTAAAGTTGGGTGGGCCCTCGTTTGCTGTTTCAGCAACGGTGATCTGCCAAGCAGAGAAAAAGGTCAGGATTGCCGAAAAGAGACAGAATCGCATGGCTGTAAAGAGTGGATCGCGTTGCACTGTTAATCGCTGTGCACCGTTGATCTCAGTGCACTGTTAATCGCTGCGCACTGTTGATCTCAGTGCATTAGTTCAAGTGGGGAGTCGTATTGGAATCGAGTCTAGAACTTACGCCACTATTCTACTCTACCGTGAAAAGACGGTGATTCAAAACTTGACCGTGGATAAAGCTGATTTGAAGACAATCGTATTCATCGAGTGGGTTTGCCGTGAAATTGCTTAATTGGAGGCTGCTTCAGTTACTAAGAAAGTCTTTGGTTCTAGGGTTTTCCCCACCCGCCACCTCCGGGAGTTTCGATGATCAACCGGTCACCACATGTGACGGTGGTGGTGGTTCGCGAGTCTAAGCTTTCTTCAATCCCCTGCCGAATTAATCGATTGCGACCCGAACAACCTGCTTCCCCGTTTTCGAGACCGTAGGGCTGATTTGTGCGTCGAGAGGTGATTAGTGATAGCACAAGCGGCTCAAGAAATTCAAATTCACGAATCACTCCATCACCACCTTGGAACCTTCCTCTTCCACCACTGCGTTTTCGGATTGCAAACCGAATGAGACGAACGGGTAATCGAGTCTCCAAGACTTCGGGATCCGTAATCCTTGTGTTGGTCATGTGAGTATGTACCGCATCAGCGCCATCGGCCACCGCAGTCGCTCCACTACCACCAGCGATGGTTTCATAGTATCCGAACTGATCATTTCCCAGCAGAAGGTTATTCATAGTTCCTTGAGAGGCAGCTGCAACACCTAACGCACCAAGCAGGACATCAACAACCCGTTGACTTGTTTCGACGTTTCCGGCAACAACGGCTGCACAATGATTTGGATCGGAGTGCGATGGTGGATCTAATAAGCCTGCGGGGATCGATAGTCTGACATCCCGAAGAGCTCCTTCGCATAGAGGGAGCTCTGATCCTGCCAAGCAACGAAACACGTAAAGCGTTGCAGCGGTGACTATCGCCGGCGTCGCATTGAAACCATTCGGGTGTACCGGACCGGTGTCGAAATGAATATGGAGCAGTTCTTGCTTTCGCTTGAGTTCCACCGCAATGGATGTGCCATCATCAAGCTCATCACGAAAAGCGATCGGTTGCTCTGGCAACGTTTGGATCCAACTTTGAATCGTATCCCCGGAAACATCCAAGAGCTTCTGCATCACGGAATGAATTAAAGTGGGCGAGTAAACATTCGCTAAGTCTTTGAGTAAGCGATTGCCGAAGAGCCCCGCTGCAAGTTGTGCGTCGATGTCGGCGAGGTTTTCGTCGGGACATCGAGATGGATACGTGGCGGAGGTGAGAAGTTTTCGCAACGCTGCGTGGTGTTCCTTCCCATTACGCACCAAAGCAAAGTTCTGAATCAAAACTCCCTCTTCAGCGAGCGAGGTGGCGTGAGGTGGCATGGATCCGGGAGACACACCCCCGATTTCAGCGTGATGAGCACGTGTCGCCACAAAGAAATCAGGGCTGCCTGATTCTTGTTCACTGCAGAAGACCGGTGTTACGGATGTAACATCGGGTAGATGTGAACCACCGGAATAGGGATCATTGCTCAGGTAGCAATCACCAACGTGCATCAAGGGGTAGGCCTCGATAAGCCTTCGCACCGTATGTCCCATCGCCCCAAGATGCACCGGCACATGCGGAGCGTTTGCAACAAGCGTTCCTGACTTTGTGAATATCGCGCAACTGTAGTCTCTGCGTTCTTTAATGTTGACGCTGATGGAGGTTCGACGCAGAACCTCTCCCATCGCGTCCGCAATCCCCTGCAGCCTTCGTGAAAGGACTTCGAGTAGGATCGGGTCGTGACCTCTTTCGTCATTCAATGATTGAAGTGTGTCATAAGAGTTGGGTGGATTGCTCTTTGTTGATGACGAAGTCTCTTGAACCAAAAGCGTGTCGCGCGGGGTGGCAGCAAGTTGATCTGTCTCCGTCGTTTTGATTCTCGTTGCGATGATCATTCCATCGATTGAATGCTTCGCGACCCAATCTGGTTCTAGGACAAGGGTCGAGTGCGGTCCCACAATCAACGCGGGTCCATGGATGATTTGATTTGAGTTCAACTTGTTGCGATCGTGGCACTGCGTTGTGATCCAACTACCGGAGTGCCAAATTTTGGTTGCGGAGGATTCCTCATCGATCGGACGTGATTCAATGAGTGTTTTAGGGTTTTCAGCGTCAGGCGGAGCTTCCCTGACGGTGGCTTCGCAGCGGACCGCGACCAACTCGAGTGGGTGACCATCACGCGAGTAGCCGAATGTTTCTAGATGTTTTCGGTGAAATCGCTTGGCCAGTGTTGAGCGAGGTTCCAGCTCGAGAGCGAGTGATGCGTCAGTACCTGTGTACCGCACATCGATTTCGAACCGGTTGATGATGTTCAACTTTTGAGTAGGACTTACGTGTAGTTTTTCTAATGCCGCATGGGAGGCTGCAGATAACTGAGCACCAACCTCCAACTCCGAGTTACCATCCCAGATTTGGTAGATGCCGTGTGAAGCGATCTGTCCCAGGTTGGCGATTCCCATGCCAAGGGCACTGAGTAAACCAGAATCCGGGTGATCGATGATCGTCTTCATTCCAAGAGTGTCGGCGATCCGGCATAGGTGCTGGCCCGCAGCACCGCCGAAACCAGCGAGAGCCATTTCTCTTGCGTCAGAGCCTTGAGCGGTACTAACGGTGCGGACAGCCTCAGCCATATGCGTGACAGCGATGTCCAAGAATCCTTCGGCCAATTCTTCCGGTTGAATGGATCGATGAGTTTTTATTTGACGCGTTTGATTTTGAAGCCGTTGGTGTGCTGCTTCCACGTCCAAGGGAAAGGGGAATCGATCGGCCGGAATCCTACCAAGGAGCAGGTTCACATCCGTCACGGTTAAAGGACCGCCTTTGCCGTAGCAAGCGGGACCTGGTTCTGCGCCAGCGCTGGCCGGACCGACACTCAGTCGTCCGTGTTGGCTTACCGAACAAACTGAACCGCCTCCCGCAGCAACGGTTTCGATATCCATCATCGGAGTCATCACTCGGATTCCAGCGACACGAGACTCATGTCGACGTCCGACCTGTCCCTCGTAGCGACTCACATCAGTGCTTGTGCCTCCCATGTCGAGTCCAATGATCTTAGAGTGACCTGTTCTTCTTGCGATTTCGCTCAACGCAACGACGCCGCCGGCAGGTCCCGACAAAATGCTGTCTCTTCCACGAAAAGAAGCCGGTGCGACCAGATTACCGTTACTGGTCATGATCTTTAAATCACAGTTCTCAACACCACCGAATTGTTTACGGACGCGTTGGAGGTAATCATTCAAGATTGGATTCAGGTATGCATCGAGGGTGGTCGTTTCTGTTCTTGACACATATTTGATCAACGGTGCGACATCACTTGAACGTGAGATTTCTTTGATTCCGCATCGTCTCGCAATCTTCTCAATTTGACGCTCGTGTTCATCGTTGAGGTGGCTGTGCAAGAGACTGATCGCCAGTGATTGCACCCCTTCTGCGATTGCTTGTTTGATGTCTCTGCTGATTTGATCAGCGTCAGGTTTCTTGAGAACCTTCCCCGCAGCATCGAGTCGTTCATCGACTTCAATGACGTGGTCAGTCAGTGGGGCATGCTTCTTGATATTCAGAGTGAACAGATCGGGTCGATCCTGTTCACCAATCTCCAATAGATCATGAAACCCCTTGGTCACCATGAGAGCTGTTTTTGCACCTGACCGCGTCAGCAGTGCATTGGTTCCTCGGGTTGTTCCCAATCGGACATCCAAAGGAGGGAGCGGTTTTTCCAAAGGAATTTTGAGGAGAACGCGAGTTGCTAAAACTGGAGCCTCCAGATTCGCATTCAGCTCGAGTGTGACTGGAGACTTGAAAGGATTCACCTTTCCGAGCCCATCATTATCGACTGTGATCTGAGACTGATTTTGAAACGTGACAGAGCCCAGAATCGTTGACACTCCATTTTGATCAATTAGCGTGACTTTTGCTCCACGCCAAAAGTTTCTAATGTCAGAGCCCGGTAAGTTCTTGATGAAATAGGTGTCATTTTCGGAGGACTGCACCGCTTCAACACGAGTTAAGCCACTACTGAGGACTTTGGTTTCGACTCGTTTTCCAAGAGTGTGAACAAAGCAATCGGTGAAGGTGCCACCGATATCCGCCCAGACGCGGGTAATGGCTTGTTGACGATGAAAAGTCCGAGTCATGAAGTGGTAGGTCGGTTATGGATTGAAAAGTGCGAGACTTTCTTCTGCTGCTGTCGGGTCAATGAGTGCGACAATGATATCGCCCGGTTCGAGTTGATCGTCAGCCTGCGGAACCCGAACAAATCCGTCTCGTTCAATTGCAGCGATGAGACACCTTCCGGCGAGAGGAAGTTCTGCGAGTGTTGCTTGGCAAATCGCAGCTCCTTCGAACACTTCTAGTTCAAAGACACCAATTGCTCCGTTGGGTAGACGCCTCTGGCTAATCACTGCTCCTTCATTGAGGTAACCAATGATTTGCCGAGCCGTCACATCCCGCTCACTGACTGCATAATCAATGCCGAGTTTACCGACCACGTTGGCATAATCGGGTCGACCCACAACACACATGACTCGATTGGCTCCGAGTTCACGTGCTTCAACCCCGGCCATGATGTTGCTTTCATCATTTCCGGTGCAGGCAACGAAGTAATCCACGGTGCCAGCGCCTTCATCTTCAAGGATCGTGCGGCGATTTGCGTTAGCGTGAATGATGGTCGCGCTGGGTAAGAGCCGAGATAGTCGGTCGCACCGATCAGGGTCATTTTCAAGCATGACGATTCGGTAATCACGGCGTGATAGTGAATCCGCCAAGTGATAGCCGGTTTCACCACCACCGGCAATCATGACACGTTGTTGAAGCGAGCGTTCTTTAGATGTCGTGAAAAGCTCTCGGCTCTCAACAACCGCCTCGGGATTACCAATGAGGCTAATTCGATCCTTGCCATGAAGTTCATCTTCACCGCTCGCAATCCACATTCTTCCTTCTCTTGCGATGGAACCAATGCGGACGGCTGAGGGGAGTTTGATGTCACGCAGTTTGTGATCCGCCGCGGAGGATCGGGCGTCAACCTCCACCTCATAGACTTCAAGTTGTCCACGAGCAAAATGCTCGAGCGGGATCGCATCTGGGTTTCGAATCACCCGCGCGAGTTCAAATGCAGAAAGTTGTTCCAAGCTCAGTAAACTATCAATATTAAAGTGACGCTGATAATCGAAGGTGCTGAGATCTTGAAAAGCGGGTGCGTAGACACGAGCGATACTACGTCGAGCTCCGAGCGCCTTGGCCATGCTGGCGGCCAAAATATTGACCTCATCATTACCGGTCACTGCGAGGCAGACATCGGCTGAGAAGACATCAGCTTGAAATAGCACGGTGCTTCTTGCCGCACTCCCGACCATTGCTCTCACATCGAGTTCGCTATTCATCTGAGCAACGTTCTCTTGGTCCGTGTCCACAACGGTCACGCTGTGCCCGCGCCGGCAAAGCATATCCGCAACCCATCGACCTACCGTTCCAGCGCCTAATGTTAGAACTTGCATATGACCAGTCGTGATGTTGTACAGATGGGGGAATTGATGCTTGGAATTAGGTGAACAAACTGATGGTGTAAAGTACAGCAAAAATCACACCCATGAATCCAGTAATCCACTTTGCGGTTTGCCAAGCATGATTGAGAACCAATGTGGTGTTTTCATGACGCGTTGCACCAAACACAAGAGCCACAGTCACAATCAGTGGCAAGTAGTACAGCATGTAGGTGGGCGAGATGGAAAGCATGTGGCGGTCCAATTGACGGCGGAAATAATGAGTTGAGTGAAATCTAGATGAAGGAGAGTTCTCGTGTTGGGGGTCACCTATTCACGGTCTTGATCACTTTCATCAGCATCCACCTCGTCTTTTTTTCGTCCACTGATGGGGACCGACAGCGGTCCGCCATAGGCATCATAGATCACTAAGATATTGAGTAATCCCGCAATCACGGTATACCAAGTTCCCATTTCGTAGCCCGCACCGCGTTGGGCATACCAAGCAGCAACTTCATCGGCATCACTTTCGATTACGGGGCGAACCGGTGGAGCCATGAGTCCATCCCACAGCGGTTCATAATCGGATTTTGTTTCACCTGTAAATGAATCCGTTGCATCATCCATCCTACGACCTTGAATGTAGGCGGGAAAAGAAATCATTCCCGCACCGGCCTGCAGGTAATAGTGCCAGCGTTTATCACCCGGTTCCCATGAAGAATACACAACGTGACTTCCACCGACAGCGAATCCTAAGATCCACGTGGACATGATGCAGGTAAAGAAGATCGCTGCCTTGGTGATGCGTCCTTGGTAAAAATGCCCGGCACCGGGGATCAGCCAAGCCAAGAGTGCAGCAAGCGGTCTGTTTCTTAAATCAACCAGTTCACCGTCCACCGAGATGGTATTGTTATCTTCTTGGTTCATCTAGCTGATCGAATTGAGGTTTGGGATCATCGTGAGTTGGTTCGAAATGAATCTGGGGAAAATTGAAATCGCTTTCCGTGTTTTCCGCGTGCTGCTGTTAGCCAAATCCCAGACACCCCTACCATTGTGAAAGAAACATCCACGTCGCGATAGGTGAATCCCGGTTCAATACTTGGATGGAGTCCATCACTTGGATGCAGTTCGTCCACCCAAACTCCACTTGACCTCATGCCGCTATATCCACTATTGCCAAACAATGGCAGGCGTTTGAGGTCTGCACCAAAGTTTGCAACTGCTCATAATAATGGCAAGAGAAGATGATTCGTTATTTCAGTCTGATGTGCTTGCTCGTTCCATGTTTTCTGGGATGTGGAGGTGAAGCGGAGCAGTTGGCGAGTCAGACACCGGTTTCTGCGACCGAGGAAGCGGAGTCCAACGCGCTGGTTAATTCTCCCACCGATGTGGTGGGGCAGTTTTTGGATGAGGTTCGTCGCGGTGGCGAAGATTCTCTTGCCGAGAGTTTGCTGACTCGCACTGCTCAGTCCGAACTCAGAAGAATTGGTCAAACGGTTCAGCCCATCGGTTCCCCAGACGCTTCTTTTCAAGTGACCCGAGCGGAGATGGTACCCGATGAGCCGGGATCAGCTTTGGTGCACAGTCTATGGGTCGAGCCGAATGCAGACGGCACTAACACCACCAATCAGGTGGTCTGGGCAGTTGAGCAGGAGGGTCGTTATTGGAGGATTTCTGGGCTCGTGATTGCGGTTGCGGAAAATGAACCGCCCATGGTTCTCGATTTTGAGAACGGCGAGATGATGGCTCGTCTCTTAGCCGGTGAAACAGCGGAATCCCGTCAAGATAACTCGGCTTCCTCCAGCGAGGTTCAAGCTGCGGCAGGCAATCCATCCATCAATCGATAGTGGGTGCAGGTAGCATCTGATGCTTCTATCTGTGCTCTTTGGGTGTCCAGCTGTCGCACTCGCCTGACAAGATTTTTAGATCTCCCTTTCAGAAAACTTGCTTGCGCCACTGACATTCCGTTTTCAACTCGTGGCAATTGGTCGCAATCCGTCGCTGCTTGCGTTGCCTCCCCCTGCTCTCGCCTTTACGATGGTAGCTGTAGGATCGCTTGCCCGATGGGTAAGTATGATCTTGATGCATCCGAGTAAATCGTTTTAAGTCCGTAGCGAGGTCACTGATGTCACTAAGACGGGGATGGGTATGTGTAATTCTTTGTGCAGGTTTCGCTGTACTGCAGATGAATGAGACCTCGGCGATGGCTCGGAATGGCCTACTCTCTCGATTGAAATCGGGTGAGGGGGGATGCCTCTTTTCGTGCGGCCAGCCGTCAGAGATGGCGAGTGAGGTAGCCGTTGCATCCGAGGAAGGTAATAGCCAAAGTTTGGATCCTTCGCCATCTGCACTAGATGAAGCGACCGCGGAAGAGGCGTTGTCTGAGGGAAAAAGACGCAGAGGTGGTCTTTTTGCTCGGATGCGATCCAAGAAGGATACCAAGGAAGGCACTGTGGATGCGCAGGACATCATCGAGCGAAGCAGTAGCGACTTGCCCGTCGAAGCGATTCCCCCGGCTCCTGAACGCTGAGCTCTGAACTTTAAAGTCTGAGAATTGATCGACAGGACCTGCTATTCTGATTTTTGATCGATCCCGATTAGCTCATCCATCATGTCTGGTCTGAGTCGTGCGACATTGTTGTAGTCGTCCAGATCATCCGGTTTCAGGAACAGATTTTCTTTCCCGTCCAAGTCCACTGTGCAGAACCATTCGGCAGAAATGACAGCATGACGGCATCTTCGCGAGTTGATTGTTAGCGGGGCAGCAGTCGATTCAGATTCAGCCCATTGCTGTTCTGAATAGTGCACGCCGTTTTCCTGCGCCAGCAGTTGAAGCAACATTGGAATCGAATCACTGCCTGTGAGTTGTGGGACACGAAGTGGACCATTTCCTGCCACAATCAGTGGTAGGTGGAGGTCAGCACTCCGAAGATGGGTCGGCTTGAGGCCAATTTCGTTATCTTGCCCTAGTCGAAAACCGCTAGTTCCAACGAACACGAGCTGACCCCCGATTCGTTCGACTTCTTCGATGAGGTAGCCCATCATCCTATCAATCAGTTGGATTTGTGCTGCGTAGCGATCCATCCATCGAGGTAACAGGTCGGGGTCAGCCTCGCCATCGATTCTGATCTGAGGTGGTATCACGTTTGGGGGAGTGAGCGACGGGTCTTCAACTCCTACATCATCGGCATCAGAGTTGACGTCTTGGGAATCAAGATTAATGTCGTCGACGGATTCGAAAAAATCATGATCTTGATCGGGGTAATCTTCACCAGTTTCTGCGGCGAGCATGTCGTCGCTAAGCGGTTCATCATCAAATGGAGCGTCCCAGCACTGAGTCAGGAAGTTACTGTGAATCCAGATTGCTCCAAATACGGTAGGCACCTTAAGACGTTCGATTACGGTCGCGATTAGCTGCCCGAACCGCGTATCAAGAATGTCTTCGCAGGCAATCTGTTCTTCCTCTGGGGGATCAAAGGTGAGGACATTGATCTCATCAAAACAATGCTCGTGGGAAATGCCTGTTGCCTGATCCGTGAATAGCTCCACTGGACCTCGTGATCTACACGAGTCCGCCCAAGAAGACTTTGACTCTGTCCACTGCTCGATGATTCGAGTTGGATCATCAGTTCGTGCGAACAGTCGATCCCATAGCAGACCACGAGCACTGACTTGGTCTAAAGATGGCGTGCTATTCCACGAACATCCGTAACAACTCATGGAGGTAGGAGCGATACCCTCCAGGGAAACGATGATCAGCGGTTTGCTTTGTGTCTGCGGCATGGAAATGCAGGGAGACATCTTTCTCATCGATGATCACTCTTCATGACCAGAGATGAGGAAGACTTATCGCTTTTTCGGTTTGTAAATTTCGGTCGCGGTGCCAAAGTGAACTTCACCCGCGTTCATCAGTGTTTCACTGAGCGTTGGATGGGGGTGAACCGAGTCGGTGATATCGTGAACTTCACAGCCCATTTCAATCGCTAAAACGGCTTCTGCAATCAGTTCACCTGCTCCACTGCCGACGATGCCGCAACCGACGACGCGATGTGTTTCGGGGTCAACTAACCATTTTGTGAGGCCATTGGTCACTCCAATCGCTTGTGCCCGACCGCTCGCAGCCCACGGATAGACTTCCACTTCCACCGCCCTACCAGCTGCTTTCGCTTCGGATTCAGTGAGTCCTGCCCAAGCGATTTCTGGATCGGTGAAGACCACCGCCGGAATGGCCGCTTTGTCGAAAGCGGATGATTTGCCTGCGATGACTTCCGCGGCAACACGCCCCTCGTGAGTTGCTTTGTGGGCGAGCATTGGATCGCCGGCCACATCTCCGATCGCCAGAATGTGGGGGTCGGAGGTGCGTTGCTGTGAGTCGCACACAACAAATCCACGATCATTGACCACAACGTTCGTGTTTTCCAGTCCCAAACCCGCAGTCACGGGCCGTCGGCCAATACTCACCAAGACTCGATCGTACCGTTCGTGTCCAAATTTACCCGGTCCTTCAAAGGTCACCTCAACTTGATTATCGACTTCAGCAAGTGAGCCGACTTTGGTGTTGAGGTAGATGCGTCCCTCGAATAATGAATCCATCGCTTTGGCTAATGGTTTAACCAAATCGCGATCGGCTCCGGGGAGCAAGCCGTCCATGAGTTCAACCACGGTGACCTTGGAACCAAGGCGAGCGTAAACCGAACCCATTTCCAGTCCAATGTACCCACCGCCGACAACCAGCAATGATTCCGGTACATCTTGCAACGCGAGAGCACCGGTGCTGTCCAATACGCGATCACTGTCGATGCGAAAAGCGGGAGGCATCGCAGGCACGCTACCGGTTGCGAGAATGCAGTGATCAAAAGTCAGCTGGCCACCGTCGGGTATTGATTCGTGATCACCTTCCAGCTTCAGTGTCGTTGAGTTGATGAATGAGCCGCGAGCGTGAATGACGGTGACGTTCCGCCGCTTCGCAAGACTCGCTAGGCCTCCGGTCAGGTTTGAGATGACCTTGTCCTTCTTAGCTCGTACTTTATCGATGTCGATCTTGGGTTTGCCTTCGTAGCTCACGCCCCAGTCTTCGTGAAGCTCTTCAACTTCACTGATTACCTTTGCAACATGAAGCAAGGCTTTGCTCGGGATACACCCTCGAAGCAAGCAGGTGCCGCCGAGGCGTGGTTCTGCTTCGACAATGGTGACGTCGAGTCCTTCGTCAGCCGCCAGGAATGCTGCTGCGTATCCACCTGGGCCACCACCGAGAACAACAACCGGAGCGTGCATGATTCAGAGATCCAATCAGAGTCGTGTGTTATGAGTCGCAGCTTCATTCCGTTGAAGGAGAAAGCTCGCTACAAACTAAGTACCGCATAGAACCAAAGCGTCCAACCCGTGTGGGTAAGACGCTTTTGGCGTGTTTTAAAAAATGACGTGGTTCTGCAGGCAACCTTTTGTTTCGGCTGACTGCAGGCTGTCGTTTATCGCGACAGGAATTCGACCACGCTGTTCGCGTCCACTGGCAAGCTGATATCACTAGGGCCAGGAACCCCCAACATGGTGGCCTTCAAGTTTTCGCTGTCAAACGAAACCCAATCCAACGCATCGGGGCTCGCGTTGGCAATCACACCTCGGTAGAGATTTTTGAGGTTCTCTTTGCCGCGAACTTCAATGATATCACCGGGGCGGAGCAGGTAATTTGGTTTGGTCACTTTGACGCCGTTTACACGGAAGTGACCGTGCGTGATGCCTTGACGTGACTGTGGACGAGTTTTTGTGAAGCCAACGCGGCGAACGACGTTATCCAGTCGACGCTCGCACATCAACAAAAGCAATTCACCGGTATTACCGGGCTTGCGACCAACCGCATCGAAGTAACGGCGAAGCTGACGTTCGCCCAGACCGTAATAGTGCTTGATTTTTTGCTTTTCCATCAACGCCGCACCATAGTTGCTAGGACGGCGACCACGCACATGCATCCCTGGAGGATTGGGGCGCCGATCCAGAGCTCGCGAGGCTCCGGCTGTTTCGTAAATCAGGGTGCCAAGACGACGATTGATTCGTCCTTTTGGGCCAGTATAACGAGCCATGATGCTTTCCTTTATTACGCCAAAGGCGTTCAATGAGGCATGATGCGGATTGGTGACTGAATCAGCAATCAGCACAACGCGATCCTGAACTTGCGATCTGTGGGGCAATCCCGAAAGATGTTGCAAATTCCAACAGCCAACGATGGCTGGAGTCGGTCGCGTACGGATTTCTAAGTTTTTTCGAACGCCCAGTCTCTCTATATGCCCCCATTTTCACAAGGGGAAGCGACGAAGAATCGACCGATTTGTTCACCAAAACCGAACATTTCACTCGAAGAGGCCGCTCTGAGCGTCAATTCCATCCCCTTCGGCTTGTGGCGAGTTGTGGCTGTAGCAAAAGTCGTTGATCTTCACTTTCGAAGAATCAGATTCAACTTGGAGTCTGGTCAGCTATCGGTGCCGACTGCCGTAATCGGTAGAACGACTTCAATTCGTGAGCAAAAAAAGCTTTTGCCGTTACCCTCAAAACGCTTGTCAGCTTGGCGTTCGAGAGCTTGTGGGATAGGGTGCGGGGGTCATACGTGTGACTTCAGCGTTCCATCCTCGTCCCATTTGGTGTTGTTTGGAGCGTGCCGCATACTTTTTGTGAAGGGAATGATGGAATGGCGAGTGTTGATGTTGTAGGAGTGGGTAATGCGTTGGTTGACGTGCAGGCCCGAGTGGCTGATCCCATTCTCCCGGAGCTTGGCATTGAAAAAGGAATCATGACGCTTGTTGATGACGCTCAGCAGGCTAATGTCTTAGCAAGGCTCAGTGACCTGCCGCTCAATCGTTGTGCCGGCGGTTCTGCGGCGAATAGCATTGTCGCTCTAGCCGAATTCGGAGGAAAAGCTGCCTACGTTGGAAAGGTGGGTCGAGACGAAGTGGGGCAGTTTTTTCTAGATGACATGCAGAGCCTTGGAGTTTCCATGGCTGGTCAATACGCAGACTCGCCGACCGGTACATGTGCTGTCTTGATCACCGAGGATGCCCAACGAACGATGCTCACCAATCTGGGGGCATCGGCAACACTTACTGTCGACGATATCGATCGCAGCGTTATTGAAGGAGCCAAGTATGTGTACGTTGAAGGCTACTTGCTGACCGGTGAAACGACAAAAGCCGCCGCTTATAAAGCGATGGATTTAGCAGTGGAGTTGGGTGTGAAAGTTGCGCTTACTGCATCGGATCCTTTTCTGATCAACCTGATTCGTGATGAAATTTGGGAGTTGATCACTGGGCCGGTCGACCTGTTCTTCTGCAACGAGATGGAAGCCCAGAGTCTCACAGGTGAAACGGACCCCATCGCGTGTGCCGCCAAAATACATGAGCATGCTGAGAATGTTGCATTGACTTTGGGGGACAAAGGATCGCTGGTTATGCACGGCGGTGAAGCTTTTCCGATCGAAGGCTTGTCGGTGCAAGCCATCGATACGACGGGTGCCGGCGACATGTATGCCGGTGCGATGCTGTACGGGATCACTAATGGCTTGAGTTGGCGCCAGTCCGGACATCTTGCTTCTCATGCAGCCTCGCGCGTGGTTGCACAGATGGGAGCGAGACTGGACAAGCCATTCCGAGCCGAGGAGATCGCGGTCATCTTGGAAGGGATTCAGTAGTAACAAGCGTTAGGTGAGCTGACGGAAGGTTAGTTTGTAACGGTTGCAACGAATGTTCCGATTGCCGTCATCCTTTGGTGGCACGATCCCTGTTCGGGTTGGCGCAGTTGGATGGTCGCCTCATGCTCAGACTGCCGATGGAAGAGACAGGATATGTTTCTTTCCACCGACGATCAGTCGCCATGTCAGCCGAATCGCTAGAATACGAGGATCGCAGTCCGCGCGAGCCCAATGTGGCTCGCGATGTCGCCGCAATCGGATTGGTTGCGATGACCCTACTACTGACTGTTTCACTGGTTACCCGCAGTGCTGCTGATCCAATTGAAACGCCATCCTGGCCACTCAATGCACTTTACGTTCCGGACGTGGTTGCTTACCCACCAAACCCGGTTGTTACCAATGCTTGCGGTTATTGGGGTGCGTTGATTTCTTCGGCGCTGCTTGATTCAGTTGGTTTGGCGAGCGTTGTTCTTATTTTTGCTCTAGGGGCTCTCGCGGCGACGTTGCTGATGCAACCGAGACTTCAATCGCCGGTGCTGCGATCACTCGGTGCGACAATTCTCATCTTGGGTGTGTCCACCTTCGCAGCCATGACACCTTTAACCCTTCAAGGGATGCCTGTGGTGGGCAATGGTGGTTATCTCGGTGCGATGACATCGACTTGGCTTCTCGAGCACTTCGCTCCCACAGGTGCATGGATCTTGACTTTTACAACACTCACCGTGGGAGTCTTATTAACCAGCGAGTATGCGTTGGTGCGTCTGGGAAGCCAATGCGCGCGTGGGGCGATTAAGGTATCCAAGTCGGGTGTACAGGGAACTCAGAAAGTACTTCCGGCACTTCGGAGAAAAAGACGTCCTTTCACCGATACGGAAGAACCCATCCATTTGCATGGTGAAGAGCCAACGGGGACTTTGGGACGCGACTCAGTCGAGCAAGAGCCAACCATTAAGTTTCGTAAGCCGCGAACCAATTTGCGGACGGAGCCTGAAGAGGATCAGGCAGAACTCGATGCTGAATCGGAATCCGCATCATGGGAGGAAGAGCTCGGTTCAGATGGATGGGATCAAGATTTAGACAGCGAAGACGACGAAGACTCTTCTATGGAGGAAGAGAGTTTTGTCGAAGACGATGAGGCTTACCAGATTGAATTGGAAGATCAAACGGTAAGCGTCCGCGGCGATTCAGATCATGACGTACCACCGCCGAAAATTCGATCGCCTCGCAAACGAGAGAAATCGGATCCTCGCCAGGATTTGATGCGGGAGATGTCTGAGGCTGCACCGAGTGGCGTAGAGGATTACCGTCTGCCAGACGTTCAGCTGTTGGAGCAAAGTGACGACATTAGCTTTGAAGAGCAGGAGCGTGAGGTTCGCGCCAAGGCGAAGATTTTGACGGACACGTTCCGCGATTTTGGGTTCAATATTCGCGTGACGCACATTGATACCGGGCCGGTGATTGCCCAGTATGAAATTGAGCTCGAGGCGGGATTGCGTCTTAGTAAAATCACCGGTCTCTCAGACGATCTGGCGATCGCACTTCGTGTGCCGAGCGTCCGTATCGTTGCACCAATCCCTGGCAAGAACACTGTTGGGATCGAAGTTCCCAATGAGCATCGCCAGGTCGTTCGATTGCGGGATGTGATTGAGGAATCCGACACTCAAAGCGCCAAGATGAATATCCCGGTCTTTCTCGGTAAAGACGTCTCGGGTAACCCCATGGTGGTCGATCTTGCCAAGATGCCACACCTCCTCATTGCCGGTAGAACGGGTACCGGTAAAAGTGTTTGTCTCAACGCAATCATTACATCGATCTTGATGTGCTGCCGTCCGGACGAAGTTCGAATGTTGATGATCGATCCGAAGATGGTTGAACTGAGTGGGTACGGCCGATTGCCACATTTGATGCATCCCGTTATCACGGACATGCAAAAAGCCGAGGCGATTCTGGCGTGGGCCGTTGAAAAGATGGAGGAACGTTATTCGCTGTTGGCGAAAGTTGGCGTGCGGCACATCAACAGCTTCAATGATCTTGGCCGCGATGAAGTCATGCGGCGGTTGGAAGTGGATGAGGCGGAGGACGGCGAAGCGAAGGTGCCCGAGAAGCTTCCCTTCATCGTGATCGTTGCAGACGAGATGGCGGATTTGATGATGACCGCAGGCAAGGATGTTGAACAGCATATCATCCGTCTCGCTCAGAAAAGCCGAGCGGTGGGGATTCACTTGATCCTCGCGACACAAAAACCAACCGTCGATGTGATCACCGGCTTGATCAAGAGTAATCTGCCGGCACGATTGAGCTTTCAGGTCGCAAGTAAAACGGACAGTCGTGTGGTGCTTGATGAAAACGGCGCTGACAAGTTGCTCGGTAACGGTGACATGCTGTTCCTCTGGCCCGGGACGAGTACCCTCATTCGTGGGCAGGGTACCTATCTATCGGACGAGGAAATTGACACGGTCTGCGAACATTGTAGCGCCGTCGAGCAAAACTTTGTTGGCGAATTGATGAACCTGAAAGTCACTAAAGAAGATGACTCCGAAACCGCTTCGATGGAAACCATCAAAAATCGGGATTCTCTTTACGACAGCGCAATCGAGGTCGTGATTCGGGAGGGTCGAGGTTCCTGCTCATTGCTGCAACGCTGTCTTGGCATCGGTTATGGGCGTGCTGCCAAATTGATTGATTTCATGGCTGAGGATGGAGTCGTTGGCGACTATAACGGCAGCAAGGCGAGGGAGGTCATCATGACGATGGCCCAATGGAACGCCATGCAGGGAATCGAAGAGGAAGACGACCAAGAAGAAGGAGAGGATGACGAGGAAGCGGGGTACGAGTACGAAGATGAGAATGAAGAAGATCAGTACGAAGAGGAAGACGAAGAGTACGAGGATGTTGAATAAGCATCCGACGTTGGCTGGCAGATCGTGACAAGCGGGAAAGAGGACTTCATGGGTGGCTTGAAGGAGAGAAGTGTTGCCGCAATTCTTCCGGCTGCGGGAAGCGGACAGCGTTTTGGCGATTCGAAAAACAAACTCTTCTCTTCGCTCAACGGAGATCCGCTCTGGGTCCACTCCGTTCGGCGTTTGGCGATGCGTGCAGAAATCGGCAGACTGATTCTCGCTGTTTCTGAGCACGATCTCGGGGATTTCCAGGAGCAAGCGAGCAGCGTTAGCTTACCTCTTCCCGTTGAATTTGTGATTGGCGGTGCCGAGCGGATGGATAGTGTCCAACGCGCGTTGGATCAGATTGACACCGAAGGGCAGCAGTCATGGGTCGCCGTCCACGATGCGGCCAGACCATTGGTGAGTGCCGATGATCTAGATAAGGTCTTTTTGGCAGTGCAGCAAACCGGTGCTGCGATTCTTGCAACGCCCGTCTCAGGCACCCTCAAGCGGGAACTCGGAGGAGGCTTGGGAAGTGAGACCGTGGATCGTGAGGGGATTTGGATGGCGCTGACTCCGCAAGTCTTTCGTGTCGGGTTGTTGAAACAGGCCTACGCAAAGCACAATGGGCGTCCGGCCACTGACGATGCCCAACTCGTGGAACGACTTGGGCACGCGGTTCAACTCGTGAAGGGATCGGCCGAAAATCTCAAAATCACTTTCCCCGAAGACCTTTCCATTGCGGAAGCAATTCTTAATCGAAAATAAAAATCATGTCGCAAACTGATTTACTCGCCGAACTTTCATGGCGGGGCCTGATCCACCAATGCACTGATCAAGAGGGGCTGGCTGAGTTGCTCGCTTCAGGTCAGCAGACTGTTTACATCGGTTTTGACCCAACTGCCTCAAGTTTACATGTTGGCAGTATGATGCAATTAATGATGTTGCGTCGCTTTCAAAAGGCCGGTCATCGCCCCGTTGCTTTGGTCGGTGGTGCGACGGGTATGATCGGCGACCCGAGTGGAAAGAGTGAAGAACGGAATCTACTTTCCCCCGAACAGCTTCAAGCGAACGTGGATGGCGTAGCGAATCAGATGCGTCGGTTTTTGGATTTCGAAGGTGAGGGTGCTGCGCTGCTTCTGAATAATTTTGAGTGGATGCAGAATTATTCCTACCTCGATTTTCTTCGAGAAGTTGGAAAGAGTTTTCCTGTCGGTGCGATGCTCGGTAAAGAGTCGGTTCGGGCTCGACTGGAAAGTGAGTCTGGTCTGAGTTACACCGAATTCAGCTACATGCTACTTCAGGCTTTTGATTTTGTTCAGCTTTGCAAGACCCATGGGTGCCGCATTCAGGCGGGTGGTAGTGATCAGTGGGGTAACATCACCGCGGGGATCGACTTGGCGAGACGCATGCTTGGTGAGCAGGTGTTCGGCATCACCGCACCGCTGCTGACCACCAGTGATGGTCGCAAGATGGGTAAAACGGAAAGTGGCGCTGTTTGGTTAGATGCCGACCGCACGAGCCCGTATCAGTTTTATCAATACTGGCGTAACGTCGAAGACGCTGACGTGATGCGGTGCATTGCGTATCTAACCGAGATTGAACATGCCGAGTATCAAGAGCTTGCAGAGGCGACGGAGAATGATCCCGGCCGACGTTTGGCGCAAAATCGGCTTGCTGAGTGGATGACCGAATTTGTGCATGGATCCGAGGGGCTCAGTGCGGCAACTCGAGCGTCGAAGATCTTGTTTGGTGGTGAAGTGGGTTCTCAAACCGATGAATCACTGGGAGAGATTTTCGCCGATGTACCCAGCTCGGAAGTTCAGCGTGACGTGTTGACGGGGGATGGCTACTGGGTTGTTGAAGCATTGCAGGCGGCCGGTCTAGTGGGTAGCGGCGGCGAAGCGAGACGGGCAATCAAGGATGGTGGCGTCTACCTCAATAATCAGAGAGTAAGCGATGATCAATATCGCTTGACGGAGGCTGATCTTGCGAGTGAAACCGTGATGATTTTCCGTAAAGGAAAACGGAACTATTCACTGTTGCGGTTTACTTAGGAATCGGTGTTGTTTCTCGGATGTTGTCTTGGTTCGCCAAGATTATCGCACGAGGGTCTGCCTGCAGATCTCTTGAAGCTGTTCTTCGTTCGCGAGATGAAGTGTCATGATTTTCTCGGCGATAAGCGGACCCGCGATGGCCGAATAGTCATTGATGTCGTGAGTGTTGATCACCACAGCGACTTCACGGCCGCGGCGAGACAGCCCAATCAACGCTGCGATTGTTTCTTCATTGCAATCTTGAAGAATCACCAACAGCGTGGTTTCTGACGACAGCTCTGATTCGCATTCGATGAGTAATTCACTAAGTGTTAGACCATCGGTACGTTCCAGACGTGCAAGGGTTCTCAGGATTTCTTTAAATTGAATCGTGCCTCGATTTGGTTTAAGGAGGACAGGCCGGAGTCGATCGCTCGTTTCATGCATCCCGCTTGCTTGGGCGGCGTCGCCCCGCACACGATGGTCTCTTTCCCATCCTTGTTCCCTGATCCGGTCCGCAGCGTCACGCCCATTGGTGGCCAGCCCAAAAGGTTCGTTGGCATCATGCAGTGCCGATGCAATGGACGCTGCGGCGGTAATGGCAAGATCGCTTCGGACTGGTTCATTGGACGCCGGGTTGCTTTCCACATGCAGGTCGATCACCAAAGTGGCGCCGATGATTGAAGACGGTTCATAGACTTTCGAGTGCAGCGTCCCCGTCCGCGCCGTTGCCGCCCAGTGGACGCTCCGCATTGGGTCGCCCGGTTGCCACTGCCTGATGCCTCGCAATCGAGTTGGGTCATTCATGACGTTTTCTCGCATGCGGATTTCACCGATCGGTCGACGAGATCCAATCTCGTAACTGACTAAAGGAACCACTTTTGGCAAAACTGTCAGAAATCGAGGAGGAGCGCCAGTGCGATATCGGCGATAAAAACCCATCAAGTCTCCCGTCTCCAGAATGGCTGGTCCAATCTGGTAGTACCCTCGTTGATTGCATCGTATCTCATACTGGATTGTTTTGATTTGCTTGCCCCAAAGGCGGGTAACCTCGATCCGTTGCCCGGTGATTTCTAAAGCGGGTGGGCTGAACAGAGTGGCCGATCTTGGAATTAAATCCTCGATCAAAACCCAAAGTACAGGCAGATTGCTTTGGTTCTGAATTTTAATCTGATTGGTGATCCTTGAACCAATCTTCAACTCAAGATTCCCTTCTTGGCGTTCCGATTGGACCGCGGTGGCCCATGTTTTGGTGAGCCAAGCGTTCATGACCGTCAATAGAAAAGCAGTGACTCCCGCAATCATCCATAACGCCGATCCGAATAGCATTCCGAACAGAAGCAGTGCGCTGATCAAAGCAGTGGCGCGAAAGCTAATACCGCTCGAGGTATCCGTCTTGGATTCTTGATCAGCCATGCTTCAATCGGTCATCAGTCAGGTGGTGATGTTGAGGAACTGCGTGATCAGCCATGAAGTTTGTGATTCATTAGGCGTTGGGCTGTATGGTCGGGACTGCGATTTCGCCGACAATTTCATCGATCACTTTATCTGCTGTGACTTTTCGAAGTCGACTTTCCGGTCGAATGATGACACGGTGGTTCATGACCGGAGCCACAATTTTTTTGATGTCGTCCGGTAACACGTACGATCTTCCGAGCACTGCTGCCATCGATTGGGCACAACGAAATAATGCAATGGTGGCGCGAGGGCTACCGCCGAGGGCAATGTCGGAATGCCGACGTGTCTCAGCCACGATCTGCAAAAGGTATTGTCGAACACGTGGGTCGACATGAACCTTGCGTATGACCTGTTGAGCTCGCTTGATTTCCTCCGCGCTGGTTACCGCCTGTAGGGTGTCAACGGGATGTTGATGCTGCATCAACTCAAGCATTCTCAGTTCTTCCTCCATGGATGGGTAACCGAGTGAAAACTTCATCATGAAGCGATCAAGCTGTGCTTCGGGTAGTGGAAAAGTCCCTTCGTGATCCACTGGGTTCTGAGTTGCAATCACCACAAAGGGTGGCTCGAGCAGGTGCGTGACTCCGTCCGCAGTGACTCGAGACTCCGCCATCGCTTCAAGCAGCGACGCTTGCGTTCGCGGCGTGGCTCGATTGATTTCATCGGCAAGCAAAATCTGGGTGAAAACTGGACCGGCTCGAAATTCAAACTCACCCGATTTTTGATTGAAAATCGATGTGCCAGTCACGTCGGTTGGGAGGAGGTCAGGCGTACATTGAACGCGTTTGAAGCGGCATCCAACGCTCCGAGCAAGTGCCCTTGCTAGCATTGTTTTTGCAACGCCCGGGACATCCTCGAGTAGTAGGTGGCCGCCGCTGAGCCACGTTACCAAGGAAAGAATCAGCTGCTTGCGTTTTCCGACGATCGCCTGCTCGACGTTGGCGATGATCTTTTTTGAAAGATTTCCGACATCTTGGGGTGTGGCAATCGGAGCCGTTGCCCCGGTGGCAGCCTTGGGTGGCTGGTGCTGGTTGGAATTCATTGACGGTTAGACCGTTGCATTGGATTGCGGGTTGGGGAATTAGGGGAGAGTCGCGGGTAACCACGGTCTCGACGGGGTCTGCGAAGCGTTCCACGGAAAAGGAGTCAAAACCGAGATGGATTGAGGAGTCGCTTGAGGTATCATGATAACGACAACTTTGACCTGCACCACTTTGACGCGTCGACTTATTGAAGAGAACGCCGACGAAAATAAGTTTGATGGTCCTTCGGTTGGACCTGTGACACGAAGTCGCCAGAACTGCGGTTTTTTAAAATGATAGAAACCCCCAATCTCCTAGTCACTGATGACGATGCTGCCTTTCGCCAAGTTGTGTGTGAAGGGTTATCTCGGCGAGGTTTTCGCGTCACCCAAGCCGGTGACGGTGCTGAGGCGTTGGATGTCATGAAACGTGATGAGATCCACGTCGCCCTTGTCGATCTGCACATGCCTAGACTGACCGGATTAGATGTCATTCGGCGTCTTTCAGAGAGTCCTGAGAGTCCACCCTGCGTGCTGATGAGCGCGAAACTGGATGACATGATTCGTGAAGAAGCAAAACGCATGAGAGTTTTTGACGTTCTTAGCAAGCCAGTGCGAATGCAGCACCTCACCGAGGTGATTAGTCGGATTATGGAGATTGTCTACGGCTGGCGTCCCTCGCATTGAAATCCTTGCGGTGAAAGCCTCTCACGCAGAGAAACTCTCTCACCTTCTTGCCCTCTCTATAATTGAGTCAATTAGATCGCGGCAAAGCCGATACACTGCTTTGCCAAATCAAGTTGATCATCCACGAGATCAGAGCGCTGAGGATCTCTAAAGTTCGTTGTGTTCTGACATGTCCTGCCATCCCGCGTATGCTAAGTGCCAAGTAAGCGGGTTCCTAAAAAATCTTCTAGGTGTCATTCATGAAAAGATCCATCATGCCACGCAATTCATTTTTCGCATTGGCTTTGTTCTGGATCTCATTTTCTTGGTTGCCTATCCTCTTTCAGCAAGAGCCAGCGATTGGGGCGACGGCACCTAATGTGTTGATCATCATGGCGGACGATTGCACTCACAGCGATTTGCCGATCTATGGAGGTCAAAATGCAAAGACACCAAACTTAGATCAGTTGGCTAGTGAGGGGTTGCTGTTTCGCAAAGCGTATTTAACCTCTGCAATGTGTCAGCCTTGCCGAGCGGAGCTTTATTCGGGCATGTTTCCGATGGGTAACGGATGTGCTTGGAACCATTCGGCCAGCTTTGCTGACACCAAGAGTTTGCCACACTATCTTTCCAATCTTGGTTATCGTGTGGGGCTTGCAGGTAAGGTTCATGTGCTTCCCAAGCAGGCTTTTCCATTTGAGTCGGTAACTGGTTTCGATCCAAACTGCGTTCGGAATCCGACCGCTCCGCATGATTTGAGCGGTGTGAATGAATTCATCAACCGAGATCGCACGGAGCCATTCTGTTTGGTGGTTGCTCTGGTCGAGCCGCATGTCCCGTGGGTGATGGGTGACGCCTCGGTCTATCCCCCGAATCAATTGAAGCTTCCACCCAATCTTGCCGACACGCCGCGGACGCGCGAAGCATACTCGAGATACCTTGCCGAGATCAGTTACATGGACTCGCAAGTTGGGGAACTTTTGATGTCGTTGGAGAAGTCTGGTCAGTCGTCAGAAACAATGGTTCTGTTCACCTCCGAACAGGGCTCGCAATTCCCTGGTAATAAATGGACTAATTGGGATACTGGACTGCATACCGGAATGGTGATTCGATGGCCCGGAGTGACCAGCCCAGGTGATAGTACCGATGCAATGGTTCATTACGCGGATGTGGTGCCCACGCTAGTGGAGGCTGCTGGAGGAGAACTAAGCGAATTAAAAGTTGATGGACGCAGCTTTCTCAGTGTGATTCGAGGTGAAAAAACAAGGCATCGTGATCACGTTTTCGGCGCTCACAATAATGTTCCAGAAGGGCCGCCTTACCCGATTCGAACGGTAAGCAACGGCCAATACAGGTACCTGCGGAACCTGAGTCCCGATCGACTCTATATCGAAAAGCATTTAATGGGTCTGCGTGGGAACGGAGAGTTGAATAACCCTTATTGGCAGACCTGGATTTGGGATTCTTGGAATACACCAAAAACTTACGATCTCGTTCAGAGATACATGCATCGCCCGGCTGAATCTCTCTATCACACGGCGAGTGACCCTTTTGAACTGAATGATCTAATCAACCATCCGGACCATCAATCAATCCTTAACGAACTGCGTCGGGAGCTTGATGATTGGCTTGTTGAGCAAGGCGATCCCGGAATTGATCAGGATACGCATGAGACGCACCAAGCTGCCAAACGCGGCAACCACCGTTACCGTCCCCCTACTCGAACACCGAAACAATAGCTCGTCATGTTCTACTTGGTTTTTCCAGGCCGCAGCTTCTCGCTGCCGTTGACGTTTTTGTTCTTGCCCCTTTGGTTTTTGTGGTTCGGCACGATTGCTGATGTTGCGGCGCAGAATGCGTTCGAGGAACAAGGAGCCGTTTCCGGTCACGAGCGATCAAATAATAACTCGACGACTGACCGGAAGCCCCCAATCCTGTCACCAGCTAAAGTGGTGCGACGAGTTATTTTTGGATCCTGTATCAAGCAGGATCAACCGATGCCGATTTTCTCAGAGATGTTGAAGCTAAATCCTGACTTGGCATTACTCATTGGTGACAATATTTACGGTGACACCGACGACATGTCAGTTCTGCGTGACAAATATCAAACGCTTCGAAGCAATCCTCATTACTCAGCATTTGAAAATCGCGTGCCGATTCTGGCGACTTGGGATGATCATGACTTCGGTCGCAACGACGGTGGCGCGGATTTTGAGAAGCGATCGGATTCGCAGGCGGAATTTCTTCGCTTCTGGAATGTGCCTAAGGAGTCCGCAAGGTGGAATCGCGAAGGGGTCTACCACAGCGAATTGTTTGGGCCTGTCGGATCACGTCTTCAGGTCATTTTGCTGGATACTCGTTTCTTTCGGTCACCACTCATGCAAGGGGAGAAGAGACGAGTGGCGGGGCCCTACGTGGCGGATCCCGACCCAAGAAAAACGATGTTGGGGGATCGTCAATGGGAGTGGCTCGGTCGGCAGCTGCGCGAGCCCGCTGAGCTTCGGCTGCTAGTTTCGAGCATTCAGTGTTTACCCGAGGCGGCAGGACAAGAGACTTGGAGTAACTTACCGGTTGAGCGGCAGCGTTTGTTGGACCTCTTGCGTTCAACCTCGGCAAAGGGATTGATCTTGCTGAGTGGAGATCGTCATTGGGCTGAACTTTCGGTGCTCCGCGACGAACTTGATTATCCACTGTATGAGTTGACCTCCAGTAGCTTGAATCAAAAGCATCCTCGAGGAACGCCGAGCGAGAATCGTTATCGTGCCATTCCGCAGACATTTCACCAAGAAAATTTTGGTGTGATCGATGTTGACTGGAGTGAGGGTCACGCGGAGGTGGAATTACGGTTGCTCGATGCGGAAGGGAATCCTCAAATTTACAAGCGTCTCGTTTTCTGATGCACGACTCATCATCCCACTTGGGCAGTCATCAGAAGTGATCTGTTTTCGCTGTTGTTACCAAACCTGAGAATCATTCATGCGTCGATGTTTTCTTTTCGTGGTCAGTTGGTTGTTCCTTTTGCCGACTCTTGTCATTTCAACGGCCCTTGCTGATGGGACCGTCATCACTGAGTCTGATCAAGCTGCCGCGGCAGTGTCAAAGGATCGCACATCAAAGGGAGAAGAAGTTGAATTTCTTGTTGGCAACTATTTGATCAAAGAAGGAGGACAATGGGACGCCAAGCAAAGTCCACTGTACCGGCCATTTGGGATTGCCTTTGATTCTAAGAATCGGATGCATGTGGTCGAGTTTGAAGGTGGGCGGGTCTACCGATTTGATTTCGATGGGTCGATCCAGAAAATTGCAGGTGAGCCAAACAAGAATTATCGGGGCGATGGTGGGCCAGCGATACATGCGGTCTTCAACGGAATGCATAATCTCGCAATCACTAGCGAGGATCAGTTGTTGATCTCAGATACATGGAATCAACGGGTCCGCAAAATTGATTTAGGCGATCAACGAATCGAGACTTTTGCCGGGACTGGAGAGGTAGGCTTCAAGGGTGATGGCTCTGATGCAAGGGATGCACATTTTCATGACATCATGTGTATTAGCATCAGTCCGGATCAAAAAATCCTTCACGTGACTGACTTGAAGAATCGACGCATCCGAAACATTAATCTCTCAACACGAGCGGTGAGTACGGTTGCCGGAAATGGTGAGAAAGGTGTACCGAAGAACGGAACCGCTGCAACCGAAAGTCCTCTCGTTGATCCACGTGCTGCCGCTTCGGACCGGGAGGGTCGACTTTATGTCCTTGAGCGTGGAGGAAATGCGTTACGTATGGTCGATACCGAGGGTCGCATTCGAACCGTGGCCGGATCTGGAGAGCGCGGTTTTCGCGACGGCGTTGGTGATGAAGTTGCATTTGGTGCGCCCAAGCATCTTTGCTTAGACAATCAGGGGCGGGTCTATATCGCCGATGATTTGAATGGCGCGATTCGACGCTATGATCCAGTTTCCAACCGAGTTACAACGATCCTTGGACGCGGCTTTGGTGACTCACGAATTCAGCTTCTCAATCCACATGGTGTCTGTGTGCACGATGGATATCTGTATGTGGCTGATAGTAGCCAGAATCGGATCATACGACTCCAAATTCGTTAGGAGAATCTATCGCGGGGTTTGAGCCTTGCTCGTCAAGATGTAGCTGAACAAACCAATGCCGAGTGTGCCGAAGGCCGCAAGTGCTGAGTAGGGAAATCCTTCTCGGTTGTATTCTTCGATTCCATAGAGCATTGCCAGAACCAGAGTTGCAGACACATAGATCAAAGCAGCAATGATGACCCATTTGTTCAGTGGATCGGACGCTGCCGTAGGTGACTTCTCTTTCGAAGATAAAAAGATGGATCCAACGGTCAACGCCGAGCAGAGCGAGAGGGTGAGACCGAGGTAGCCAAGTAACGATCCTAGGGAGCTGATGCAGATCACCAAGGTTGCTGCTAATGATTGAAAGATGATGGAGGCGATGGGTGTTCTGCGCCGGAAAGAGAACCATGATGAAAGCACTCCATCGTCGGCCATTTTTGCGTAGACTCGCGGACCCGTCATGATCATCGCCGATACCGATGTAAAGAGTGATACGATGATGACGATCCGAACAAAATTAGCCAGAGAGGTTCCGCCGATCGATGTGGCGGCAACGGTTGCCACCTGTGACAAATTCTCATCCGCTGTGATCACGGCTATGGGTGACGTGTAGACGAAGATGCCATTGAGGAGTACGTAGATTAACGTTACCAGCGATGTGCCGAGGATCATGGCGCGTGGAACGTTGCGTTGTGGCTGTTGAACCTCCCCGCAGATATAGATTGCAGCATTGAATCCAGCGTAACTAAACGAGATCCAAACGAGTTGTTTAGCGAACGCGAGAATGTCAAAACTCATTTCTTCAGCGTGATGCACTGCATGTTCGAATTCGTGATTCCAGAGTGCTGTTGAATTGAAGCCGATGTAGATAAAGCCCGCCAGCATGAGCAGTTTGACGACCACGATGAGATCCTGAACGCGTGCCGCAAACCGAACTCCGATACAGTGCAGAATGGTTGCAATACCAATGCTGACGATTGCGATACTGTTTTGAGGGATGCTCTCTGATGTGAGCACCGAGACGATCACTGGAGCTAAGTATTCTTCGATGCCGATCGCCGCCGCCGCGATTGCTCCGGTGAAGCCGGCCAGCATCGAAACCCAGCCAGCCATGACGCCAGCTGCAGGGTGAACCGTCTTGCTGAGAAAGAGATATTCACCTCCTGATTCTTGGAACTTTGCAGCAAGCGATGAATACCCAATCGCTCCGCAAATCGCAATCAGTCCACCAATGATCCAGGCCAAGACAACCTGCACCGGGTTGTGTAATGCGGCAAGAGTAAAACCACTGGTGGTATACACCCCTACGCCAATCATGCTTGCCACGACAATGGTCGTTGCAGAAGCGAGATCGAGAGAGCGATTTGGTGCAGACAAGGAGGATTCTCAAATTTGGGGGAGTGACTCGAACGGAGCAATGGATAGGTAGTGTCGCAATAGGTTGTTGCTATTGCCTGCGTTTACTGAACTCAAGAAAGTAATTGTCTTTGAAACCTTGGATCTTTCTTTCCGCAATCAATTCGAAACCTGCATCTTGGATTTCGTTGATAAACGTCGCCTTGTCAGCACGAACGTGGTTGATTGTCCACTCACGAGTGACACCGGGAATTCTTTCGAAATCAATAACAATGACACGGCCGTCTTTACTCAGGGCGCGATGAATGGATCGCATGGTGTCACCGGGAAATTCAAAATGGTGATAGACGTCGCAAATGAATGCGACATCCACGCTGCTGGGAGGAAGGCAGATGGAATCTTGGTCGCACATCACCGTGGTGACGTTATTGAGTTTTCGTTGATCGAATTGCTGACTAAGGTAAGGGACAAATTTTGGAGAGAGGTCAATGGCATAAACCCAACCCGCATCACCGACTGCCTCGGAAAACAAGATGGAGTAGAATCCGGTACCCGCTCCAACATCTGCAATTCGCATTCCTGAAGTCAGTTTCAACTGATCGAGAATTTCTTTTCGCGATTGATAGACCTCTCTGCTCTCCACTTCAAATCTCGCAACCCATTGATCCACATCAAGTTCTGGGTCGAGGAAGTTTGAGTTAATACCCGGGTTGATGCTCTGTTTATCGCTTTCCTTTGCAACACTCGTGTCTGATTCAGTCTTTGTTTGCAGAGTAATTGTTTCCTTGGCGATTCCTTGTGCAGCAGCAAGTTGGCTTGCGGTGGACAAGGCGATCAGAGCGTACGTCAGAAGGAGTGTTTGAGTTGAGAAAAAATGTTGCATTCCGAGGCTTTGCGTTTGGAGGAGAATGATTCACTTCGGTGAGTGATTTCCGGGAGAGTTTAAACCATTTGGTCTGCCGTTGATTAAAAAACTGATCTGTTGGTATCGACTCGATCATTTGGTGGATTCAGTATCCACCCCCCTCACCTAATTGAGGACCGGAGTGGTAGGATGTGTGCAAATTGCTTGATAGTCAGACGGTTCGATTTTGACATGTTTTTTTGAAGCGGTGGTCCCACCGGAGATTCGAGGATAAGCGTGACTGATACCAAAGCTAAGATTACTTACACCTTGACTGATGAAGCGCCCGCGCTTGCAACCGCCTCCCTTCTGCCGATCTTGCGAGCTTTCGTCGGAGTTGCTGGGGTTGAAGTTGAATTGAAGGATATTTCCCTAGCGGGCCGAATCGTTTCCGCGTTCCCCGAATACCTGACAGCTGATCAGCAGCAAGAAGATGCACTGAGTTTGTTGGGAGAGTTGGCAAAGTTACCGCAGGCCAACATTGTCAAGTTACCCAATATTAGCGCATCGATCCCGCAGTTGACCACGGCCATCAAGGAACTGCAAAGCCACGGATATGCGGTTCCCGATTTTCCAGAAGAACCACAAGGTGACGAGGAGAAATCAATCAAGCTTCGTTACGCCAAGGTTTTGGGTAGTGCGGTGAATCCTGTCCTTCGCGAGGGAAACTCTGATCGCCGAGTGGCAAAACCAGTCAAAGAATATGCTCAGCAGCATCCCCATTCGATGGGGGCGTGGGCATCCGATTCCAGAAGCCATGTCGCTTCGATGACTGAAGGTGATTTTTACGGCAGCGAACAATCTTACGTGATGGAATCCGCCGATACTGTGCGGATCGAGCATGTGAGTGCTGAGGGAACTGTAACGAATCTCAAGGAGGGATTGGCCCTTCTTGAAGGTGAGGTGATTGATTCGTCTCGCATGAGTTGCAAAGCGTTAAGAGCATTCTTCGATCGTGAGATTGAAGACGCAAGAGATCAGTCGATGTTGTTAAGTCTTCACATGAAGGCAACGATGATGAAGGTCTCTGACCCGATCATTTTTGGACATGCCGTTTCCGCTTATTACTCCAGCGTGTTTGAGAAGTTTGGCGATGTCCTGAATTCTTTGGGAGTTGATGTAAGTAATGGGATTGGTGATCTCTATGCCAAAATCAGCCAATTGCCTGAAGATCAGCAGGAAGCCATCAGAGCGGAGATTGAGTCCGTCTACGCCGCCGGGCCATCTTTGGCCATGGTCGACTCTGATAAGGGCATCACCAACCTCCATGTGCCCAGTGACATCATCATTGACGCGTCCATGCCGGCCGCGATTCGTTCGTCAGGGCAGATGTGGGGGCCTGATGGTCAGTTGCACGATACCAAAGCGATGATTCCTGATCGGAGCTATGCGGGCGTTTATCAAGCCACCATTGACTTCTGTAAGCAGAACGGTGCTTTTGACGTTACCACGATGGGTAATGTTTCAAACATCGGTCTGATGGCTCAGAAGGCAGAAGAATACGGATCCCACGATAAGACTTTCCAGGTGGAAGCACCGGGTGTGGTTCGTGTTGTCGCCAGTGATGGAGCGGTTTTGATGCAGCATGATGTCGAAGCGGGGGATCTTTGGCGAATGTGCCAAACCAAAGACATTCCGATTCAGGACTGGGTCCGACTAGCTGTTGTTCGTGCTCGTGCTACGGGAGCTGCGACCATCTTTTGGCTCGATCCCAACCGAGCGCATGATGCGAATCTTATTAAGAAAGTGAATCAGTATTTACCGCAGCATGATACGGAAGGGTTGGACATCCAGATCATGTCGCCAGTGGAAGCGACGCTTCACGCCTGCCAGCGAGCAAAAGATGGTCAGGATTCGATCGCGGTAACAGGTAATGTGCTGCGAGATTACCTGACCGATCTGTTTCCCATTTTAGAGCTTGGAACCAGCGCGAAGATGTTGTCGATTGTCCCTTTGCTGGCAGGGGGTGGCTTGTTCGAAACAGGTGCAGGAGGTTCGGCTCCCAAGCATGTCCAGCAGTTTGTTCAGGAGGGGCATCTGCGTTGGGACTCACTCGGTGAGTTCCTCGCGCTGGGTGTCTCGCTCGAGGATCTCGCAAGCAAAATTGGTTGCCAAAAGGTTGGGGTTTTGGCGACAGCACTTGACCATGCGATTGGAACCATTCTCAACGAAGACAAGTCACCGAGTCGACGCGTTAATGAGTTGGATAATCGCGGTAGCCACTATTACCTCAGCATGTACTGGGCTCAAGCACTTGCCGCGCAGGATCAGGACGCTGAATTAAGGGATCGATTCGAGCCGATTGCGAAACAGCTCGTTGAACAAGAAGCGACCATTCTGGATGAACTCAATGCAGCTCAGGGATCAGCCGTTGATATTGGGGGGTACTATCAGCCCGACGCTCAAAAGGTGCAGCAGGCAATGCGACCTAGCGGCACTCTCAATGCCGTGATCGATTCATTAGCCTAGTTATCCCTCGCAATTCACTGCGTGACGCGGGTGGTGCGGTGTGGTTTTAAGCTAAGGATGGCTCGTGGTCTGCGGTGGTTGTTTCCTTCGCTGCCCAATGATGCTTCGGATGGGCGGCGCAAACGCGTAATAGCAGAACGCGATCGGCAAGGCGAGCCAGTGTAGCACTGAGGCACCGATGAGAACGAACAACGCTTGTCCAATCTGATGCGGCGCACGCCTACCTTGTACCAGTTGTTGGAAGACATGCTTGTACTGGAACCTTGATACCATCAGGTACGCTAGCACCAAAGTCAACGAGGCCATGAAGTACTGCGAGCCATGCAGAAGTTGTTGCGCGAACCACTGAACCTGTTCAGGGTAAGTGGGATCGTTCGCATAGCCTGCAAGTTCGGGCATGGCGATAGCAAAGGATGCAAGTGTGCCCGCAGCAGCGGGGCTGGGCAGTCCGTCAAATCCTTCATGCGTATCATCCTCGTCGGTCTCCACATTGAATCTGGCTAGGCGAATCAGGACGCACAGCGTGAATAAGACGCCAATGCCCCAACTGATCTTTTGTGGTAACGCCATACCGTGAGCGTATTCCCAGACAATCACGGCGGGAGCGGTCCCAAAGGTGATCGCGTCACAAAGGCTGTCGAGCTCGGCTCCGAACTGGCTTTCCTGTCCGGTCATTCGTGCGGCGGAGCCGTCGAGTGCGTCAAAGAGCATCCCACCGAAAATGAGTGTGCCCGCGATTAGCAGCTGGGTTTCCTCGGTCCATCTCGGATCGTCACTCATCGCGATCGCAATTGCGGCTAAACCGCAAACTCCATTACCAAGCGTTAGCATGGTCGGTAGGACAGCGAGCGTGAGGCGTCTTTTTTTACGACGTTTCTTCGGTCGTCCCGTCCAAGATTTTCCGAGGTCCTGATTGTCCTCGGTTTGTGAAGTAGGGGAATCCTCTGCAGTTGAGTCGTTTGAACTCTGCTCACGTGGTGGGTTCGTCGGGTGGAGCTCTCGCTTCAATTCGCTCATGCGCGTCTTGCTGCCGGATTCGAAAAGGATCTTGAAAACAATTGGAATTGGTGGAGTCCCTTCATTGATTAAGCCATCAAAGGTTTGATTGCTGAATCAAGGGACAGGATGTCAGCGTGGAGATTGAAATTTCACTGAGCTGTGGCGTCTAAGCATTAGTTTAGCCTGAGCCCACGGTCATGGGGGAACCTTCTTATTCGAGAGCCTCCTTGCAGGAAAATTGAGGCTTCGATCTGAATCTCAACGCTAAATTTTGATCTTAAGGCGATGGATTTTCTGACCCCTACTTTTCCGTCTGGGTGTCTGTGTCCGAGTGATTGATAGTCGTTCGATAGCGGGCCAGCGTGGTACTGCCCGCGCATAGTTTATCGCCCACCTTGGCCGTGATTTCCAGCGTGTCACTAGCGGGGATGATTAGCTCGGTGCGTGATCCTAGTTTGATCATGCCGTACATTTCGCCACGGCTGAGGATGTCACCCGGGCGAACCCAGCACACGATGCGTCGAGCAAACTGTCCGGTGATTTGACGGATCCTGAATTTTCGCGGTTGTCCGTCATGTTGAATCTCTTCGTTGTTCTCTAAGACGACATCTAAGTTTTCGTTTTCTCTAGCCGACTCGGGCCGCAGGGCGTTGAGCATTTTTCCAGGACGATAACGTACGGCGATGACACGCCCCGGTAAGGAAGCGCGATTGGCATGCACATTGAAGATTGAAAGGAAGATTCCAAATTGGACGCAGTGACCCAATTCGGGATCCTCGATGGTTTCAATTTGAACGAGTTTGCCGTCTGCAGGTGAAACCACTGTTCCGAGTTGTGATGGGATTTGTCGATCAGGATCGCGAAAGAACCATGCAATAAGAATTGCGATGACCGCTGGCGGTAAGGAAAGCAGCGGGTGAACGAAGGCGGCTGCGATTGCCAACGCAACAAAGCCTCCGCCCAACAGAATCAGTTCCGCGAGACCGACCCGAACAAACGGTAAGCCGTCCCTCCAGGTAAATGGATCATCCGATTCAGCCCACCAATAAGTGTCTTGATTCCGATAGAACTTCAAATCACGCGGGTCGACCGGTTCAAACGGGAGGGGCCCGCGCGTGCCTTGCCGAGTTTCAGCCATTGATCGAACATATCCGGGACGCACTGTTCTCAGGATCGCACGCCGAAGTTTACCCCAGGCGAGTTCAATCGACATGACCACTCCCCCGCCCGGTTGAATTGTTGTGAGCTGTGGATCCATTTCAGTTGCAATTTCCGGGAGGTCACTGTTTTGCATGAGTGCAGGTCCTCAGCCACGTGGCTGGATTTAGTCAGAGAGGCAGATTTAGAGATTTATTTCCGGGGAATACTTTTCGATCTCTTCTCGCCGTCAGTCTGACGGCAGTGAAAAGTCGGTCGGAGAGTGTGATCTACACCGCACAAGGGTATCCGCGAAGGCGAACGGATGTCGAGGTACTCTCTTTAACAAACAGGGTTTTGCTTCCAACTAACCCTCTTTTTTTTCCTCGGTTGTCTAATCGGCAAGGTGGTAGTCAGGAATCGTGAGTGCTTTGCAGTAATGGATCGTTTCGGAAGGGTGTTGCGACGACTTGATTGCACGCTAGGGTAACTGCAGTGCTGAGGCGTGGAGATGGGACTTTTGGGCCGACGGCACGATCGGATCACCATCCAATTTGTTAGACTGATGGTGGCAATTTCCTGACTGATCAAAAAAAACGACATGCTGACTCCGCGATACTTGCTGCCATTCAATGCGAGAAGGGCACTCCACCGATTCACCGATATTCTCATTATCGGTGGTGGACTGGCAGGTTTGAGAGCCGCCAACGCGGTGGCTTCGCATCAAAGCGTCTTGATTGTCACCAAAGATCAGCTTGCTGAGTCAAACAGTTCTTATGCACAGGGCGGTATCGCAGGCGTGCTCGATCCGGAGGACTGTTTTGAGTCACATGTTGAGGACACACTGGGTGCTGGCGGAAATCTGTGCGACTCAGAAATTGTCGATATGGTGATTCGTGAGGGGCCGCGGCGGATTGAGGAATTGGTTAATTGGGGAACCAAGTTCGATCAGCTTGAAGGCACGCTGTCTTTGGGACGCGAGGGTGGTCACAGCCGAGAACGAATTGTCCACGCGCGAGGTGATGCAACCGGTCAGGAGGTGATGCGAGCGATCATCGATCGGACGCGGGATCAGGCTAATATCGATATCTGGGAGAATGCATTCACGGTCGACCTCCTAACGCATGAGGGACGTTGTCGAGGTGCTCTAATTGTCCAGCAGGGAAAGCAGCCTGTCATCGTATGGGCTAAGGAAACGATTCTTTGTTCCGGTGGAGCGGGTCAGGTTTTTCGCGAGTCAACCAACCCTCTTGTTGCGACCGGGGATGGTCACGCACTGGCCTACCGTGCAGGGGTTCAGTTGCGAGACATGGAATTCATGCAGTTCCACCCAACCGTTCTTTACATTGCCGGTGCGTCGCGATCGTTAATCACCGAAGCGTTGCGCGGCGAGGGTGCGAGGTTGGTTGATTGTCACGGCGACCGGTTCATGCCAGCGTATGACGAACGCGGGGAGTTAGCGCCGCGGGATATCGTAAGCCAGTCGATTATTCGGCAGATGGAAAAAACGAAGCATTCCAATGTCTACCTAGATCTGACCCATTTGGATTCGGATCATGTGCACCAGCGTTTTCCGGGAATTGCCAAAGCGTGTGCAAAATTTGGTTTGGATATCGCACGAGATCGCATTCCAGTTCGCCCTGGTGCACATTACATGATTGGCGGAGTCTCTATTGATCGCCAAGGACGCACCACTCTGCCCGGGCTATGGGCTGCCGGTGAAGTGACCAGTAGTGGTCTTCACGGCGCCAACCGTCTGGCCAGTAATAGTCTTCTTGAAGGCTTGGTGTATGGTGCTCACGCCGGTACGTCGGCGTCTCGAGCCGCTGCGGAGGGCTCTCAGAAAATGGTCTCGCTTCCACTTGAACATCCAGTGCATCGACCGACCGAAGCCTTTGACGTCGCTGACGTGCGAGTGTCTTTGAAAAGTCTCATGGGACGCTTGGTGGGTGTGGAGCGTCATGCGGAAGGGCTGCAGGAGGCGATCGATTCGATCCGTTCGTTTGCTGCTTACGTCATGCCCCATCAATTTGATTCGGTTGAGGGGTGGGAATTGCAGAACATGCTTTTGCTCTCTGCCTGCATCGTCGATTCTGCTCTCGCACGAACTGAATCACGGGGGGTCCATTACCGTAGCGATTTCCCCGTGGCCGATGATCATGCTTGGCGAAGGCATCTAACCATTCAGATGGACGTTGAAGGGGGGCGCCCGCAGATGACAGTACCTCTTGCCCCACTAGCGCCCAACGCTTCTGCTTAAGTGAATTGAAATCGATGAACACGTTTTGGCGTTCATCGACGCTTCGCAACATCGATGTTGTAGTTCAATGGTTGAATCGACTTTTATAGGATTCCTCGAGAGGTGGACCGGATGAGAAGTGAAGAAGGTGCCGCGATCGGCAAGCAGAACGGTTACGCTGAAATCGATGGCGTTCAACTTAAGCTTTCTAGACCGTACGAGGGATCGGCACGTTGGATTGGTCAAAGTGACATCTTGATGCAACTGCTTGCATGTTGGATCACCATCGATGAGTCTGACTTGCCGCTCACTCCTCGACTGCTTGGTTCACCAGGCATGGGGAAGACGCAGCTGGTGATTGCAGCTGCGAAGCAGCAGGGTTTACCGCTTTACATTTTTCAGTGCACGGCCGATACCCGCCCCGAGGATTTGTTGGTGACTCCCGTGCTTGGGCAGAACGGCAACATTTCCTATCACGCGTCACCACTGGTCTCTGCAATGATTTCCGGCGGGATCTGTTTGCTCGACGAAGGCAATCGGATGAATGAAAAGTCATGGGCCTCCCTCGCTCCTCTGTTTGATGGGCGGCGCATGGTCGAGTCGATTGTTGCGGGTATTCAAATTCCTGCTGCCCGGGAGTTTCGTGCGGCGGTGACGATGAATGATGATGAGTCAACGTTCGAAATCCCCGATTACATTCTCAGTCGTCTGCAGCCCACGCTCAAAGTTGGTTTCCCCAACAAGCATGATGAGATGGAGATCTTGCGATACCATCTGCCTTACGCCGAGCCTGAGATGTTGGCAATGACGGTGGAATTTCTTCAGACCTCTCACCAATTGAAGCTGGACTTTTCGCCCCGTGACGGAATCAACTTGCTGCGTTACGCGATCAAACGCTTGGGGCAGGATTCAAGTCATCCACTGAGTCGTGATGC
>CALIBL010000063.1 GCA_938045805.1 uncultured Rubripirellula sp. | reverse complement strand
AATTGGGCCAGCAGTGCCGCCGAGCTCTTTAAACTTGCTAGAAGCGTCTCGATCATAAGCGGTGCCATCGGCAGTGATGCAAGTACCGCCATTAGCAACGATGTCGCTGTTGGCATCGTAGATCGTTTTTGGGTTGGTTCGGACGAGGTGATAGCCAGCGGCGTAGTTTGTCATGTAGCCTTTGTCGACGTACTGTGCACCCACATACGCAACACGGTCGGATCCCGTAAGGAGTGCGGTGCCAGCGGCATCGATGATCAAGGCACCTGCACCCTGACGCATGCGAGCGTAGGTGTTGCCTTGTTTTGGCACCTTTGCACCGTCGACAGTATCACCACCGAGAAGGTCGTTCAGCTTCTCAGATGCCTTGCCGGGGTTGGTGGGGCAAAGCATGTCACCTGGAAGTGCGTTTCCGCTGTTGACCAAGTCAGCAACCCAACCGATTGAATCCATGTCACCGTCACGGTACCAGTCCGATGCACCGGTGGTGAATCGACCTAGCGGGTCACGGTTTGCAAACTCGGTCAGTCCGATTCCGAACTGACGAAGGTTGCTCGAGCACTGAGTCCGACGAGCAGCTTCGCGAGCTTTCGTCAGGGCTGGCAACGCGAGCGATGCCAAAAGAGCGATGATGGAGATCACCACCAAAAGTTCAATCAGGGTGAAACCTGAAATTCGCGATCGCGACATTTTTCTCATGTCCTTAAAGTTACTCTGGACTTTTCGTGAAGGTTTGGTCCAGAATGGGTTAATCATGGTGGAGTGTGTGAGGAGTCATCCGCGGAAGCCATTTGCCGCCAGCAAACGTTTCCACGACTCTTCATGCACTCCGCTTCCTAAAATTTTCCAGAAACACGATTCGTTGAATCTGTGTCTTTGATTCTCGTTGCGGTTTCCAAATCACCTACTCACCGCCTTTACTCTTGGGTTTCATTACCCACAGCAAACCGCGTCACTCCTGACACGCGGCCTAATCGCTCATCTTTCACTGTGAAACAGGTTAGGTCGCTGGTTCGCCTCCTTGGGTTAGATTGAATTGGTCTCGAATTGGTTTCATCGATCTAGCTTGTCATGACTGTTAACTCTGCTCGCCTATTCGCCCTTCGTTGTGAGCGAATAAAAACTGGCAAGGTTTAGCCTCTCTGCCTCAATTTCTGAGTCGGTCCAGTAAACGGCACCGCCAGCGCCGGCAATGTCTGCACCGTCAAAGCCGTTGTTGATAAACCCGTCGTTGTTTCGGTCAGCGATGGATTGGACGGAGCCGTCTGCCATTAGGACGTTAACAACACCCGAATGGATTGGAGCCATGCCACGGTAATCCTGACGCGTATCGTGTCTCCAAGCTTTTAGCCAACCATTAGGGCCAGATCGTTGATGTCCATTTGCGAACGATGGAGTCTGCAGGAAGTTAGGATTCTCCGCGTCGACATTTCCATCTCCGTCAGTATCAATCCGCTTACGGTTTCCGATCGGACCGCCAACAATTGAGGTTCCGTAGAAAGACCCTGCAGCAATCCATTCACCCAGCGGAGCCGAAATTGCGCCGACCGCGGATGCATCGCAAAGAAGAGGAACCGTGCTACCTGGAGCCTTTCCACTATCTAGCTGACGTGTAGTTAATGGGCCTGTAGTCACGTTCAAGCTCTTTATCGAACGCTCGTTAATCGCTGTCTTGAGCGGCCGCAAATTGCCGCTAGTATCTAACCTCGCTTCGGATCTCGTGAGGAACCAAGTGGCGGCGTAGTTCGTGTTGTATCCTTTCTCGATCATTTCCGTGGCGACGAGACCAATTCGATCGGCGCCCAATGCCGAGAGACCATCCTCCACCACAACGCGTGACACATTGCGGATAACACGCCCAGTTTCATCCGTGTATGGTTTGCTACCCAAACGATCACCAACCGTTTCCGCGGAAAATGATGTGACCGGTGCCGTGAGCATTTGCTCAACGGCAGCGGATGTCAGCACACTGTTACTGGGGCAACGCATTTCACTTGGGATCATTCCCCGTTTGACAAGGTCAGCCACCCAGCCAATTTCGGTTGGGACGCCATCCTTTTCGAGATCAAATGCACCTGAACAAAATGTGCCGCTAGGATTATCGATGGAATGCTTGGTTAGACCTACGCCAAAGTTCTTGAGATTGCTCTGACACTCAGCGCTTCTAGCTGCTTCTCTCGCTCTCGAAATCGCGGGCAAAAGCAGGCCGACTAGAATACCGATGATGGTGATCACAACCAGCATTTCAACCAAGGTGAATCCACTGGCTGCCGGCAATTTGGTGAGGCGTCTTTCCAAACTACTGATCGCGGGGCCAATCGCGACACGTGTTCGCTGCGTGCGATCAGATTTGGGCGAATTCAATCCGTTGTCTTTAAGGCTCTTCATGATCAAAGCGTTAATCCGCTCTCACTGCTTCCCAGAAAGCTTCACTGAAGCGTTTCGAGTCGCGCGACGTGACTGAAAATCTTAGGAGACTGGACTTCCAGAATCCCCGTGACGCGAGCATGTTGCGCATTCGGAAACCGCTTTGCAAGCGCGGAATGGAGTTCTCACTGAGTCTTAATCATTCCTACTTATTTCTGAATTGGCGTTCTCGGGTGAGTTTGAAATTAGAGAGGTGGTATAGTTACCTTAGAGAGCCTGTTTTGGTCCCAAAGTTTGCTTTTTGTGACTCATCATTGGACTGGGAATAGCGGCTTGGGGTTCATGGAATCTTCATGATTGTAATGTGGTTATTAGGGTGAGCGAGGTTAACACTTGGGCAAGTTCGAGCATCTGAGCAAATGGAGTCAAGAGAGTGACTTGGTACTTCATCAACTTTCTAGACTGAATCATCTGTTGGAAGTGGTCAGTGACCGGCCGTTCTACAGGGAGAGGTTTAACGGAAAGAAGTATTGTTTTTCCAGCCTTGACGAGCTTCGTGATCTGCCTTTGCTCACCAAGTCAGATTTGATTGAGACTGGTCGGTGTTTGCCAGGACGGCAATTCGATCGGTCGAAGGATCACTATGTTCGAATGCATCAAACAAGCGGAACCAAGGGATTCCCGATGATCGTCTTGGACACACCAGAGGATTGGGATTGGTGGCTCCGCTGTTGGGATTACGTGCTTGATGCAGCGGAAGTAACCGCATGCGACATAGCGATGATGGCTTTTTCTTTCGGTCCGTTTATCGGTTTCTGGAGTGCGAATGATGCACTGGTCAATCGTGGTGCGCTCGTGATTCCAGGTGGCGGCTTGTCGAGTGAGAATCGACTTCGATTGATACAGGATCAAGGCTGCACGGTTCTGTGTTGCACCCCCACTTATGCTCTGCATTTACTTGCAGTCGCGGATCAGTTGGGGCTTGATATGTCTA
>CALIBL010000062.1 GCA_938045805.1 uncultured Rubripirellula sp. | reverse complement strand
GCGTTACTCGCTCGGGCATACTGCTTGGTTCTAAATAAGCAATGAGCAAATAAAACGAGACGTCCATAATCTTCAAACTGATCAGGATGCGACTCGGCGTAAGAAATCGCATCTGAGAATTGCCCTCGAGAGAAAAGATCTTCGAACTGTCCCGAAACGGCTGACTGGTTGAGACCTAGCGCGTCCGAAAGCATTTCCAAGTCGTACCTAGAAAAATGACCGCCACTTTCAAGATCTGGAAGTTGGTAGACCGTAGACAAAATGCCACCGCTAGAACTCGTCTGGCTGCGCCAAAGTTGCTGCAACCTCCCGAGATTTGATCCAATTGATGCAAAACGATTCGGAGTCGCATCCAAACTGGATGCGTCGAGTTGTGAGAGCAACTTCAGGTTATGCTGTACTCTTTGAATCCTGTCTGACAATTCTGGTCGTAATTCATCATATTCTTGAACCGCGGACATGAGCGAGACCGCGACAGGCAAATCAAAGTCAAGTTGATTCACTGCCAGTCTGCCTCGGGCCGCTTGCCGCTCTGTACGCTGCGACCAACCCCAAGCCGCGACCGTGAAGATCATGCTCGCAGCAAGCATGGCAACCGAACCACCTGATGAAAGACGCGGGTGACGGCGACGCCATTTCTTGAACACTTCCAAGTAGCTAGGTTCCGGTACGTTCACCAGCGGTCGATTTTCCAGAACGCAGGATAAATCTTCACCAAATTCATCCATCGTTTGGTAGCGATCCTCAGGCCGATATGCGAGCGATTTAGTGAGTACCGCTTGTAAGCCTCGCGAAAGAGACAACTTTGGGCTCGCTAGGATTTGCTTCATCTCGGACCACCGCTCAGGTGCTCCCAACGGGGGTCGGCAACCAGTCAGCAATTCGAACAAGACGGCACCGAGAGAAAAAACATCCACACGCGCGTCAGGCTTGAGTGATTCCTGCTGGACGATTGCATCGCGTTGTTCAGGCGCCATGTAAGCGGGAGTGCCACCGACAAGTTGATTGAACTGATGACCTTCAATACCAACCAAAACGCCCTGTTGAGAAACGTTGAAATCCAGCAAACGAGGCTGAGCGTCCCAGCCAATCAAAATGTTGGCCGGCTTGACATCACAGTGCACTACACCACAGCGGTGAACATGTCCCAATGCGGACGCAAGTTGCACACCAACATGGAGGATGAACCCGTGATAGTCGTAACCTTGTAGTTCCTTAACAACTTCTGAATGAGATTCCCACCACTTCAAATTCAAAGCAAAATCACTTGCTTTCGAATCATCCGCCACCCCCTGTTTCGCATTGTCGATAGGTCGACCCGCAGCATTTGAGAGTGGAGCGGTTACATCACCAGAGCTCTCGATCGTATTGAGTTTAGCTTGTTTGATTTCCCCGGAATGATCCTCTCCCAACACCGTTGACCCTGAAGCGCGAATCCATGTCGAGACCAACGACTGCCTTCTTCGAAGGTGGTTTGCAATCTCGCGGCACGTCCATGTCGCTGTATTTGACTTAGAAATTCTGGAGAACTTTTGCAACCAAGACTTTTGTGTATCCGCACCTCGACCTGACGAAACAGTACCGTCCTTTGCACCCTTTTCGCTCGCGTTAGTATGAACACCTTGTTCGCAGAAATCAGCGAGTGTGCTACTACCAACAAATGGCATACAAATCCCGTAAATTCCGTTGTGCTCGTGAACCGAGTAGACCGGCACCACTCCGGAATGCTGAATACGGGCTAGCAGTTCAGATTCGCGTGTCTCTCGGGTCGTAATCTTCAACGCGACGAGGCGTCCCGACATCGAATCCTGCCTCGCAAGAAAGACTCGAGAAATGGCCCCCTCTCCGAGTATGCCGAGCAATGAGAATTCACCCCAAGTGGTGTTTGGCTCAGGGTATTTACCCGCTGCGATCTTATGAGATGAGACACTACGATTCAGTCTGTCAGATTCAAATCGCAGCAGCTCGAGACCTTCGCTGGAGATTTCAATGCCACTGAGTTGGCCGATTGCATCGAGCACCGAGGTCCTTCCGTGTGCATCGAAAGCAAACTCCATCCACACACGCAATAATTCGACGGCAAGCTCTTCATGATGATTCCGATCGAAGTGGGATGCACCTCGCTCGGCAATGAACCCACTCATCAAGTCATTGAGATTGACTGACTCAATACCGTGCTCCAGAGCTTGCTGCTCAAACCGTTCTACCAAACAATCAACCTCACCGAAGGCTGTTAGACCACACTCCTTTGATGGACTGGATGCTGGCATCTTCTTCGAGGAATCATTTGAGCTGGCACTCATGACCATTCCTCCGAACGTCGCATCATCTCACCTCGAAAGTGCTGCAGAATACGCTCGACCGTTCTTCTGCTACGTCGGGTGATCTCCGAAATCTGACTGACTTCATACCCCTGAATACGTAAGTCAATCACACGTTGCGCCGAGGGTGGAAACTCACTGATCACTTCGGTGATTGAGAGTTCAAGAAGCTTGCGAGCAAAATCATCCTCCGCCTGAGGTGAGAAACCATCCTGCTCCGACAAATTGACGGATATCGCTGCATCGCGTTTGGCTGCATGATGGTGCCGGCCTGCAGTGCGCACCTTATTTAACGAGATCACCAAAAGCAGTTTCCAGAGTTCATCACCCGTGGGAACTTGGTATTGACCACCTGCCGCGCGACGAAAAAACGTGCGAAAAACGGACTGAACAACGTCCTCGGGGTCCATTCTCTGCGCCAAAGCAGAAGACATGTTTCGCTGCGTGCTATGCAGCAAACGCTGTGCATACCTTAGATACAGACCTAGCGCAGCATCCTGATCTTCGCCATTCTTCAGACGGCGAACCAGGGTTTGGTCAGTTGATCCCCCGTGCATTAGACTTGCGTCTAACGCACCCATTTTTAACGCTCCGGTGTAGCTTCGTATCTTGCGATGCGACCGTTCGAAGTATCAGAATAATCGGCATAATTGATAAAACCATTATAAACCCATCGATTTCTGATGCTTCGATTCAAATTCCTGGGCACCGTGATCTACGTGCATTTGTTCTCAAAAAAATTTTTTTCAAGACTTTCCCCGCTTCCCACCGCGTGCATCTCAATTGTCATTACCGGCGATGAAAAGCAACCAACGAAAAAAGCGTGAGAACCGTCGTTCCCACGCTTAAGTACTTTCCCGTCTTGCCAGACTTTCTACTCGAGTCCCGTCTGGTCTTTGAATTTGGTCTTTTTGTCCATATTTTCGAAGTATCCACCGACG
>CALIBL010000061.1 GCA_938045805.1 uncultured Rubripirellula sp. | reverse complement strand
ATAGAGCAAAAAGGGCTTATCATCATGCCGGCGGATGAAGTCAACTGCCTCCCGAGTGAGAGCATCCGTCAAGTATTCCTCCTCAACTACTGGTTGGCCGCCACGAACGATCGGGTTGTTAGCATCGTAATCCGGCTCATCGTTCCCCATGTGCGTCGTGTAAATCAACCCTCGCCTGCCGTTCCAACGTCCCTGACTACCGCCGGGGAGTGTCTTTCGTCGCAGCATTGTCGTGACGCCCTTATAAGGTGGAGGCACAAAGTAGTGACCTTCATGGGTAAACCCGAAGAACTCATCGAAACCGTGACGAAAAGGATGGTAGGGCGCGGCACCACCTTGGTGCCACTTACCAATCACTCCAGTGGTATACCCCGCATCATGAAACGCTTCTGCGATCGTAATCTCCTTCGCAGGTAAACCATGATTCAGGTCCTCGTTTTTGGCACCGATCGGATTAAATTCATAACCAAATCGAGTTGGAATACGGCCGGTGAGGAGACCGGCCCGAGAAGGACTGCAATTGGGGCCCGTTACATAACCCGAAGTAAACCGAATACCATTTCCAGCGATCGAATCAATGTTCGGAGTGGGAATCTCGGGATTACCTTGGCAACCAAGCTCCCCGTATCCGAGATCATCCGCCAACAAAATCACAATATTTGGCTGACGTCCCTCCGCTGTCATAATCCCCAAGCAAGAGGTAAAGACAAAACAGAGGAGACAACGTGCATCACAATCGAAAATCATCAACTCATCTCAAAGAAAAAACGTGGAATGCTGCTAACCAATTTTTGCAAGCCGATCGCTTCGTGAGCGAAGTATCTTAACCGATAACGACAACCACACATTAGGCCGCAAGCATTCCAGAAACCTTCAGTCGAAAGAGAAAATGCAAAGACCAAACGACTTCAAGGTCCGAACCGTTATCAGCCTTGCTGTCTTCATACAGATTCTTACTCTCTCTTCTTGCCATCGTGAGCAGTCAAGCGAGGATGCACAACTGCTGTCAGGTATGTCGACAACCCAATTAATGGATCAAATTGAGGGTGCAAAGTCACCTGAGCGGGCGGCGGTCGCAATGGCTGTTGGGATGACCCAAAGATCGCCGAGAAAATTCTTGCAGCATCTCTGTCTCGGTGTATGCGATGGACCGATCAGCACCCTCAACAAGTATGCCGAATGCATGCACCAAAAACACCTTGCCGATGAAACCGGCACACACTCGATCTATGATTCACCAAGCCGGATGATTGAGGACACTCAAGAAGCAATTGAGACCCAAGCCTTTGATTCGCAAGACCCACGCGTCGTCAAACTCGCCGGGGAGATGCTGAGCACTTACTACGGGGAAGAATTTTATTGCGTTTGGATATCCGCGAAATCGCGTTCCAAGAAGCAGTATATTTTTCGAGTGGTGGTCACTCGTGTTGGCGATAAATGGTTCGCAATCCCACGCTGCGGGAGTTCGATTAGTTTTTATGAAATCGCTGACAGCATGCAGTCGCAAAAGAACACCTCCCAAAGATCACGGAGTGATGATAGCGCGTGACATGTGCGCCGTGCCAAGGCACCAAACTGCCTAAACAAAACGCTGATTGCAGATACGGTTCAAGCGAGGACGATACTCTCATACAATTTTTTGGTGAGTGCGTTTACGATATTCGAATAGAAAAGCTCAATGGATATGCGGTACTCTCCCACCTTTTTACCGATTCACCACTGCTCCGCTCGCAATCTCCTGGTAATGCTCGCGTTTGCAGCACTACCTTCACCCGCGATTCACGCCGAAGAAGAGTTTCAAACAGGCACGGTAAGTTTCCGGATCGTTAATCATGAGGGCCAGCTTACGCCAGCAAGAATTCATCTTTCCAACAAAGAAGGCGAACCACACCTTGCGCCGGACTGTCTTAGTTGGCACGACCATTTTATATCCACTGGCGAAACCACATTAAAACTGCCTCCTGACATCTACCGGTGGGAGATAGAACGTGGTCCCGAACATGAGCATCTCGCGGGGGAAGTTCAGATCGAGACAAACGCTTCCGCTCACGTGAACGCACAGATCAACCGCCTACCTTCTCTCACCAAAAACGGATTGATTGATGAGCATTGGTACAGCGGGGACCTGCATGTGCACCGTCCAGTCTCTGAAATCAAACCACTGATGGATGCGGAAGATCTCAATTTCGCAACCGTCATTGAGTGGTGGAACGCACCAGCCAAAAACTCTCGGCCAGCAACCACCACGACGTACGAATTCTCCGATCACCGACTTTACTCCACGATGGCGGGTGAAGACGAGAGAGAAGGAGGTGCATTGCTGTACTTCAACTTGGAACAACCACTTGATCTCAGCGTCAAAAATCGAGAATACCCGTCTCCGATGGTATTTCTGGAAGAGGCGAGAGCGGAGAAGCAGAATGTCTGGATCGATGTTGAGAAAACATTTTGGTGGGACGTGCCACTATGGGCTGCCCTAGCCGATCCAGACTCTATTGGAATTGCCCATAACCACATGCATCGATCGGGCGTTTTGGATAGCGAGGCGTGGGGAAAGTCAAGAGATCGCGATCGCTACCCCGGACCTCGTGGCAACGGGCAATGGACACAAGAAATCTACTATCACCTTCTCAACTGTGGTTTTCGCATTCCTCCCTCCGCGGGCAGCGCCTCCGGTGTGCTTCCCAATCCAGTCGGGCACAATCGTGTTTACGTGCAACTCGGTGGACAAAGTTTTGCGAAGGAAACATGGTTCAACGCGTTGAGGCAGGGTAAATGTTTTGTCACGAATGGGCCATTGCTACGAGTGAAAGCAAACGGCGAATGGCCTGGAGCCGATCTTGATCTTGAAAACGCTGAACGTGTCACCTTCGATATCGCGCTCACATCACGTACACCCGTCTCTCGTATCGAGATCATTCAAAACGGAAAAATCGTCGATAGCATCCCGTGCGACCATTCCATTTCCCAGACATTCAAGCACACGATCGGCCTTGAGAATCGGGGTTGGTTTCTGGTCCGAGCAATTGGAACTGCGGCTCACACGTATCAATTCGCTTCCACGGCCCCGTGGTTTGTGGGTTCGCCCAAACAAGGTCCCTATCTCGACCCTGACTCAGCTAAATTCTTTGTTGATTGGGTCAATGAAAGGATTGAACGCGTCAAATTACATTTACCAGATCGGGATCAAGAGTCGTCGGTGCTGGAGTATCACCTGCGAGCGAAAAGCTTTTGGGAGCAACGTCTCCAAATTGCGCAGGAAGAGCCCAAACAACGGACACGCACCCTACAAGCAATCGGCTACACGGATTCAATTTCACTCATGCTAGAACTGAAACGACTTTTCGAAAGTCAATCCCGAGGTAGCTTGCCAAATCAAACTCCGGGAAGCGCCATAGCAGCAAACCACACCTCCACCGGGGAATTCGACGAAGTCATAAATTTCACCGAGGAGCAATTGATCAATCGAGCTATCCGACGCGTATACCTCGCGCATAGCACGCAAGAAATCGAAGAAGCATTAGCTCCACTTGTATGGCTAGAGTTTTCAATCAATCCCGAATCTCGCGTGAAAATCCAGTCAACTAAAGATCGAGTGCGATTCCGCCAAGGCGTCCCGCTATACCGATTAGCAAAAATTGAAAACACTGCAGGCATCACCGCTCAGTTAAATCTCTCAGCAATCGATCTTTCAACCGATCCTCCGTCTAAAGTGAGCGGGTTCGAGGTTGCCTTCGTTGAACGAGCCAACCAACCCAATCGGCTGACCGGTGGACTGAATGAATATAAAATCGTGAAAGCAACGACCCATCAAAGCGGCCTACGGGAAGTCCGTATTCAGGGAGATGCAGGTCAGGGCACTCAAGACCTCGGCTTCCGTGCCACCGCCGATGTGCTTCTAGAAACTTTGGAGTGAGAAATTGATTGCGAGAATCCAGAACGGTTCCCCCGCGTTAGGCATTATGTTGGCATGCTTGTTCATCATGATGGATCACAGGATTCTTGATGCGAGGGAGAACCAACTTTCCGTTGCGAGAGAGGGAGAGGATGACCGACGAACTGACGGTCGCAACGCTTCACCCCCAAGACAGCGTGCTAATCCAGTCTTGAAAATCCCCACGCAACCTCTGCTTTCTCAATCGCATCGACTCAGTGAGGCACTTGAGGCAATCGGGTCACCTCTATCCGCGCACAGCCTCGGAGAGCTCTCACGCCTGAAACAGCTCAATTCAAACACTCAAAATGCGAGCGAACCAAACTCAGTTGTGCGATCCATCGAAGCAATCTTTGATCCGCTGTGCTTAGCCACCGTCACCATACCCGAGACCGGTTCACCAATCGTCACTGAAGGTGACGCTGAACGCGTCTTGCTCGAGCAGGGATGGCGAACCTTTCTCATCAAGGTCATCAATCCGCACCGTCGCACCGGCAGGCTTTTTGTTGAAAGCCCCAATGCGAGGCCCTTACCACACTCACCTCCTGATCAAGTTGCCTCACGTTGGATGCAGCTCTCTTCGTTCGAAGGACAACCGATGCGTGCCAACCTTAGTGGTCTCGGCATCGAGTACCGAATCATACAGATCTACAGTCGAGACAAAGGATCAAAAGACGCAATCCTTGAGTTCAGCGTCTCCGGAGACCCCAAAGGTGATCGTCACCTGATTCGTGAATGGCGTTTTGCCAAGGGAACCGATGGCTGGCACGAAATGAATCAGATCAACATCACTGCAAAAGACGGGTCTCTGCAAATTGAATCGTTGGGAAATGATCCCTTTATGGGAACCACCGTGTCCCACCGAGGCGGGCCTATGGTGCTTCGTTTTTGGGGCAAAGCGGAAACAGATGGCATCGGGCAATTCTTTTGGTGGACCAAAGAAATCCCGCAAGCGACCGGAGATCGTCAGACCAATTTCATCCTCGAGCCCAACCGTGAACACCTCTACGAAGTGCCATTCTTTTGTGACGGCGAATTAGCGGGGATCCGAATCGATCCGCTGGTAAAAACGGGGAAGATGAGAATCGATTGGATTGACCTTTATTCATCACAAAGAAATGACAACTGGGCTCAACTGAAACTGAAATTTGAGTCACGTGGCGCAACCCCAGTAACGTTTCGCATTATCGATCAGAAAGGTTTACCGGCGTTCGCGAAGTTTGAAATTCGCGACAGCGAGGGAAGAACGTATCCCGCGCAATCAAAGCGATTGGCTCCAGATTTCTTCTTCCAACAACATATCTACCGTGGCGATGGCGAAACCATCTCGCTGCCTCCCGGACAATATCGTGTCAAAGTCTCGCGAGGCCCTGAGAGTCTCACAGAAACCCTTCCACTGAGAGTTGGAACGGAACCGACGCACATTACCTATCAAGTGCGAAGGTGGATTGATCCCTCCGAGAGTGGTTGGTGGTCAGGTGATCATCACATTCATGCTGCGGGCTGTTTGCATTATGACAACCCCACCCAAGGTGTTCAGCCAGAAGACATGATTCGACACCTGATGGGTGAAGACCTAAAAGTGGGATGCTGTTTAACATGGGGTCCGTGCTTTGATTTTCAGAAACGATTCTTCACCGGTGATGTCGCTGAACAGTCGAGCTATCCGTACACATTGAGGTATGACATTGAAGTCTCGGGTTTTGGATCACACATGTCAGGACATCTCAACTTGTTGAACCTAAAAGAACAGATCTACCCTGGTGGTGAATCCAAAGATCACTGGCCAACTCTCGGACTGAACACTTTAAAGTGGGCCAAAAAGCAAGGTGCCATCTGTGGTCCAGCACACTCGTCGATCGGTTTGACACAGTTTGTCGGTCGACTTGAAGGAACCGAGGGTAAGGACGGTCCCCACAACCTCCCAAATTACAATCTCCCCGCCTTCGATGGCATCGGTGCAAATGAATTCATTGTGGACATCACGCATGAGGTTCCTGGCCCCGACGGAAAACTGGTTCCGTCGGTCGATTTTATCTCAACCATGAACACCGAACGCGTCGCGGAATGGAACATGTGGTACCACGTCTTGAATTGTGGTTTCCGCGTTGCCGCAAGCGGAGAAACTGATTTCCCGTGCATGAGTGGTGAGCGAGTCGGGATCGGGCGTGTCTATGCCAAAGTGGATGGCAAGCTTACGTTTGATAAATGGGTTCAGTCGATCGCTTCCGGCCGCAGTTATGTGAGCGATGGATTGTGTCACCTGCTTGATTTTGCCGCCCTGTCTGATCAATCCTCGAAACGCGTGGACGTCGGAACCAATGGCAGCGAACTGCAATTGGCTAGCCCACAGCGAGTTACCTTTTCTACGGACTTTGCGGCGAACCTAGAAGCCGATTCAGCGGAGATCGAATTGATCGTCAATGGATATCCTGTTGCTCAGCGTCGTGTCGACACTGACCGATCCAAAACGCGAATTGAGTTTGACCACCACATTACAAAGAGTTGTTGGGTTGCGATGCGTGTCTTTCCGAACGCTCACACCAACCCGATCTACATCACGGTCGACGATCAACCGATCCTCGGATCAGTCGATAGTATTCGCTGGTGCCAAGCGGGTGTGGAACAGTGCTGGAAATCAAAACAAAACATGTACGCAATTGACGAGCAAGCAGACGCGAGTTCGGCCTATGAACACGCTAGAAGAGTTTACGCTGGCCTGCTGCAAAGATCACAACGGCGTCAGCGTTCTGAGTAGAATGAGTAGTGAAGTGAGTTGAACCTTGACTCAACATCCTTTACAGATGTGACCCTCACATCTGCGACTCGGACAAAACGCGCCTCCAAGCCGGTATGGTTATCACTTGAAACTGAACACCATCACCCAGTTGATCATTTTCATCTGCTGTCTGACAACAGACGGTCTTTCGGAAGTGCGAGCGCAGTCATCAGTCGACTACGTTGAGCAAATCAAGCCACTGTTTGCGAGAAAGTGTCTTCCTTGCCACGGAGCGTTGAAACAAGAATCAGATCTTCGCTTGGACACAGCAGCGGCGATGATTGATGCTGGGATTGTTGTCCCCGAGAACCCGGGACAAAGCGAGCTGATCGGGCGTATTAAAACCGACGATTTAAGCACTCGCATGCCTCCCGAAGGGGAACCCCTCTCTGACGCAGAGTCTCTGCTGATAGAGAATTGGATCAATCAGGGAGCGAAACATCCAAGGGGAGAACAAGCGCAAGCAGACCCCAAGAAACATTGGTCGTTTCAGCCAATAGAAAAACCCCTCATCCCTGCCTCCTTCCATCGACACCCAATCGATTACTTCATCGAACGTGGCTTGATGACAGCTGGACTCACCATGTCAGACTCGGCAAGTTCCGTTGACCTTTGCCGTCGACTTCACTTGGATTTACACGGACTGCCACCAACCCGAGATGAGATCGAATCTTTTTCCTCAGGCATGCAGCAGAACGCAGCAAGCGCGATCCGTAACAAAATCCAAACGCTACTTGGTAGTCCAAGGTATGGCGAGAGGTGGGGCCAGCACTGGCTGGATATTGTCCGCTATGCGGATACCCATGGATTTGAAGTCAACACGCCACGTGAGAATGCGTGGCCGTATCGCGATTACGTCATTCGCTCGCTGAATGAGAACAAACCTTACGACCAATTCATAAGAGAACAAATTGCGGGTGATCAATTCGCACAAGATGCGGCAACAGGCTTCCTCGTTGCCGCTCCAGTCCTCCTTCCGGGGCAGATTGGAAAAGATGATGCATCAAAACGATTGGCAAGACAAGATTCTCTGGATGAAATTGTGGTGGGCACCTCGGCTTCTTTTCTTGGACTCACCATCGGATGCGCACGATGCCACGATCACAAATTTGATCCGATCAGCCAACAAGATTACTACGCGTTTCAAGCATTCTTTTCCGGAGTTCAATATGGCGATCGCCCTTATCGCGATGGGAAAGAGAATGAACGAGAAAAGGAAGCTCGAGTCGTAGCGGGAGAAATTGAGCAAATCAAAACGACACTTTCGACCTATTATCCTTTGGCCGAAACAGCGCGAACGATCATCATTGATGACGAGGATACGAATCACACAACCCACTTAAGCGACAAAAATGGGCACGGAACTAATCCCGAGGGGCGCGACCGCGGCTACCGTGATGACCCTGGCGGCAACACACGATTGGGAAATTTAAGTCGCGGTCGATACACATGGTGGGACAATCAACCAGGAGCTGATGTTTTCACATGGGATCCAAAATCTCCTGGTTCCTTTCACCTATGGATCTCTTGGGGTGTCCATGGAAGCGGCGTCCACACAAGAGATGCAAGATACGTCCTCGACCTCGACGGCGATTTGAACACCGAAAGCGATCAACAAGAGATCGCAACTGCAGACCAATATTATTTTGCTGGACAAAATGATGGCGAGAGCGAAAAAAAGCCTTTGTGGAGTGGATTTCACTACGCGGGACAACACACCCTCACCAGCACCTCTCGGCTGGTTCTTCGTGGGGGCGATACGGGCACCGGCATCACTGCTGACGTGATTGTTCTGCAAGAAACAACGACTCCATCACAATCGTTACCGTCGTTAAGAGATCCGGTGTCCGCGAAACGTAACATCGAGCGATTTGAGCCAGTCTTAACAAAGTTTGTGCGGTTCACTTCACTTAAAACGATTGATGAAAACCGCCACCAACCCTGCTTGGACGAAATCGAAATCTATGCCGTAGATCAACCTGCAAATAACCTTGCGTTAGAGACACTCGGAACCATTGCTACGTCATCAGGAAACTACTCGGAGACGGGAAAACACCAGCTGAAACATATCAATGACGGAGTTTACGGTAATGAAAACAGTTGGATTTCGAATGAATTCGGAAAAGGCTGGGTACAACTAGAACTTCCCAACCCATCAACGATCGATCGTCTTGTTTGGGGACGCGACCGCAACACAAAATTCAGTGATCGCCTCCCGGTGGACTACATCGTGGAAGTCTCCCTCGATGGAGAGAAATGGATGGTGGTAGCCGGATCGATGGATCGTGTTCCGGTCGGCACACCCACCGACGAAGTGATCACGCTCACTCGTCAGCATGAGTTGCAAGAGGAGGAAGGGAATGGACAGTCAAAGATCAGCAACCAACTTGAGCAACTTCGATCCCTCGAAAAACGCGTCGCGTTGCTTCAACAACCAAAGTTGGTGTATGCAGGAAATTTCACGACTCCAGAACAAACACACTTTTTGAATCGCGGCGATCCCGAACAACCCCAACATCCAGTGCCGCCAACGACTCCTTCCGTTCTGAGTGGAGTTTCTATCCCTGAGACAGCGGGGGACAAAGAGCGACGATTCGAACTTGCGAATTGGATTGCGAACCCTTCAAACCCGCTCACAGCCAGAGTCATGGTGAATCGCATTTGGCAATTCCATTTCGGCGTTGGCCTCGTTGATAGCCCCAGTGACTTTGGGATCAATGGTTCACAACCGAGTCACCCAGAATTACTTGATTGGCTTGCAAGCGAATTCATCGTTAATGAATGGTCGATCAACCATCTTCATGAACTAATCATGACCTCGCAAACCTATCAACAATCTAGTTTGGTTCGTGCGGAGGCGGCATCCATTGATGCGGATTGCCGACTCTTATGGCGCTACCCCAGTCGGCGACTCGAAGCGGAGTCGATCAGGGATAGCATCCTGAAGGTAGCTGGGAACATCAACTGGAAAATGGGAGGATCAGGATTTAACTTCTTCCAAACTCGTGGTGGACTTAGCGGATTCCCGCACCTTAAAGATTTCACGAACGAGGAACTTCGAAGAACAATCTATTCACATAAAATAAGAATGGAGCCGATCCCCGTGTTTGGTGCATTTGATTGTCCAGACGCGGGTCAGCCGACCGCAAAACGAACACAATCAACAACCGCTATTCAAGCTTTGAATCTGTTCAACAGTGCGTTCATGGTCGAACAATCTCGAGTGTTTGCACAAAGGCTCATCGCCGAAGTTGGTAATGGTCATCAGGAGCGAATCGAACGAGCCTTTGAACTTAGCTTCGGGCGATTGCCTACAGAGAGCGAATTGATGAAATGCAAGAAGTTTGTAGACACTCACGGTATAGAACCGCTCTGCCGCGTTTTATTCAACAGCAACGAATTTCTCTTCATACCATAGAAATCCTGCATTAAGTCGCGACGGCGATCGCGCTGACCCCGCGGGCCACTGGAACTCAGATGAACACTTCACGTCTATCCAACGATCTCAAGCAACAAAATCATTTCCGTCAACAGATGCTTGATCGCCGCGGGTTTCTGGCTTCAACCTGCACCGGACTAAGTTCCATTGCCTTGTCCGCTCTGGTCACAAACGACGGTGCAAATGCATCGCAATTTCCGAAAATTGATCCGACCAACCCGCAAAAAAACCGGCCCTCACACTTCAGCCCAAAAGCAAAGAACGTTGTGGTGATTTTTTGCGCGGGCGCTTGCAGCCAGTTGGAGACCTACGACTACAAACCAGAATTGGTAAAGCGAGATGGCCTGAGTTTTGACGGAGCACCGGCGGTCACATTCCAAGGTCCATCGGGAAATCTCGCGAAACCACAGTACAACTTTAGGCCGCGAGGTGAATGCGGAAAGATGGTATCGGAGATGATCCCGCACCTTGGTGATCTGGTTGACGATATCGCATTTGTCCATTCACTCACAAGTAAATCGAACACCCATGGGCCCGCCGAGAACTTTCTCTCAACCGGTTTCACACTCGATGGCTTTCCCAGTATCGGATCCTGGGTCACCTACGCTCTTGGGTCCGAGAATCAAAATCTTCCCGCATTTGTCGCGATTCCTGACCCGCGTGGTGTTCCGCAAGCGAGCGTCAATAACTGGGGCCCCGGTTTTCTACCGGCATTTTTTCAAGGAACCGCATTCAATGCCTCACAGCCCATTGGAAACCTTGCCGCTCCGAGTCATGTGAGCCATGAAGCCAATCTTGCGGCTCGTGCGCTCCTCAATGAGATCAATCAAGAACACTTGCAGCGTAATCCGCTCGATTCGCAACTTTCAGCAAGAATCGCGAGCTATGAACTCGCGGCCCGAATGCAACTATCAGTTCCGGAAATCAGTGACATCCAGAGCGAATCTGAAGCAACCCTTCGGATGTATGGCGCGGACTCAAAGAATGAGACGAAAGCCTCTTTCGCGAAAAACTGCATCCTAGCGCGCAGGCTGATCGAGAAGGGGGTCCGGTTTGTTCAGCTATTCAACGGTGCCTATGCGAGCGGTGGGAAATTGAATTGGGATGGGCACCAAAAACTTCGCGAACAGTACGACGTCCATGGCGATATTTTGGATCAACCGGTCGCGGCACTATTCAAGGATCTCAAACAACGCGGCCTACTCGAAGACACCTTGGTCGTCTGGTGTACCGAATTTGGCAGAATGCCGATGTTTCAGAAAGGCGCCCAGGGACGAGATCACAACCCGCTAGGATTTACGGCGTGGCTAGGTGGTGCAGGAATTCGGCCCGGGACGAGCTATGGCAAAACAGATGAACTCGGTTACAAAGCAGTCGAAAATGTCTTATCCGTTCATGACCTCAACGCAACCATCCTGCACCTTTTGGGTCTTGAACACACACGCCTGACATTTCGACACAATGGAATTGAGCGACGTCTAACGGATGTTCATGGACACGTCATTCACGAGATCCTTCATTGAACCGATTTGCAGAGCGAAAGCGATCACCTTAGACTGCGTCGCAATCGATTCAAAAGTCCACAACTTATTTCTCACACAATCAGTAAGAACAAGATGCGTCTACCTCAATCAATCGCTGCCATCACGCTGCTCGCGATTAGCGTAAATCAATCGCCCATCCATGCGGCGGACTCGTATACAGTCAAAGACACCGAAGGCAAATACGCCGACATCATCACCCCCGATGGCCAAGTGATCCTTAGGTACATGTACGAGCGTGACACGAAGGATGAAACGACTACCTTCGACACAGCCAAAGTCTTCGCTCATGTCATGTCAGACGATGGCGAAACGACGCTTACTAAAGGAGCCGGCGGAAAATTCCCTCATCATCGCGGAATCTTCATTGGCTGGAACAAACTCGATCAAGGCGGAAAAAAACACGACTTATGGCATGTTCGAAACACCGAGCAAAAACACCGCGAATTCGATGAAATTGAATCTGCGAAAAAGGGAGCAAGGATTACATCACTGATCGATTGGGTAGGCACCGATGGCAAGCCCGTCGTGCAAGAGAAAAGAACCTACAAGGTTACTTCCCACGACGGTGTTCACGCGATGATTGACTTCTCATCAACCCTGACAGCAGTCAATGGAGATGTGGAGTTAAATGGTGACCCCGAACATGCGGGTGTTCAATTTCGACCATCACAACTCGTTGCGGAAAACAAGTCAGCGACTTACACCTTCCACGAGGAAGGCATCGATCCAACCAAGAATTTGGATCTACCTTGGGTCGCTGAGAGCTTCCAGATCGGCGATCAGTGGTGGTCGGTTCAACACATGAATCACCCATCGAATCCCGAAGGCGCACGTTGGTCAGCGTACCGAGATTACGGCCGTTTTGGGCCGTTCACCGTTGTCAAAATTAAAGATGGCGATTCAACCACCTTTCGCTATCGCTTCTGTGTGACCAAAGGCAAGAATCAGGACCGCGATGAACTAGCGGAAACCTATCAGCAATACGCTAAGTAAGCAAAGACCTGCACATCTCAATCTTCATCTCATT
>CALIBL010000060.1 GCA_938045805.1 uncultured Rubripirellula sp. | reverse complement strand
TTTTCCAAGTAGAAGCGCCGTCGCAAGCCACCCTCCCGAAGCGGCGGTGCTTCTACTTTGATCTTCTAGGCGACTTTTTTCCCACCGGGAGCACGAAGATCAAATAGCCCAAAGATCTCGTCTCGCGTCAGCCCACCACCTGAGGTTGGGCCGCCCTGATCTGAGAAAAGCAGGTCAAACATCTCTCTTTTCTGATCCAAAACGGTCGCAATCCGTTGCTCGATCGTATTCATTGCCAGCATTCTCGTCACGGTGACGGCGCCCTTGGCACCAATCCGATGGGCTCGATTAATCGCTTGGTCTTCGATGGCCGGATTCCACCATCGATCAAACAGGAAGACGTATTCGCAAAATTGTAAATTGAGTCCAACGCTTCCCGCTCCGTAGCTCATCAGGATAACGCTGCATTTGGGGTCATGCTTGAATTGGTCGATGATAGAGTCGCGTTTGCGATGCGGTACTTTTCCGTGGTACTCGAGCGGCCCAAATCGTTTTAGCGCCGGCAGCATTTTGTGAATGCTGTGTACCCACTGACTGAAGACGATGGCTTTCTTTCCGCTCGCCGCGACCTCTTCCATGTCAGCGACCAATCGTTCGAGTTTGATACTCGATCCGGTCGCTGGATCGAAGTTGCAGATTTGTTTGAGACGTAACACCAATTCAAAGACGTGTTGGATCGTTAATTCTTGATCAAGTTCTTCGAGTTGGATGACGCCCTCGCTTTCCGCTGACTGGTAGGTCGCCCACTGTTCGGGAGTCAGATCAAGTTCTGCATCGCGATAAAGTTTGGGAGGCATGTCATCCATCACCATATCTTTGGTGCGTCGAATGATGTAGTCGCGTGAAGCGTTCGCCATTTCCGCCATGGGCATCCCCGTTTTCAAATAACCTGGCGAGAGGTAATCAAAGATCCCGACGAGGTCATCTGGTGAGTTTTCGACCGGCGTTCCTGTTAACGCCCACGATCGAGTCCGAGGAATTGCGCGAATGATTTCGCTGGTGGTGCTGTTGCGGTTCTTAATTCGTTGCGCTTCATCGAGAGTCACCAAGTCGAAGTGCAATCCACTATCGAGGACCGTTTCTTTATCACGCATCAGCAATTCATAGTTAGCGACCTTGACGGGAATTTCGGGAGATTTCCACTGGAATTCTCGTTTCGTCGCATTTCCCTCGATAGCTGCAATCGGAATTTCCGGAGCCCAAACACTGAATTCTCTCAGCCAGTTCGTCACCAAAGGTTTGGGGCAGACTAACAGGACGCTGCGAACCTCACCGCTGCAAAGCAGCAGTCGGATCGTGCTGATCGCTTGCATTGTCTTACCAAGCCCCATCTCGTCAGCGAGTACTGCGGCGTACCGAGGAAAGAGGAAAGCGATACCATCAAGCTGGTAAGGAAACGGGTCAAAAGGGAAATTGAGCTGTCCACTGCCAACGAGGAGGTCGAGAGGGGGCTGAAGAAGGTAGTAGAGACGATCTTGCAGCTTGACAATGTCTTTGGGTGGTTGGATTCGATGTCGCTTTGAAGAGTCGTAACGTGGACGCTTTTTCGGTTTACCGCCGGCGTTCGGTATTTTGGGTGGCAAAGTCTGTTTTGATTCCGGAAAGATGAATCCGTTTGCAGTCGTCCTAATCGGTGAGACGCGAATGGGAAGCGATTTAGCCTGAAGATCTTCGATGTCGACAGGCAGCACATCGGTCGTTAATTCGAAAACACCACTGGCCACTGGGTTGAGTTCAACCTTGAATGATCGCCCGCTATCCGACCGGTGACTGTTGCCGCATGCCTGCTCACCATCGAGTCTCGCTTGGGATTCGGTGATGCGATTCGACGTTGGTCCTGATTGCCGGTTCCACATGATGTCTTCCTGCTGGAGTGGGACTCAGGCCCTTGGAGTCGACTAGGCGGCGGATGCCGGGCGGTTCGTTGCGGCGCGCGAAATTTGGGACTGCGCTTCCTTGATTGCTTCCCGAATACGTTCAAAGGGTTCCGCTCCGTCTGGCAAATCCCCGAGGCCGGCGACAATCGTTTCGACTCTAGTGTGATCCGCTGAAGCGATTCGAAACGATGCCCCTGATAATTCAATGACTAACGACGGTGCCTCGGTCGCACTGTCGGTCGACTCGAGAGAGCGATGCCGGTGAAGGAGTGAAGGTAAAGACTGTGTTGAGGATTGATGTTGAGGCGTGCGCTGAGTTTTGGGTTTCGAAAAACGGTCAAAGGTTTCGTCGTTTGCTTGCTTTGACTCATCGTGGAAAATCACGGGAAAAGAGCAGTCCTTCGAAAGTGCAACTGCTTCATGCGTGTCACAGCAGAGCATGGAGATTGGATTGCGGCATTTATCAATTAGCAACTTGCCGATGACTTCGCTGACCAAGTGCTCGCGTAAAGTCGCTCCAAACAAAATTTCATGAGCACGGCTAGGTCTGACTGGGAGAGTGCACTGAAACTCAAGTGGACGACCAGCCTGATTGAGCAGTAGCAGGCCACCTGTCCATCCCGTGTCTTGGTCTTCCACCACGGTGTAGTATCCGAGAGTTTCAGCAGCTTTCGCCATAAAACAAGTTTCGCCAGTTGTTCGGAGGAATTGAGTGCCAAAGGTGAGTTTCACGTCGTGAAACTAATTGCCGTTTTTGCGTACCCTGTTCGCTGTGCACCGTAGCAGGTATTTCGGCGATTGGTCTGGGGAAACTTTAGCGGTCGTAGTGCTAATTGTTCGAACAGGGAAGGCAAGTGAAAAAATCTTATTTGTGACAGCTTTTTTGTCTAAAGACCGGTGAAAAAAAACTCACTGACTCCATTTTATTCACAAAGCCCAAACGATCGAGTTATACTCGGGCCATGCTCGGGTCGATCAGGGAGGTCCGACGAGTCATATGATTTCAATTGCTAGTTATTATTATTCAGGCGAGTCATTTTTCATGTCGTACGAACACGAGCCTGTCTCTCCGATGTTTCGAATCGATGTTTCAGCCGATTCAAAGACCGGAAAGGCGTCACCTGAGGCGAGTGCTGGGGATCTGCTACGTCAACTTGTTGAGGGGCAGAAGCAGCAAAATCTTTTGCTCGAAGAGTTGTTGCATCAGCAGGTTGCAGCTAACAAGCAACGAGCAACGGAATTGCAGCAGTGGAAAAATGCGAATCCTGATCTAGCGAGATCATGCCGTCGTGCAGCGGAAACACTCAGCCGAGTTCAGACGGAATTTCTTGACTCAATGACCGACGAGATCGAAGACAGCCAAGAATACTTACTCGAAGGCGATTACATGCTGAACGAGTTTGTGGATCGGTTCGGACCAAGGTTGGCGCATCTCAATGGAGTACTTCAAGTTCTCGCACAACTTGGCGGCGAACCGACCGAAGAGTGATTCGGTTATCGGGACTTCGGGATGAATCGGATCATTCGATAATCTTGAGAATCGATGCTCAATCTGGTGGACGCATCGTATTTAAAAGCGTCGCGATGCCTTGCAAGTGCTCGATTGCTGGAGCACTTTTAAAGTTCTCTTAGATAGCGAACCGCGTCTGCGACCTCTTCTGGGTTTGATTCATTTCGGCCGACGACGAATTTCCCACGGTACTGGTGATCTTCAAGTTTACCCAGCAACTCGGGAAAGTCTGCTGACCCAAGTCCAAGTGGAACGGCAATTCCCCGTCCTGCGGCAAGATCTAAAACACCATCTAAAGCGTGTACGATTTGAATACGATCTCCCAATGCATCGAGTGCTTCGGAAGCTGAGAAGCGATTGATGATCAGCTGACCCGGGTTGAATGCCACCCCCACGAATGATTCGTGGTTCGATTCCAACAAGGCTGCGAGTTGTTCTCCGGATTCCGATCCCGTCTCGGCGCAGAGGAAGGCTCCTACTCGTGCCCCGTGACGTCCGAGGTCGTCCATTACCTGTTGCAATGTGGTCCAACGTGGGTCTGCTTGCTCCTCGGGTACCTGTCCGATTGAGTTAACCACCACCGGCGCACCGAGACGATAAGCAAGCTTCATCGTTTCTTTAGTCGCTTCAACTCGGCGATCGAGGTCAGCCGGAGAATCGTAGCCTCGCCGAGTTTGAAAGCGCAGCGATGCGACTCGCAGGTTCAGATCCTCCAGCATTTTTTTCAGTTGCCGAAGCCCCGTGTCGGAAATTTGCGACGGATGAATTTCAGCTCTCGCATTAATTTCAATGGAGTGAACACCAAGTTGTGCCGCGGTTTCCAACGCGCGGCGAAATGGCATTCTCAATGCGCTGAGGCGAATTGCCAGATTTAGTTCCGCCAATTTCACAACTCAAGGTTACTAGGTAAGGGCTTCGTATTTCAAACTAGCCAGAATCTTACGTCTCGCACGATGAAACTCAATCACCTCTGTGAAAATTTCAAGCCAAGGGGCGGCTTGCTATGGCGACGTGAGTTTGGTCGCCTGGGACAGAACTTGCAGCGGGGGCCGGGCGTCGCCTCGAAACTGATTGAGTCTCAACTTGCTGTCTTGTCTCCAATTCCAATTGAGTCATCCTCTGCGCGGACAGTTCTCCACGTCGCACTCGTACCTCCTTGGGAGCATCAATGGAGAGTGTGATTCGATTTCCAGCGATTTTCTGCACGGTAATCACAACCTCATTTCCGATAACTAGCTGTTCTTTGACTCGGCGGCTTAATACCAACATTTTCGAACTTCCCTGATTGAAGGTGGTGTTTGAGAGTAGTGGGAGAAAGGCACTCAAGGGGTATCCCGGAGGGGCTTTCGTCAACTGCGGACACTATCTCGCCACCGCGTGACACGTCTGGTCACTCGCAGAAAAGTTTTTTTGGGAAACCGTGTATCCACCCCATGTTTTGTGGCTAATTTGCGGCCTCGCTGATTCGAGGATCTTTATTTTGCAGACTCAAAATCCGCCTGGATGCTTGAAATTGGCGACCGAATGACTCCTCGCTCCGTGATAATCGCGTTGATGAGCTTGGCGGGGGTAACATCGAAGGCGGGGTTCATGACGTCCGCATCCTCAGGCACAACGGTGCGGTTTCCTTGCATTGAGATCTCGTCCCTTTTGCGTTCTTCGATCGGGATCGCGTCACCGTTTTCTAGTTGGAGGTCAAAGGTGCTGGAGGGAGCCGCGACGTAGAACGGGACCGCGTGGTAATGTGCGAGGACGGCAAGAGGGTACGTCCCTACTTTGTTTGCAACATCTCCGTTTCTCGCGATACGATCGGCACCCACGATCACGGCATCGACTTTGCCCGCTCGCATAAGTCCACCGGCCATCGAATCGGTCAACACCGTTACCGGGACACCGGCTTGAGATAGTTCCCATGCCGTTAGACGAGCACCTTGCAGAAGAGGACGAGTTTCGTCGGCGAAGACTTCAACCGCATGTCCCTGTTCGTGCAGGTGGTAGATCGGTGCAAGCGCAGTGCCTCGGGTTGATGTTGCAAGTCCGCCTGCATTGCAATGAGTGAGAATGCGCTCGCATCCGCTAAGGATCGCCGCTCCTTCGAAGCCAATGTCTCGGCACATTTGCCGATCCTCGTCGTGGATGCGTCTAGCTTCCGCAACGAGCCTGTCGTGAAGTTGTTGATCCTCGGTGCATGAATCGAGGCATTGTTTCATCCTATCCAATGCCCAGAAGAGGTTGACGGCTGTCGGCCGACTGGTCGCGAGGTAGTCCATTGCTCGCAGGTAATCGTCTCGTACTCCCCGCTTAGCAAGACAGACGCCATAGGCCGCCGCGATACCGATGGCGGGGGCACCTCGTACCACTAATCGATAAATCGCATCGTGCACCTGTTCGACCGTAGAACATCGGAGCGTCAAAACTTCGCTCGGTAAGCGAGTTTGATCAATCAGGATGAGTTGATCGTCTTCAAATTGCAGTGTCTCAGGGATCCCGTTTTGATTCATAAGGGTGACCATATCGTTGAGTGTTTAGATCGGTGCCGATTGCTCTGCCTTTGATGCGTCGCGGTCAGCGAGTCATGGTCTTGCCGGCTATTGCTTCAAAAATACCCGATGAACTTAAAACGAGAAACCGACCCGATCATTTGCTATGCATCTCGCTAAAACGATAAACTACCCGACGCGAGGTATGGCGAGCCGAGATCTGTCTCGCTGCGTTTTGTTTACTGGTAATTGGAGTTCTAAACTGTGTGTCGTCTCTCCGTCCTCTTGTTTGCATTTTGTACGTTAGTATCCGTTCCTGTCCTTGCCGAGGATGTGGCTGATGATGGGAAGTTACGAATCATTTGCTTCGGTGCTCATCCCGATGACGCGGAATACAAAAGTGGCGGTTGCGCTGCAATGTGGGCCAAGATGGGGCATCATGTGAAGTTGGTTTCCGTTACCAATGGCGATATTGGTCACTGGGCCATGGCTGGTGGACCGTTGGCGAAACGCCGCACAGCGGAATCCGGCTTGGTGGCAGAAAAGTTGGGAGCTGAGTCGGAGGTGTTGGATATTCATGACGGTGAGTTGATGCCGACACTTGAGAATCGCAAAACGATTACGCGCTTAATTCGTGAGTGGCGAGCTGACATCGTGATTGCTCACCGACCTTGGGATTATCATCCTGATCATCGTTACGTTGGTGTTTTGGTGCAGGACGCTGCTTACATGGTAGCGGTACCATTCTTCTTGCCTTCTGTTGAACCGCTTCAGAAGAATCCTGTTTTCCTTTACTCGAGCGACCGATTTCAGAAGCCTTATCCGTTCGAAGCTGATATCGCTGTCGACATCGGCCCGGTGTTCAATCAAAAGGTCGACGCACTTGCCGCACTGGTGTCCCAGCATTACGAAGGTGGGGCGTTGGGGAGTCAAGAAAAAATGGATCGTGTGCCTCCCGCATCACAGCCCGAATTACGTTTGCAATGGTTGCAGGAGAGATGGGAAAACCGTCAAGGCAATGAAGCTGACCGTTATCGGAACACGTTGATCAAATGGTATGGCGAAAAGCAAGCGAGCGAAATCAAGTTTGCTGAGACTTTTGAGATTTGTGAATATGGTCGACAACCTACCGATCAGGAGATTCGCCAGCTGTTTCCGTTCTTACCCGGAAAACCATGAGTTCTGTTTTATGGCGGTTGCCCTTGCGTTAATGAGTCGAGGGTGCCCAAACACGACACGTTGATGACTTTGCGCTTGTTATTTCTTGGTCTGAGGTTCATTGTTCCGTGACACTGCTTTACTTTGATCCGTTCTGCTTTGAACATGAGACCGGCAGTCACCCTGAATCAGCAGGTCGTGTTCGTCGTGCGTCAGAGCGACTTCAGCAGTCTGGGTTGACTCAACGATGTCAACGACCCCAGTGGAGTCCTGCCACCTTGAAGCAAATCCAGAGGGTGCACCCGATTGCCTACTTGAATCAGCTAGAGGATCAGATTGCATCGGGCGGTGGGAGGATTGAAGCGGACACGGTGGTGAGTCAGAATTCCTTGAAAGTTGCAGCTCAAGGTGCTGGCGCAGCGATCGATGCCGTCAATCGCGTGATGGACGAAGAGGAGAACAACGCATTTTGTTTAATTCGCCCTCCCGGACATCACGCCCTGGTGGATGCTCCGATGGGGTTTTGTCTCCTGAATCATGTCGCGATCGCGGCGCGACATGCATTGGAGGTTTACGGTTTGCGTCGAGTAATGATCGTTGACTGGGACGTGCATCACGGAAACGGGACTCAAGATATTTTTTGGGAAGACCCCGCGGTGGGATTTTTCTCCATGCACCGATTTCCGTTTTATCCAGGTTCTGGGGAAGCGAGTGAGGTCGGCGCGGGGGCCGGTTTGGGGACGACACAGAACCTACCCGTCCATTACGGATCCTCTCGCGAGTTGCAGTTATCCGCATTCCGGAAATCATTAGAGCGTTTCTCCGAGAAGATTAAGCCTGAATTGGTGCTCATTAGCGCAGGTTTTGATGCTCATCGTCTCGATCCAGTTGGCGACATGGGGCTGGAAAGTGAGGATTTTGTCACACTGACTCAGGACGTTCTTGACATCGCTAAGGTTCATGCCGGCGGCAGGGTCGTTAGCTTACTTGAGGGTGGTTATCATCCGGACGCTTTAGCTGAATCCGCTGCATTGCATCTTGAGACTTTACTAGCGACTTGATTTGCGTTTTGCCTGACGGACAGCAGAACGGCATTGAACTGAACGCTTTCTGCGCCATGTCATCGATATTGTGATTCTGGAGAATGATCATGTTGCGAGGTTCGCTAAGTAAGACTGAGGCGAGATACTCGGGAGTGTTGTTGCTGTTGCTGGGAGGTTTATTCAACTTCGGTGACTTCGAATTGGTCCTTGCGATGGATCAGACGCAAACGTTTTCGGCTCCGGACAGTGAGGTCCCATCTCGACCGCCGAATGTTGTTTTCATTTTGGCGGACGATCTGGGCTGGAGTGATACAACTCTCTATGGCACAACGCGTTTTTATCGAACCCCGAACATTCAGAGGCTTGCGGAGCGGGGAATGACCTTCACTCGCGCGTACGCTTCAAGTCCTTTGTGCTCGCCGACGCGAGCGAGCTTGCTGACGGGAATGAGCCCGGCCAGGCATGGAATCACCGCACCAACCTGCCATTTACCTGAAGTGGTGATGAAGCCGGAAGCCCCAAGTATTGCGGCTCCCAATGTTCCTGCACCGCCACTGAAATCAGTGACTCGATTGGATACTCGGTATGTCACGATTGCGGAGAAGTTGCGAGATGCCGGTTATCGGACGGGGCATTTCGGGAAATGGCACTTGGGTGCTGAACCGTACTCACCGTTGGAGCATGGTTTCGACATCGATCTTCCGCATTGGCCGGGCCCTGGACCAGCAGGGAGCTACGTTGCACCGTGGAAGTTCAAGGACTTTGATCACGATCCTGATGTACCGGATCAGCATCTTGAGGATCGAATGTCAGCTGAAGCGGTGAGATTTATGGAGGAGAATCGCGAGAAGCCTTTCTTTCTCAATTACTGGATGTTCAGCGTTCATGCTCCGTTTGATGCCAAGCAGAAGTTGATCGAAGATTATCGTCCTCGGGTCGATCCCGAGGGGACTCAGCGTAGCCCGACTTACGCCGCGATGATTGAGAGTATGGATGACGCCGTTGGCGTCTTGCTTGATACACTAGATCGACTTGGCCTGTCCGAGAACACGCTCGTGATTTTTGCTTCGGATAATGGCGGCAATATGTACAACGAGGTCGATGGTGGACCTCCGACCAGTAATGCACCACTGCGTGGTGGTAAGGCCACGATTTTTGAAGGCGGTATCCGCGGACCGTGTGTTGTAGCGTGGCCCGGAAAGGTTGTGCCGAAAAGTGTTTCAGACGAATTGATTCAGAGTGCCGACTTCTATCCAACCATTTTGGAAGCGACGAAAGTTTCACTTTCGAAGGAACAGCCCTGCGATGGTCAAAGCCTCTTACCGGTATTGCTTGGTGGTAGTTTAGGTGATCGCGCCATCTTTACCTATTTCCCTCATCAGACTCGAGTGCCTGATTGGCTGCCGCCCGCGGTGAGCGTTCATGAGGGTGATTGGAAATTGATCCGTTTGTTCCACGCGGGCGTGAACGGAAATCATCGTTGGAAACTGTTCCATCTCGCGAAAGATCAGGGTGAGGAGCGTGACTTGGCTGCACTGCATCCCGATCACGTTCGTCGATTGGATCAAAAGATTGAAGCCTTCCTTAAAGAGACTGGCGCAGTAACGCCTCTGAGAAACACTCAGTTTGATGCATCAAGCTATCGTCCTGAATTGGAAGGTATTCCAGTCGCGTCACGAAAATCAGGAGCAGCACGAAAGCCGAGCAGTCGAGACGCTCGACCAGATTCAATGTTCCCTCCCGTGCTTGGTTGGCGACCCGATCATCAGGTTCGTCTTGAGGATTCGGGCAAGCGATTGCAACTGGCATCACTTGGGAAAGATCCCCACATTTCCTATGCTCTTCCAAGTCATTTGCCAGCCGGCCGATACTCGCTTCAACTCTCGATGCGCGCAGAGTCCTCGGGTAACGCTCAGTGGTTTTGGCAAGAAGCGAATCGTTTGCCGATCTATCTCAAAGATCGCAGTGTGGTTTTTGATATTCGGCACGATGGCGAGAAACATGATTACCGGTTTACCTTTGTTGCCGAATCCCCGATTGTTTCTTTCCGTTTTGATCCATCAAGGGGAAAGGGAACCGTGATGATTGAAAGAATTGAGCTTAAGAATGATGCAGGCAGTGTCGTCATGGCTTGGCCGAATGATACCGGAAGGAAGCTTGATTGAATCATGAATAAGGACAATAGCTTGGGTGCTTTGGACTCGCGATTGGCGGTTTGTTGGATGATTCATGACGGGTCACGGAAGCGGCTTTTGTTTGTGATTTTGTTAATGACTTGGGTGGTGATTGGCGAGTTTGCATCGGCACAGGACCGTGTCGTTGGAAACGACGATCCTCTCTCGGTCGAAGGATCAACAGAAAGGATTGATGCCACCACGCTTCTCGGGAAGGTGATGTGCGGCTATCAGGGTTGGTTCAACTGTGAGGGTGATAGATCCAATCTCGGGTGGACACACTGGGCGAGGGATGGCCGCAGGAAAATGGGGCCTGGGAATGCAACGGTTGATCTCTGGCCGGATGTCTCCGAGTTACCAATGGATAGTCGCTATCCAACGGGGTTCCATCATGCCGATGGGCGAGCTGGGGAAGTCTTTAGTAGTGCTGACCCAGAAGTCGTTGCCATGCACTTTCGCTGGATGCAAGAATATGGGATCGATGGAGTGTTTCTTCAGCGTTTTGCAAATGGTCTCGACCGCGGGCGTCTGCAACAGCACAAAGATCAGGTGTTAAGTCATGTCAGATCACAGGCGTCGCTTCGTGGGCGTGTTTTCTCGGTGATGTATGATTTAAGCGGTCTTCGTGGGGGGCAGACAAAACGTGTGCTTGATGACTGGAGGCAATTAAAAGAACAAGGGTTGCAACAAGATAAAAGTTATTTGCACCATCGGGGTAAGCCATTGGTCGCAGTGTGGGGCATTGGATTCAACGACGGGCGCCGTTACACGCTGCAGGAATGTCTGCAGCTCGTCAAGTCTCTCAAGGCAGAGGGTTGTTGCGTCATGATCGGCGTTCCCTCTTGGTGGCGTGAAGGCAAACGAGATGCTACGGAGGATCCGTTGTTGCGAGAGATCGCGCAACAGGTCGATGTGATTTCACCTTGGTCCATTGGGCGTTATCAAACACCTGATCAGGCGTTGAGGCATGCGGCGGAGGTTTGGGAGAACGATTTGAAGTGGTGCGAAAGTCGTAAAGTGGACTTTTTGCCAGTGGCCTTTCCAGGGTTCAGTTGGCATCAGCTCAAAGGTGGTGATCTCGATATGATTCCTCGGCGTGGCGGTGATTTCTTGTGGTCGCAAGTCTACGGAGCGAATCGTGCAGGATGTAGGATGCTTTACATTGCCATGTTTGATGAGGTCGATGAGGGGACGGCTATCTTTAAATGCGATCGTAATCCACCGATCTCGGAAACGGAGAAGTTCCTTTCGCTTTCCGAGACCCCGAGCGATCATTACCTTCGTATCGTGGGAGAGGCTTCACGTGGGATTCGCGGTGAGATTTCGGTGGAAAGAAAAATGCCACCCTCACTCTCAGCGAGCCGAAGTTCCGCCACCAAGTAGTGATTGACAGTAGCGAAAAAGAGTCGTGATCCCTTTAATCCGCTTTTCATCCGAGGCATGTCGGTCGACATTGCAATTGCCGCTCAACCGGATTTAACGTCTTTTAGCGGTTGAGCGAGCCTAAAAGTCAGATGCAGTTCGAATTGATCGTTGTTTTTCTGCTGCAAGCCACCTGACGATCTGAGATAATCTACCAAGCTAGGTGGTCGATCACTGCTTCGATCCTCCGTCACAATCAAACTTGATTTCGTTTGTCATTGCCTCCTCCTATGCGATCCATTGCTTCCGCGAAATCCCTGTACTCAATCCTGCCTATCAAGGGAGCGAATGATCGCTGCGTGGCGATATTGATTTCTTCTCAATTTAGTTCGGCGAGACGTCTGGTCCAATCGGCCGTCTATCGATTCATCCTGTTGTTATGTTGCTTGGCTACGGTGGGTTCGTCGAATGGTTGGGCAGCTGAGACAGCAAGGGTGTGGGATTTTGATGCCCAAGATTCGTCGGCGTGGGAGGTGAAAGGGAGTGTAGTCAAAAATGAGGTAGGACCTCGCGCACCAGAGTTTCCCGAGATGCCCAAGGATAATGTCGCCTTTCGTTTCAGCGGGGAGGGCTACCTGGTACAGGACGACCCGGGTGATCAAAGCTTCTTTGATTTCTCCAACGGCGACGAAATCACGATCGAGGCGTGGGTTGAGCTCGGTAAAGTTCGGCAGGGCGAGTTGATGTACGTGATTGGTAAAGGTCGCAGTAACCGAGATGGTTTCGAGAAAGACAATCAGAACTGGGCGTTGCGAATTGTCTCCAACGGCGGACTCGCTCAGCTGAGTTTTTTGTTTGCGACCGAACTCCGTTCCGATGGCAAGCACTGGCATCGATGGACGTCTGATGAGGGGTTTGGCGCGACAACAGGCTGGCACCACATTGCGATCAGCTATCGCTTTGGTGACTCCAAGTCCATTCGCGGTTGGATCGATGGCTTGCCATGTGATGGAGTGTGGGACATGGGGGGAGCCACCGAAGAGCCTCCGGTGGTGGACAATGATGCCATCGCGGTCGGGTCGGCGGTTCACGGAGGCAAATCAAATCAGTTTCGAGGTTCGATAGATCGTCTCGCAATTCATCGGGAAATCCTAACTGATGATGTACTTGCCGCTCGCTTCAACCGAACAGGCGGGCGGATTGCGTGGGGGCCTGTACCTGCCGAGATGCCTGAGATGGGTGAGCTTCGATCGGGGTTTGTGAGATTGAGTATCTCGGAGGGTTGGCCAGACTCCAAACGCTGGTTAAACCAAGGCGAGGAGGAACCCGAGGAGCATACGGTTTGGTATGGATCGGAGTTCTTGCTTCCGCGGCTACCGGCTAGGTTTGATGATTGGGGCATTCGCCAAGGCTGGAAGACTCCAGTTCTATTGCGGATGGCGGCAGATGTTGACCTGCCGTTAGGGATACATCAATTCTTGCTGCGCGGGCGCGGGTTAGGCCGATTGTGGATCGATGGTGAGTTAATCGCCAGCACAAAGGGGAAGTATCGCAAAGCGACCAATTTGGAATCGATCGATCCGATTCCAGATCCTCCGATGTCGGGAGGTCGCCCGATGGGGTTCTCTCAAGAAGAAGTCGTCGGGACCAAGGTGGTTACAAGCGACGAGCCATCGAGTGCGATTACTTCGGCGGCAGCAAGTGATACGAAGGTCACATCACGTGTCGTTCTCGAGATGATTATCGGCGGGGCTAAGTTGCGCAGTGAGACGACGGAGTTGACCGTTGCGTGGCAACGCGAGGGTGGGTCGGACTACGCTGTGGTTTTACCATCGGGTCGCATTACACCTGAGCTGACGCAGGCGGGAAATGATGGCAGCGAAGTCTTGCTAACTGACCAGATGATTCAGCCCGTTCTGCAGAGAATCGAGAACGAGTTGGTCGCGATCGATGACGCCAGTCGTCGCTCAGCGGCTTCAAGCCAAAATGAATTCTGGGCTCAACGTCATCTCAAGGCTGGTCAGGTTGCCAGCGATTTACGTCGTGCACAGGCGGGTGATTGGTACCGTGAACATGGTGAGGGAAGTCGTCTGCCCGCAGGCATTGACCAGTGGGTGCAACAGAAGATCGATCGAGTCCTATTCGATGCAAAGCAGATCGATACGGAGCAATCGAGTCGGTTTCACATGGATGTGCTGCCGATTCTAAGGGAACATTGTTTTCGCTGTCACAGTGAAAAGGCTCAAGGCGGTCTGAGCCTTCATCAGCGAGATCTTCTTCTCATGGAAGGTGATTCTGGTGAGCCAGCAGTGGTGCCAGGGGACCCTGAGGCTAGCGTCTTAATGCAACGCGTCATCGAGGGCGATATGCCGCCTGGCGAGGAGCATCTCAGCGAAACTCAAATTGCAGTTTTGCAATCATGGATTCAAGGTGGTGCGAACTGGCCGTCACCTCCCGCACCGGCTGGACTGGACAAGACCGTGCCGCTTGTGGCGGATGCCGCATTTTTGCGGCGAGTTTACTTGGACGTCATTGGCCTTCCACCAAGGGAAGAAATAATCACTGCATTCATGAAGGATACTCGAGCAGACAAGCGTTCGAGAGTGATCGATGAGCTTCTTCAAGAGGATGGATTTGCCTCGCACTGGGTGAGTTTTTGGATGGATCTTCTCGCTGAGAACCCAACGCTGCTCAATGCGTCACTCAATAGTACTGGGCCGTTTCGATGGTTCCTGCATGATGCGATTCGAGACGATAAGCCGTTGGATCGCATGGTGACTGAGTTGATCATGATGCGTGGCAGCACTCATGACGGTGGAAGTGCTGGGTTTGGTTTAGCTGGTAATAATGATGCGCCGATGGCCGAGAAAGGGCACATCCTCGCCTCCACTTTCCTAGGTATTGAGATGCAGTGTGCTCGATGCCACGATTCGCCCTACCACAGCACAACGCAAGAAGATTTATTTTCACTTGCAGCAATGTTGCAGCGTGAACCGGCGACGCCGCCAAAGTCGAGTCGTGTGCCGGATGAATTTTTTGAGAAGCAAACGCGTGAATCTTTGATACGAGTCACGTTACCACTCGGGAAAGCAGTCGAAGAAGCTTGGCCGTTTGAGGATGAGACGGGAGTCGTGGACGATATCACGTTACATGAACTTGTTCTCCAACCCGAAGACTCTCGAGAGCGATTGGCAGCGTTGATCACTTCGCCAAACAATTCGAGATTCCCTCGCGTCGCGGTCAACCATTTGTGGAGTCGCTTGATTGGAGCTGGCCTCGTCGAGCCGCTTCATGATTGGGAAGGCAACACTTCAAGTCATCCTGAACTACTTGACTGGTTGGCGGTGGAACTGGTGGAGCATGAGTACGATGTGAAGCATATCCTCAGATTGATTTTGAATTCAGATCTCTATCAAAAGCAAGCGACGGGCCTGAATTTCGGGGTCGCTCCGGAGATGCGTCTTTTTCATGCTCCGGATCGAAGACGAATGCTTGCCGAGCAGGTGGTGGATTCTCTTTTTGAGGCGACCGGAAGGGAGATGCAAGCAGGTGAGCTAACGTTTGTCCATGATGGTGTGCATCCAATGAATCGACGTCTAACGCTTGGCAGACCGCAGCGTGCTTGGGAGTTTGCGAGTTTGAATAACGAGCGTGATCGCCCCAGTTTGTCCCTGCCTCAAGCTCAACCGGTCGTCGACGTTTTGGAAGCGTTTGGTTGGACTGGTTCAAGACAAAAACCGATTCCACTTCGCGACACCTCGCCCAACGTGTTGCAACCCGGCATCCTTTCCAACGGAACGCTCAGCGTCTCGTTGACGCGTGCGGCGGTGGGGAGTCAACTTGCCCAGATCGCGATCGATGCGACATCTGCCGATGCGCTCCTTAATCGATTGTTTTTGCGGTTTTTAAGTCGTTTTCCAACGGATGCTGAACGCGAGACGTTGCGTCCTGTTTTGGCGATTGGATTCGAGGATCGACTGACGGATTGGGGGACTGATCAGGCGATGCCTGAATCACAAAAAAGGTTCCCCCAGATCACTTGGACCAATCACCTTGTCCCCGAGGCCAACGAGGTTCAATTGGAACTGCAGCAGCATGTTCTTGCCGGTCCCCCGTCGGATCCTCGCCTGGCAGCAACGTGGAGGGAGGCTTATGAGGATGTGGTTTGGAGTTTGGTCAACCATCGTGAGTTTGTTTGGATGCCTTGATGGTGACTTGGTTGGTTTGAGCGACTATGGTGGTTAAGACCTCGGAGTGATTAGGATAGAGCTAGCCGGATAACGAGGCTTCGGTATCCAGTTGAGTTAAAATACGCCGTGTATTAGTAAGGTTTCCGGAATGATTTCTCAGGAAAAATACAACCGCCGTCAGATGCTCGCTTCTTCGGGGGCAGCGGCGGCCTCGTTGCTCAGCTTAGATGCGATTGCCAACGAAAGTGTTTCAGATGTTTTGTCAAAGGGCAAAGCCGAGCACGTTGTTTCGATTTGGCTCGGTGGAGGGATGGGGCAGATCGATACGTTCGATCCCAAAGCGAAAGGAGACCCGAAGGCGAAAAAACCGGGCTCGTATTACGATTCAATCGATACGGCGGTTGCTGGGGTGCAACTGTGTGAGCACCTTCCGCTGTTGTCCGAAAGAATGGAACGGATCACCGCTGTCCGAACCACCAATCACGATGTGATCGATGAGCATGCCGCAGCGACCAATCGCATGCACACAGGACGATCGATCAGCGGCACAGTGACGTATCCTTCAATCGGATCGTTGATCAGCCATGAGCGGGGAGCCTTGGATGACAAGGTCCCACCGTACGTTTTGATCGGCTATCCCAATATCACTCGCGGCCCCGGGTTTCTCGGTGCCAAGCATGGCTACCTTTACTTGACCGACACCAGTAGAGGCCCCATGGGACTTTCTAGGCCCGATGGAATCAGTTCGGCTAGGCAGGCACGGCGTGAGGCTTTGCTCGGTGGACTGCATCGCGACGGCAGTGGTGTTAGTGAATCCGTTCGACAGTACCAAGAAGCGATTGAGCAGTCACTCAATCTGAGCGGCCCCGAGTTCAATCGTGTTTTCCAAATCAATAATGAACCAGACGATCTCCGTAATCGATACGGTGGTGAGTTCGGTCAGCGTTGTTTGTTGAGCCGTCGATTGATCGAGCGCGGCGTGCGTTTTATCGAAGTGTCCCACAATCTGAACTTCCTCAACGGAGCGGGGTGGGACGTGCATAATTCCGGCATTGTTGATCAGCATCAGCTAATTCGTGAATTGGATTCAGCGGTTGGAACACTGATGGATGATCTTGATGAGAAGGGGCTCCTTGATAAGACCCTGATCATGATCACCACGGAATTTGGGCGACCACCAGAGTTTGACAGTGGAGGCGGTCGAGGGCATCAAGGCTCGGCTTTCTCGAGCGTACTTGCAGGAGGAGGGCTAAACCATCTCGGGGCTTATGGAGTCACGGATGAACTTTCCAAGAAGATTGTTTCAGACCCCGTTTCCATTCCTGATTTTTTCGCCACGGTTTGCTGTGCTCTGCAGGTTGATCATGCGAAAAACCTGTACGACGGAGACCGACCGGTGCCAATCACTGACCAAGGTCGGCCGATCGGCAAATTGTTTTCTTAAAGAAACATGGATTGGAAGGTTAGCCATCGAGCCGTGAGTAGCGTCAGTGTGAGGCAACTCCACCAAGTAGCCGCTTGAGCATTGGGGCGGTGATGTTGGCTGTAAAGTAAGCCAATCGATAGACTCACCACGCCAATCTTGAATAGGATCAGGTGGACGGGGTTTCCGATCAAGCTAACTCCCAGAGGGTTCATCTCCCGCATCGTTCCCGACGCGTGTGCCATGATGGTCCAAGTCAGATCGATCATCGATAGCAGGGCAATGATGACGAGGGATTTCACGATGACCCGTCGAATCTCTGGTGGCGAGAGAGATGGATCGAGTTGTGGCTTGTTGTTGATCAAGTGACCGAATGCGACGACAACCAAAATCATTGCCAATAGGGTGAGTGGATACCCGAGGAAAGCAGAGAGAAGATTTGCTGTGCAAATCTGATTGCCTAAGGCATCGGCCGAGTTGATCTCAGAGAAGTCTGCTAAGGCCCGTCCGCGTAGGATTGGGTCGTGTGGTTGGGATTGGAAAAACGATTGCCACGCTAGTTTTTCACTGTCCTGAGTCAATTCTTTTGGCGGGGCGACGAGAGACGCTAGTTGGGGTGATGTGTTTGAACTTTCAGTAATTGCTGCGAGGAACTCGTACAAACCGTAAGAGTGATCGAGGAATAACGGCGCCTGCTCATCTGCCAGGATTGTGATACCTCCCATTCGAAGTGTCGCTTGGATTGCATCGGTTAATTTTGTCGAAACGGAGCGATGTAGTTCTTCGTTCTGGTCCGCATTAGTGGAGGGTGATTCCTGCTCAAACCACCTTTCTCTTGAAGGTGTGAATGCGACAAGAATTGTCCCTTGGGCGGCTTGTCGACCCGAATGCAAAACCTCCGATTCCTCAACACTGTGCGTCTCCCGCTTTGTTGATTCACACTGATTAGGGTCGTCAACAAAGTCGTGCAGGTTAAGTGACCCAAGTTGGATCGACTCACCATTAATCGACAGTTGATTGGTGTGCAGTTCGATTTGGTAGGGTGGCTGGATGTAGGTCCGATTGATGAAGAGGTAACCAGTCTGGCAGGGAGACGTAGACAGGATTTCAACTTCCCCGCTGCATGCCTCACTTGACGCTCGTTCGATACCAGGATCGGAATGAAGTTCCCACGCAACAGTGCTTTGAGCGGCGAGAAAACTAAGGGTCACTAGAAGTACAAGGGTCGTCATGATTCGGTGCCTTCTGTGACGGGAGCGTTAAACGCCAGGTAATGAACTGAGTTTTGGAGGGGAGATAGCAATTTTCTGGGTGTGTTGAGTGTGGGGTAAATCGAAATCGACTCCCTTTAAGTCACCGCGACCCCGATAAAGTTCTTTGAGGATTTATCCAAGTTTTTTCACCATTCGACGCCGTCCGATGCGGGCCGATGATGCTAGCGGCGGATTTTTCTGAAAAGCCAGATTCTCACGCGAAACCTGCGTGTAGCTTCTGGGTTGAAAACGGATGAGAAATGGCTGACGTAGCTATGGCGTGTGTAACACTGACTTGATTCGAAGGTGAGGGAACCCTATTGAACGTCGCAAACGCTGAACCTGTTTCTGAATCCGTTGCGGTTGTGCCGCTGGATCCCGTTTCGACGCTCTTGCAAGGAGCTTATTTTCCGAATTGGACCGCTACAGAGCTTAATCTAGAGAGGACTTGGAGTTTCGAGGTTCCCTCTAAGCGTGGCTGTCTCTACGTGATTTTGAAGGGAGAGGCGTGGCTGGTCCCCTCGGAATCCGAGTTACCAGCAGTTCACCTCCGCGCGGGCGATCACTTGGTAGTCACTCGCGGTTTTTCGCATCGAATCTGTTCATCTCCAGAAGTGAGGTCGGTTCCGATCGACTTAGCGATCGCTGAGCCAACAACGGTTCCGCCTCCGGTGCTTTTGCCTCCATCTGCGACGGCAGCCGGCGATTCAGAGATTGCATCGGCGATTGATCCCGTGGGGGAGCTCACGGCGGACGTTCATCGAACAGAGATTCTCTATGGCCAATTTGAGATCACCGATGTGAGCGCGAATCCGCTCGATATCGGTTTGCCTGATATGGTCCGGCTCGTCCAGGATCGAGAGCCAACGTTGAGTTTATGTCAGCCAATGTTGGCAATGATTCAGTCGGCTCGTCGTGACCGACCTGTGGGGTGGAGCGTGGTGGTTCGCCGGCTCAGTGAATTGATCCTTTTGCAAACTGTGGCTTCTGCATTGGAGAGTCGCGCAGCCGAGTCCTCCGATAGTAACAGCGGCGTTTTCCGAATGATGCGAGCCGCTACCGATGCGGTGATAGGGCCTGTCTTGCGAGTGATGGTTGAGAAGCCTGAGTCGCCTTGGACTGTGCCACAGATGGCACGTTTGGGAAAAGTTTCGAAGTCTGCCTTTTCTGATCGGTTTCGGCGACTCGTTGGAGTGCCTCCACTGCAATACTTGACCGAAATACGAATGGGCAAATCTCGACGGCTGCTACGTGATAGTGACGTTGAAATAGGTGAGATCGCCTTTTTGGTTGGCTATGAGTCACCTTCATCTTTTAGCAACGTTTTCAAGCGTTGGCATGGTATTTCGCCGATTGAATACCGCCGAACCAAGTCTGTAAATTTCTAGATGTAGCCTCTGTTCGAAGCGTTCGCTGAATTCATGCTCACAGCCTCTCTAATCTAAGCATTCTGGTTTCTTCGACTCACGAATCTGTCGAAGCAATGGTGTAGAGATGCTCGTCTGGAGCGATTGCAACGACGTAATGATTCTTCCCGTTTGTCACATTGACGTGAATTGGTCTGCTTGTGCGATAGACCTCGTCTGACCAGCCGAGAGTGGAGAGTTCCAGTTCATGGGATCCGACAGGTAACTCTAGACGCAGCACTTGAATCTCACGCGGCAAGAGGCTCCAACATCGGGTATCGGCATGTTCCATTCCGCTCCAAATGCTCGATGCCGCAAATCGAAACAACGACCCTTGGATTCCTTCTAGTCCGAGGCTCTGACTCGTTTTGGCGACAGTGATCTCTTTTGTGGCCCGCCGCACTACCGCCCTCGCGATTGTCCACGGCATTTCAGCTTCAAGTTGTCGCGTCGCGAGTTGTTCGATGTCGGTGAGTGTTTCGGTGGCACCCACGGGGCGTCCATCCACCTCCACTCCAATCCTTGCCACGTTGCTCGGCGGAAGTTTCACCTCCGGAACTTTGACCGTTGCCAAGTTGGGTAAGCTAATGGTTTTTTTGTTTCCTTCATCATCATATTCAGCCTCCATCTCTTGCAGAATCACCGAAGCAATCTGCATGGCGGCCGTGGTGGTGGGAGCATCTGTTTCTTCGAGGATAGGGCCTCGCCCCGTGAAAGCGATCACATAAACCACTCCGTGTTCGGGCTCACTGTGACTCCCAAAACTCACCCTTTTAATATCACTTCCAATCGGTGAAAAACTCGGTTCCACTTCACTCACCAGTTGGTAAGCTCGAGCCGCGTCGTCGTAGTTGCGATGGGTAGCCTCACGAAGGATGCCGCGAAGGTAGGGGGCAAAGGCGATCGGCTGGTAAATCTTGTTGGCCTTCAGCAGGCCTCGCTCCTCAGACTCACTAGCGAGTTGAGATTGTTTGGCCATTGCCTGCAGGGTGTAGCTTTCAGCATCAAGTTGGTCATGGGCGAGCGAGCAAACCGAAAGCATGGATCGAATTAAAACTTCTTCATAACCCCATGGACGATAGGTTAACGCCGTATCGTCCGATGCCATCGAGATGATTTCCTTGGCCGTTTCTAGTTTTGGGACGCGATCAAATTTGTCTCGCAGGTTTCGAAGTCGCCTCTCGGCGTTCTCGGGTTCGCCCGATGCGAGTTCTATGATGGCGAGATCCAATTCGGCTGGATCTGAATAGCGAGGTGATTTTTCTTTGACCTTTTCCAACGCCGCTCGTGACGCTTCTAGTTGGCCATGCGTGAAAAGATCCCGAGCGGAGTGAAGTTGTTTAAACGGTGTGCTACATCCCACGTTTCCGATGACACCGAGAAGCAACAGCAAGGTGATGGTTCGCATCACCCAACAGTGAGATCGACTCCGGTTTTGGTCTCGGCTACGACTCTTCGAACGAATCATTGATCCTTCTTTGGCAAGGGACTAATTGCCGTTGATCATTCCAAAGTGCCACCATTTGGCTGCTGCATTCTTGCTGTAACCTTTGCGAATCTCTGCGGATTCCTTAATTGCATCACCAGAGCTCAGGTTGACCAGTTCAAGTGTCAGCAGGTAATTCCGCTGACTGGTTTGATTTCGATCGGTTGTCCCGCTCGTGATGGTCGCATAGAGGAGGTAGTCAACAGGTGTGCCCTGTCGTCCGAGCGCTGCCGCGAAAAGATCTCGATTAGCGGGAAGGAAGAGAGAGTCGGGACGTAGGCGAGTTTCCAGAAGGGCAGCGTCAACCAGACGTCGACTGATCCCTCGAAACGCCTCCGTATCATTCACCCGCATGTCGATTCGCTCATAAAGTTGGTCTTTGAAATCACCAATTTCTTCCGCACTCTTGTTCTCGACACCGATGAAGCAAACGGTCGCGGTCCCGTCTGCCAACGCGGAGCCGATACTCTCGCTATCGTGAGAGGAAGATGAATCGTCAGTGAAGTGAACGGTTTTGATCGGTGATGGACAGCGGCTGAGCAATTTAGTGACCGCCTGATCCACCAGTGGATTCCATGTCGCGGCTCCGGCAGAGTGGCTACCAACGAGATCGGCATCGTTGTCCGCGAGAATGTGTCCGTACTGACTTGCGCATCCGACGGACGCGACCAAGAGAAGAGCAAAACTAAGAAAACGGTTTGTATGGTTGAATTTCATTGTTGGCTTCTTGAGGAACAGTGACCGCCGTTTCTGATCAGTAGGCAATCGCCGTTTTGTAGGAGGCGCCAGTGCGGGAGTAGGTTTGGCGGGGGCGTTCTCTGAAATGAACACCCTGTGCTAAGTTCCGTGCATACCAAAATGAGTCGATTTGGGGCTAGAGCGGTCTTTTTTGCTCCCTTGCCTCGTGCGGGGCGGTAGATTCACCACGATTTATTTTTCTCTATATCTGCCCACTTGCCCATCTTTTCCAGTTTGTTTGCAATGGTATTGTTTTGGTATTTGGCAGTGGAAAGTATGCTGTAGCGGGTGGACGAAGTGTACGGATTGCGTCTTCCCTCAGAACGTCGGTGGGTGATTTTATGATCTCCGGGGTCGGAATGCCGATTGATTGAGTGTATCCTTCGCAGCTAAAACGCTGTGAGATTTGTTTGTCTCGGTTGGAATCTTCAGTAGGCGGTGATGATCCGCGACTTTGATTGCCAGCCTTCCTGTGTCTCTATCTACTTTGATCGTTCTCCATGTCAGTGACCTCCCTTGTTACCAGTCTTGTTTCAAGTGATCCGATTCTTGCACCGGCGACCTTTTCACCGGGGCATGTGATTCCTGAGGATCAGGATGATCGGCTTCTGTCGCCTCAAGCGATGGACGACGAAGATGACGACGACGACGACGACGACGACGATGACGACGACGATGAGTTCAGTGATGACGATGGCGACTCCGACGGCGACGATGGCGGCGGGTTCCAAGATGGTCTGGATGACGACGAGGAACTAGATAGTTTTGACGACATCGATGAAGACGATTTTGATGACGATTTTGACGATGACTTCGAAGAGGAACAGGAAGACGACTACGAGATCGAAATCGAGGACGAAATTAGCGCTGAATTCGGTTTGAGCGGCTCCGATGAAGATGAAGCTGACGATGATCTCGATGACGACCTAGACGACTTTGACGATTTCGAAAACGTCGATTGATCTCTCTTGGTTGGTCTTTCCAAGTGCGATCTTTTTGCCTTGGATGCGGTTCTACAAGCAAACTGTTAAGCTTACTCCTGAAATGGTGGGCTAGTAGATAGTCTCACTTTCTGTGGGCGAGGTGTGTTTGCGCTGTTCGGAATGTGATGGGGATTGATATGTCGTTTCAACCTTGCGGCTCGCTGATCGTGCTGTTGTTATTCTGTGCCGAGCATTTGTTGACACCGAATGCGGTTGACGCTCAGTCCATCGCTCAAGCTGAGGTTCAAACTGCGAAGCAATCGGCTAAAAATGTGCGAGGTAATGAAAGCCCAAAAAACATTCTGTTACTTTGCATCGATGATCTCCGACCTGAACTTGCTTGCTTTGGTAAGGATTACATTCACTCGCCGAATATTGATCGATTGGCGGAGAAAGGGCGGTTGTTCCGAAGGCACTTCGTTCAGGCTCCTACTTGTGGAGCGTCTCGCTACACACTGTTGACCGGTCAATATGGCTCGGCGGGCAATGATGCTCTGTTTGCTCGGGCCCGAAGACAGGCTGCGAATGGTGTTCCACCGAGTATGCCCGCTTGGTTCCGTGAGCATGGCTACGCCACGGTCTCGGTCGGCAAGGTTTCGCACCATCCTGGTGGTCGAGGTGGCCCTGATTGGGACGATGATCAGCAGATTGAAATGCCCAACGCATGGACGAGGCATCTTCATCCATCCGGTGCTTGGAAGCACCCACGCGGCGCTATGCATGGCTTAGCTCATGGCGAGATCCGAGTCAAAGCTGGGGAGATGGATGTTTTCCAGTCAGTCGAGGGTGGAGATGAAATATATCCCGACGGATTGACGGTTGATGAAGCGTTACGTCAGCTTGATCTGCTCTCAAGTAATTCCGGCTCCCCTTTCTTTTTGGCGGTCGGTATCTTGCGCCCGCATCTTCCGTTCGGCGCACCTGCTCGCTACATGAAGTCCTACGAGGGAATTGAACTACCTGCAATTCCGCATCCTGAGCGTCCCGCAGGGAAAACGACATGGCACGGTTCTGGCGAATTCATGAAGTACAACCGCTGGGGGAAGAACCCGAACGAGGATCAAGAGTTTGCAGACGAGGTGCGGCGACATTATGCCGCCTGTGTTAGTTACGCGGATGCACAGGTCGGGCGGATCATGGACCGCATCGCTGCAAAGAAATTACTCGAAGACACCGTCGTTGTTCTTTGGGGTGATCACGGTTGGCATCTTGGTGAACATGCGATTTGGGGCAAGCACGCACTCTTTGAAGAATCACTGCATTCACCATTGATTATCGTTGCTGATGGTTTACCTCAGCGGGGAACTGCTACCGATGCGATCGTCGAGACGAGATCTCTTTATCCGACACTTTGCGAGTTGAGCGGGATTCCCACTCCAAAGCATTTAACCGCTCCGAGTTTATCCGGTGCTCTACTCGATCCGGCCGACACAGATGGTGTAGCGGTCTCTTATAGCAATCGTGCTCAAACCATACGCGATGATCGTTTTCGTTTGATTTTGCATCGCGACGGAGAAGTTGAGTTATATGATCACCATTCGCCATTAGGTGAGACGGTCAACGTGGCTGACGAGCATCCCAAGATCATTGCTTCGATGAAATTAGAGATGCTGAAACGACTCGATAAAGATCGTTAACTCTGGAACGCTCTTTAGCGCGGGACGAATCACGTCGTGTATTCAGAATTGAATTCAACGTATGCGGTCGTCAAGTCACTCGACCAGTATTTGGCCGTTCCTTCACCTCGCCCGACTTTCAACACGATCGGAACTTCTCGGTTCGATTTCATCGTCTCGCTAAGGCGTGCCGCATCGAACGCGACGGGTGTTCCGTTCTCGTAGATGGTTTCTCCGCAGATTTCTAAACAGGTTTCTTCGGGTGAGATGTGAGCATCCGCATAACCTGCTGCGGAAACGATGCGTCCCCAATTAGGATCGCCTCCCGTGATTGCTGTTTTTACGAGTGGGCTGGCGGCAACGGTCTTGGCAATGATAAAGGCGTCATCGTCATGTTCGGCTCCACACACTTGAATCGCCATGATGTGCTTGGCGCCCTCGCCATCGAGAACAATTTGTTTCGCGAGTTCGTTCAGTAGCTGATTGAGTTCTTGCTGCAGTTGTGTCTGTGCTTCGACGCTGAGTTCAGGACCTGCTTCACCGCTTGCTAAAAGAAGCACGGTGTCGTTTGTGCTGGTGTGTCCGTCAACACTGATTCGATTGAAGCTTTCGTTGCAAGCCGTCTTGAGCATTGTCTGAGCCTGCTGATGATCAAGGGTGGCATCGGTTGTGATGACCGCAAGCATGGTCGCCATATTTGGAGCAATCATTCCTGCTCCCTTTGCCATCCCTGCGACCTTCACGGTTTGGCCTTCCAACGTGATGGCACGAGTGACCACTTTGAGAGATTGGTCGGTGGTACAGATCGCGTCCGCTGCTTCGAGGAAGTTCTCGGTCGAGGCTGCCAATACCTTGTAGGCTTTTTCGATACCGTTTTTTACCTGATCCATCGAAAGTTGTACGCCAATCACTCCGGTGCTCATCACCAGTACATGCTCAGGGTCACAGCCAATGAAGCCAGCAAGATGCTCGCACATTGCTTGAGCATTCTCGATCCCTTGCTGTCCGGTGCACGCGTTGGCGTTACCGCTGTTGGTCACCACAGCTCGAATCGAACAAGAAGGTGTTTTGGATCGACTGTTGACTACCGGAGCGGCAACAATTTGGTTTCGTGTGTAGACTCCTGCGGCAACCACGGGGCGGTCGGTGACGATGAGGGAAATGTCTTTTTTACCGCTGGCTTTTAAACCACAAGCAGTGCCTGCGAAGCGGAAACCTTTGGGGAGGCTATCCGAGGGTTCGTCGAGTGGGGTTAAACTAGTGGGAGGTGACTGGCTCATGAAGGCATTCACTGCTGAAGAGAGAGACTGTTTGCGCCGTCGCGGACGAAATTTTGGTGGATTGCCCCGTTTGCTGCGAGTGGAAAAACGGGTCCTTGCGGGATCTTTCTAAATTAATACTCTCTGGTGACGTCCCGCAGGCGGTAGAAGTTACTGGTGGCCGTGGCGAGCGAATTGACTGTTGTTAATACTGCTCAGGTGAGCGTATCACTCGGTTCACCAGTCGACTGCCGAACAGCCCTGACATCATCATGACCACAACCTCAGTCGATCAAAGATTGTCTCCGCAGCAAGGATCGAATAGCGTGAATGCAGATGCCAGCATGTCCGATCCGCGCCCTTTCAACCAAAGCATTGGGCCAGATCAGAGTGATCCACCGCTGGTTTCTGTTCGGAGCCTAACCAAGCGATACGGTGACTTTTTCGCACTTGCTGACTGTAATCTTGACGTACGGCAAGGCTCTGTCTTCGGTCTATTAGGCCCTAATGGTGCGGGTAAAACCACGCTGATCCGGTCTCTTCTCGGCTTTCTCAAGCCGACCACTGGGTCCGCAACGGTTTGTGGCTACGATCCGCAAGTCAATGGTGTGATGCTCAGGGAGCAGGTCGCCTACTTACCGGGTGATGCTCGTCTACCGAGGCACATGCGAGGCGTGGGGGTTCTTCGTTTCTTCGCGGAGATGCACCCCGCGGGGAACTTTGAACGCAGTCAGGAAATCGCGGACAGGCTTGAGTTAAATCAGAGAAGGCACGTGGCCTTCATGTCGACGGGAATGCGACAAAAACTGGCTCTTTCGGTGGTTCTTTCTTTGTCAACTCCGTTGCTGATTTTGGATGAACCAACCGCGAATTTAGATCCCACGATCCGAGCGATTGTCTTGGATCTGGTTCTTGAAGCGCGCAAAGCGGGGAGAACAGTGATCTTTTCTTCACATGTGCTTAGCGAAATTGAGCAAACCTGTGATCGCGTTGCTTTTCTTCGGAATGGAAAGCTGGCACTCGAATTGAACATGAGTGACCTGCAGCAAAGGCATCGAGTCTGGGGGAGTTCACCTCAGCGAGAGATCCAACCCCCAACGGATGCAGAGGTGAACGCTGGATTGTGCGGGAATAGCGATCGAGTAATCGTGATCACTCGGGAATCGGAGCAATCGCACTGCCCAGTCGTAGGTGAACCGCCACTCTATGGTTATCGGATTGATGTGGCTGGCGATCTCGCTCACTGGTTGCCCTGGTTGCAGCAATTGTCACTGCGGAGGATGAGGATCGAACCACTCGGACTGCGCGCGGTTTATGATTCGGTGCATTTCGGCGAAGCATTGTCATTTGGAGAAGCTGAGTGATGCTGCATCGAATCCTGATCAAAAAATATATTGGGCAATCGTCTTTGCTTTTCTTCGCTTGTGGTGCGGCGCTGTTTGCATTCGCTTGGGTCAGGGTATGGGTCGTGAGCTTGCTGGACATGGGGCAATTTCAAACGATCCTTGAGCAGTTCAGGGAATTTGAGAAATTTGCGCCGATCGATTTCGATGCCTTGTTCACTTACCCTGGTCGAGTGGGGATGACATTCGACGAACCCATTGTGATTTTTTGCACGGTTATCTGGTGCATTTCACGCGGAAGCGATGTGGTGAGTGGTGAACTTGGACGAGGCACCTTAGAGATGACCCTCGCTCAACCGATTAGCCGCACATCCTTGCTGGTTTCTCATGCGGGCGTCGCTGTTGCGGGGTTGCTTGGTCTGTGTCTGCTGGTCTGGGCGGGCGTCACGGCTGGCGTTCATTTCACATCGGTCACTGAGTCGATTCCAGTTCCCTCGTTCCGATTACCCTGGGTGAATATGGAGATACCACTGAGTAACGGCGAGGCGAGCGAGGTGACCGTGCCGTTGAGTGATCGTGTTGATGTTCGCACCTATGCTGCATCCACTTTCCATCTTTTCAGCTTTGGTTTTTTCTTACTGGGACTTGCTTCGTTTTTCAGTTCCATTGATCGGTATCGTTGGCGTACCGTTGGTGCGGTGGTAACGGTGTACGTCACACAGCTTGTGATGTTTGGACTGGGTAAGGCCGCAGAGTCACTGGAGTGGCTTTTGTCACTGACGTTCTTCAGTTGTTACAAGCCCCAGAAAATGACTTCACTCGTTGGTGATCAGGGCTTCGGAGCACCGTGGAGTTTGACGGTTCCGGTCCCTGATGCCTCGTTGCCACCCTTGGTTTACCCTCTGATTCTATTGTTCTTGGGGGCGATTTTTTACTTGATGGCTTGGGCTTGCTTGAATAAGCGTGATCTCCCCGCCCCGCTTTGATTATCGCTGGCTGCAACAGTGTCGATGCGATGGTATCATCTTCGGGTCAAGATGATTGACCACAACGGTGTAGTTCAATCTATCTTTCGCTTCGCCGATGTATCACGTTGGGAGTAGCGTGGCTTTAACCGGTTTCTTGAATCAAATGGCTGCTGTCATGTTTCGATTTGCTTTTCCCTCTTTAATTTCATTCACTTTGTTGACTTCTGTGTGTGGCAGTGTGCTCGCGCAGAGTGGTGATTCGCAAGCGGTAGAAAAGCCCAAACGTCAGCCACCCCCTGTAATGGATTCCGTCAATGAGGCGATGCAACGCTACGTGGCCAAGGGACGCGCCGCCGGAGCCGTTACTTTGGTTGCTCATCGAGGTAAGGTGGTTCACTTTGGTGCGGTGGGCTTGCGGGACATTGAGTCAGACAAAAAGATGCAGCGTTGGACTCGCTTTGCCATTGCATCAATGACCAAGCCAATCACGGCAACCGCTGTGATGATCTTGCATGAGCAAGGGAAGTTGGATGTTAACGACCCGCTCGAGAAATATCTGCCAGAGTTCGGTAATGTTCGTTTGAAAAGTGGCGATGAGGTGAGCCGGAAATTAACCATTCGCGATGCGTTAACCCACACCTCTGGGATTGTTGGCGATCAGGTTTTTCGCGGTTCACTTGCAGATCATGTGACAGAGGTTGCGTCTCGGCCGCTCGGCTTTCAGCCGGGGGATAAATGGCAATACAGCCCAGGGGTCAGCGTAGCGGGACGGGTTGTCGAAGTGGTGAGTGGGCAACCATTTGAAGATTTTTTGCGGGAACGAATCTTCCAACCGTTGGGAATGAGCAAAACCACATTTCGACCCGACGCCAAGGGCGTCGCTAATTTGGCGGTGATTTATAAGCCTGGGGAAAATGAGGGGACGCTATCTGTCGCGGGTAATCGTATTTCGACCTTCACCGAAGAGGATGGGCCGAATCCATCAGGCGGATTGGTTTCAACCGCTCAGGATCTTTTTCGGTTCTACCAAATGGTTCTCAACGGAGGTGAGTTTCGCGGTCAACGCGTTCTTTCAAGTCAATCCGTGCAGATGATGGTGTCTCCGCAAATTGGTGACTTGGAGACTGGATTCACGCCTGGCAATACTTGGGGACTTGGTTGGTGTATTGTGAAGGAGCCTCAGGGAGTCACTAAAATGCTTTCCACTGGGACGTACGGGCACGGTGGGGCCTTCGGGACTCAGGGTTGGGTGGATCCAGTCGAGGAGACCATCTTTATCTTGTTGATTCAGCGAACCAATATGGGCAACAGCGATGGGTCAGAAATGCGAGGCGAGTTTCAAGCGGTCGCCGTCGAGGCATTAGCAAAGACCGATTCGTTGCCGCAGTGATCTGATGAATAGGAGATTGCCAGAGCATCAGTTTGCTTACTGGATCCTGCGGGAAACCATTCATCGTGTGCGATGTTGGCTACCGAAGATTTTCCGATCACAGCCACTTTTTAGTCTTGCAAGTTTTTCACGCGAGTTTGGCCAGTGCTTAAGAGTTGGCCTTCCCGTGGTTGACAGTTTTGAGAAGTGTCGGTTGGCGATCGATTCAACTTATCTGAGAGATCGCTGGCAAGATGCTAAACAACGAATGCAGCAGGGTGAGTCCATTGCCGATTCGCTTCAAGACGCTCAGGCAGCCTTGCCCGCTTTCTATTTACCAACTGTTCGGGCGGGGGAGCGTTGTGGAAAGGTTGATGACGTGTTCTTGTTTCTTGCAAATCACTGTCGTCTCATCCGACCATTGACTGAACTGCTTCGACAGTTGTGGCTTTATCCACTCGGAATTATGGGATTTGGCGCAGTGTTGCGGGCGTTGCTGCGTTTGACCGCCGGTAGCCCGATCGATGGCATTGCGGTGCTGATTGATTTTGCGGGGTCGGTTGCTTGGTATTTTGTGTTGGTTGTCATTCTCTGGTTGACACCCATCCGACCGTTCTTCGATGAATTTCGTTTAAAGCTTCCTTGGGTGGGTGAGTTAGAGCACGACCTCGCGTCTTGTCGCTTCTTCAGCGTCATGACTCTTTTGGAAAGATCGCAGTGTGAACGCGTGGATACGATGATTCGTGTTGCTACGCGTACGGTCAGTAATCAAGCGATTGTCAATCAACTCGAAGCGGTGGTGAATCGGTTGGGTGACGGCTACACCTTGTCTGAAGCGTTTGACACGGCAACACATTTGGATGAACAAACGAGGCAGACGCTGCGTTCGGCTGACCTTTCGGGAACTCTTTTGGAAAGCTACCAGTACCTCGCCACGCAGGCTGAGTCGCGGTTGGAGCCGCGTCTGCGTTGGATTCAAGCTGCCTCAGCCAAGATCATTACCGTGGTGGTGATTTATTGCCTTCTCGGCGAAGCGATACGTCTCGCATTCACTACCTGAACCACGAGATTGCATGTCGCCAGAGTGTCACTCGGGGCATTTCTCGATTGATCACTCGTCCGCTTCGCTACCTTCCCATCCAACCGGTTGTGTCCAAGCTTGTTGCTTCTGATTTTTGAAGGACGGGTCGGTCGCGTCGAGCGAGCTGGTGATCACTGCACGCACGTAAAGCTGATCACTTTTCATCTGATAGCTTGGATTCAGATCCGTGCTGGTTGCAAGGATCTGTCCAATCCTAGAATCATCGTCAGGGTGCTCCAAGGTTCCGATGAACTGCGTGGTGTAGGTTGCTTGATCGTCAGGAGAAATAGCGATGGAAAGCGTCTTGCTGGCCGCATCAAATTGAACATCTTTCAATGTCACGCCGCTCGACGCATAAAAATCGCCCCGCTTCATGGCTCGAATCAGGTGTTCTGGCGTTAGGTAGCGACTTCGAACCATCACCCAGCCACGCCCGGGACGGGAACCCGGTTTGCCGTGGTACTCGTGACTGTCGTCAGTTGCGATCCCCATGATCGGTGGTACCTGAAGGGTGTCGCGACGGATGGCATTGACCAGATCCCAGATCCGCTCGGTACTTGGGTGATCTTTGTCACCGAGGTGATTGACGCCCGGATGGCCGTTGTAGACCTCGAAGAAACGTTCAGAGACGACCGCGGCGAGGTCTTCGGCTGTCACGGCGTAGCCAAAGTTTGGGTGGTTCAGGTGTGGGAGGATCTCGCGACCGTGTTCTTTCTCGTGTTCAAGTATCGCACGCAAGTTATTCTGCATCGCTTCGCGAACCGTTTCGCCTCGTGCTGGCGGAAGAGCTTCTGCAAGATTGGTTGCATTGATATGAACCGGTTTTCCCTCGGCACGATCGCTGATCTCCTCGGCAGGGATCATGATGAATTGATTCTTTTGCTCCAAGAGATGCCTGAACTCATGAAGCGGTTTGAGGCGTACGGCGAAGTTGGCCGAGTCCTGTTCACCTTGAGTTTCGACCCATGCTTGACCGAACTTTTCAACGTAGCGGTTGAGGATCTGATCATCGCTGCGTTTGACAATGTCAGCCAGTTTCATCCATCGCATGCTGTCGCTAAGAACGTTGTGGTCAGTCAGTGCGAGAAAGTTGTAATCACGCTCGGCGTACCAACTTGCAATCATCTCAGGGAATTCATTGCCATCGCTCCAAAGAGAATGCGTATGCAGGTTTCCCTTCCACCACTTCAACTCGGGCTCTCCGCCGAAAGCGGGTACAGCTGCTGTATTGGACAGGCACAGCAGTAGACAGTTCAGTGTTAACAGGAGACTCAGTTGGGCTCTTGCTTTGAGCATGATATTCAGCTTCCCACGTGAATGTTTGATTACAAAAATGACGGTTTGGAAATAGGTTTCGTTGTTACTTGTTTTCATCGGCTCGCTAGAGTTTAACACTACGTGCCCGCGTTTGCTGCAATTTGCATTAGTAGGGCACTAATGTAGGCCGCGTAAGTGCCCAACGCGTATCCAACAACAGCTAACAGGACACCGACTGGTGCGAGTGAGGGATGGAAAGCCGCAGCGATCACCGGAGCACTCGCGGCTCCACCTATATTGGCTTTGCTGCCGACCGCTAGGAAGAAATAGGGAGCGCGAATGAAGCGTCCAACTAAAAGTAGCAGTAACACGTGGAAGGCCATCCAGACCGCTCCAACAAGAAATAGCTCTGGCTGTTCTGATATCGCTCGCAGATCCATCTGGAGGCCGATGGTTGCTACGAGTAGATAGATAAAAACGGTTCCAAGTTTAGAGGCACCGGCGCCTTCAAGTTTTCTTGCGGGTGTAAACGAAAGGAGGACGCCGAAGGTGGTGGATAGAACGATGAGCCAAAAGAAAGGCGAATTGAGGCTGAACTGATTCAGAAAGGGAAGGTTCTGCTCGATCCATGGACCGATTAAGTCTGCCAAAACGTGACAGCCGGCGGTCACTCCAAATCCCAGCCCGAGAATCACGAATAGGTCGGTCGTCGACGGAATTCGTGCAACTTCCTCCGAATAGTCAGACATCTTTTTTTGTAGTGCTTCAATGCTGCGATTGTCCGCTTTGAACATTGCATCAATGGATTCCGCCTTACCAACTCCAAGGATCAAAAAGATCATCCATAATTCGGCAATCACGATATCGACAGCAATCATCACACTGTAAAGCGATTCACTTGGTTCGAAGATTTCTTTCATCGCCAGCATGTTTGCGCTGCCGCCAATCCAACTTCCGGCTACTGTCGCGAGGCCACGCCAAATCTCCTCCGGGCCCGCTCCGCCAAGAAGATCCGGGAAAAATGGCGCTGTCAGCAAAATTGCAATCGGTCCCCCAACCACCACGCCAACGGTTCCGGTCAGGAACATGATGAGCGCTTTTGGGCCGAGGTTGAGGACTGCTCGAAGATCGGTGCATAGCGTCAGCAGCACGAGACTTGTCGGCAGCAGGCAACGTTTAGTGATGTAGGAGAGGCTGCTCGCCTCGGGGTCGACCCATCCAAAGAAAGTCAGCAGTGAGGGAAGGAAGTAGCAAAGCAAAAGTGCGGGAACAAAACGGTAAAACCGCTTGAGAGCAGGGTGACTCGAGCTGCTGGTATGAAACACAATCGCCAGCATCACCATCAGGATTCCAAAAAGCACCACATCGTTGGTGATCAGTGGCTCAGTGGTGATCTCTGAAGCGGTTTCTTCCGTTGGTTCGGAAGTGTGGACGTCTTTGGACGCTTCGATTTCACCCGAGTTGACGGTGGGAGTAACGGTTGAGCTCGCCGCCGCGGTGGGCGAATTTGGTGTAGTGGTCTGAAAAACAAGTGGTGTCCCGGGATAGAGATCCTCATTCACCGTACCTTGAGCATGAAGAGGTGACGGGGTGATGAGAAATGCGCAGGAGAGGACTTGAAACCAAGTGCCCGTAATCGACACACGCAGGCGCGTCGCGATCGATTTAGGTTTCGCTTGCTCATCCATCTGCATTGGGCCTCGTTGAGAATGAAAAACTGCCGAACGTCTCACGTGGTAGCAGTTTAGACTCTACGGAGCAGGCGGTGTGAGTGGCGGTTCGGTATCCATGGTCCAAAGGCGGTGCGCGTGCGCCGAACCCTAGTTGTATTCCATATGGTGGTAAGCAGAGCAGTCGTTGAGCGGCAGAAAGCATCCGAAGAGTGGATGTGCGCTAAAATCGATCCAGAAGACCCAGGTCCGTAAGGACCGGTTGTCGATGACTTGCCCAGGTTTCAGCTCAGGCGGTTTGACTTATCGCGCCCGACACTCGCACATAATCGCTAATCTGATCCAAAACACCAGCTTGTCTGACTGCCAGAACGAGAGCGTTTTTGGCTTTTGCACTGGGAAGCTCACCACGTAGTGCAACGGTCGTGTTTTCAATGGAGACCTGCAAGCCTGCGGCGTGTGGCTGTAGAACAGGGTCGGCGTTAACAACCGAGAGGATTTTGTTCAACTGCCGTTGGTCACGGGAAACACTCTCTGCTGCCGTCATCGGGTCTTCTCCGAACGAGCAAAACCTGTGAAAAACTGATTCATCAATTTGATCTCCGTTCACCCAGTCTTCTGTTTTGACTTTGGTGTGAACTCTTTCAAAAGATCTTCATGAAAACAACTGCAAATCCACTTTGATTCGTCGGCATCGCGCTGCAAGAAATATGAGTCCGGTTTGCCCTAAAAAGTCAAACTTTTTCACCCTATCGCGGATCTACGGGGAGTCTTTTCACCACAAGTGTCATTCCTTGGCCTCCAGACTCGCACGGATACTCTCTTGCCAAGCTCGCTCAAACGGTTCGATCTTGGTTTTGAGCGTATTCGGAAGGCCATTCATCCAGCTCGAGAAATCAGAAAGTTCTGCCCTGACGATCGCTAGCATTTGCGAGGCAATTGCTGGGTCAACTCGTTCAATCACCTCCCGAAGACGGTCGAGGTCGATCTGTTTTTCACTGCCACGTAGGGTCTCAATTTGTCTCAAAGCTTGGTCGCGGGCCGAGGAAAAGATGCCATCCCCATCAGCATCAATTTTGAGTGGACCGGTGCAGCTAAAAACATAATCCTGAAAATGGATTGAGTCGGGTTGATAAGGTTTTGCGGTCGGCCAATGCGGGCTCCTGATTCCGGGCCCCTTGGCGACCAGAGTCAGCCAGCTATCTTCCTGAAGCTGGTTACTGGGAATTGTCCACGTGCAGAGCAGACGGTTGGTTTCACGTCGGATGGATCCGCCATGGGTTGAATAGGTCTGGGTTCTTGTACCGGCAGCCGCAGGATCGATGATCTGTTCCTGCTGGAGTTCTTTACCAAGTGTTGAGAGGTTGACGCTCGTCCAAGGTCTGCCGTTGAGCCATAACGCAACCTCCGTGACTTCCGCCCAATTCGGGAATAGCACCTCGGCAGTGACTTGGAGTCCAGCATCTTTTTCCTCTGCCGGACTGCCAGCCCCCTCAAGTGTTAGTAAATCCCCGGGGCCCGCTGCTGCTGATTGATTCGCTGAGGGAGCTGAAGGATTGGGTGTTTCCTCGTGATGAACCTGATCGGCTGATAGTTTTGCCATTAGCCCGTAGCTGACGACCACTTTCCCCTTGAGGAAAGCTTTGACAGCGGCGTCAATATTGACAGCCGATGGATCCGAGTCGTCACCCCGGATGTAGGTTCGTCCCTGTCCGACGATGTAACGACTAACATCATGCGAATCACTGCTTCCCACGGGCGTTACCGAGAGACCATGGTTGATTAGGCCGCACCAGTCACGAAACAGTTCCATTGGGTCGGTTTGCACGGCACCCGAGTTGATCAATTCCATCGCGTTGAACCGGCGGTCAAATCCATCGAGGTTGGTGCCCGTCAAGCTCACATGGTGTCTTGGTGAAAAAGGTCGAAAGCCCGAGTGGAGATCCCGCGCATGGTTAAGGATCGCGACCGAGACCTGCGGGTTTTCGAAGATCGAATCAAATAGTTGGCTCCAGTCTGCTGCCTGATGGTTAGGTCTAGCTGCATCAGCTGACGTTGGGAAAATATTAAAATGTCCTCGTTTAGTTGTGACCTCGTTACCAACCACTGGTGTGAACCATTGAGATGTGCCAAGTGCTTGTGAATCGGCGGTGTAGTCGATTTGGGTATTGTGGTCTGTTGCAATCGGTAATTCGATTCCTTCACCCGCTAGTGTGACAAGGCGCTCAAGAAGCGTGCAGTCGCCGTGCCCTGAATGGGTCACCGTGTGAACATGAGTGTCGCAAGCAATCCAACCTTTGGTGTCAACTTCACGTTCGAGTTGAAGCGTGCGTTTGAGATGTTGCCCTTTCTGGATGGTGAAGTCGGTTTGAGCAATGGAGTATTCAAATCCGCGTCCGGCATAAATGCGGTAACGACCCGGAGTCACACCAAAGAAGGCATGACCGGTCGCGGTATAGATCACACCTTGCCGTGATGCGAGGGCTGGGTCGGAGGAGAGTTCCTCTTGCGTTTGATCATCGGTCGTCTGTTGCCGATTGGCGAGCGAGGGCGAGGACGCGGCGAGTGCGGTGACAGGAACCAGTGTTCCGTTGTCGTCTACGATTGTCAGGCGTCCAGGGATCGGTTGTTGTGCTGGGTCGACGATCACCACTTCGATCGTCGCCAAACGCCTGAGTTGCTTCGGTGAAAGATCGTGTATTTCAATTTCACCAATTCTAATGTCATCGGAGTTGGACGATTTCGTGTCGATAATGAGTTGATTTTCGGATTCCTTCAGAAGGCCTGATGGGATTTCGAAGTCACAGCGTAGATCGTTTTCATCGCGAACCAATCGGCCGAGGCTTGTGTCGTTCACAGAGACGGTCCAGGATTCTTTGACATCTTGCTGCCTAAGTGACAACGTCCATGGTGTGGAGTTCACTTGAGCAGTGAAGCTACGGTCGAAGCTTGATTGTGAAATTTCGGAGGGGAAATCAGACCATTCTCGTTCCGCCCCGCTTCGAATCTCTCGCATTTGGTTCGTGTCAAACTTTGAAACAATTTCACCCCGAAGTTGCGATGATGGAGTACCGCAAATCAATGGAGCCAAAGCGAGGAATAACGAGCAAGGTATGAGGCGAATGATTGAGCGAGGTGTCATGAGGTTCGCTGTGGATATCGTCGTAGGTTCAGCGTGTGTCTTGATTCGTGGCAAAGTTGTCGCTCCGTGTGATGGGCTAACAGGTCGGAGGTCTAGTTTACCGTATTGTTGCGGTAGTTAGCTGAAGCTTCCCGTTCGGGAAAAGAAGCCTGGCACGCGTGGGTCTGGAAATTGTGTACCATGCTGCTGACCGGTGCGAATCATCGACGATTCGATACCACTAAAAGACTCGTGATGAAATGCATTAAGTTTGATCGCATGAACACAAAACCCAAAGTCTTTCTGACTCGTGAGTTGCCACCCGAGTGCATGCGTCGGCTGAGTGCGTCAGCTGATCTAACTTATAACCGAGAAGATCGATGCCTGAGTAAAGATGAGATTTTGCGCGGCGTTGCAGGAGTCGACGGCTTACTCTGCCTGCTAACCGACACCATTGATGACGAGATTCTCGCTGTGGGTTCGAATCTGCGAGTGATTTCCAACTTTGCGGTGGGTTTTAACAACATTGATGTCGAAGCGGCAACCAAAAGGAAGATTCCGGTCACCAACACACCGGGGGTTCTCACCGACAGCACTGCCGATATGACGTGGGCATTATTGATGGATGCCGCTCGGCGGGTTAGCGAGGGAGATCGTCTAGTTCGCACCAAGCAATGGGCTGGTTGGGGCCCCTTGCAATTGCTGGGGGCTGATATCACTGGGGCGACTTTGGGGCTGGTTGGTTTTGGACGAATCGGTCAGGCCGTTGCGCGGCGTGCCAAAGGTTTTGACATGAAAGTGATTTACTGGAATCGCACCCGTTTCATTCCGGAAGAAGAAGCGAATCACGGGGTTGAGTATCGTTCGTTGGATCAACTGCTCGCAGAGAGCGACTTTGTGTCTTTGCATGTCGCGTTGAATGAACAGACAGAGCATCTGATTGGTCGGGGCGAACTCGAGAAAATGAAAGGTTCAGCTTGTTTGATCAACACCGCGAGAGGCCCGGTGGTGGATGAGAAAGCCTTGGTCGAGGCGTTAAAGTCGGGAACGATTGCTTCGGCAGGTTTGGACGTCTACGAACGTGAACCATTGTTGGAGTCAGAATTGTACGATCTAGAAAATGCGGTTCTTGCACCGCATTTAGGGAGTGCAACGATTGGTACACGCACCAAGATGGGGAACATGGCGGTTGAGAACTGTCTGCTCGCCTGTGCGGGTAAGACGCCTCCTAATCTCGTGAATCCTGATGCTTATGTCTGAGCTTTATCACATCCTGCCCGCCGTTTTGCCAATCGTGGTCACTGCAACTTTATTGGTGGGTTTTCGTTGGCCAGCCTCGCTCGCCATGCCGGTGGCTTATCTGAGCGTTGTGTTAGTGGCTGTCTTTTACTGGCAAGTGAATCCATGGCAGGTGGCCGCCGCCTCGCTCAACGGGATCACGGTTACCGTTTCTCTGCTGTACATCATCTTTGGCGCGATCTTATTACTGAACACGATGGTCGAAAGCGGTGGCTTATCAACCATACGTCGAGGTTTCATGGAGATCACACCGGATCGCAGAGTGCAGGCGATCATTGTGGCTTGGCTATTCGGCTCTTTCATCGAGGGTTCCGCCGGTTTCGGGACACCCGCCGCGGTGTGTGTTCCGCTTTTGGTCGGTTTAGGATTTCCGGCAAAGGCTGCGGTCATCTGCGGCATGCTCATCCAGTGTACGCCCGTTTCTTTTGGCGCAGTGGGAACGCCGATTCTGGTCGGGGTCAAAGGTGGGCTTGGTGGGACCGAGGCGGTCAGTGAGTATGCGAATTCACTCGGATTGAGCGATTGGGTGGTGTTGCTTCCGGTCATTGGTCACCGTGTCGCGATCCTGCACGCTGTGATTGGTTCACTGGTTCCGCTGATCATGGTGTCGCTACTAACGCGACTCTTTGGTGAGAATCGGTCTTGGAGAGAAGGTGTTCGGCTGTGGAAGTTCGCCATCTTTGCGGGGTTGGCAATGACGATTCCTTACGTCGTGATTTCTAGTCCGCGTGTTTTAGGTCCCGAGTTCCCGTCGCTGCTGGGAGCACTTGTTGGCTTAGCGCTGGTGATCCCCGCTGCCAAGCGAGGTTTTCTTCTGCCCTCGGATGACGTCTGGGATTTTCCATCAAAGGAAGGTTGGGAGAAGTCATGGCAGGGTAAAACGGAAATGCATTTGGAAGATCGTTCGAGAGCTCTCTCTCTGTCACGAGCTTGGGCCCCTTACGGGGTCATTGCCGTCTTACTGGTCATGACTCGGCTACCGAGTCTTCCTTTCGGTGACTGGTTGAAAGGTATCCAGTTTCCGATGGATCCAGAGCAGTGGACGGGAGTTTTTGGGACAACTGTTTCCATCAAGTCGATTTCATTTCTTTACCTGCCCGGTACGGTCTTCATTTTGTCTAGCGTGCTTGCGTTTCGACTGCACCACATGAGTGGCAGGTCGATCATCGCTGCGTTTGGTCGGTCTGGCAAAATGTTGGTTGGGGCTTCGGCAGCACTGATTTTCTCCGTGCCGATGGTTCAGGTTTTTATCCATTCCGACGGTGGAGCTTCGGGTTTAGATTCAATGCCGAATTATCTCGCCGGGGTGGTTGCCGATATCACTGGTTCCGTCTGGCCTGCTTTCGCTTCGCTGATCGGTGGGGTCGGTGCTTTCGTTGCCGGTTCGAACACGATTAGCAACATGATGTTTTCCCAGTTCCAATTTTCGGTGGCTCAGCAGATCGCGGTCGACCCGCTTTGGGTGGTTGCTTTGCAAGCGGTGGGAGGGGCAGCAGGGAATGTGATCTGTGTTCACAACGTGGTATCGGCCTGTGCTGTAGTTGGATTCATTGGGAGAGAGGGCGAGGTGATTCGAGTGACGGCGATGATGTTTGCCTACTACATCGTGATGGCTGCGTTCTTGGGTTTGTGCGTTACCTGAGGACTTTTTTCTGTGGTTCTGCGAGAGGGACATTGGTCGTGATTCTGATGATGTCATGAGTGGTGTTCAGCGACCTTGGATCGTGTTCAAATAGTCAGGCGAAAAAGGCACCTCGGAGCGACGAAGTCGTTGCTCCGGTGATCAATCGATTGGATTCCACTGACCGCTACACCAAGCCTGAACATCATGACCATTCCTGCTGAACTGAATCCCCGCGAACGACTGCTGATGGGGCCCGGACCGAGTACGGTTCCTCATCGCGTATTACGTGCGATGGCCGCATCCACGCTGGGGCATTTGGATCCGCAGTACATCGAGTACATGGATGAAACGTGTCAGATGTTGCGCGAGGTGTTCCAGACGAGTAACCCGCTGACGTTCCCGGTTTCGGGAACTGGAATGGCTGGCATGGAGACCGTGGTTGTCAACTTGATTGAACCGGGTGACGAGGTCATCGTTTGCATCAATGGTGTCTTTGGCGGCAGGATGAAGGACAACATGGAGCGAGCGGGAGCAACCGTTCACACCGTCGAGGTGCCTTGGGGTGAGACCTTCACCGAGGAATTGATCGAGCAGGCCGTTAGTGAACATCCTCAAGCGAAACTCGTCGGTATTGTTCACGCCGAAACATCGACCGGTGCCCTTCAGGAGATCGCTGGAATCTCTGAGGTTGTGCATCGTGCGGGAATGTTACTCGCGTTGGACACGGTGACTAGTCTGGGTGGGCACGAGGTGAAGGTGGATGAGTGGAAAGTGGACGCGGTCTATTCCGGGACACAGAAATGCTTGTCTTGTCCTCCGGGGCTTTCACCTGTTTCGTTTTCACCGCTAGCCATTGAGCGAATGGAGCAACGAAAAACAAAAGTGCAAAGTTGGTATCTCGATGTTTCGATGTTAAAAAATTATTACCTCGGCAGCGGTGGTAGAGCCTACCATCACACGGCTCCAATCAACATGGTTTACGCGCTGCGAGAATCGTTGCGGATTGTCCTGCAGGAAGGTTTAGAAGAGAGGTTTCAACGCCATCAGCAGATGCACCAGTTATTGCGAGCGGGTCTGGAAAACTTGGGTTTATGTTACATACCTAAGCATTCGCTACACACACTCAATTGCGTGGCGGTTCCCGATGGGATTGATGAGGCCGCAATTCGCAGTCGTTTACTGAACGAGTACGACATTGAGATCGGTGGTGGTCTCGGTGTTTTTGCGGGTAAAGCATGGCGGATCGGTCTGATGGGGCACAGCGCCACTCGCCGCAATGTCGAAACGTTACTCGCTGCTCTCAAAGATTGCCTCAGCTAACGTCGACTAACTTTGTGAAATCATAACGGGGTGATCGATGGCTGATTTACTCGAAGGGCTGGAGTCCATTTTTCCGTCGGATCGGTTGTTGTGTGACCCTGCTTACTTGGCAGCATTCGAGTCAGACGGCTTAACCGCGTTTAGAACCAAGCCTTTGGCGGTTGTGATTCCCGAGACCGAGGAAGAGGTGATTGCTGCGGTCGCGTGGTGCCACCAAAATCAAGTCCCATTTGTCGCGCGCGGTAGTGGGACGAGTTTGTCCGGTGGCTCACTTCCGGTCGCAAATGGAATTGTGATTGCCCTGAACCGCCTGAATCGTATTCTGAAATTGGATCCGCATGAACGAATTGCGGTGGTTCAACCAGGGGTTGTCAATCAGCATGTCACCAACGCCGCCGCACCCCATGGTCTTTATTACGCACCGGACCCTTCGAGCCAAAGTATTTGCACCATCGGTGGAAATGTTGCGTTCAATTCAGGCGGAGCGCACTGTTTGAAATACGGAATGACCTCCAATCATGTGATCGGATGCAAGGCTGTTCTTGCCACCGGTGAGGTGGTCGAGATGGGTGGGCCGAGCCTCGAGAGTGTGGGGCCAGATTTCACTGGTTTGTTCTGCGGCAGTGAGGGGTTGTTTGGTGTTGCTTTGGAAGTGACCCTTCGCTTGCTTCCAAAGCCGGAACAGTTTCATACGGTGTTGGTTGGCTACCGATCGCTTCAAGCAGCGGGAGACGCAGTTTCAGCGGTGATTGACTCGGGGCTTTTGCCTGGCGCTCTTGAAATCATGGATGCGCTGTCGATTGAGGCAGCTGAGGCTGCTGTTGCGTGTGGTTATCCCGAGGGTGCTGCCGCCGTTTTGATCGTCGAGCTTGAGGGGCCTCGCGAACGACTTGCTCATGAGATCCAGTGCCTTGAGGCCGTTCTCGCGAAGACAGATTCATTCGCACAACGTGTTGCGGTCGATGATGCTGACCGTCTGTCGATTTGGCGAGGTCGGAAATCTGCGTTTTCTGCGGTTGGTCGACTGAGTCCTGATTTTCTGGTGCAAGATGGAGTGGTTCCTCGCAAACGACTCGGTGAAGCTTTGGTGCGGATCGAGCAACTTGCTGAGCGATCAGGGATGCGAATTGCCAACGTCTTCCATGCTGGCGACGGAAACTTGCACCCTCTGATCATGTTTGATGGAAAGGAAGAAGGTGCGTTGCATCGTGCCGAGCAGGTCGCTGGCGAGCTATCGCGTATCTGCATCGAGATGGGTGGTTCGATTACTGGCGAACATGGGGTTGGCATGGAAAAGCGAGATTTCATGCCCGAGATGTACGATCCACTTTCGATGGAAATGATGGCTCAAGTTCGCTCAGCAATGGATCCCAACTGGATCGCGAACCCGGGCAAAATGTTCCCCGGCAATGATGCGCCCGCTTTGTCGACGGTCGGATTGCATCCGCTAGAAAAAGCTGGGGTGATCAGTCGTGAGTAAAGAATTACCCAAACCAACGACCGTTGAAGACTTGACCGAATGGGTTAAGTGCAACGACAAGGTTTTGCCGGTTGGCAATCGCACCAAGGCACCGCTGACCCGTGACCCTGATTGCTCGCTCGTTTCGCTGAGCGATCTCTCGGGTATGATTGAGTATGAACCGTCTGAGTTTACTTTTACCGCATGGGCTGGTTCTCGCGTTTCAGAGATCGAAGGAGAACTAAATCAGCGAGGCCAGTATCTGCCATTTGATCCGGTTTTGTTGCATGCCGGTGCTACCTTGGGTGGGACGATCGCGTCAGGCCTTTCTGGGCCAGGTCGTTTTCGCTTCGGAGGTGTAAGAGATTTTCTGATTGGGATTCAGTGGCTTGATGGCCAAGGGAGACTCATTCGCGGCGGCGGCAAGGTGGTAAAGAATGCCGCTGGATTTGACTTTCCGAAATTCATGGTAGGTAGTCTTGGACGTTATGGCATTCTTGTGGAGGTTACGTTCAAGGTGTTTCCCAAACCAATGGGAACTCTAACTTGGGGTGTACCTTTTTCGGATCATGCAGCGGCGATGAATGCGATCGCTGATATCGCTTCGAGTCGATTGGAAGTGGATGCACTCGATTACCGTCCAGATCGCTGCCAACTTGCGATTCGCTTGGCTGGACCCAGCGAGGTGTTGCCAGATTTGCTTGGTGAGCTTCGCGATCGTTACCCTGACGGCCAGCGGTGGGATGAGTCGGAAGCACACGCTTATTGGAACGCGGTCAAAGAATTTCAGTGGAGTGATTTCAAGAAGCCCACCATGGTCAAGGTACCCATGAATCTGTCTTCCTTCTTGAAGTTGGAAGGCGAGCTTCTGGACAATGCTGCATGCCGAGTCCACCTCAGTGTTGGCGGTAATATTGCTTGGGTCGCGGTTGACCATGCGTCCGACCTTGACTGGTTGTCGGACCTACTTCTTGCACAAGGTTTGTCGGGTCTCGTTGTCTCTTCCGGACTCGCTGGTTCCTCGGATCTGGGACGCGATGAGGTGGTCTCTGACCAAGACGGACATTTGGGCGTGTCCAGCGGAGTCGTTGAGCAATGGAGAATCGGGCACTGGCCTCGTTCGCAGATGCAGCAAGCGGTCAAGGCTGCGATGGATCCCCTGTCTAAGTTTCCGGGAGTTTGATCGATGTTGCACAGTATCGAAGCTGATAAGCACGGTGCTCACGGTAAGGAAATGGCTGACGCGGTTAGCACGTGCGTGCACTGCGGGTTCTGTCTTGCGGTCTGTCCCACGTACCAAGAATTGGGGCAAGAGGTGGATTCGCCTCGGGGACGCATCGTTCTGATGAAGGAAGTGCTCGAAGGCAAGATGGAGATAGAAGATTCGCTGCAGCACGTTGATGCGTGTTTGGGGTGTCTCGCCTGTGAGCCGGCTTGTCCCTCGGGGGTTCCTTATCGAGATTTAATCAGCCCGTTTCGAGCCAAAGCAGAGTCCGAGCGACGGCGTTCGCTGTGGAGTCGATTTCAGCGTCTCTTAACGCAGCAGACCTTGCCCTACCCTGAGCGATTTCGCATCGCGGCCAAGACGGGGCGTCTGGCTAAGTGGTTTGCCGGTTGTTTGCCCGCTTCGATGCGTGTCATGCTTGAATTGTTGCCGGATCGATTACCCGCTAGACAGGATTGGAAAGAGTTTTATCCCGCCACCACCGACGGTGGGAGGCCAGCGCGTGCTCGAGTTGCCCTGTTGACCGGATGTGCACAAAGTGTGCTCGATCCAGACATCAACACGGCAACCATCCAAGTGCTCAATCACTGCGGAGTCGATGTTGTGGTTCCATCGGCTCAGGGATGTTGTGGAGCATTGAGTTGGCATGTGGGGAATCTTAAGCAAGCACAAAAGTTTGCTAGACAGAACCTTGAAGCTTTTTCTGACGAGGTTGATGCGATCGTCACCAATGCCGCTGGTTGTGGCTCAGGAATGGACGAATACCCACTGATACTGGCGGGTACCTCTGATGAGAAGAGAGCGGAGGAGTTCAGTCATAAGGTATGCGACGTGTCGGTGTTTCTGAGCCGACTGGGTGATTTACCAAGCGTTCCCGATTCGGGTGTGGTTTCCACAGTTGCCTATCACGATGCGTGTCATCTAGCCAACGCCCAAGGCGTCAAAAGTGAGCCACGTGAGTTATTGAGAAGCATCCCTGGAATGACGATTGCTGAGATCGCCGATTCACACCTTTGTTGCGGATCAGCCGGAACCTATAACGTGGATCAACCCGAAGTGGCTGCGCGACTCGGAAAACAAAAGACAAAAAACGTTTTGGCGACCAACGCGAATTTGGTTGCTACCGGAAACATTGGTTGTATGACGCAGTTGAAGACGCATCTCTCAGCGAGTGGTTCGCCACTTCTCGTCCTCCACACAATGCAGATTTTGCGGGACGCTTACTTTGGGCAAGGGTACTTCAAATCCTAACCGATTTGCTTGCCGTATCATTCTATGCTCAACTACCCGCCATCACCGGTTGCCGAGTGCTGGTTTGAAGCAGCACGTCAACTTGTCAGTTCTTTTCACTTGATGGCTTAGACTCGATCCATGGCACTTTCGCACTCTGATTTGTTGAAGTTAAAACGTTGGAATACGCCAACGATCTATAACGGTTGGGAGCAGATCACCGAATCGGACATCGCAGGTGATGCCTTCAACCTCGAAGAGACGCGTGACTTCATGCCTCAGATGGGACCGATGGTCGGCTATGCAGTGACCGTTGTGATTGAGCCATCGAGTGCCAAGCACAAACAAAACAAGGCTGCGGGGGCTGATTATCGCGAGTACGTTGCGAGTGTTCCGGGGCCGAAAATCGTTGTGGTTCAGGATCGCGATAAGCCGCGCGTGATCGGTTCGCTTTGGGGAGAGGTGAACAGCAATACCCATCGAGCTCTAGGGTGCGTTGGTACGATCACTGATGGAGCAATTCGTGATGTGGATGAAATGACCAATGCGGGATTCAAGGCGCTCGCGCGTCGGCTGTGCGTGGGGCATGCCCACGTGGTACCCGTTGAGTGGAATTGTGAGGTGGAGGTGTTTGGCCGCAAAATCCAACCGGGACAACTCATTCACGCCGACAAGCACGGCTTTTTAGCGGTTCCTCAAGAGGATGAGGAGAAGTTGTTGGAAGCGTCGCTATTCATGGACGAGAACGAGTGTAACACGGTCATTGCTGCTGCCCGTAGTTGTGCGGGATTGGATTCTCCGTTGGCACTCGAGAAGCTGAACGAGGCGGCGAAGGCGTTCAGTGATGCAACCCGCGAGAAATTCAATCGCGATGGTGAGTGGTAAGGTTGCTGAGATTGATTTTAGGTCGATAGTTGATATCTGGTCAGGCAGTGAAGTACATGATTTCGATGTTCGTTCGTCTGTGTCGCGTTTGTTCCGGACGCCAACTCCGAGATTGGATGCTAATAGGTCTTCGATGGGCCCCAATGTTTCTAATGGCTTCGGTCATCATCCCGATCGCTGGGGCGCGGCAGCCCAATCTTGTACTGATCCTCGCTGACGATCTTGGATACGAGACGGTTGGCTGCATGGGTGGAGAATCGTATCAAACCCCAAACCTCGATCGACTTGCATCTCAGGGGCTTCAGCTAGATCGTGCTTACGCCATGCCGCTTTGCACCAATAGTCGAATCCAATTGATGACCGGCAAGTATAACTTTCGCAACTGGAAAGCTTTTGGAATCCTTGACCCTGCCGAACCAAGCTTCGGCAAGTTACTGCAACAAGCGGGCTACAAAACTTGTATCGCTGGCAAGTGGCAATTAACGAGTTACGATCCACCGGACTACCCAGGAGCCAATCTTCGACGTAACACCGGCACTCACCCACGAGATGCTGGTTTTGATGAGTACTCGTTGTGGCATGTCGGGCACACCGAGGAGAAAGGGTCTCGTTATGCAGACCCGCTTATCATTGAAAATGGTGAGCGGAAACTTGATACCGAAGGCAAGTACGGACCTGATCTTTGGACCGACTTCATCAACGGTTTCATTTCGAAGAATCGTGATACACCATTCTTTGTCTATTACTCGATGGCGTTGCCCCATAACCCGATGGTGCCCACACCAGATAGCCCAGAATGGAAAGACCCCGCTAATCGCAATCGCGATGAAACGCCGTTCGCCGCCGACATGATCGAGTACACCGACAAGATGGTCGGCAAGGTGGTTGACCATATCGATTCGCTTGAACTCGATCGCGAAACGCTGATCATTTTTTACAGTGACAATGGAACCAACTATCGCGTGACTTCAACGTATCGTGGGAAGATGGTTCGAGGTGGTAAGGGGAAAGGAACTGAGCTCGGGATTCGTGTGCCGGCGATGGTGAGATGGACTGGCAAGATCAAACCGGGGGGCGTTTCCGATTCCCTGTTTGACACCGTTGACGTTTTGCCAACCTTGCTCGATGCGGCGGGAGCTACCGAGCTTGCTCCAGAAGGCTTAGATGGTTTCAGCTTCGTGGATCATTTTGTTGAGGGCGCGGATGGACCACGAGACGCGGTGCTGATCCATCAAGACCCTCGGCCGGGCTGGGATAAGGATCGTTTTGAATTGATTCGGCTGGCTTTGGATGAACGTTTTAAATTGTATGACGATGGTCGTTTGTACGACCTGAAGTTGGATCCGCTTGAGGACGTGGCGAGGTTGCCCGTTGCTGACGATTCTGTGATGGCAGAGCATCGCAAGCGGCTTCAGGAGGTTCTTGACGCTTCTGCTGATTACCGTCGGTTCAACCCTGCGGAAGTACCGAGAGAGAGCGGCAACCGGGTTTCCAAGGGAGCTCGTTTTCAAGATCAAGGTGGTTGCGTCGTGATCGAGGCTGAATTGTTACCGATTCCACGCGATGAATCTTGGTTGGCGGAGGCAAAGGTTCCCGGCGGCTCGGGGCTTGGTTATCTGAGGTCACTGTGCCAACAAGGGCAGTCGGCCGCCGATGGAATCACACCGATTGAAATCATTCTGGATAATTCCGGTGATTGGAAGGTTGCGGTTCGTTGCCGAACGGATCATGCACTCGGGGACCATCGATCCTTTTGGTTCCGCTGGTCGAGAGGGGATTGGACTCATGTGACATTGCCCGCCGAGGTGAAACCGGGGCAGTGGGTGTGGGTGGATCCTTTTTCGGGAGCTGTCGCACAGGCAGGGCGCGGGGCAGAGTTGCCGCTTGCTGAGCGAGGTAATGAATTTGCGATCGCTCCGGCATCTCGCAATTTGAAGATCGATCGCGTGGTGATCTATCAAGAGGATCGTGTCCACCAGGCGTTAGATCCTTTGACCGCCAGATCTGAGTTGCATCCTTGGGCCAGTCCTTGATGGGGAGGCTGAGGCCTCTAGAGAATTTCTGCTTCGAGTTCTTCTTCCAACGTGACGCCGAGGCCCGTGAGGACTTCTTTGAGCTTCCGATCGAGATCGTCCAGTTGCTCCAGCACTTCGTCCTGACGCTGCTCGAGTTCTTTGAGCAGTTGCCCAGGTTCTTGTTCTTGGACAACTGAGGTGGGATGGGGAGACATGAATGGATCCGAGCGGGAGGGGAGAACAAGTCTTGCGGAATGGAAAGTCAGGTCAGGTTGGTGGAACCTTGGACGCTGAGAGTATCGGTCTGGTTGGGCAAGAAGTTTGACTGTCGATGGGTTTGAGCCGATCCGGTAGCTCAGGCAATCTGTACCGATCGCGTTCGGGTTACTGATTTTCAGACCCAAAACTGTCTGATCGTTACAAAACACGTCGAAACAATCGGTTAGGAGCCAGGGGCAGGAGTGTTTAGAAGTTGTGATTGAGGTCACGGTTCAAGCTGAGGTCGTTGTGCGTACGCCTCAGGCGAACCGCTTACCCCCTTCTGGTCCTTTGAATCCCGTGTCGCGTCATTGGCAATGTTTAGATCGCTGGATGCGTCTTGGTGAATGTTGTGAGGTGCCGCTGAGATGAGGTCTGTTGCGGATATCGACCACGAGAATCCGGTGATTCGTCGATGAATCACCGGATTTTAGGGGTAAAATGCTGAGTTTTGTCGCGAAGGACCATTGCCAGTGGGGTGGGCTCAGGGGTAGACTTCCGACCTTCACCAACGTCCATTGCAGACGATTATCAGATTCGTCCCTCGAAAAAGGGAGTTTTCCAAAGACAATGAGTGCGGAGAAATAATGGTTAAGTTAGTGGTTCGCGATCGCGAGACGATTCAGGAAGCAGTTCGACGATTCCGTAAATTGGTGGAACGTAGCGGGATCAAAAAAGAAATGCGCCGTCGCGAATATTACGAAAAACCAAGTGAAACCAACCGACGCGC
>CALIBL010000059.1 GCA_938045805.1 uncultured Rubripirellula sp. | reverse complement strand
CAACTCAAAACCCAACTCGCTGTTGTCTTCAAGCACGGCTTCTGGATTTCAACCACCTTGGTTCTCTTGTCGACCATTGGCGTTTGGTACATGTCGACCTCTGCTTTGGAAAAAGAGAACGACTCACAAACCAGCAAGATCAATGGTGCCATTAGCACGGTGAGTTCAGTTCAAGGCGATCTCCCAACTCAACCGAATGATCTATCACACAAAGAAATGGATTCGTTGATTCTCGATCGGCAAAGCGAGGTCCTCGAGTCTTGGAAGCGACTCTACAATCGTCAGCAGAACATTCTGACCTGGCCAGAAGCGGAACTCGGCAAAGACTTTGTGGATGAATTTCGCAAACTACTTCCAGTCGAAAAAATGGTGGAGTTCCCGACAGACCCCTCGAAAGAACTCGAGACGACGCTCCGCACCCGATACCAGCGTTACATCAAAAATATCCTTCCTGATCTCGCAAAGATCGCCGACACCGAGTGGACCGCCGAGTTCGAGCAGACTGGCGGTATGGACATGGACATGGGTGGCATGGGAATGGGACGTGGTAGCATGAGCGGCCCCGGAGGAACACCCAAAGATGTTGATATCACGGGTGCCGAAAAGGGCCCACTCGTGAAGTGGAGTAACGAAAGTCAAACTCAGGTTTTGAAAGATTTGTTTCCTTGGCGAGGCAGCCTACCAAGTTCTCTAGAGATCTATTACTCGCAGGAGAACATCTGGATCCTCAAGCAGCTTTTGGGAATCGTGGCCGATCTCAACACCGGTGCATCGCAGCCCTACCAAGCCAAAATTCATGAGATCAAAAAAATAGCGATCGGCAAATCTGTGAATTTCACTCAGGGAAGCATTTCCAAGCCCGGTGAATCATCCTCTGGGATGGGAATGGGTGGCGGCATGGGAATGATGGACGAGATGATGGATATGGGCGGCGGCATGGACATGGAAGACATGATGGGTACGGGAGGTGACTTCGCGGGAGCAGGAATGGGCGGAGGAATGGAAACGGTTAAGGACCCCGCCGAAAACCGATACGTTAATGTTGCCCTTGAACCGATCACCGGGTCTGCACTGCGAACGGCACTTACCAGCGCACAGCCTAGCGATGCAGCCTTAGCGGTAGCGAAGCGTGTTCCTGTGATGCTCTCCTTAAATATGGATCAAAGAGCCATTCCTGAACTTGTTGCTACCTGCGGCAGTTCACGCCTGATGGTTGAAGTTCATCAAGTCCGAATGCTACCCAAATCGGAATCCGCTGGCGGCATGATGGACATGGGTGGCGAAGAGGGAATGGAAGATATGGGCATGGGCGGAGGAATGATGGGCGGAGGAATGATGGGCGGAGGCGGTCCATCGGCCGAGCCAGAAGATGAGTTCCCGCTCGACATGACCGTGGAAGTCTATGGGATCATTTACATCTACAACGCTGATGATCAAGAAAAGCTAGGGATGGATCTCGTTGATGAAAACACAAGCATCGACGGGTCGATCGGAAACACTGCAGGTCAGACTCCTGCGGCAACGCCTGCAGCAACTGCGACTCCTGATCCCACAGCAACCACTACCGATCCTGCAGCAACCACTACCGATCCTGCAGCAACCACTCCGGATCCTGCAGCCGGTACCCCTGATCCTGCGGGAACCTAAGCGAACAAATAAACCGGTGGAGCGATCTCGCGTGTGAGCGTCGCTCCAAGACCCGATACAATTGACCAATCGTTTCACAATTGCACCCTGACACCTAATCGATCCGTGTCACTATCGAAGGGACAATCCGATGGATGCCGATAAGATCAAAGACTTCTTCCTGAATCACTTTGAGAAGATGATACTTACCCTAATCATTCTGGGATCGGGGTACATGATTTATGCGGGATCACAAAAGCCGAACTTCCTAGAAACGAAGCTTCCGGATTCGCTTGAGAGTGAAGCGAATGCCGTAAAATCTGAAGTTGACCTCGATCACAATGACTCGATCATCCCCGAGCGTCGACCAACATTCGATATCGTTCGAGAGACAGTTCGTCTGGATACAGCGGTCGATCCACTCGACTACTCCCTCCCCAAGACATGGAGCGGGAAATCCCCCAACTCGATCGTCCGACGTCTTGACCCAAAACTGCTCCCACCCGAATCGCTGGTGGTTCAATCAATCGTGACTTCAATCGCGAAGCGTGGAAGCCGAACGGAACCGGATGCCTATGCTCTGGCAGCACTTGAGAGTGCTGACCCCGTCGAGAAAGTAGAAAAGCCCAAGAGGCGAGAGCGTCGAAGCAGTGGTCGCGGTCGCGGTGCGGGCGGCGAAGACATGATGATGGAAATGATGGATATGGACGAAATGATGGGTATGGACGACATGATGTCTGAAATGGGTGAAGGCGGATTGGGTGATGCTGGCGGACCGAATCGACTATTCAACGCCGAGCACGATTTGGGAATGCGACCAGTTGCGACCCAAGACAAAGCCAACCCCGAACCGGCAGTCGGTTGGTTCATCGCTGGCAGTGCTGTGGTTCCTCATCGAGAACTCTACGAAGCCTACAAGCAGGCGTTACAAGACGCCGATCAATACGATCCTCGACGAGACACTCCGTTCTATTATGACCTTCAAGTTCAACGAGCCGATGTCACCGACAAGTCGCCAGACCAGTTAGTGGAAGCAGACTGGGCCGATGTTTGGAATCGAACCCTCTACACCAAACTCGCTGCAAGTGTCTGGTCTGGCTTTGCACCCGAGATCGTACCGGCTGACTACCGAGATGAAGCGTTGACGATGTGGATCCCGCCAGTGTTGCTGGATGATTATCGATCAATTGGCTTTCATCCCCTGATTCCTCGTCTCTCTCAAAGCGAAATTAAGCGAGAGCAAGGAAATTTGATCGACGATGAGGACACCAATGAGTTTTCCATGGAAGACGACTCTGAGCTTGTCGCACCCGGGCAACGCAGCAACGGTGGCATGGAAGACATGTACGGCGGCGGTATGGGCATGGATATGGGCATGGACATGGAGGGCGGCATGGAGGGCGGCATGATGATGGGCATGGGAATGGCCATGATGGGCCGAGGTGCCTTGGAAGCCGATCCGGTGGACTACAAGCTCATCCGCTTCTACGACTTTGCGGGATTCAAAAACTCACCTCAGTTTGGTCGCAAGTACGTCTACCGAGTTCGCTACGCCGTCAATGACCCCAACTTCCCATTCGCTGAAACGCTTCAGCCAAAAGTAAGCAGCCTGGCACCTGATGTGGCAGCTAGAGTGCAAACGCTAATGTCTGATGCATTGAAAAATGGCAAGAGAAGTTTCCGTAAATGGAGTGACTGGAGTGAAGCGACCGAACCCGTGGGACTTCCAACACTCGAACAATACTTTGCGGGACCAATCGAGCGAGGTCCTGTAAGCACTTGGAAGGTAGCGGGCAAGGATGTGGAATACGCACGAGATGCTCCGAAGGCAAAAATTCTTGCATCTCAGTACGACCTCCAAACCGGTGCTCGAATTCCAATGGAAATCGAAGCGACCGAAGGAACGGTTCTCAGTAAAAAGGCTGAATCTGCTGATGTGGTCGATCCAATTACCCTCAGCGTCAAGAAGCTACCGGATGCCGAGCTGATCAGTGGAACGACCATTGTTGACCTCGAAGGTGGTACTCCTCTTTCGATTACCGAAGAACTGACGGCACCGGGACTGATGTTGCTATTTGATCAGTCGGGTCAACTCAAAGTAGCCGATGAGGTTTCGGACCAGCAAATGTTCCGTACCTTTACCTACGCTGATGAGCGTGGCGAATAGAGCTTGATGCTTCTGATGTGGTCACACCCCGTGCGATAGAGTTCGCACACAGGTTTGATAACGACGCTTTTGAGCCAGGCCATCGTTTTGACTCCATGGAAAAACCATGGTGCAAAGCGGTTCTCCATATTGAGCTGTCACTGGATTGAGAGGGAGATCATGCAGTGACACTCCCGATAAGATTCGCATCTTCAACACAGCGTCGGCATCAAATACCTGTTCCCGCCGACTGAAGATAATCCGCTTAACCCAAATCGGTTCATCGACCGTTGAGTCATCATCTTGCGCGAGCACACGATTCGGGGGAAGCGATGCCTGTTTACCCTCTAGAGATAGACAACTCGGTAGCTGCTCGCCCTGAATCGCTCTGATGACCCAGTCCATGATCGATCGAAATGGTGCTTCAACGTTTGATCTTTGGTGCCATGCAAGCCAAGCTCGCTCCAAAAGCTCGACCGAACCACTCCAACGTGGATTGACTTCGAGCACCGATGGCTGTGCTGAAGTGGTCATGACCCAGTCGAGATTAAAGATTCCTCGGAAGCCAGTGCGGCGGACCAAGCTTTCACTCAATCTGAGAATGGCATTCTTGAGGTCCGATGTGAGGGGCACAGGTCCGCAGGAGCCACTGTAGACAAACGGAAGATCGCCTAACCGAGTAAACCTTCCACGACACGTCCCTAAGATGGCAACCTCGGTCCCATTACTGAGCAAGCTTGTCCCGAATAGACGACCCGGGATCCATCGCTGGAAGACCGAACCGCTGGGTAGTGATGGGAACCGATTAACCAGATTAGCATTCAACCAGCGGACACCGAGCCCACCACAATGGTCCGGTTGCTTCAGAAGCCATGAATTGGTCTCCAGCTCAGAGCGAGCCTCCAATGTGGCAATTGAAAACTCCGCACTGGCTAAACTTCTGGTTTCCGGGAAGTGAATTCCTTCTGCCTTACAAGCCGCCCGCAGACAATCGAATCGCTGCAACTGCTTGGAAAATGCGATCAGATGTTGATCATGGTCACTCAGCTGCAAATGTGTTAAAAGCTGGCTGGAAAATCGCACCCCACCGACGAAAATCGTGGGTAGCACACGGGTCCAGTCGGCAAGCTGTGCCTGAAAAGCACCATCCTGCTGCGGGGAAGTTTTACAAAAATTTGGCAGCGGTAAGTGTTGCTTGGATACAGCCAAGGTGTCCCGATCACCGAAGTGATCGACGGAAAAGACGTTGTAACCTGCACGCTTTGCTGACTCTGCAGCGGCTCGAACAGATGATCCGATCAAGCAGATCGACGGGGAAGCAGCGGAAAAAGCATGGGGTTCAAGTAGATTCAGCTCCGCTTTCCCCTCGGCGGGTGCTTGCATCGCCGGCAAGGTCTGATACGTTTTTGACTTCTGAGTCATTCAGAATATGTGAGAGTTGATGTTCAGGATGATCTTGGCGCGGACGGGTCCTTCGAAATCAGAAAGATGTCCTCCCTCTAGTGTACCTGCAGAGCAGGTATCAGACCAAGGCAGTCGAACAGCGTGACTCTGACAAGTGATCAGCCGTTTGAATTTTCTTTCCTAATACACAGGCGTTGTTATGCAGTTTTACATCGGTGAAGCATTGGTTGGTGAAGGTAATGAAATCGCACACATCGACCTGATGATTGGCAGCAAAAATGGTCCCGTTGGTACTGCTTTTGCAAACGCTCTCGCTACTCAGAGCGAAGGCCACACTAACCTCTTGGCCGTATTGGAGCCAAACGTTGCCGTCAAGCCTGCAACCGTGATGATCACTAAGGTGACCATCAAAGGGATGAAGCAAGCCGTCCAAATGTTCGGCCCTGCCCAAGCTGCAGTTGCGAAAGCCGTTGCCGATGCCGTTGGCGAAGGCATCATTCCAAAGGACCAAGCAGAAGATCTCGTTTGCGTCTGTGGTGTATTCATTCACCCAGCAGCTGAAGATGATGAGAAGATCTACAACTACAACTATGAAGCAACCAAGCAGTCGCTCATCAATGCGATGGGAAGCAGCCCCTCAGCCGACGAAATGTTGGCGAAGAAAGATTCTGCTGCACACCCATTCAGAGGTTTCTAAGAACCTGTTGGCATGATCGCAAACAAGAAGCTTTCCGGTTTCGAAAACTGGAAAGCTTTTTTTTGGCACAGCCTCAAAACTCACCCGGTTAAACACGTTCCAACCGAATCGAAAGATTGAACAAGGTCATCCAAATGCCAACCCGTATCCTTCTACAGATTGACAACGATCCACAGCCCAGCTCTTTCGATTCTGTTGTTGCCGTTGATGCGGGAGCCGAGCAAATCTTGCGTTATGGTAACGTTCAACCAGACACTATCGTCCCGTTAGTTCACGGTGCAATGTTCACTCGTGGTGGCGAGGATCTTCGCAGCACGGTCATCTTCATTGGTGGTTCGAACGTGAAGATAGCCGAAGAATTAATGGCCACCGTTGAGAAAACCTTTTTTGGCCCAGTACGCGTGTCGGTGATGCTGGATGCAAATGGCTGTAATACCACCGCGTCGGCTGCCGTGGTAGCAGCCGCTCGACACATCGATCTCAGGAGTTCTCAGGCACTCGTCTTGGGGGGCACAGGACCAGTGGGGCAACGAGTCGCACAGTTACTTGCTCATGATGGTGCACATGTCACGATCAGCAGTCGTTCTGCAGAACGAGCTAACCAGGCGTGTAAGGAAGTTCAAGAAAAACTAGATGGCACACCCCAGCTCTGCGGCATCGCGTCGGAGCAACTGCACTCGGATTCCTCCATTTTGCAACAACAGCAAATCATCATTGCGTGTGGTGCCGCTGGGGTTGAGCTACTGAGTAAAGAACAAATCCAAGCAATACCCAATCTATGCGTTGCGATCGATTTGAATGCCGTCCCACCCGCGGGTCTCGGTGGCATCGGAGTTACCGACAAGGCACAACCAATTGGCACGGGGGTTGGTTACGGTGCGATCGGAGTCGGTGGTTTAAAGATGAAGACGCATCGTGCAGCGGTTCAATCATTATTCGAGGCCAATGATCGATTTCTGGATGCCATCGAGATTTATGAGATTGCCAAGGAAATCGGCTAATGCAAACCAAAACCAATTCCCCAAAACGCAGCGTTCGAAACCATTGGTTGCGCTGCCTGATCAGCTTAGCGAATCACGACTGAGGGCATCATGGTTCGGCAAATCACCGATCATGCTCAAACCATATTTGCGGGGTCGCAAACTCGATACTGTTTCCGGCAGGATCGCGACAATAAAGCGACTTGCCACCGGACGGCCAAACGATCTCGGATTCGATGGGAATCTGAAACGCGGCCAAACGCTCAGCCATGACTATCAACTGTTCCGGCTCAGTTGCAAAAGCAAGATGACCGTTGCCTAGCATGCCATGCTTAGGGATGGTTTTGCCGGCAACCGTCACCGTTTCAGACTTAGTAACGTGAGCACGAAACAGGAGTAGCATGCCCTGCTGCAATTGATAGAAGCGATGGCGATCTGGCTGGGACGAAACCAAGTTTAACCGGATGACCTTTTCATAAAAGATTCCGGACTTCTCAAGGTCATCACAATACAGGACAGTCTCCAAAATCCGGTCGGGCGGTCGATAGATTGACTTTTCTTTCATCGAAAACTCATGCATGCTTTCATCGCGCGTCGCTGACTAATCCCGCACAAATCAATCCATCAATCTGGAGTTCTTAAAGTTTCCTCAAAAAACCGAATCGATCGCTCCACGATGGATTGATGTGACTCCACCGCGCCTCGAAATCCATGATCTCCTCCGTTGACCACGTGCAGGGTTGATGGCACGCCCACCTTTCGCAAGGCAACATCCAGCAGTTCACTCTGTGCAAGCGGAACGAGACGATCCACTGAACCATGAAGGTGTAGGAACGGTGGATCGTCTTTGGAAACATAAGTAATGGGATTCGCCTGACGAACCAAATCGGGATTCTCTTTGATTGGCCCACCAATGAATCGAGACTCCGGCGAATCAGCCGCATCATGATCAATTGCACCGGGCACGTCATTCATCCGCAAAAAGTCGCTCGGACCAAACCAATTACATACCGCCTGTACCGCGGATGAAGTCTCCCGAGAAATCGGATGAACCTTGATCGAATCAACATCGCCCGTGGTACCAAGCATGGAAACGAGATGACCGCCGGCCGACGATCCCCAAGCGCCGATGCGATTCGGGTCGATCCTGTAAGTCTTCGAATGCTTTCGGAGAAAACTGACAGCAGCTTTACAATCTGAAAGGGCAGCCGGGAAAATCGCTTCACCGCTCAATCGGTACTCTACTGACGCTACCGCGAAACCTCTCGAAAGAAGAGACAGCGATGGACCGCCACCATTCTTGGATCCCGATTTCCAGCCGCCGCCGTGAACCCAGATCACTAAAGGCACCACCTCATCGGTGGGCGGTCGATACAGATCCAGAAGCAATTCTCGATTTCCCACTCTTTGGTAAACCAGATCACGTTCGACCTCGGTACCCTCGGGTATTCGATTCTTTGCAACCCGTGGCGGTTTGCTTTGAGCTTGGATATTCCGATTGTTCACCGCAATTCCTAAACAAACAAAAGCAATGACCACGAACGGGAAACAACGCATCTTCTCCTCCACTGCATCTCTTTGCGGACGCACACACTGACCGTACTTGTAGCCCTAGAGTGGCAACCACCCCATGATAGGCAATCCGCCTGATCTTAAATGAAGCAATCTCGTGAGAGTCAAAACCTAGTCAGATTTAACACTAAGTTCTAATTGGCGATTAAATAAATCTGGATCAAAGGGATTTGAAACCAGAGGTAAGCGCGATGGTGCGACTCGACCGACCACCGATCCGTAAGCAGGACTTGTAGGGTCAGCAGAAGCAAGGATTCCTGTTCCTCGCATCAAAGCATCTTTATGATGATCTTTCGGCTTTAAGACTCTCCCCTTTTGTTGATTGCTGCCTGACCCATGAGCCACGTTTGAATGAACAGGCGATTCGAGATGATCGGAGCGACGCATTACCATCGCTACTTGATCAGTCCACTGCCGCAACGATTCAACGGCAGCAGTATTTCTTACATTCAACGCAGCCTCACCGCCCCCGTGTGGCTCAGTCGCTTTTACAAATAATGGACTTACTGCTGGTTCCAACTGATCAACGTAGGCGATGACGGACTGAAGATTCTCTCGCGTCATCGTTGCTGATGCTCGCGCACCGACGGCTGGAACCAACAAGGGCCAGCCAGATTGCTCTGCACCGTCTGCACCTTGACCATGACAAATGCCACATCGATTCACCAACATGGGCTGAATGTGCGAAGCAAAGTAGCCAATCAGGCGAGGATCATGCTCTAAAATCCCTGAGGCGAACTCATCTTGTGCGTCACCTGACTGAGGTTCGTGAGACAAGTCACTCGCCAGTTTGCTTTCGTGACTATCGGACTCAAACACGGATTGCTGCTTTTTGTCCTGAACACTCATCGATGAACTCGGTAAGCTCGAAAGTGTTGCCGCATGTGTTTTGAGAGTATGTTGATCCCACGCCCTACGCAGATGAGCCTCAGCGGAAACGACTTCCTGAGCGTTGGGTGCGATGCGGTTCGCAGCGACGATCTCTCTCGCAGCGAGATCGTACAAGCCATAACGAATGCACCAGCGTGCATCTTTCAGCATGACGGGTACATCACCACTTTGTCGATGATCAACTCGATAACGATAGAGATCGCGTGGCGAATCCGCCCAGCACAAAACCTCTTGGTGCTTCAATTTAATTTCACTTCCCTCGCTCGTATTCACGATCACGAAAGAACCGACCTGGCGCGCAACGCCAAATAGCAAATTGTCATTCTTAAGCAACACACATGGCTTCGATTCGGCTGATTCATCGGATGGAACCACCGTTGCATCCCTCGCTCGCTCCAATGAGTTTTGCGCGATTGGATCACCCACCTCAAAAGCCAAAAGAGTGGAGGTGAACACCATCATGCTGAGCGCGAAACAAAGGCTCAAAGGGATCTCGAATCGTCGGTCTAGCGTCTGGGCATTCATACAAGGGGAGTATCAAAAAGACCGGCAAATCGTCAACGTTAACTCGCTCAATCCGAGGTCATTCGCCCAGAATACGGACTACCTTTGCGTTCCGCAGATAAACTTATCTTGTCCGTGATGAATCGATCCGTCACTGACTCGCCGTGAAACAGTGTTTCACGTGATATGACAACCGGAAGTTCAACAAGAAAACGATTCACAGCATTGATCCTCAGTTTCTCAAAGATGATAATCTTGCGTCTCGAATCATCGTCAAAGTTTCGGTTGTATTCAATCGAGGTGTTCCACTCGGATGGTTCCCAGCAATCGAGCGCCCCCGCGATCTCTCGGATAGACACTAGACCCTATACACGGATTGAACATGAATAAACTTGCCACCGTTGCCTGCATCTTCCTCGTCGCTGTACCCCCTGCCTCTCGCGCGGCCGAGTACCTCAATGGAATTGAGTGGAAACCGCCTGCCATCATCACACCCGGTAAGACCAATGCCGGAGCACCATCGGACGCGATCATCTTATTTGACGGCACCAATTTGGATGGCTGGAAGAACGGTGAAAACTGGACCGTCAAGGACGGCATCGCCTATAGTGGCAAGGGTAAGATCACAACTTTGGAAAGCTTCGGTGACTGCCAACTTCACATTGAATGGAAAGCCCCTGAGCCAGCAAAAGGTAGCGGACAGGGACGAGGAAACAGTGGTGTCTTCCTGATGGATCGGTACGAAATCCAAGTACTCGATTCCTTTGAAAATGAAACCTACCACGACGGACAAGCTGGCGCGATCTACAAGCAGACACCACCTGCGGTTAACGCGATGCGTCCACCTTCAGAGTGGAACACCTATGACATCTTTTGGACCGCTCCAAGATTTGATGAGGAAGGCAAACTGGTCTCTCCTGCCTACATCACCGCAATGCACAACGGGGTTCTGATTCTGAATCATTTCGAATTGAAAGGAGACACTCCGTTCAATCGTCCACCAGCCTACAACCCTCATCCGCCAACCGGTCCGATCTCCCTGCAAGACCATGGCAATCCAGTCGGCTTTCGCAATATTTGGATTCGACCATTCCAAGCTGCAACTGGTGAACAGGTGCGTGATCCATTCATGCGAAACGGCGACAAAGAAACACCGATCAAATAGGGCGGCTACTGCTCACATTCAACCGATTAATTGTTTTCGAAAAAGCGTCAGCACTGCACCGACAGGGCTGACGCTTTTTTATTTGATTAACAGAATTTGCATTACGACAGCAGCTCTGCAGATAGTTCTTTCTGGCAAGCTGCGATCAATTGCCCAACCAGTGACTCAGCTTGTTCACCGCTCAGTGTCGAATCGTGACGTTGTAGCTCGACGGACATTAACACGCGTTTGTGGTCCTTTCCATCTTTTTCCGCATCCCGATAAGTCTCGCGGTAAGTAACACTCGCCAGAGACTCACCAATGGCGGATCGCACCACCTGCTCCATCTCACGCCATGCAACATTCTCTTTGACGACGAAGTTGAGATCTCGCTGCACGGAGGGAAAAGTACTGACGGCTTGCTGCTGAGGGACAAGCTGTGCTTGACGCAGCAATGCATCAAGGGAGAGTTCAGCCGCGCAAACGGCGTCACCTAGCTTCCATTTCTTTAGGACCTTCTTGTCGAGAATCCCCAAGTAACCAACGATTTCGCCACCGAGATTGAGTTCCACACAACCTCGCTTAGCAAATCCGAGTCGATCAACAGGAGTCACATCTAGTGCGGATGCTATTCCCATCCTTGCGCAAAGCGTTTCAAGCGTACCTTTTAGCGAAAAGTAATCCTCTCCGGTAACCATCGCCAAAGAATACTGCTCGCTGGGCAACGCATCATCACCATCGCCCGGAAGGTAAAGATGAGCAATTTCAAAGAGGTCCGCATGCAAACTCGCTGAAGCCCAATTCTTTGCTCGCCCCTCGACAAGACTTGGAATCATGCTGCGACGCAATGTTTTGGCACCCTTCAACATCGCGACCTGAGTCTTAAGAGCAGATTTCTCCGTCCAAGGGCTAACCGCCTGATCTAACTGATCGGTCACCACACTGGGAGTCATCGCTTCGCTAATCCCCGACGCGGTTAGAACCTGCCTGATGCGACTTAGTGCGGTATCAAAGGGACGCTTGGCACTGGGAGCGACTGGGATCGGGGAATCATCCGGAATCTTGTCATAACCATGAATTCGGGCAACCTCCTCAATTAGATCGGCTTCTCGGGTTAGATCGTGACGCCAAGACGGAGGTACATATTCGGTCGCTTCATCACCCGTCGCGACCGTCTGACACCCAAGAGCCTCCAGGATCCGCGTGACGTTCTCTCGGTCAAGTTGAATCCCCAAGATTCGCTCCAACTGACTCAAACGCAGTACCACAGGCGAACGCTCGGGAATTGCGGGCGCGGTATCGATCATCCCGTTGGCAATCGTTCCTCCCGCAAGATCGACAATCATCTCGCAGACCCTTCGGCTTGCCCATTCAACACCGACAGGATCCACCTTCCGTTCAAATCGATAAGATGACGGACTGTGTAATTTGAGTTTGCGAGCGGTACGACGGATGGAAAGCGGCGTGAAGACAGCCGACTCAATTACCAAGTCGGTGGTCGCTTCACTCACTTCAGACATTGCTCCACCCATGACTCCCGCGACAGCGGATGGCTCGACTGCGTCCGCAATCACACACATTGCAGAATCCAACTGATATTCTTTGTGGTCGATGGCCTGCATCTTTTCGCCATCATCCGCAGGACGAACCACAATTTGTTTGCCGGATAGCTTGGAGTAGTCAAACGCATGAAGCGGTTGGCCACACTCCATCAGAACATAATTAGTCGCATCAACAACATTATTGATGCTCTGATATCGTTCGATGGTTCCATCAACTTTGCGTTTCCAAAAAACAGCCTGCAGGGCTTCGACCAACCAATCCGGACTCGGACCAACCTTCACGCCCTGAATCACACGTGCTGTGTACCTTGGGCAAGCATCAATAAATTGGTTATCAACCTTCAATAAGTCATGGATGCTTGATCCTGATTCACTGATAGCCGGTTCGGGAAATCTTGTCTTGAGCCCGAAGAGAACCCCGACCTCACGGGCCACGCCGATGTGACCGAGACAGTCACCACGATTACTCGTCACCTCAAGATCAACAACAATTTGACCGTCAATTTCATCGGTGGATTCATGATTCAGGCCAGACAAGCTGAGTCGCTGTGCCAACTCCTCGTGGTCCATCGGAAGATCGATGTAGTTCGCGAGCCATTTGAGGGAAACGAGCATGATGAAGTAGATGTAGGAGGGAGCAACGGTTTCTTTCACACAATTTATCGAATCCTTGCTCCGAGCAATACCTCGCTACAAATTCCCCGTCAGATCGCCGATCAGGTTGGTCAAATGTCCGAGATGATTCGAAAAATCGGGCTGATGGAGTCGGACATGCCAAATCAAACCAATCGTCCCTACAACAGAATCTCGAAACAAGCCTTGATTCGACGTTTTTAAGCGAGTGAGGATACCGAGTTGGATACGGGAGGCATAAAATAAAAGGCGGTAAGTCTGCAGTCACTCCCCTCCACTCTTCAGATCTCCACGAATGCCTCAATCACTCCAGTGCCCCCGATGCAACGGTTCGGTCCGCGTCACCGATCAAGCCGCAGGACGCCGAGTGAAGTGTCCACACTGCCAGCAAACTTTTCTGGCACCTGGCATCGATCGTTCCGGAGAAAACCAAGACGAGGATTGGCTGTCCCTTGAGGAATCGGCAACTCCAGCCGATTCAACTCCTCGATCCGCCAACGCTGAAAAACGCAACCCGGAAAAACGCAGTTCAGAGAAGCCCAAAACTCAGCCACCCCTGAAATTACCACCCGATCAAGATATTTTGGGGGAAGATCTCTTCGAAAATGCCCCTGTCGCCAATGATTCGTTTGATGCCAGTTTTCTCGAATCGAGTGAAAACGACACCGGCTCGGATGATGGGGAATTTGTTTTAAAACTACCAGAAAACAAGACGCTTAAAACACCATCCAAAACGAGCAAACCGGCCAAGCTGGACGCGGGTTTTCTGCGGGACGAGGAAGCGATCCTAAAAGAGTACGTGGGCGAAGAGTTTGATGACTTCACCTCGGACTCCGAGCCATTACCATCCGCGATACGATCAAGCCGCGCAAAGGGAATTAACGCTCAACCCGGCTCCACGGGACAGAAAAAGTTCACCACCAGCGCTCCAAAAACAAGCCAAGCGGGATCCTCCCCGACGGCTCAACCGATCGAATACGCATCGGAATATCGTGTGACCTGTAAAGTATGCGGTAGCTTCATTTATGCCAAAGCAACGCAAGCGGGAAAAACGATCAAGTGCAGTGATTGTTACAGTGAGATCCTGATTCCTTCGCCACCACGAGTCAAAAAAAAGATGCTCGTGGATATGGATCAAGTTGAAACCTTTCAATTTGAGTCGAGTCCTAAGACGGAAAAACGCCCAGACCCTTTTCAAAAGTCTGCAGATCAACTTTTAGCCGAAGCTGAACAAGCGGAAGAAGATTCCCCCACCAAGCCGAGCGATTTTGACACACCGCAAATTGGTGAGTGGATTGCTGGCATCCTCGCTCCATTTCGCGATCCTGCAGTTCTTGTACATCTCGCAGGACTCTGCATTCTGGGAATCATCCCAACACTGATTGTGCTCAAGATGGACATGACCATCCTGACCTTGGGGCTTTTTCCGGGTGGGCTGATTCTAGGTCTGCTGTCAGTTAGTTGCGGGATGGCAATCCTGATGGCAACGGCTAACGATGAACCGAGAGTCTCTGAGTGGCCAACCCTCGACCCATTTAGTTGGATCGAGCAACTGACCCTTGTTGGAACTGCTACGATCATGGCTGCGGTACCTGTTTGGGCCCTCTCAACCCTAATTCTCGGACCGCATCTTTTAGCGACAGCAATGACGATGTTCAGCATCTATTTGCTGTTTCCCTTTGTTCTGCTTTCCATGCTCGACATGAATAGCATCACCAAGCCCTTCTCGAGTGAACTTGCACGAAGTGTTACAAAGTGCGAAGAAGCTTGGGGCGGCTTTTATTTCTCATCGGGATTGCTATTTGTTGGCACCTTCCTTGTTTTCTCGCTTGGATCAACGGCGAGTGCCGAAGCGTGCACGGTGATGTCAGTCATCGCAGCGGAAACAGCAGCCTTCCTCTACTTTGGCATGATTGGTCGCCTCGCCTATGCGATTGGGCAAACGGTTAACGCCCCGCCAAGACATGATGAAGTGGATCGAACCCGTCGTGATCCAACTGAATGACTCGATGCGGCTTACTGCTTGGATAAACCGCAAGCTAAACATCAATCGCTTCAGCGTCTTCAGCGCGTTCCATGATGAATCGAAAACGAGCCGAAGCATCACGTCCCATCAGGTCACTGATCACGCGATCGGTTTCCAAATGATCGTCGATCTCAACTTTGAGTAAACGACGGGTTTCGGGATTCAGAGTTGTATCCCACAGCACCTTGGGCATCATTTCTCCGAGACCCTTGAAACGGGTAATCTCAGGCTTGGCTCGCGATCCAGAGTTCTCAAGAATGTCAATTCTTGCTTGTTCATCTGCTGCCCAGTGAGTCTCTTTTCCGATATCGATGCGATAAAGCGGTGGCACAGCGATAAAAAGGCGGCCAGCATGAATCAACGCCGGCATGTGTCGATAGAAAAAGGTCAATAGCAATGTAGTGATGTGGTGACCATCCGAGTCAGCATCGGCCAGCAGGATGACTCGCTCGTAACGCAGGTTAGGAAGCTGCAAGCCGGGTCCAATGCCGCACCCTAGAGCCGCGACCACATCTTGGATTTCTTTGTTCTCCATGATTTTCTTGAGGGTGGCGCTTTCAGTATTCAGCACTTTACCCTTGAGCGGCAGAATAGCCTGAAAATTTCGATTGCGTCCCTGCTTTGCGCTACCACCTGCGGAATCACCTTCCACGATAAACAATTCAGAATCACCCTTTCCGGTGGAAACACAATCACTCAGTTTCCCCGGCAACATCGTCCGTTTTGCACCACCTTTTCGCGACACCGCATCGGACGCGGCACGGGATGCCGCGCGGGCTCGAGCCGCCGCGATGATCCTCGCAACAATCGCATCAGCGATGCTGCGGTTATTGTTCATCCATTGTTCCATCGCGGGTCGCACAACCGTATCGACCACACTCTGAATCTCGGGGTTGTTCAAACGATCTTTGGTCTGTCCTTGGAATTGCGGTTCCGCCACAAACACGGAAAGAATCACGACAAGCCCTTCACGAATATCCTCATGCGAAATCTTGACCCCGCGTGGGGTCAGCTTATGCATATCGATGTAATTCCGAACGGCCTTGTTCAAGCCTGATCGGAAACCATTTTCATGCGTCCCGCCACTGCCGGTAGGAATTCCATTGACATAACTGCGGACGTGCTCATCGGTGGAGTCCGTCCACTGTAATGTCAACTCCATCCTTGCTTCATCATCTTTTCGCAAGGTGAAGGTTGCTTCGTGTATTGGATTTGCTTTGCGGTCTTTGAGGACCTTTTTGAGGTAATCAACGATTCCCTCTTCATGAACAAACGACTGCTTGGTTTTCGCAACCTCATCGATGTAGCTGATCTTCAAGCCACGATGCAGAAAACTCGCCGTCTCAAGTCTCGCCAGAATCGTCGCACTATCGAAATCCGTTTTTGGGAAAATCGTTGGATCGGGTGTAAACGTGATGGTCGTTCCCGAACCTCGCACCGCTCCTTTGAGTTTCTGCAGCTTGGAGGTCGCTTTTCCTTTCGCAAAACTGATTCGGTACTGCGCACCTTCTCGCCGAACGATCGCCGTCAACTCCTTGCTAAGAGCGTTAACCACCGATGCCCCCACTCCGTGCAAGCCACCAGCAGTCTTGTAGTTATTACCGTCAAACTTTCCTCCGGCGTGCAGCACGGTTAGAACGGTTTCGAGTGCTGACTTTTTGGTCTTGGAATGTTTATCAACCGGAATGCCACGACCGTTATCCGAAACCGTAACGGTGCGTCCATCTTTGTGCAAAGTGACTGAAATTTCACTTGCGTGACCATTCATCGCCTCATCGATAGAATTGTCGACGACTTCCCAAATCAAATGGTGCAAGCCCGCCATCCCCACGCCACCGATATACATACCCGGTCGTTTTCGCACGGGCTCAAGCCCCTCGAGGACAACAATGTCATCGCCTTGGTATTTTTTTGTCGCAGTAGCCATGCAGTGAATCTAGTCAAGTCAAAAAGGGTTCAGCGATTATTCTCGACGTGGGATTATTCTAGTCGACCATCGAGAAATTCATCCAAACGTTGGGTTTCCAAAGAGGGATCAACTCGGCTCGTCAAACGGAGGCGGTGACTCAATTGGCGGCAGAATCAACGTCTTAATTTTTCCATTCTTCTGGATCTCCGTCCCGCGACCTCCTCGAGACGTCACTCGATACTTCGCGGTTGAAATATTCTTCTGAGCCCCACGGTTGGTTTCCACCGTAAGCAAATCACGATCCCCAGATGAAACCTTGAATCCGAGTAATTGATCACCTGAAGCGAGGCGAATCAGTGTGACCCCCTTACCGGCACCAGATAAATAATTCACATCTTCGGCCGAACAAACCATCGCTCGACAATCACGAGTCACAGCGAGAATGATTTCGGTGCCGCTGAGCGGTAGCACGTTGATCACCGACGCATCCCCTTTGACTCGAGCATACCGACGACCGGAACGTGTTGATGGCTCGGCGAATCCACCCAAACCAAATCTTAGTGCAAATCCATCGGAAGTTGCTGCGATGCCGTGCACTTCAGGACAGTAATCAGGATGCTTTGGATCCTCGTGGATCTTGCCGATGGAACGTGCATCAAACGAAAGAGCAGCGATGATCCGTTCCCCATCTTTCATCTTGAATAGCTTCTGTACCGGCTCACCAAATCCAGTCGAAGCCGGGATGTCAATCATCCTCGCTGTGTAGCAAACGCCCAAAGAGGAAAAGAACCCAACGGTTTCACGAGTACTCCCCGCCACACATGCCAAAACTTCATCCCCCTGTCTCACACGACTCTTACTCGGATCAGCGATCTGCTTTTGGCGTTTCACCCATCCGTCACGCGTGATCAGCAGATGACAGTCTTCGGCAACGATGAAATCTTCAGCCGTGTATTCCGGTTCCTCCTCGATCGTATTGATCAGAGTTTGACGTCCGACAGTTTTATCTTTCGAGTATTGCCCTGAGAGGTCGGAGATCTCTTCTCGCACAATCTTCCAACGACCCGATGCATTGGTATCCTGAGTATCTTCAGCAAGCAGCCGCTTGATTTCTCGTGCCCGTTTCCGCTTTTCTTTGAGCTCGTCTAGAACAAGATTGATCTCAAGACGGGCAAGGCGGTAGAGCTTGAGTTCTAGGATGGCATCGGTTTGCTCAGCATCCAGACCACCACTTTTGGAAGTCTGCGGGAATCGCTTCATAATCTTGTCCGCCGCATCGGCTTTACCATCGCTGCGGCGGATGATACGTATGATCTCATCCAAAGCATCGAAAATCAGCGAGAAACCATCCAACACGTGAATCCGTTTCTCCAACGCATTCAATTCATTGGTTAGTCGCTCGGTAATGACTTGCAACCGAAAATGCAAAAAGTGCCAAAGCACTTCTTTGAGACTCAGACGATTTGGAGCACCAACCTCTGGGTTCTCCGTCGGGACCAAGCAGGTCAGATTGACATTGAAGTTATTTTGCAACTGGGTGTGCTTATGGAGGTAAGCGAGCACCTTGTTTTCATCAGCACCTTTTTTAAGTAACAAGTCGACGCGAATTTCATCGGTTGAAAGGTCCCTCACCTCCGTGACTAGCGGAAGTTTGCCGCTAAAAATGATCTCGGCAATCCGCTCGACCATCGCAGCTTTATTGACGCCAAAGGGTATGGTGAGGATCTGCAGAATCTTCTGCGACCCCATCGTTACCACCTTGGTGGTACCACGAAGTTTGATCGTACCTTGGCCCGTGGAATAAATATCCCTCAGTTCCTCTTTTGTATTGGTGATCTGTCCACCGGTTGGAAAATCGGGTCCCTGAATCGCGTCGTTGGCAACAAGTTGATAATCCTTGATTTCAGGATCACGCAATAGTTTCAACAAGGCATTGCAGATCTCTTTGAGGTTATGTGGTGGAATGTTGGTGGCCATCCCAACAGCAATCCCCGTCGCACCATTCAACAATAAGTTGGGAACACGACTTGGAAGAACCACCGGTTCTTCTCGACTGCCATCGTAGTTCGGCTTGAACGCAACAGTGCGTGTGGAAAGATCTCGGAGTACCTCGCCGGCAAGAGGGGTCATGCGGCATTCGGTGTAGCGCATCGCCGCTGCATTATCACCGTCAACGCTGCCAAAGTTACCACTGCCATCAACTAAGGTCATTCGAAGTGAAAACGGCTGAGCCATTCGCACCAGAGCGTCATAGATCGAACTATCCCCATGCGGATGAAAACGACCCATCACATCACCAACGACCTTGGCACATTTGACATGCTTGGTGGTCGAAGAGAGCCCCTGCTGGTTCATCGTGTAGAGAATTCTTCTCTGAACCGGTTTCAAACCATCTCGCACGTCGGGAAGTGCACGACTGGTGATCACCGAAAGTGAGTAGTTCAGGTATTTCTCTTGAGCCGCCTGACGCAGCGGCAGGGCACCGAACACCTGATCTCCGGCGTCGAAAAGAGTCGCATCGTTATCAATGGACTCGGCTTTCCCCTTGCCCCCGCGGACACCTGATTTGGAACGACTGCTCTTGGTCGACTGACTTCGCGATCGCCTTTTTGCCACGCTAAACGATTCCTTTGAGTGTGATTGGAGAGTTAATTTCCCACTGCTAAGTTGGCCTACCCTGCCAAACCGAGAAGTTAGGCAGTTCGGGCTGATATTACCAGCCGAGTTAACTGTAGCGATTCACTAAAAACGGGTAATTTACGTGTTTAGTGCAATAGAATCCATGGATCTGATCCCCTGAATCAGAGCGGTCGCATCACCAAATTGAGGAAACCTGATTTTTGGCAATTACACTGGTCGATTCCTGAAAAGCTGAGGTCTAAGCAGAAACCGCCGGACCGTCCTTTCAATCCACCCCCAAATGTCATTCACTCCAATCGATCCACCACGAGGATGTTAGATGATGAAAGTTACCCCCTCCATGATTCTGCTACCAGCCATCGCTTTGATGCTGGTACTTAACAGTCAAATCAGCCTGCAAGCGGAAGAGCAGGAAGGCCCATGTCCAGCCTGCAAGGCAGCCGAGCAGGCTGAAAAAGCTCAGAGCTGTGCAAACTGCAACTCTGACTCAGCGGCAAGCTGCTCCAAATGCCAATCCGGACAGTGCCAAGATTATAAAAAATGCGGAAAGGGCTGCACTAAATGCGTTGAAATGGCACAGGAAACACGAACTAGGCGTTCGCTTCTGAGAAACCGCCCTGAGCACACCTCCCTCAGCCCAGTTTGCCCAGTTCCGGTTCCAGCCTACGTAGGGCATACCACCATCACCTACGGTCCCTTCATGCCCCATCACCTGTTGTATCCCCACGTGGACACTTACCGGCACAAGTCCGAAGACGGAAAAGGCGTGCATCGCACCCGTGCGGCATACCGAACTTCACTGCAGGCTCGAATGAGAAACCTGCAATGGAACCTCCGACCCGCTCGATAAGTCGAGCCACTCGAACCCCTGCAAGCTCATTTGCAGAATCAACTCATCACGCTGGTGCCTTGTCGGGCATCAGCGTTTTTTTGTGCAATTCCCAACAAAACAAATCACTTCAAACCGTCCAGCTCCAAGTTTGCGTCCTAGGCTTGCAATGGCACGCATTGATTTGCCAACCGTTACGGGACACACGATCGACACAATCGGTCTAACCGACAGGATCGCTCCAAACCGACCTCAGGTGAAACAAGATGAGAACGCAAGCGACTGCCCTTCGCCCGGAAATCAATCGGCAAAGTCAATTTGAAGAAATCAAGCGTCGAATCCACGGAAAGCTAGTCGACAAACTCGATCTATCCCGCGTTGGTGACCTGAAGGGTGACGTCTTAAAACGTGAAATTCGCGTTGTTGTTGAACACCTGTGTGATGCCGAAGAGACGTTGCTGAATCGGCAGGAGCGTGAACGCATTGTTGATGAAGTCATCGATGAAGTGCTTGGGCTTGGCCCTCTGGAATTGATCCTTAAGGATCACACGATCAGTGACATCCTGATCAATGGCCCAAAAAATATTTACGTCGAGCGTGGTGGAAGAATGGAAAAATCCACCGTTGAATTTCGCGACAACAAGCATCTTCTTCAAATCATCGATCGTATTGTCAGTAAAGTTGGGCGTCGCATCGACGAAACGTCTCCGATGGTCGATGCCCGCTTGGAGGATGGTTCACGAGTCAACGCCATCATTCCACCTCTTGCGCTCGATGGAGCGGCGGTCAGCATTCGGCGATTTGGTAGTAACCCACTCAAACTCGAAGACCTGCTGAATTACAAGGCGTTCACTCCTGAGATGGTGATGCTGCTAGAAGGATGCATCAAAGCTCGACTCAACATCATCATTGCAGGCGGTACCGGTTCGGGAAAAACCACCCTCCTGAATACCTTGTCCTCGTTCATTGGACACGAGGATCGAATTGTCACGATTGAAGACGCTGCTGAACTGCAACTACAACAAGATCATGTCGTTCGTCTTGAAACACGCCCCGCCAACATTGAAGGTAATGGTGCGGTCAATGCAACTGATCTGGTGAAAAATGCGTTACGCATGCGACCTGAAAGAATCATCATCGGCGAATGTCGCGGTGGTGAAACGCTCGACATGCTCCAAGCAATGAATACCGGTCACGATGGATCGATGACAACCATCCACGCGAACAGTCCGCGTGATGCGATCGCGCGACTGGAAACGCTGGTCATGATGGCCGGATTTGAACTTCCCGTCAAAGCGATTCGTCAACAGATATCAGGTGCGGTCGATGTATTGATTCAAGCTAATCGACTTCAAGGTGGAAAACGACGCGTCACCGCGATTACGGAAATTGTCGGCATGGAACAAGACACCATCGTGATGCAAGACATCTACAAGTATTCGCAGCAGGGTGTCGACGAAGACGGTAAAGCGTTTGGCCACTTTGCATGTACAGGTGTTCGGCCGAGCTTCATGGATCGCTTGGAAGCAGCTGGAGTCAAGTTGCCGCCGAGTGCGTTTCGCGAACGCATCATGCTGGAAGCATAAAAACCAAGACAATCACAAATCTTCGGATTTGTCAAAACCCAACGAAACACATCACCTCGTTCTCAACAGAGCTAATCATGAGCGGCATCGTTCTTATCATCGCTGTGGGCGTTTCGGTGACATCGTTTGTTGCCTTCGCGATTCATATCTTGGCCCCCACGGATGAAACGTCTCGAACCGAAGCCCGTCTCCAGCGACTCGCGGAACGCCAGAGGCATCAGTTTGACCCGGAGGCTGGTGAAGACTCATTTGTTTCGTTGCTGCGATCAGAATTGAACGATCGGTCTGGCTTCTTGGAAAGAATCACCGCGAAACTTCCCGCTCTTTCGGACTACCTCGAGCAAGCGGATGTGCCGATGCGTCCCTCCAAGTTCATTTTCTTGTGCGCATCCTGTTTTGCCGCCGGGAACCTTCTTTGCATCCTCTCACCAGCTCCGCTGCTTCTAGCTCCAGTGGTTGGTATCACCTTTACAGGATTGCCGATTGCTTGGCTTTCATTCAAACGCAAAAAGAGGCTCGATCAATTCGGCGATCAACTACCGGGCGCTTTGGAACTACTCAGCCGATCACTACGAGCAGGCCACTCACTCAATGCGGGATTTGGATTGATCGCGACCGAAACTGAAGCACCACTTGCGAGGGAATTCGGCCGCGCTTTCGACGAGCAGAACTTCGGTATCCCGTTGGATGAAGCAATCGAAAACATGGCCAAGCGAGTCCCAAACATGGACCTTCGTTTTTTCGCAACAGCCGTGATTTTACAGCGACAAACCGGAGGAGATCTCGCCGAGATTCTCGATAAAATCAGCCACCTGATTCGGGAAAGGCTTCAGATTCTTGGGCAGATCCGTGCTCTCACCGGCGAGGGAAGAATGAGTGGTGCCGTTCTACTCGCATTACCACCCGTCCTCTTTGTGGTCATGCTGAAACTAAATAACGAATATGTCATGACCCTGTTTCGTGACCCTATCGGACGCTACATGCTGATCGGTGGCCTAATCACTCAGTTCATCGGAGCCTTGGTGATCAAAAAAATCATCACCATCAAAGTTTAGCGTTTCTCAACGTCCACCCTCCCAGCGTTACCGTTGCCAATTCCCCCATCGTTCACTCGCCGATGTGAGAGATCAAAACCATGTTCACCTCGCCACTGATCGCCGAACTTAGCCCTGTCTTTCTGTCGTCACTTGCAATTTTTATCACCGTAACGCTGGTCATGTGGGTGATCCTAGAAAAGATAAGCGGAGGTGATCGCCCCAACGCAGAGATTCGATTGCAGCGTCTTCAAAGCAAAAAACAGCATCGTGACCTCGCCGAACTTGCAAGGGAAAACGCTAACGCCAAAACCACCCTCACCAATGTGCTCGAGAAGGCGGCATCCCCACTAGCTGAAACCGTCAGCGGTAACGAAAAGGAAATGAGTCAGCTTCGTGAAAAGCTCATGAACGCAGGCTTTCGTCGTGAATCTGCACCAGTCATTTTCAAAAGCATCCAGTTTGCCACCTTCATAATTGGTCTCTTTGCCGGTGGTGTCTTTGGGATGCTATCCGATGGGATCAGCCAAGGTTTAGTGATGAAAACCGCCGTGGGGATGATCTTGGGTTTCATGATTCCCAAACTAATCCTTGAGCAGCTTGTGAAATCTCGCAAACTTAAAATCTTTCTCGGGCTTCCTGATGCACTCGATCTGATGGTCGTCTGCGTTGAAGCAGGTCTCGGAATGGATCAAGCACTTCGTAAGGTTGCCGAAGAGATGACCAAAAGTCATCCGGAGATCGGCGAAGAGTTCAGTATCGCCAACCAACAACTCCAATTCGCACGACCTCGAGGTGAAGTCCTGAAGGCACTCGGATTACGAAGTGGCGTCGAGGATCTTAAGCAACTCTCTTCGATTCTGATCCAAGCGGATAAGTTCGGATCAAGTGTCGCGGCAGCCTTGAGAGTTCAAAGTGATGCGATGCGAGTCAAACGTCGACAGATCGCTGAAGAAAAAGCTGCCAAGACCGCCGTCAAGATGATCTTCCCACTCGTCCTCTTTATCTTCCCGGGAATCTTTGTTGTTCTCGTTGGCCCCGCCGCAATCACCATGTATCGCAATATGATTCAGTAACGGATCTAGCGATCAAGCCACGATCGGATGAACCACATGGCCGTGGACGTCAGTGAGCCGAAAATCTCGCCCCTGATAACGATAGGTTAAGCGACGGTGATCGATCCCCAGCAAGTGCAAAATGGTCGCATTTAAATCATGGATGTGCATGGTTCCCGGAGTCCATGATTCTTTGGTTGGCTGTGGAATGATAGGCTGACCATGTTCATCGGCAATGTTATAGCCGTAGGCATCGCTTTGGCCGTAGGTAATTCCCGGCTTCACACCACCGCCGGCCATCCAAGTTGTGAAGCAACGTGGATGATGATCTCTGCCATAGGTTTCGCGTGTGAGCTTGCCTTGACAGTAGGCGGTTCTCCCGAACTCGCCACCCCAAACCACTAACGTCTCGTCTAATAATCCGCTGCGTTTAAGATCCATGATTAATGCTGCGGAAGCCTGATCAATATCACGGCACTGCGACTCGTGTTCGGTTGGCAAGCGTCCATGAGCATCCCATCCACGATGGAAAATTTGAATATTCCTCACGCCGCGCTGAACCAACCGCCTTGCCTGCAGGCAACATGCAGCAAAGCTACCTGGAGTGTGAACCTGTTCGCCATAAAGTGCAAAGGTCTCAGCTGTCTCTTGGGACAAGTCGGTTAATTCGGGCACTGACGCTTGCATCCGGAACGCCATTTCATGCTGTTTGATCCGAGCCAGAATCTCAGGGTTATTCACCTGCGCGTGTAATTCAGAGTTCAAAATCTCAAGCGTATCGAGTTGCTTTCGACGATCTTGCCGCGTGATTCCTTTCGGGTTACTTAAATAAAGAACCGGATCACCCTGACTTCTCATCAAGATGCCCTGGTGATCGGACGGCATGAAGCCGGTTCCCCAAAGACGATTAAAGAGACTCTGTTCTGCAAAGTTAGTCTTTGCGTGCATCACCACGTAATGGGGTAAGTCCTCATTCATGCTCCCCAAGCCGTAACTCAACCAAGCCCCTAAACTCGGTCGACCTGGGATCTGGCTACCGGTCTGGATGTAGGTGATTGCTGGGTCATGATTGATCGCCTCAGTGAAGGTGCTATGCACAACGCATAACTCTTTGGCCACCTTAGCAGTGTGAGGTAGCAATTCACTGACCCAAACACCATCGGCCTCGTTATCGTGCTTGCTAAATTTGTACTTGCTCGGGCAGAGTGGAAAACCATCCTTCTGATTTGCGGTCATTCCTGTCACACGCTGACCGTCTCTGATCTCGTCGGGAAGTTGCTCACCAAATTTCTCAGTGAGTGTTGGCTTGTAATCCCACAAATCAAGATGACTCGGCCCACCACTCATGAATAAATAGATCACATGCTTTGCGGAAGCAGGATGATGCAGGCCTGAAGTGGCCGAATGCTTTCCTGTTGCGTCCGTCTCCAAGCCCGAATCCAAAGCTGATACTTGAGCCATCTCTCCGGAAGCGTCAAAAAGGCTCGCTAAAGACGCGGTTCCAAGACCGAGGGCATTGCGACCTAAAAAATGGCGACGTGTTAACGCTTCCCGTGTCTCTGTGTCCCACATGCTGCTGTCTCTTTGTTGGTGATCTAGGCGATGTCGCTCTGCCGGTACATCCACCCGTCATCGGCTCAGAAGATCATTCTAACCCCAATCAATCTCTCGTGGCATCCAATCCATCAGATGATCCGGACACCCCAAAAATGGTGAACCGAAAAGTGGCTCGGCTACAGAAACCATTAAATCAATTCGTCACGGCATCGCGTTACGGGATCATGAGATCCATCAAGAACGACTCGCGGGTGGAGAAGGAGCCGCGATGCGTAGATCCGAAAGTTTCTCCGGATCCGAAGCTTTCAATCGTTTGAGCTTCATTTTGGCGGTAGCTTCCCCAGGTGGCTCAACCCCCGGAGGGCTTCCCCAGAAGATCCGATTCTCTCCTGGAGTGACAAGTTCCAATTGTGGGATCTCCATCTGTCTGGGATCACCATACACGCCAATGCTCCGAATACCGAGTTCCTCACGAAACGGAGATAGGTACTCGGCTAATCTTGCTGCACCCTCGACCCTAGGATCACCAAAGGTGGATCCGACGGGATTGGTGGTGTAAACACCTGGAACTTCGATGTAAAGATACTGGCTTGTTTCTGAAGTTGTGAATTCACTGGTCGGCAGAAGAACCCCATCACCATCGACGGGAAAGAAATAACTGCGATCATCACTTGGGTCAGGCTTGTAGACGTGCACCATTGCGACTGGCTGCCTGTAAAGCAATCGAACATCGATTTCTCCTCCGGGCAACTTCCTAACCCCCACGACCTTGCGGACCCATGGGTGCATGGAAAATGCGGCTGCTATCTTCGTCGTCGCTTGACGATCCAAGAGCGACAACCCCTGCATCGCCGTGTCTCGGTAGACAGCCTGGACGATATCACTTCGCACATATTCAGGCTGCGGTGAAATCTGAATCTTCTCTGGCACGAGCCCATGATACTGATTGGCAACATGGTCACTGCCCCAGTAACGCCATGCCGACAAACCAAGAACGAGTAGAATTGCGGGCCAAAAAAGGACCATGGCCACAGGCGAATTGAAAACGGCGCGGATCATCTCCACGACGGTGTGCTGGTCATTCGCCTTGGATGATCGCATTGCCACTTCGCACTCCATGCTCGCGAATGATTCGGCTATCTCTTCGAGGTTTGAACCGAGCGACTGTAAATCCTCATGCCCCATCGGTCACATTTCAGTAACCGTAAAACGACTTCACCAGACCTGTAAGTTCAACTGCAGATCGATCCCTGTTTGCAACAAGACCTGTTCTCTTACTCGTCCAATTAGTTTCATGCACTGCTCGCTGGTGGCGCCGGAGCGAGCCACCAAGAACTGAGGATTTTGTGTATCGAGCGAAACCTCACCTTCACACACACCTGCCATCCCCACCTGCTGCAATAGATCGTTCACACTCATCTGATCGGGTTCGACAAAAGGCACGGCCATCCGCGGCTCCTCATTGGGTCGCGACGCGTTACGTCCAATCCAAAGTTTTTGCAAGCGTTTTGTCAACGCGGCCACATCCCGTGATTCGAGTTGAAAGGTCACCGAAAGAATGGCTAAGCCGACAAGTGACGACTTGCGATGAGAAAACCCAGCCTCCTGTTGAGTCAGGACTCGTTTCTCACCGGATCGCTCGAGCACGGTAACCGACTCCACCGCTGATCCAATGTCGCGACCATCGCTTGATGCGTTCCCCATGACCGCCCCGCCAACCGTTCCGGGAATTCCCACAAGGTGCTCAATCCCTCCGAGCCCGGCACCTACCGCCTTGATCACGGCGTGAGACAACTTTGCTCCCGCTCCCACGGTCATAAGTGTTCCATCAATCTCGAGCCCACTTGTTGCAGGCCCGGACATGGAAATCACGAGTCCGTCGAATCCAGACTCACGCACCAACAGATTACTACCACCTCCAAGAATCCTGACGGGCAACTCAGCCTCGTTGGCAGCTTGGATTAATTTCTGGACATCTTCTTGATCAACTGGCTCGGCGAAATAGCGTGCCGGTCCGCCGATCCCAAGCCAAACCAAAGGCCCCAGAGGCTCATCAGTTCGGATCAGATGCATTAATTCGTCCGGGAAACTCATACTTCAACTACTCGTGTTGCAAAGGGAATCAATGATCTCAATGTTCTGCGGATGTTCTGCGGCAACCAGATCCTCAAGGTATCATACCGCTCCAGTGCCGCTTCGAAGGATAGCGAATTCGATGAAAAAAATCGCTAACCCGATCTCAATATCGACTTCGCGGGGCTGATTAACGCTTTTGCAAGCAATTCGCGATTCAGAATCATCTGAGCGATGACTGAGGTTTTTCCACAAAGACCGAACTGCTACAAAACTCGAAGATTCATGGCCTCCGTCACACCGGGTTCAAATCAGGATGAAACTCAGGATCGGATTGATTGGGCTAGGTGATGCTTGGCAAACCAGGCACCGTCCTGCCTTGCAAATACTTCACGAGCGATTTGATGTTCGTGCCGTCTACACGTCCGTCTCTAAATTGGGCGAAACCTGCGCAAGGGAGTTCCAAGCAGATCTGATGGATGGTTATCGCGCGATGTTGAGTCGTCATGACATTGATGCGGTAATGGTCTTGGAAAGGTCGTGGCACGGCTGGTTACCCATGCTGGCAGCCGCTGAAGCGGGTAAAGCCATCTATTGGGCCGGTGAAATCAATCTCGACCCTCATACCGATCACGAGGTGCGAGAGACGATCGAGAAATCGGGCGTTGCTTTCATGGCGGAGTTTCCCAAACGGCTTGCTCCAGCGACGCTTCGATTGCGAGAGTTGATTGCCACCCATCTCGGACCTCCGGAGCTCATTTTTTGCCACCGCAGGACACAGCGAGAAACTTCCTCCAAAAGCGACATGACCGGCCAGCCCGATCTTCGCTCGAAGGATCGTGGCCATTTCATCGACCTCATTGACTGGTGCCGATACGTGGTCAATCGCGAACCGACCTCCGTCATTTCAACTTCACAGCACTCAGACGAATCCCCGAAATACCGCTCCTTGAGCGTCGAATTCCCCGCCAATTCCAAAGGCCCCAGAGTAACCGCTCAGATCAGTTGCGGTGATTACATACGCCCCACCTGGCATGAAGCCATTGCTTTCCAACCACCCTCCGCGATGCAGATCTGCTGTGAAAAAGGAATCGCCTTTGTCGACTTACCGTCCAGCCTTGTTTGGTTTGATGACGCTGGCAGACATCTCGAATCACTCGAAACGGAAGTCCCCGTTGGCGAACAATTGTTGCGACAATTCCATCGAACAGTCACCAGCTTGGTGCGAAACATGAGTGACCTAAATGACGCTTTTCGGGCGGCAAGGATTTATCATGCCGCAATCGAAAGTGAGCAGACCGGTCGTCGCATCAACGTCTAACACGCATCCAATGTTCGATCGCTTTTCGATTTGACGGGAAAGCCATTTTCTCCAGACGACTTGGTGAAGGGCACACCCAATCAAAATGATCGAGTTCTTTTTCATCAAGCTGAATTTGACGACTGTCCTCCACTTCGCAAACAAAGAAAAGATCCATCACAGGGGCAACGACTCCCTGATAATCGTAAAGATTGGGGTATGAAATCAGGTAACGACTTGTTGTCACCTTCAACCGAGTCTCTTCGAAAACCTCTCGGTGCAATGCCTGTTCTATCGTTTCGCCCGGATCAACAAACCCGCCGGGTAAACCCCACCTTCCTTTTTCTGGATCTTGAGCGCGGCGCACCATCAATAACTCATCGTTACGATTGACCACGAGACCACCCACCGCTGCAACGGGTCCAAAAAAATGAGCGTACCCGCAGGCAGTACAGCGAAACGGCATCTCCCCAATTCGCTCCGCTTCCACACCGCAATCAGGGCAATAACGATAGGTTTGTTCGATTGGCCTAGGCATATTCATTCCCTCATCAGTTCGCTGCCCCACTACTCGAGGTTCATCGCCAGCAACATTTGAATCTCGAAGTTCAATCGTTGGCAATGATCACCACGTGCGAATCACTAGATCGTCAAACTCATTCAAGTCATCAAACGAACCAATTCCTATTCGCCCTTTTCGAAATGTTGAATCATCGACCTGCATGTGTGGTTTTTCCATGTCGTCAAAGTAGACTCGAATCTGACCTCGATCACCGTCTCGAACCACACGGACCTCATGCCACTGGTCGTCCCAAGGGGTGTTGGATTGATTTTTAGTGAGAGCCAAACGAGGAGCCTCGTTCACGATCATAATCTGCCCGCTATGCGGATCTGGCTTAGCACCTAGATGCACATAATAGAAATGTTGGTCGTCCCGATAAGAGAAAAAGACACAACAGTCACGATGATTACCCGTGTCCTTTGTGCTTCTCACTTTAAACCGAATCTCAACGTTATCGAGCTCAAGATCCTTGACCAAAGCAACGTGACCGGGACTACGTACTGGGGGTTTGTATTCGCTGGAACGCTCCGTGATTTCCAAAGTGTGATTACCTTCTCGGTTGGTAATTTCCCAAGTCTTGGGATCAAGTATCTCCCATCGATCGGTTCCCTGCTCGAAATCTTCTTCGAATACCAGACGCTTTGGCGTGTCCTCTGCTTTCAAGCTCGTCGCCGAAATCAGCACGGTCGATGCGATCGTAGTGAGCAAAGCCAAACTGGACAGCAAATTACTAACTCCCATTACCTCAATAACCTCTTGCAACAGGTAGGAGACCGCAATCCCATCATCAAGACCACGGTTAAAACGCACCAAATGGAAACATAGCAGATCATGCAACCGCAAAGTAAGCGGCCCGAACATCTACACCGGTGGTTCACTGGCAACCAAAACGAAGCCGAAAAAGGAAGGCAGAGATGATTCAGGCAGTTCCAACAACACTAACGAAGGATTTCATCGCACGGATCTCCGCGGGTAGTTACAATGCTCGCGTTCAAATCAACTCCAACCCAAACTCATGATTGATTTCCCAACATGTACCGAAGAAACTTCATCAAGACCGCAGCCACACTTGCCGCTGCAAGCCATCTCACGAGCGGACTCCAAGCTCACGCAGCTTCCGAGGAAAAACTACCTTTCAAAATCTCTCTCGCGGAATGGTCGCTCCACCGCACCCTTCGAGATCCTTCCAAAAACTTAACCAATCTTGATTTTGCTCGAGTTGCTAAACGAGAGTTTGGAATCGATGGCATTGAATATGTGAATCAGTTTTTTAAGGACAAAGCGAAAGACGAGAACTATCTCAAAGAGTTGAAAAACCGTGCCGATGGCGAAGGAGTCAAAAGCCTTTTGATCATGGTGGACGGTGAAGGAAGCCTTGGAGACCCAGATGAGGCGAAACGCAACCAAGCTGCAGAAAACCATTTCAAGTGGGTGGATGCGGCGAAGTACTTGGGGTGCCACTCCATCCGAGTCAATGCAGCAAGCCGAGGAAGCTTTGAAGAGCAACAATCGCTCGCTGCTGATGGTCTGAGCAAAGTCAGTCAATACGCTCAGAAGTCAGGACTCAACGTGATTGTTGAAAACCATGGCGGCCTAAGTAGCAACGGCGCTTGGCTCGCTGGGGTGATCAAGAAGGTGGGAATGGATAACTGCGGGACGTTACCGGACTTTGGCAACTTCTTCATCCGACGCGGCTCTAATCCGGAAGAATACGACCGCTACCAAGGAGTGGACGAGTTAATGCCATTCGCGAAAGCGGTTAGCGCCAAAACCCACGACTTTGATGACGATGGAAATGAAGTCCACACCGACTATGTCAAAATGATGAAAATCGTCGTCGAAAAGCACGGCTACGACGGGTACGTCGGGATCGAATACGAGGGAGGAAAGATTGGCGAGATGCAAGGCATCCAAAAAAGCAAAGACCTCCTCGTGAAGGTGGGACGAGAATTGAAGAAGGGCTAATCGCTTCAACAACGAACGAGCGGCGGTGACTCACGATTTGAGGCACCGCCGTTACGCTGGAGACTGCAACCACACGAAGCTAACTTTTGGCTGCGTAAACTTCGGCGTACTCAATCGCCCATGCATCAATCAATCGCTCAAACTCACTCACGTCGACTTCAGAGATTGGCACAAAGAAATTTCGATTAAACACTTCGCCATTCATCACCGTTCCTTTTCCTTTTAGGTCAAGAACGTGATGCTCACTGTGAGGTCGAATCACCATCTCCAAGCGACTGTACTGATTGGTTCGTCGCCCCTGTTCAATCCGCAAATCATCGCGGTAACAGGCAGCCCCCCAACCCACTTCGCCGTACATGGATTCCTGCCGGAAGCCTGGGAAATGATCGGCAACACGTTGAATTGATTTCTCGATGCGTTCCGAAAGCGATAAGCGGTGCGTGGTGTGAAGCCGACGCTTTTCTTCTTCAGTCAGTTCCTGTTTCCGCTGCTGCGTAGCTTTGTGATCCGCCCGCTGTCGACCTCGAGAAATGGCTGACTCCAGACGGGATTCAAAGTCATCACTCATACTCAGGACTCTTCCTTGTTACTTTCCGATTGCTCGACTGTCCCTGTCGTGTCCGACGTCGCCTGATCATCCACCACTGGCTTCGCTTCCATCTGAACCTCGGACGTTTCCGATTCATTCGATGGTGCATCAGCCTTTTTGGGCTTGGAGTCCTCTTTGGCCGACTCAACTACCTCCGGTGAATTTGCATTACCGAAAAATTGCATCAAGTCACCAAAGGATCGTAGCGGCTCCTCTCCCTTTTGCATCGCATCAGAAATGGGCTTTGCTTCTGCTTTGCTGACCACGCCATAGGATTCTGGCTTACGATCACGCCCTCGATTTCCACCACCTGCTCGGCCACCTCGTCCACGACCAGCACCGTCACGGCGTGGCCCATTTCCGCGACCGGCTGAACGACCACCGCCCCTAGCATCACCGCGTCCTTGGCCAGCACCACCATCGCGACCGGATCCACTACCGGATCGCTGTGAATTGGAACCCTGCCCAGCTGTACCCCGGCCAGCTGCACCCTGCCCAGCTGTACCCTGTGCACCGCGGCTACCCTGGCCGCCCCGATTACCTTGGCCACCTCGACCGCCGCGACGCTGCTTCCCATCCGATGCACCACGACTCCCTCGCGACGCTTGCCTTGCAGCCTCCAGCTCAGCTTCTCGCTCCGGAGAAACTGCCGAAAGGGCGACTCGACGACGTTTCTCATCGATTCCCGTTACCCAAGCGGTAATCACATCACCGACCTGAACCGCCTCGTGTAAGTCCTCCACATAACTGTCAGAGATTCGACTCACGTGAACCAATCCACTGCAATCGGGAGCGAGCTCCACGAAGACCCCAAATGGCATTACACCAACGACGACACCGATCACCTTTTCACCCGCTTTGAGCCCTTTGGTGGAGGGGATGCCACTGAGCACCGCCGGTGAATTCCCAGATGAGTCGCTGTCCCCAAAGGGATCGCACAACCACTGAACAAGCTGATGCGAACGACGGCTACCAACCTGCCACTCTTTGACACACTTATCAACTTTGGCCGCCTCGGGACGCGGCCGGCGAACCGGCTGCGGGATGAAATCTTTGTCAATCTCTGAGGCAGCAGGTGCCTCAGTTGCGGACTCGGTTGCAGACGCATTTGAATCCGCCTCAGACTCCGCTGATTCGGCTTCGGCTGCCGTCTCACTTTCCTCCTGGGACACAGCATCTATATCGGCTTCCTGGGCTGCCTCAGCAGACTCAGGCTCCGTTATCGCCGCATCGCCAGAGGACTCTGCCAAATCGTTTTCCTCTGCGGCGGCTAGGTTCGACGTAGCAACTTCGCCTTCGACCTGCGAGGTCGGTGCCGCTGGATCATCCACAGAAAAATCAACGGCCTCTTCAGCGGCACTTGAGAAATCTTCGACCGCTGCGGTATCCGGCTCGCTGGGCGCTTCGGAGATCTCACTTTTGCTTGTCGGATCTTCGTCCGTTGAAAAATCAGGGGCAACATATCCAGGAGGTGTCGACGGTGGCATTTCGATCTCGAGCGCCGAAGCAAGCTTCTCTGCGAGCCCATAATCGTCTGGGTGAATCAATGTCCCGTCGAGTGTTTTTTCACTACCAAAAACTCTCAAGAACGGTAACGCTTGACGACTACTCGAGGCACTCGCCCACTGCTCAAGTTGACTTAGCCCATCACGTGATTCAAAAAGCTTTTCCTTTCGTGCTTGATCGATCGCTTCAGCAACGCTCGCCGTGACACCCGGAATACGAGTAAGCCAAGAGACGGGTGCAGCATTGACATCCACACCTCCACGCGAAGCTCCACTGACAATCACATTGTTAAGGGTTGATGAGAGTTGATCATCTGACAACTCACGCTGAAATGAACTCAACCGCAGCTTGAGTGGATCAACTTTTGCAAACGCTTGAGCTGGCTGAAGTACTGAAAACGCGAGCCACGCGGCGGCGCGAAAACGTCGCGGCGTTGAACGCATCTCCTCATCAGCAATTAAACTTCCGGCATAAACATCGGCGCCATTTCGGTCTGCCAAAGTCCAACGGATGGATCCATCAGGCGATTGGTCAATCAAATCTCCCAAGGCCATCATGGTCGCTCGCCGTGCCGGGCCATTGCTGACAACAATCAAGTCGACTTGATAGCTGTGAATCAATTCACCAAGCTTGGTGACGGCCTGTGTTCGCAAAGCGGTTGAAAGCTGACACGGTAGATCCTCGTTGTGAAGAATCCGACCATCGGCACAAACAATCGAAGTCGCGGCTGTTCGGGGTCCGACAGCGTCGATGGCTAATACAACGCGACCGTCCAGTGAACCACGATTAACCTGCCGCTCAAGGTGATTTGCAGTAATGGCGACCAGTTTCGCGGACGCCTTCTCATGCAGATCGTCCCACCAAGCGGTTTCCCCAGCCTCTCGAATCGCTCCTTCAAACTGCAGAATGATCGCTTTGAGCTTGGATTCTAAACGCGGATTCATGCTACCGGCCACTCGCTGCAATTCCGCAACAAGTCGTGTCGCATCGTACTCAAACGAGCAGACCACGACCTGACTACGCAGTGCTCGGCCAAGCATCACAATTTGGAATGAGCTGAGTTTATCACCCGCAAAGCGTTTCCCGGACAGTGGCTTAAGAACGCTAACCAACCAACGCCGACGACGTTGGCGTGGTGAAACCTTTTTCTGTTTCTTCTCAGTGGCCACCTTTGACTCCGCGGGCTCTTTCGATGCCGAAGGATCTGCAGCGGTGGCTTCTGCCGGTTCTGCCGCTGCCGAGGAGACATCAGCAATACCCGCGGTGTCGGTCTCATCAGTGGTTACACTTTGAGCTGCCAACTCATCGGTGCTGTCCTGATGATCGATGGCGGAGGCTTCTTGAGCAACTTCGGGTGTGTCGGTGCTCGAAGCTTCGGGAGAAGTTGCATCTTCGGTCGCTGGCGAATCAGTCGCCTCGGAAACTTGCGTGGCCTCTTGGCTAACCGACGCGATTGCATCAGTTTCGGCTACCGTTGTGGTTTCGGCTTCCTGATTCGTTTGAACTTCTTCGGCGGCTTCAACTTGAACCGCTGCGTCGGCTGCTGCCTCCGCTGCTGATTCAGGTGCGACTTCAGCCGATGCAGCGTCACCTGCTACGTTTTTTTCCGGTTCAATCTTTGACTCATTCTTTGCGGCCGACTTCTTTTTCTTCTTTTTATTCCCAGCCGGTTCATCTTCGCCAGCAAGGTGAGGATCGTGAACCTTCGAAATATGGATCTTTGCGTTTCGCGAAAGCCACCGCACCGCCGCTGAGATCACTCTCGGATCACCGGCAAGTCTTTCTGCTAACGCAGCATCCAAACCCTGCACCGCTTCGTCTGGACTCTCGAGTCCCTCGATGATCGAGGCGATCTCTTTCTCGTCCGCAGGATCTGCATCTTGCGGATTCATGACTCGAACAGCGAGTCTTGCCGAAGAGGTAACCGCGTCACCGGTCTCACGCTTGAGCCGACGACCAAGGCGATTGAGCATGCGAAGAGAGCGAGAACTACGCAGTGCTGATCCAATCGCGGGATCGCTCAGCGCGGTTTTTTCCCAAGAATCGACCAAGCTCTCTCGGAGCGATTGCGTCTCCTGATCAGATTGGAGTGCGCTGAGCAATTCCCATAGGCTCGCTTCGCTCACGCCTCCTAATTCATCCCTGCGGTATCTCGCGAGAAATGGAGGGGTGTAGCCTTGCTCAAGCAAGGGCATGGCCAATCGTAAACTCGACACATCACAACGCCCTCTTTGGGCTATTGCATCAAAATCAACGCTCATGACGATTCGTTCTCTAAGTAGATCGTCCCAGAACTTCAGGGTACGCGGTGCTTGGGGAATTGCGGCACTTCGGTGATCGCAGCACGAGACATTTCAGGTGCAGCAGAGACCGATTGCAAGTGAGCCGACGCAGAACAGATCACAAGTTTAGCAAGCTAAAGCCTCAAAGGGTTAGGTGGCGGCAAAATCCGCTAAACACAATCCTAACCGTTGCGACTCGCTGTACAGCCTTTCTTTTTCACCTAAAACAGAAACATGGACCAGCAGACCCGTGGGTCGCTCCGCGCCAAGTAAATGGTCCGTCGTTCTTCTTTGAACAAGTTCGCTGACGTTTCGAGGTGGATTGCGTGCTCTGCGGCAATCACAGTCAACCGCTCCACCGGCCGAAAGTCCGATGCATTGGAATCCGGCGAGAATAGCGCGGCGTTCGAGAAATGTCAAGCGAACGGGGTAACCAACGGACCGGACGCGTTTAGCGGGCGGTCTCCACAAATCGCGTCTCGCGAAGCACCGTCACTTTGATCTCGCCGGGATAAGTCAGCTCACTTTCAAATGCCTTGGCGATATCGTGACAAATCGTTGCAGCCTGCTCATCGGTGGTCTTCTCACTATTGACAATCACTCGCAATTCACGGCCCGCACTAATTGCAAACGCCTGTCGAACACCATCAAATCGCTCAGCGATCGACTCGAGTTCTTCCATTCGTTTGACGTACCGCTCCAAAGATTCTCGCCGTGCACCAGGACGACTCGCACTGCAGGCATCACCAATCGCGACAACCATCGTGTAGGGGTACTCGGTCACAATTTCATCATGGTGCCCCAAGGCGGCATGAACCACTTCAGGGCACTCCTTGTGGCGTCTCAGGAGGTCGGCCCCAATTTTCGGATGGCCACCCTCTAGTTCATGGTCGGCCGCTTTCCCGATGTCATGAAGCAGTCCACATCGCCGCGCGAGGTCACCATCCATCCCAAGCATCTCAGCAACAAGACCGGAAATAAAGGCGACCTCCACACTGTGACGCAAAACATTCTGGCTATAGGAAGTCCTGAAATGCAGCCTTCCAAGCATCCGAAGGACTTTTTCGTGCAGCCCAGATACGTTGACTTCATCTGCAGCTTCACGACCTTTCTGCAGAATCACCTCTTCAATTTTCTTACCGGTCTCGGCAACCACTTCTTCAATCTTGGCGGGGTGAATACGACCATCAGCAATCAATGTTGCCAATGCCAAGCGTGCAACCTCTCGACGCACTGGGTCAAAGCCGCTGACAATCACAACTCCAGGGGTGTCATCAATGATGACATCAACACCAGTTGCTTTTTCGAACGCGCGAATATTACGACCCTCACGACCGATGATTCGACCTTTGACATCATCCGTTGGAACATCAACCGTGCTGGTGGTGGTTTCCGCGGTATGGGTTGATGCAAATCGTTGTATCGCCGTGAGCAACATTTCACGGCCTTGCTCTTTAACAACTTCAGAGAGCCTTCGTTTGTGATGCAACAACATGGCACCTCGTTGGCTCTCCAACTCGCTCTCCAATGCCTGCATCAACTGCTGCGACGCTTCATCCTTGGACATGCCACTGGCACGTTCCAATATCTCCACCTGCTGCTGTAACGTTTTCTCGAGCCGAGAACGCAAGTCGGCTAGTTTTTGATTCTGAGTCGCGAGTCGATTCTGAGTCGTCTCAAGCCCTCGCTGCTGTTTCAGCAAAGAGTCTTCTTGATGCTGTAGCTGCTCTTCGCGGCGATCGAGCTTCTGCTCTCGTTGCGTTTGCGATTTTCTCGAGCCGGCAATCTCCTCCTCAGCACCAGCCTTTAACGCCAATGCTGACTCTTTAGCCTCGAGAACCAACTGGTTGCGTTCGTTCTCAGCCTGCAATCTCGCCGTTTCCAGAAGACGATCTGATTCGTCTTTAAGGCGTTCCTGCTGTTTTTTCTCACTAAGCTTGAAGAAAGCAATCGCCAGCCCAAGCCCCACAAGAACGGAGACGAGACAGGCGAGTAGTAATGTTTGATCCATGAATGGGTCCTCGATTGCGAGGACTCGAAAACCACCCCGAGGAGCGAGCAACTGCATGCAGCTGTAAATCCCCGACCAACCACGGTGACATCGTCGCTAACAAACCGGTGGATGTCGACTTCTTGGCGAATGCTGACACGGCACAGGTTGATGCGATAACGGAAATTTTTCGACCAGCGTTTTGTTTTTGATTCGTTTTCAGAGATTGCGCGGTTTCATGCGAATGCAGCGTTTTGTGCAAACCCGCCGCATCTGACGCTTGACCTCTCAAGCTAAAAAACTTGCTTGTCGTCAAAGCAGTCTTCTTGCTCCAGCGTTTGATACACTGGTCAGCATCGACTGCCGAGGGTAACTCCACAATGGATGAGTTATCCAAAACGTCAAAATTGGCACATTCTCCCGGAGGAATGAAACGCCTGAATTGCCCGTGATTCATCGAGGGTAATGTCGTTGGCACACGCTCAAATCGGTCGTGAAATTTCAGTCGATGAACCTCTCGTTCCTCGTGTACGCCACCCTGGCCAGTGACTGAAATCAGCCTCTGGAACGGACGGATGATCGAAGAAAGAAGGTTCCACACCATGGTGATTACTTGGCGACTCAAAAGCTCAACCTCTGCAAGTAGGCGACTATCGCGTCACCCACCTACTTGATCCTTGAGTCACCTGTGGTTCTGTTGTCCGAAGGTTAATTGTCAATTTGTAAAATCTGTGACGGGTAACCAAAACGGCTCGCCGCCAAGCAAAGGGTAACAGTTTCGACGGATGATTCAAACGAGCGAAGCGGTACCCTCAGTGTCCTTCTTTGGCAGGATGGGCGAGAAAATGCGTTAGAAACCACAAAATCAATCGTAAACTGCGGCTCAGATTTTTTTTAAAATCGCGTTCACTGGGTAGTCGCTACCAAGCAACAGAGATCCTCGTCAGCAGCATCAACAGGAGATGCCTGAGGGTCGCACAGGTACACCCGAGATCACATTGTGCAGATCTTCAACCTCGCTCCAAGTTGCAACCCACGCTCCAATCAGTACAAAGTGGTTGCAAACAGCCGCCCCTCCCTGTCCGCCGCGTCCCTCCAATCACAATCAACAGTGAGCCTACCTCGAATGAACCCCCAATCGGGCAGCAGAACGCCGAGGTGGAGTCAAATCTTGGATCAAATTGAAAGGTGCTGGCCAACGAACCGATGGCGTGACGTCGGAGTGGTGGTTGGTTGTAGCGGCGGCGCCGACAGTGTGACCCTAGTTCGAGCCTTGGCCAAACTGCGAGACTCTTCCCCTCCGGCTCGCGGCTTTCTGGTTGTTGCTCACTTCAACCATCAACTGCGAGGCGAAGAGTCAGACAGAGACGCCCTGTTTACAGAAAATCTCGCTCGGGAACTCCAATTAGCCTTCGAACTGCAAAAGGCGGAACATTGCGTCACGAAGAAAAGTTGCGCCCAAAACATCGTGAGTGAGCAACCGTCATCCGACACCCCGCAGTCTGCGTGTTCGCCGGCGATTGCTGAACCGGCTTTCCAGTTGGACTCGGACGAGGCGAGCCTGCGTGCGGATCGGATGAACTTCCTCATTCGAATCGCAAAACAATACGGTGCCAGGTACATCACCCTCGCTCACTCTGCTGATGACAATGTCGAAACCATGCTTCATCACCTTTTGCGAGGTACCGGACCTGCTGGTCTCGCCGGAATTGGGCATCCTCTTCCGATTGATCAAGATCTAGTCCTCACTCGCCCACTGATTCACTCGCAACGCGATGTGATCCGTGAATCTCTTAAAGAGCAGGGGTATGCATGGCGTGAAGATCAATCCAACCAAGATCGTCGCTACCGGAGAAACTGGATCCGGAACGAGTTGATTCCGATGATGGAGTCAGAATACCCCAACGCTCGGTCAGCAATGCAACGTGCGATTGAACTGCAAAAAAGCTGGCGAGAACAAATCGACACGGAAGCATCTTCATGGCTCGCCGAACACCTGATGAACGCGGAGGTGCTTAAAATTCGAAAAGACCCCAATGGTCCTCATCCGGTCCTCATTGCCGCGATGCAACATCTATGGATGAACCGTCGTTGGCCGAGGCAAGCGATGAATCAGGGGCACTGGCAAAGCCTGGCGGAGATGATCCAAGGAAAACGAGACAAAACCTGCACGCTGCCATCTGGAATTCTCGCGATCGCACAAGGCGATTACCTCCTCATTCAGCCGCCTAGGGAGCTCGAATCGGAAGCACCTGACTCCCACTGATTCGTCTCGGACGCTCAACCAGGTGCGCGTTGGTTCGCAATTTGCATCAAGAGTGAGTGATGGTGATTGCGTGCTGTCCATTTGGCAGGGACGACCTCGGACAGAGTCGAACTTTGCCAAGGTCGTAGCGATAAAACAGCGCAGTACCAGAGCAATGCGGCTAAAACGTCATCTGGAGCCACGGCTGTCACCTCCAGAGATCTCGTAAAACTAGTTACATTCAAGTGACCTCGATTTGCAGCGAGTTTGTTGTTGTCACTGGAGCACCTCCTGACAACCAAAACCCAACATTCCTCCGATGAAACTGATCGTTCCGTGTCAAAAGATCTTTATCAAGTCCTAGGATTGAGCCGTGATGCATCCAAAGATGAAATTAAGAAAGCACATCGTAAGCTGGCGCTAAAGTACCACCCGGATAAGAACCCCGATGATGAGGTGGCGAGAGATCATTTCAAACGGGTTCAGGAAGCTTACGACGTCCTGAGTGATGACGAAAAACGGGCAGCTTATGACCGTTACGGTGCTGACTTTGAAAAGATCCGAGGAGGTGGATTCAACCCGCACGCCGGTGGCTTCGACGGATTAGACATCGAGCAGATCTTCGGTCGAGGTGGTAGCCAAACTCAATTCGACGGTTTTTCTGACTTCTTTGAACAACTTGTTGGTGGAGGTCGCCGAGGTGGTGGCGGATTTCCGGGAGGAGGTTTTCCCGGAGGACGTCAGGCTCAAGCGAGTCGCCGAGGAGAAAACATCCGCTATGAGATAGAAATTCCGCTGGAAACAGCCGTCAAAGGTGGGACGACCGAGTTCTATCTTGAGCAGGAAAAGATCGCTGTAAACATACCTGCTGGCGTGGATGAAGGTTCAAAGATTCGTCTTCGTGATCGTGGCAAACCGGGACGCTTCGGAGGCCCCGCCGGTGACCTGATTCTGATCATCAAAGTCTCTCCGCATCCCTATTTTAAAAGGAACAATCGCAACCTCGAACTCACACTTCCCATCCGATTTGGCGAAGCGGCATTGGGTGCAAAAATTGACGTCCCGACCCCCAATGGATCGGTGACTCTCAGCATTCCGGCCGGCAGTAGCAGTGGAAAAAGACTACGGCTGAAAGGTCAAGGTGTTCAACAGCGGGACGGCACCGCAGGTGACCTGATCGTTACACTTCAAATCCAACTACCCAACCAGATGGATGATGCCTCTCGAGAACTAGCGAAACAATTCGACGAGCGGAACCCGTTCATGCCGAGGAATGATCTTTCGTTTTGATTGAACGCTCGTTCGCCCCTAGCGAGTCCCCCAACCAGACCACCGCCGATTCTCGGCATGAAACCCCCTAGAAGCAACTCTTCATCAGCAGCAGAGGTGAACGCCTTGGCTTCAACCGAGCGTCAACGACTGTGCTTCAACAAATCGCAGCGTGTTCTGAGCGGGCTGGAGTTTGGGCGAATCTTGCGCTATGGGGTTTGTAAGGCAGACCATCTCTTGGTGGTTTGCGCCGTCGCAAGATCCCCAAAAAGCCAAAATCCACCGTTGGATGATTTGTCGGAGACACGGATCGGTATCACGATCCCGAAGAAAACGGGCAACGCGGTAACTCGAAATCGATGGAAACGCCTCCTTCGTGAAGCGTTCCGGAAACAACAGCATCAATTCCCCAGCCATCTCGACATCATTGTGCGGCCCAAGAAAGGGGCGGTTCCTGACGCCGAAAGGATCAATGAGTCGCTGCAAAAATTAACGCAACGCGTTGCCAAGTATATCGACCGGCGTTCCTAGGCAGCGACCCGAGCGGATTGCTGATGGTAGAAACTCGCAATCGAATCCACCACACGCGACTGCTCTGCCTCGGTCAAACCCGGGAAGATTGGCAGATTAAGAATCTCCGCAGCCGCTCGTTCCGTTTCCGGTAGCGTCGATCCGTCAACGCCAAGGTACTCGAAACATTCTTGCTGGTGCATCGGCACGGGATAATAGATCTCGCTTCCAACACCTTGGTCAGCAAGATGAGCACGCAATGCATCACGCTGCCCACCGGCCACACGAATCGAAAATTGATTCCAAACGTGAAAAGCATTTGGATCCACGTACGGTAGTGTTAACTCATCAGAACCAACCAGTTGCTGATCGCCCAGTAGTTCCTTGTATCGATTTGCAATCGCTGTTCGCCTCTCAACCGCATCACCAAGATGCCTCAGTTTCACTCGAAGCACTGCGGCTTGAAAGGTATCCAAACGACTGTTGATACCAACAACCTGATGGTAGTAGCGAGGACGCATGCCGTGACCAGCAAAGAGGCGAAGCCGATCTGCCATCTCTGCATCGCCGCTAGTCATCATTCCACCATCACCCATCCCACCAAGATTTTTGGTCGGGTAAAAGCTGAAACAGCCAACCAAACCCCAACTACCCGCGGGCCGCGAATGATAAGCCGCGCCGATCGCCTGTGCTGCATCCTCGATCACCGGAATATCGTGCTGACCGGCAACCTGACAAATACGATCAATTTCGGCACATTGACCGAATAGGTGAACTGGAATGATCGCGCGAGTTCGCTCGCTGATCAAGCTCTCCATATGGCCGGTGTCGATATTGAAAGTATCGGGACGAATATCTGCGAAGATCGGTGTCGCACCCAATCGAGTGATGCAACTGACTGACGCAAAAAAAGTAAAACTCGGAACGATGACCTCATCGCCAGGGCCAATGCCCAATGCCATTAAAGCTAGCAACAGTGCATCACTACCCGATGCACAGCCAATTCCATGCTCGGCTTGGCTGTGGGCAGCAACTTCCTTCTCGAGTTCCAACACATCTGGGCCGAAAAGGAACCGCCCGCTGTCGACCACTTCGGTGAGCGCTTCGATGAATTCTTCGCGATGGGGACGATTATCGCGGTTGATGTCGAGAAGCGGGACGTTTTGGGGAGACTGAACCATCGTGCAACCTTCCTTGGCTGGTCTGTGGTTTGATACTGGGTGTTCTGATGCTTGGCGGTCTTGTTTTTGTGCAAAATATTCGCCGTAACGAATCATTCGCTAGCTGAAACCCTCACCAGATCCATCTGATTCGGCAATCCAGCTCGAGGTTCTGCCTCAGCGAAATTCTTAATCTCAGACCACTCAATTGGTCAAGATCAGTCCATGACGACACATTCGCTCTTGCGCGCAACCCCGCGAGCGTTAAACCGGTATCGTGACATGGCAATAACTCAGAAAATCATCCCACGTGGATTTAGATTGATCGCTGACTCATTGCAAAAATCTTGTTTTTAGGAAGAAGGCACGGTGAACACCAACAGATTTAGCCGTCTTGCTCTACACTGATCAATCATTGATTAAATTTCGCTGGCAATGCTGCCGGCACTTGAGGCTCCCATGACCACACTGATGTTTCTGATCGGAGCAGTTGTTCTGATCATCTTGAACGGATTTTTTGTCGCTGCAGAATTCGCCTTGGTCAAAGTCCGAGTGGCTCGAATCGACCAACTTGTCAAAGAGCGTCGCCCGTTTGCTCAAACCGCTCGTTGGCTGGCTAATCGACTTGATGAATCGCTTTCCGCGTGTCAACTCGGCATCACCATGGCTTCACTGGGTCTTGGCTGGGTGGGTGAACCGGCCTTCGCGGCGCTCCTTGAAAGCCCACTGCAGTGGCTCGGGATCGACGATCCTCAAATTGTTCATGTGATCGGCTTTGCTGCCGCGTTCTCGGTCATTACGGGACTCCATCTGGTTGTTGGAGAACAGTTTCCGAAGATCTTTGCGATTCGTCGCCCCGAAAGCATGTTGCTGTGGTGCGCTGCACCGCTCAAATTCTTTTACGTGATTCTCTATCCCTTCCTTGCTGTTCTCAACGAAACCACCTCGTTCCTGCTGCAGCGGGTCGGGATCCACGGTACCGCGGAACATGATGGACCGGTCAGCGAAGATGAAATCCGGGTCATTCTCAGGGATGCTCATGTCCGAGGGAACCTGAGCAGGAATGAGCACTCGTTGATCAACAACGTTTTCGAGTTTGATGACCTCATTGTTCGTCGAGTAATGGTGCCACGTAACGAAGTGGCATTCTTTGACGTGGATCAACCGCTTTCAGAAATCCTCGAAAAGGTTCGCCTCAGCAAACACACTCGATACCCCGTCTGCGATGGCTCGCTAGACGATGTACTCGGAGTGGTTCACATCAAAGACCTATTAGGGATTCCGATTGAATCGGAAAATTTCAACCTACGCGATCTGATGCGTCCACCCAAAAAAGTCCCCGAAACCATGCCCATCAGTCGGGTGCTTCGACACTTCCAAGCGACTCACCAGTTACTCGCAATGGTGATCGATGAGTACGGAGTGGCAACCGGTGTGGTAACCCTCGAGAATGTTCTCGAAGAAATCGTTGGTCCGGTAGAAGACGAATTTGACACCGAACAACCGGACTTCGTTCCGACGGGCCCTGACGAGTTTTTGGTGAATGGATCGGTGCGTTTGGACGAAGCTCGGAAAGAGTTGTGCATCCCACTGAGTGAATCTGATGAAGCGGACACCATCAGCGGATTACTGATGGACGTCCTACAAAAGATCCCCGCACAAGGTGATGTGATCCAACTCGAAGGCGGATCAGCCGAAGTGATCGAAGTCAAAAACGACTGCGCAACCAAGGTTAAATTCAAACTCCCTAAGAACTAGATCTCGCCGACTAGATTTTGCCGACGGGAAAGATCCCAGTGGCAGGCCAGCAAACAGATTCACACATGCGAGACACTCAACGCTGTTGAAACTGACGGATCGCCCATGTGGTTGCCTCTTCTTTGGTACACAACTGTTGATCCAACTGTGCGTCGCGAGCTCCCTGTAAAACTTTCGCGTACATTGGGCTGGGTTCAAATCCCAGACTTCTCAGGTCTTCACCGCCGATCAGTGGCTCTGGGTTCAATCTTTCCGCTGGCCATAGCAACACCTGGTTGGCCTTGTCGAGACTCTTGAGAACCCGCTCCCTGACGACCAAGTTGGGCTCTGCATTAGCAAAGCTTGAAGCAAGATTCATGATGAATTCGACATCGCGATCAATCATCACCGGTTGAGTTTTTGACCAAGGGAGCTCCGCAAAATCTAAAACCTTCTCGTAAGACTCCAACGACGATCTCAATGACCGCACTTCTTGATTTGCCAATCTCCAGCATTTGGTAAGTGACCGGAGTGACTGCATTGACTTGTCAGCTGTCGCCAAGATCACGCTCAACGGAAAGCGAAAGTCATCATTGCGGCAAAAATTTAAGCGTGAAGCGAGCGTATCAAAATCTAGATTCGGTAGATCGGGCAAAACACTCTTAGCAAGATTCGTTGTTAACAACGAACGCATTCCATCGAGCAGATTCGGCGCAAGCAACACGCGTCGCATCTCAGCACCAACCCGCTCGCCACTGACCACCGTAATCGCATCAGCGTGTTGCCCAATCGCTGCTTCAGTTTCAGGATCAATTTGAAAACCGAGTGTCGCCGAAAATCGAATGGCTCGGAGCATCCGCAAACGATCTTCATTGAAGCGGTCATCCGCCCGACCAATCGTCCTCAACAACCCGTTGAACAGATCGGATTGCCCCCCAACGAAATCAATCACGCGGCCTTCAGTTGGATCGTAAAACAAACCATTGATCGTGAAATCTCGCCTCAGCGCGTCTTCTTCCGGATCACCAAAGCGAACAGAATCAGGTCGCCGTCCATCACTGTAGCTCCCGTCGCTTCGAAAAGTCGCAACCTCGATCGCCTGCCCCACCCCCGATTTCCTGCTGCGTCGTTCAGGCAGAACTCCGATTACGCCAAACGAAGCCCCGAAAGCTAACGTTTTTGATTTCCCAAAAACTTGCCTCACCGCGTCAGGAGCAGCATTGGTCGCAACGTCATAATCCTTTGGATCTTTCCCCAACAAAGCGTCGCGCACACAACCACCTGCCAAATAGGCGATGAACCCAGCCTCTTGAAGCCGAGCCACAATGCGCACCGCCTCATCCGCGGCCGGAGATAGTTCGATTTGTTTTGGCGTAAAACTCAATCTTGTCTCAATCTGTCTTGGACTGAACCTGTCGGGTGAACTGCGTGGTAGTCTACAACACACGCAACGAGCACGGCCTCAAAACGGAACCCTCCATGACCTCTTCTCACAATCCTCCGCTCGAGAATCTAGCAGAGTACCACAAGGACCCCTCTCGTCGTCGCGGGGTTGTCGCCATCATCGTGCGGCAAAATCGTCTCTTGGTGATTCAAAGATCTCAAACGGTCACTGCACCCGGAATGCTCTGCTTACCCGGCGGCGGTATTGAACCGGGCGAAAGTGAAGAGGAAGCGTTGTGTCGTGAGATGCGAGAGGAATTGAACCTCGAGGTCACCCCGGTTCGACTTTGCTGGAGAAGCACAACCAGTTGGGGCACGGACCTCGCTTGGTGGCATGCGAAAATCGATGAAGACGAACAACCTGTGGCCAACCCTGATGAGGTTGAAGCAGTCTTTTGGATGACTCAAACCGAGATCAATCAAAGCGAAGGCATGCTACCCAGCTTGCCACAATTCATCACTGCATTGGCCGCAGGTGAAGTTCAAATCAACGCTTCACTACTCAAGGATTGAAGCCGCTACTAAAACTACTGATCAGCATGAGTGCATTGAATCGCATGGGACTGACCATGCATTCATCGCTCGGATGTGTCACTCGCAAGCGTTCGCTGCCGGGCACATCATGCACCCGGCCCGTGAGTAACCAGGAAAGGCTCGCAGGAAATCCTGCGAGCCTTTCGGCCGTGTCAGCCCGTGGCCGCAAGCTGACATCAAGGATTCTCACGCGAGGCGAACTAGCGGAGAAAAAATAAGATAGCGAGATTCGTCAACAAAACACCTAAAGGACGTAAGCCCTTTGCAAGCAATAACTTGCGCGGCAGACAAAACCAGATTGGCGTCAGTGACACCGCCGAGGGCAATCCCCTGACCGCGTGTCCCATCGTCAGCTTTAGATTACGCCCTCACCACTCTCGGTCAACTGCAGATTTTAGATTTCAACGGCTCTCAGATCCTCTCTGAGCGATAAAGCCTTGGAGTACCGAGATTTAAAAAAATGCCGACCCGACGACGGAATGCATTTGCGGATTGGCCAAAAATACGAACCAGCACACCAAACCCTCCCATAGGTCTATTTCAATACCACTCCAAAGGGCTGAAGATGGCTTATTGTGTCTCGCCACCCAGAGGTGACAGCAAAACCCCCATTTTAACACCTGCTTTTTTCCCCACTTAGATCGAGTTAGCCTTAACGCCGAACGAGACCAAGCTGTTTGCCAAGCGTGCGCCTCGGCGACTGCTCCGCGATGAGCCGACTGATACGCAATGCAGCCAGTGCATCAAAGACGAACCCAGCGCACTATCGAACCTGAGAAAACCAACCATGCAAAAGTGTGAAGACACGCAAAAAGTCTACCTTGCCGTCGATCTCGGAGCGTCCAGCGGTCGTGTAATTGCGGGGGTGCTCCGCGATGGAAAGCTGGAACTAGAAGTCATCCATCGCTTCGACAACTCGCCGGTTCGCGTCCACGATTCTCTGCAGTGGGACGTTCTGGGACTTTGGAAAGAAATCCAAGAAGGCTTACGCTTGGCGGCTTTAGAACATCCCGAGGTGGAGTCAGTTGGTGTTGATACTTGGGGAGTGGACTACGTTTTGGTCGACCAATCAGAACAAATCACGGGCGTAGCGCGTTGCTACCGTGACAGCCGGAATCAGGGCATGACTGAACGTGCCTTTGAGATTGTTCCACGCGAAGAAATTTTTGAGGCGACCGGCCTTCAATTCATGGACATCAATACGCTCTATCAACTTCTCGCTGCCCGCATGGCGTCGGACCCAGCGTTGGAGATCGCTGATGGCTTCATGATGATCGGCGACTTCTTTCACTGGCTATTGACCGGAAAACGCAGTATTGAGGCGACCAACGCCTCGACCACCCAACTACTCGATCCTCGCACCAAATCTTGGCGACACGATTTGATCGAGCGATTTCAGTTACCCAGCCGACTCTTTACCGAACTGGTGGAACCTGGCACCAACCTAGGGCCGGTACAAAGTTCAGTAGCAGCAACCACGGGTCTTGATCATGTGCCGGTGATCATCCCCGCAACCCACGACACTGCTTCAGCCGTCTTGGCCGTCCCGGCAGAGGATTTCGCGCCGGATCATCCAAACTGGTGTTATATCAGCAGCGGTACTTGGTCACTGATGGGATGTGAGGTGCGAGACGCACGGATTAATGCTCGATGTTCCCAACTCAACTTCACTAATGAGCGTGGTGTCTCGGGTAGCACCCGACTGCTTAAGAACATCGGTGGCCTGTGGATCTTTCAACAAATCCGCAAGTCAATGCAGCGTCGAGAAACCGCACACGACTGGGCCGAGATGGTTCAAATTGCGGAGCAATCAAAACCATTTGAACTTTTGATCAACCCAGATGATCCTTCACTTGTGGCACCCGATGACATGATTGAGGCGATCGAGGCGTTAGCCGCCCGAACCAATCAGCCAGCTCCAACAGAACCCGGCACATTCTACCGAGCCGCGCTTGAGGGCCTCGCGTTACGGTATCGCGCATGCCATCAAATGCTCGAGTCGTTGGTGGAAAATCGCATCGATACCATCCACATCGTCGGCGGCGGATCGCTCAATGAACTGCTCTGCCAGATGACCGCCGATGCCTGTAATCGCATCGTGGTTGCCGGGCCGGTGGAGGCGACAGCGATTGGTAACCTGATGATGCAGATGATGGGTACCGGTCGGCTCGCTGATGTCAAGGAAGCCCGACAGCTGATCCGTGATAGCTTTGAAACCAAAGCCTATCATCCGCAAACGCCCGAGATCTGGGAAGCAGCGGCCGAGCGGTTCGCGGAAATCTAACGCCCTACGCAGCTAGGCTAAACTGCGATACATTTGCTTTCAAACCAATCGTCACCTTTCGATACACGCGAGAACGCGATGTCCACCGATCTTGCTCAACGCAAAACTGAAATTCGTACTGCCGCCCACGCGGCCAGAAAAGCCCAAGAAAACAAAGACACGGTCAGTCAGGCGATCACCGATCGCGTCATGCAACAGCCTGAATATGTCGCAGCGAACTGCATCATGTGGTACGTCGATGTCCGTGATGAGGCTCGAACACGCCACGCACTGCCTGCGGCCCTAGAAAGCGGAAAGCGAATTGTCATCCCCTACTGTGTTGATGGCGAGCTTGAGCTGTTCCATCTCGAGTCGATGGATGAACTCGAAACTGGCATGTACAAAATCCTTGAACCCCGAGAAGACCTTCGCGAAGTTGAAGCGAAGCGAATTGATGTCTCCGAGTTGGATCTGATTCTGGTTCCCGGTGTCGCCTTCGATGCTCGTGGTGGACGCACCGGTCACGGCAAAGGCTACTACGACAAGTTGCTCGAAAACGCGAAAGCGGAGACACCACTCATCTCGCTCGCTTTCGAGTGTCAAATGTTCGACGAAATTCCGATGCAGGAGCATGACATTTTCATGGACAAAGTCGTTACCGAATCCTCGGTTTACGACGGCATCGGTCGCAAAGGCTAAAACGAGACGAAAACGGACATGACGCAGCTCACCGAACTGGTTGACGATACTTATGCTGAGGGCTTTCGAAGCATCTACGGCGAAATCCTCATTACTGCTCGCGACCAAAAGTGGCTTCATCACTGTGTTGCGGCAGCCACGGGGCATGCTTCGAGCACGATCATGTGCGATTGTGAAGCGGGTGTCTCGCATTGGATTAGCGAAGAGGAAGCCCGAGCCGGTGCAACGCCAGACGGACGACCCGGCGCGGTCGTCCAGTTCCATGTCCCACGCTTTGTGAAAAACCGAGAGAAGCATCTCGAGAAGGTCATGTTGGCGAGGATCAGCCAGAATGTCCTGACCTGCCCCACCACTCGATGCTTCAACCATCTCGATACGGATCCTTACTTCAAGCTTGGACGCAAGGTGGCTCTCTTTGGCGATCGGCACCAATTTCGCGATGAAAGATTCGGAGAAAAGGGTTGGGTGATTCCGACTCTTGGCGGCGAATTCTTTCTCTCTCGCAGATTTGGTTTCCGAGACGGAGTGATGGGTGGCAATCTATGGTTCTTTGGCCCTGACGAATCGATCGCACTCGAAGCAGCCGAGCGAGCGAGTGAAGCCGCGGAAGCAACCAGCGGTGTGGTCACCACTTTCCCAGGAGGAATCGCCTCGAGTGGATCCAAAGCGGGAAGCAGCTATGATTTCTTAATCGCTGCAACTTATGCTGAGTTCTGCCCAACGCTGCGTGAGCAACTCGGTGAACGCTCCAAAGTCCCCCAAGGTGTCGGCAGCATCATGGAAATCATCATGAATGGCCGCGACCTTGAAGCCTTACAAGCAGGTACTCGCAACGCGATCCTTGCTGCCGCTCAAACCGAAGGCTTGTTAAAGATCAGCGCTGGAAACTACGGTGGACGTCTTGGTAAGACTTTCGTGCACTTGCATGAAGTCATTGCCTAATTCGCTCCACCCGTCACCACCGACTGCTCGCTACAATCACGCTAACCGATGTAGAGCCGGTATCGGTGAGGGATCATCAACACTCATCCCTCGCTAACAATCATCAACTGCCCTGACCTGCATTTCCTCAAGGAGCAACAACCGCCATGTCCCGCCCATCGTTGCTGCAGCACCCACTGAGTTTCACCTCTGCTTGTTTACTGCTGATTTTGACAACAGCTAGTTCCGTGTCGGGGCAAGCTAAATTCGTAGCCAATTACGACGAAAGTAAAATCCCCGAGTATCAGCTCCCCAACGTCTTGATTGACCAACAAGGCCACCCAATTCAAACCGCAAAGCAGTGGAATCAACAGCGATCGGATTTGCTGAATGTTTTTGCTGAGCAGGTTTACGGAAAGGCTCCTGAAGCATGTGAGATTTCAAGCAAACTGATCAGTTCCTCAAACGATGCGGTCAAGGGGAAAGCAGTCCGCCGCGAAGTGGATGTCACGTTCGGTGGCAAAGCAGGATCCGTCACGATGCGACTGTTAATCTACACCCCAAAGAACTCAATCCGTTCACCCGCGTTTCTCGGCTTGAACTTCCAAGGCAATCACAGCGTTGATCCCGATCCTTCGATCAGCCTGAATCAAAATTGGATGCGCAATCGACAAGGGATCACCGAAAACAACCAAGCAGACGACTCTTCGCGTGGAGTTGCTGCAAGCAGGTGGCCGGTGGAGATGATCATCGATCACGGGTTTGCGCTCGTCACCATCTACTACGGTGATATTGACCCCGACTTTGATGATCAATTTGAAAATGGAATCCACGGTGCTCTCAAAGAGGAGGCGAAAGGAATTCCGGCAGGGGAAAAGTGGGGTAGTATCGCTGGATGGGCTTACGGACTTAGTCGCGCCTTGGACTACCTTGAAAACGACCCCATGATCGATGGATCAAGGGTCGCCGTTTTCGGGCATTCTCGACTCGGAAAAACATCGCTGTGGGCGGGGGCTACCGACCAAAGATTTAAGATGGTCATCAGCAATAACTCGGGCTGCGGTGGGGCCGCACTGAGTCGCCGTGCCATCGGTGAAACCGTTGGCAGAATCAACACCTCGTTCCCACACTGGTTTTGCGATCATTACCTGAAGTACAACGAGAATGAAAACGCCTGCCCGATCGACCAACACCAACTTCTCGCCCTCATTGCTCCCCGAGCGCTTTATGTTGCCAGTGCAACCGAAGACCAATGGGCCGACCCGAAAGGCGAGTTCATGTCATCGGTCGAAGCGGATGCCGTTTACCGTCTCCTTGGCACCGACGGACTCGGTGGAGAAAAAGCCCCGGAACTGATGCCGGAAGCGAATCAAGCGATCAACGTTGGCACGATTGGCTATCACTTGCGTGACGGTAAGCATGATGTGACATCGTACGACTGGGAGCAATACTTGACCCTTGCCAAACGCCATCTTTAAAGTGGAATGAATCAGCAGGAATCGTTTCCGGTACTCGAGTGCATTGAATCACTTATCGATGCACTGAGTCAAAATCGACCGGTTGTTCTCAAGGCGCCCCCCGGTGCTGGAAAGACCACAATGGTTCCTCCGGCCATCCTCGATAGTGGATTGATTCCCGATCAACAAATCTTGGTGGTGCAACCAAGGCGTTTGGCCGCAACAGCGACCGCCTCACGAATAGCCTCCTTACGGAACGCTCGGCTCGGAGAAGAGGTTGGGTATCACGTTCGCTTCGATAAAAAGGCATCCAATCGCACCAAACTGCTGACACTAACAACGGGTCTGCTGCAACGAAAACTACTCACTGATCCGCTACTTGAATCGGTTGGCTGCGTGGTGCTCGATGAATTTCATGAGCGGTCAATCGAGATGGATCTCGTTCTTGGGATGATCGAACAGATCCGCAGAACGTTCCGCCCGGAATTGAAACTCGTTGTGATGTCAGCGACTCTCGATGCTGGACCGATCTCCGAATTCCTCGAAGACCCCGTCAGTCTTCACAGTGAGGGTCGCTCCTTTCCGGTCGAGATCCACTACCACCAACAAAAGCAACAGGAGCCAATCGAGCGACAAGTGGTCGACTCACTCCGGACACTTCTGGAAGAAACCCGAGGGGATGTGCTTATTTTCCTACCAGGTGTTGGTGAAATCCTGCGACTAAAAAAACATCTTCAGCAGCATCAACGCGAACAAGCGTCTTGGCAGGGCATTGAGTTCATTGAACTGTATGGATCGATGCCAACTGACAAGCAGTCTCTTGCACTCGAACCTTCGGCGAATCGCAAGGTTATTCTATCGACCAACATCGCGGAAACCTCTGTCACCATCCCTGGTGTTGAATCAGTGATTGATACCGGCGTCGCTCGTATCCTTGACCATGACACCTCCACTGGCCTCCCTCGCCTGACGATCCAACCCATTTCACAAGCGTCGACCGAGCAACGCGCCGGCCGGGCGGGACGCACCGGTCCGGGACAGTGTCACCGACTTTGGCCACTCGCACTTCAGCGGTCGAGGCGAGCGAACGATCAACCAGAAATCCTCAGGGGTGATCTCTCAAGTGTGATGCTGACCTTAGCGGAGTGGGGCGAAAAAGATTTTGACGGCTTCCCTTGGCTCACCAAGCCACCCGAAAACGCCGTTGAGCATTCACGAGAATTACTGCAACGCTTAGGTGCCGTTGATCAAACCGGTTGCATCACCAAACTCGGCAAAGAGATGGTTCAACTACCGCTCTCGCCGAGACTGGCCCGGTTGATGATCGAAGCGAGGGATCGCGGAGTGGTGGAAGAAGCCGCGATCGCCGCAGCTCTACTCAGCGAGAGAGATCCGTTTGACGGGGAAAAACTGCCGCCGAGTTTCATGCACTCCCCGTCCACGCACAGCGCCGACGGCACTCAGCCTTCTCAAGGCGGAAACCCATCCAATCAGATCTCTCGGCGAGAGTTGATTGCGTGTGACCTATGGCCACGAATTGAAGCGATTGAAGCATTTCGTGATGGTAAACATCACGACAACATTCGCCCCTTGGCAGTAAAGCAACTACTGCGGGTCGCAACTCAACTCAGGCGTGAAGTGGAGAACGCTTCTTCCTCGTTTGTATCGAACAGCAAGGAGCATCCATCGATCAGACTCCGCCGATCACTCTTGACGGCCTTTCCCGATCGATTGGCCAAACGCAGGGAAGAAACCCAAGACCAGCGAACCATGCTTAGTCGAATAGACACCGCCATCTACTCAAAAAGAGATCGCAAGCAACGCGGTGTCCTTGCGGCGGGTAAGGGTGTTCAACTCAACGCCAACACTCACGTGATCAATAGCGAACTGTTCCTCTGTCTCGAGATGCAAGCCGCAGGCAGCGAAGCATCCGTTAGACTCGCTTGCGGAATCGATCCCGAGTGGTTCACCACCGACGACTTTCAAGAATGCGATACCTACGTATTTGACAAAGAAAAGGCAGCCGTTGTTGCGCGTCGCCAGCGACGACTGCACGACCTCCCGATTCACGAAATCCCGATCGCTTGTGAACCGAGTCCCGAGGTTGCAAAGATTCTCTTTGATGCGGCGAAGAAGAATCCTGTACTAGCGTCTCCGCCAGAGAACTCACCTCTCTGGTATCTTGCAAACCGAATTTCACTGGTGCATGAACACTTTCCAAACCTTGGATTATCCAAAGTGACACCAGAAACCTTTTCAGAGATCCTCTTTCGGCTTTGTGAGCAAAATACGACACTTGCGGAGATCCAAAACGCGGCTTGGCAGGAGCAACTTCGAAGCCTCTTTGACTATGCAAGCTTGATGGAAGTGGATCGCTTGGCACCCGCCGAAATCCAAATTCCTAGTGGACGCAAAGTTGAAATCCATTACGACCCAGGAAAACCGCCTCGTATCTTTGTCCGTATACAAGAGATCTTTGGTTGGACACAGACCCCACGAATCCTTGAAAACCGAGTGCCGTTTGTATTACACCTGCTCGGCCCCAACGGCCGTGAACAACAGATCACCAATGATCTCGAAAACTTTTGGGCCAGTACCTACCAACAGATCAGAAAGGAACTCAAAAGACGCTACTCGAAACATGCGTGGCCGGAGGACCCGTTGACCGCAACCGCTACTCGCAACGGTCTTCGGCGAAAGCCTTGAAGCCTTGAGTCCCGCTGCTCCATATCCATCGATTACTTAACCCTCATCGCTCGGTACGATACTTTGACCCATCAGCCACTGATTGAAGTCAATCAGATCACGCGAACGGATCCAGCCAATCAACGCGACCTGTTAAAGCCCGCGTCACTGACGCTGCGCGACGGAGATCGCATCGGCCTCCATGGCCCAAGTGGCAGTGGAAAATCAACGCTGCTCCGTGCGATGGCCTACTTAGACCCCGTTCAATCTGGAACAATCAAATTCCAAGGTCAGCCGCTTCTCTCAGACAAGATTCCCGCGTACCGAAGGACCGTTGCCTACCTACCGCAAAGAAGCGTGGCGTTTTCAGGAAGCGTCAGAGATAACCTGCAGGTTGCATTCAACCTCGGTGTCTCCAAGAACTCACGAAAGGTAACGCAACTGAATGAAGCACAGACGATTGAACATCTAGCCAGCTTTGGTCGCACTGCGGACTTTCTCAATCAATCGGCTTCATCACTCAGCGGTGGCGAGCAGCAAATCGTCGCGTTCATCCGATGCTTGCTGACTCGACCGATGATCATTCTTTTTGATGAACCGACCGCTTCTCTTGACTCGGTTGCCCAGACCCAATTTGAACAGGAGGTCGAACGTTGGTTCGCGGCTCGTCAAAAACCATCACAAAATCTTAGCACTTCACAAGATCCTGCAAACATACAAGATGCGGAACACTCACCAGCACCGAGAGCCTTCATCTGGTTGAGCCACGACTCTGAGCAACTCGCGCGACTCACCCATCAAGTCATCACGATGCATGAGGGTGAACTAGAGCATGAAAGCACATCTGGACAGGAGCCAATCCAGTGAACAGTTTGATGCTCAACCTTTGTCAATTCGCCGCATCGAGACCGATCAGCGGCAACACTGCAACCGCTTGGCAATATTTGGGATCGACCGCCGACTCCCTCATCGCTCAAGGCATCAGAACCGCCGGTGGTGAGCTCCCTCTGAGCTGGGTGGAGGTTGGTATCGCCTCATTACTGCTGCTCATCAACATGATCGTTTCTATCTCGCTACAGCTCGGGATAGCGAAGCAATTGATCACCAGCTCCTTGCGCATGGTCATCCAACTCGCATTGATTGGACTGGTACTCAAACAGATCTTTGCCATCGCCATGCTCGCCCCGGTGTTGATCCTAGCGGGGGTCATGACCATCATCGCGGGGTTCGCAGCGGTTCGACGCATCGGCACTCGGTATCAATCAATTCACGCCACCGCGATCTTCTCGATCTGGATTAGCAGTTGGATCGTCACGGGCATCACACTGCTGACCATCGTCAAGCCGGAGCCGTGGTATCAACCATCGGTACTCATCCCTCTGCTGGGCATGGTCCTCGGCAACTCACTCACTGGAATCTCGCTAGGACTAGAAAGGTTCCTTAGCGAACTCAAGCAAAACCGAGAGCAGATTGAAACATTACTCTGCCTCGGGGCGACAAGGTGGGAAAGCTGTCGCCCCTCCATGGTCCAAGCAACCCGAGCAGCCATGATTCCAATCCTGAATACGATGTCCGTCGCGGGAATCGTCAGCATTCCGGGAATGATGACCGGCCAACTTCTCGCCGGAGCGGCACCAATGCAGGCGGTGAATTATCAAATCATGATCATGTTTGTCATCGCCGCCGCGATTGCCCTAGGGACCGTTACCGCGTTAACGCTCACCTACCACAAAGTGACCTCCGCGGATCACCAAATCAAATGGCCTGAACTGCGAGTGGTAGATCAATCAAATTAAAACTGAAAGTAGACAAACGGTTTGAAACCAACCGGAGCGTAAAGCAACAACACCCACACCATGATTGCCGTGAGGATCGGGCTGTACCAAGCATGAAAAGGCAATCGCATCATCGGCCTGAAACGGGTCATCCACAGTAGATGCTCAGCAAAAAGACAAGCGATCGCGATAATCGCCAGTGGCGGAAACCAATCAATTCCATCCGCTCGGGTGAGTATCCGACTCAAATAGCCGACCGCCGATCCCAAGCTTTCGCTTCGAAAAAGAATCCAGCCCGTCAGCACAACAGACAAAGCAAAGATGGCGTTAATCACAACGCGAAAACGCTGCAGAACTTGGCTTGATGACTGGTTCCCGAAAGTCAAATCAACCGATTCATCCTTCAAAATTTTCTTAAATGCTGAACGAAAAAATCGTTCCACACTCAGTCCCAAGCCGTGCAGTAAGCCCCACAGCACGAACGTCCATGCTGCACCATGCCACAGTCCACCGAGCAGCATGGTGATGATCAAATTTCGATAAGTTCGCAGTGTCCCACCTCGGCTGCCACCAAGGGAAATGTACAAGTAATCCCTTAGCCAACGCGAAAGCGTCATATGCCATCGACGCCAGAAATCAGACAACGAAGTTGAAAGGTAGGGGTGGCGAAAATTCACAGGGAAACGGTAACCGAGCATCTTGGCTGCACCGATCGCTAAATCACTGTAACCAGAAAAGTCGTAATAGATCTGTCCCGCGTAAGCGAACGCTGCAAGCAAGAGAGTCGTACCGCTGTAGAGATCGGATCCCGCAAACACCACATCCACCATTTCCGCAAGTCGGTCAGCGAGGATCACTTTCTTGATCGCGCCGCGGAGCATTTGCTGAGCACCACCATAGAAACGTCGACTGGACCAACGCGGTATCCGCTGCAACTGTGGGAGGAACTCACTCGCACGAACGATTGGCCCAGCAACGAGTTGAGGAAAAAAAGAGACGTACATCGCAAAATCAATCCAACGCCCCACCGGCTTGATCACGCCCCTGTAAACGTCAATCGTATAACTCAAGGTTTGGAACGTGTAAAACGAGATCCCAACCGGCAAAACGATCGAGAGTGACGAGGTGCCGAGACCGAGGGATTCAAAAAGTGGAGCAGCGGAGTCAATGAAGAAGTTGCAGTACTTGAAAAAACCTAGCAGCCCAAAGTTGGCCACAAGACTCAAGCAAAGCAAGAAGCGTCTGAACCGAGGATTCGACGAACGGTCAATTTGACGCGCAACGGTGTAATCGATCACGGTGGATAAAAAAATCAGACCGCAAAATCGATAATCCCAGTAAGCATAAAAGTAATAGCTCGCCAGCAGCAAAACCGAATGGCGGATGAACTGGGTTCTAGAACTCCACGCAACCACTAAAACAAGGACAAAGAAAAATAGGAATTCCAACTGGGTAAACAGCATATTTTGCTAATCTCCCAGCGCTGAGGTTGGTTGGTCGGCTGCCGCTGAAGATGGGACGCCAGGGATCGTCAGGATTGCTTTGGCAAGAATCTCTGCAATCAAACGATTGCCGTGCGCATTGAGATGCCCGCTACCGATCCGACCATTTTGAAAGCCGTGCGGCCATCGTCCATATGAGGCTTCTTCGCGAAAGCGTTCTCGAGCGGAGAGCAATCTCACACCATGCTGAGTTACAGCTTCTTGCATCGCAATGAAATCTGGAGCTTGAAGAGTTCGGGTTTGCACGCGTCCATCGACGACTTGCGGTGAAACGGGTGCATCGACTAACCAGATGGGCTTAGCGGTCGCCCTCTTCATTGAGGAAACCGCTGCATTCCAAGCGGACTGCGGTTTCGTCACCGGCGATGGTCCTCCAATCTCTACAACCCCATTGATGACAGTTGCATTAGAAGCGGAACCGACACCGGTACCCACCGGCCCTAAGCCGAATCTCAAACGACGAGGACTCACCCCATCGCTGTCGGTGAGTAGATTCCGTGCGGCCTGAATCACGAACGCTGGAAACCTAGCCGCAATCGCAGCATTGGCAGCGGCGACATCGGATTCGGAAGGCGGAGCCAATGGAGCCTGCACGGCAGCCAAAGCATCTTCTAAGTCTGCAAGCACCATGACATGCAGGTCGATCTGGAGAGCCCGCTCCACGGCGGGCATCTGCGTCACCCAGTCTGCCGCATCCTGACCGCTACGAGCTAGAGGAAAGACTTGCACCACTCCACCGCACAGACGCTCGGTGATCGCGAATAACTTATCTGAATCATCGAGGCAAACACCTTCGACTTGTGAATCGCCCCACATGGCAATTCTCAAGACAGGCGATCGACCATCGGCAGGCAAAGGAGGACGATTGATTAAATTCCGATCGGGGCCCGAGGATGACAATTTACCCGGAAGACCCAACGGACCAATCTTGGTGTTTGCATAACCTTCGCTTCGCCATCGGTACTCGCTGCCGGGTGAAAGAACCCATGTCTGTCGCACCGGATCAACGACCAGCGGCAAATAGCTACGAGTGAACCAAGGCGAAGTTACTGCGATGAGCGTCGTACCGATGAGAAGGCCAATGAGCCAGCGGATCACCAATGCAGCAGAGAAACGCAACGGCAAGGTGCCAGGTCGCTTAGCGTCTTCCCGGTTGCTGTGAACCAGTGCGTCGGATACTTGACGATAGTGACTCAGTTTATCTCTGCCTCGATTAGCGTGATTCAACTTAACCGTGACAATTCTACTCAGACCTCGAGCCTCAATGCACATCGTGATTCGATGCGAGCCAAGGTGGGAGCACCGCAGGGCCAAATGAACACCGGTCATGCGTGAACGGTGTTCTCAAGAATCGAACGCCTCGACAACGATGACGCATTGATGACTCGACTACTCTTCGGTCACTTTAACCGTTTTCATCGTGTCACCCTGCTCGATGCTATCGACCACATCTTGGCCCTCGAGCACCTTCCCGAACACACTGTGCCGACCATCTAAATGTGGACATGCAACATGAGTAATAAAGAATTGCGAACCATTGGTATTCGGGCCTGCGTTCGCCATCGAGAGAACGCCCGGACCGTCGTGACGCAGAGACGGATCAAATTCATCCTCGAACTGATAGCCTGGCCCACCAGTTCCGGTTCCTTGGGGGCAACCGCCTTGAATCATGAAGTCGCTGATCACTCGATGAAACGTCAGGCCATCGTAAAACCCTTTGCCGCACAGAGTTTCAAAGTTCTCAACGGTTTTTGGAGTCTGTTCTGCGAACAACTCAATTCGAATCGTTCCCTTGTCAGTATCAAACGTGGCGACTTTCATTTTTTCTTCGGGTGTAAAAGGTGACAACGTGAATTAAAAGTAGCATTGAAATCCCTCGGCATTGGATGGCGATTTGCATCACTGGGGACCAGATCAACAAAAGCGCCTAGCCTGATGCTCAAAGCACCGCCCGCAAGGAGCTCAGCTCCAGAAACATAAGCGATCTTATGATTTTTTCTAGGGATGAGGAGTCGAAATCCACGCGGGCAAATCTCAGGAAGCAAGGGAATCCGCGGTTCGGTCACCCGTCCACAGTGCGCGATGTTCCGATAAACGTTACGATGATAACACCGTTGCCCTTCTTATTCCGACTTCCAAAACGAACACAAGCTGATGCCAGAGACCCGATCACCCATTCGACTCATTCTTGTGGGCCTACTCGCTTGCACCGGAATGATCCATGCGAATCTTTTTTCGGTAGCCGGTCACGCCCAAGAGATCGCTCACGTTGCCGGAAAGACGGCAGCGGAGTACACAGCACTGCTGAATTCACCTCAACGAGAGGTTCGCCTGCGTGCGGCACGATCGTTGGCTCGATTTGGCGATCAAACCGCACCCCAACTTCGCAAAACGCTTTCTCATTCAGATCCTGCAATGCGATACATCGCCGCTGAAGCCCTCGGCGATTTGGGCGGAGATTCGCTTCTTGAGTCGATCGATCAATTGGCCGAACTTCAACAAAACGATGAGATGCATTCGGTTCGCCTCGCAGCCTCCTACGCTCTGTGCCGTGCCGGCAAACTCGATCGTCCACTGCAATTCATGATCAAGACGCTCGACTACCCCGAACGCGGCATGGCTTGCGCCTCAGCATTTCTGATTGGCCAAATTGGTCCCGCTGCGATCGAAGCTAAAGCGGCACTGGAAAAAACTCTCGATGCCAATCGACCTGGAACCAAAGGTGGCGATTACCACCTAGGTGGCGAGGCGATCAATGCCCTGAGAAAACTGGAAGCTGCAACAACGGCTCAGACGCAATCACCTCAGAAGAATTAATCCGAGGCGCTGAACAGCGAACGGCTTCAAGACGGACAGCAGCACGACCAAAAGTCACAACGCCACCTCACTTCGCAAACGCACTCCATCACCCAACAACACAATGATTCAGCTCTCAAACCGATACGGCCACACTCTTCGATCCTACACCCTGATCGTGTTGCTTGTGGCCATGAGTTTCGCCGAAGGTGGGATGGGTTCGCCCGCTTTCGCAGATGAACAACGCCCAAACATCCTTTGGATCAGCTGCGAAGACATCTCTCCAAACCTCGGCTGCTACGGTGACAAACATGCAATCACACCGAATCTTGATCGGCTAGCCCGAGAAGGTGCTAGATTCGATCGAGCGTTTACTCCTGCTGGGGTCTGTGCGGTAGTTCGCAGTTCGGTGATCACTGGGATGTACGCACCGGCAATTGGTTCACAGCACATGCGCAGCTTGATCATCCCACCGGCGCCAATCAAAGCGTTCGCGGAAACCTTGCGAGCAGCAGGCTACTTCACTACTAACCGAAGTAAAACTGACTATCAGTTCGCACCAACCGACAGCATTTGGGACCGTCAAGGCAATGGGCACAAAGATTGGAGGGAGCGACCCGATCCCTCCCAACCGTTCTTCAGTGTGGTCAATATCACGGTTTGCCACGAAAGCCAGATTCGTCATGGAGAGGCGAAACACGCGGAAGTGATTCAGAAGATCGGCAGTGAGAATCAACATGATCCGGTTGTCGTGGGTGACACCGTTCCCGATTACCTTCCTAATACAGCGTCGGTTCGAAAAAACTGGGCTTGGTACCATGACAACATCACGTTGATGGACCAGATGGCAGGTGAAATCCTTGATCGGCTTGAAAAGGATGGATTGGCGGACAAGACGCTGGTGGTCTTTTGGAGTGATCACGGCATGGGAATGCCACGTGGCAAGCGATGGATCTACGACAGCGGAACCCTCGTCCCCATGATCATGCGTTGGCCGGGCAAAATCGCTGAGGGCAGCACGAGGGAAGATTTGGTCAACACCGTCGACTTGGCACCAAGCATGCTTTCTGTCGCAGGCCTCGAAGTTCCTGATTACATGCAGGGGCGAATCCTGATCGGCGACCAGCGTGAACCAGAACCATCACACCTTTTCTTTCATCGCGACCGAATGGACGAGGCGATTGAACTGCAACGCGGAGTACGAGATCGACGCTGGAAATACATACGCAATTTCCAGCCCGATATCCCCTACGCGCAGCACATCGACTATATGGATCAGATGCCGGCCATGCAGGATTGGAGACGACTTGCAGCTGCACAGCGATTGGTGGGCGGCCAAAACAACTGGTTCAAATCCCCTAAACCGATCGAAGAGCTCTACGATACAAAAAATGATCCTTGGGAGCTGAACAATCTCGCGGAAGATCCTCAGCAGGCTCAGCGACTCATTGCCATGCGTCGGGCAACCGAAGAACTGCAAGAGAAACTGGGTGATACGGGAATGATTCCAGAAGCGGTTCTGATGGAGGAGATGAAACCGGGGGGCGTGACACCGGTGACCGAGCGTCCCTCGATTGACATCGTTGGCGACAATCTCTCCCTTAAGTGTGCGACCGATGGTTCCTCCATCGTCTATCAGATCAAACGGGGGGATCAGTGGGGACGGTGGAACCTTTTCACCAGTCCATTCAAACGCCCCAACTCGGCTGATCAGATCCGAGTTAAAGCATGCCGGTTAGGCTATCGAGACAGCGACGTGATCACAGAAAACCTAAGATAAAGAGCCGCGAACCGGGACGCTTCGCCACTTTCGCAAAACAAAATTTCGGGTATGGTAATTCGGTTGATGGGCGAGACGCTCGCGAGGGAACGTGATGTTGTCGCCCCCGTACGATTGCGAGGAGTCGCAAGTGCCGATGGTAGTGCACCTACGATTTCAACGCCGCAGTCTGCGGGTCCGGGCGGAGGTAGGTAGATATCCGTTAGGAATGCATCGTTAATCTTCGGTCGATTCCGCGTTGTTTGAAATCGATCGGCACACAGTTCCACATCACTGATTCACAAGGGGAATCACAGAAATGACCAAGTGCAAATTGGAGTATATTTGGCTCGACGGCTATAAGCCTACCCAAAGCCTACGAAGCAAAACCCGAATTGAGAAAGACTTCAGCGGCAACGTCGAAGACGCTCCAATGTGGGGCTTTGATGGTTCTTCCACCGAACAAGCACCCGGTGGCTCGTCGGACTGCCTCTTGAAGCCTGTGTTTGTTTGCCCCGATCCAGATCGTATCGGTACCGGCTTCCTCGTGATGTGTGAAGTGCTCAATCACGACGGAACCGCACATGTCAGCAACGGCCGAGCTACCATCGACGACAACGACGATGATTTCTGGTTCGGTTTTGAGCAAGAGTACACCATTTGGGATCCTGAAACCAACAAGCCAATCGGTTTCCCCGCAGAAGGGTACCCAGCTCCTCAAGGCCCGTACTACTGCAGTGTTGGTGCTGGCAAAGCAGTCGGTCGTGAGATTGTCGAAGAGCACCTCGAGCAGTGTCTCGAAGCAGGACTGAACGTCGAAGGCATCAACGCCGAAGTGATGACGGGCCAGTGGGAATTCCAGATCTTCGCCAAAGGTGCAGCTGAAGCAGGCGACCAGATTTGGGTCGCTCGCTACTTGCTCGAGAGAACCGCTGAAAAGTACGGTTTGGCGATCAACTGGCACTGCAAGCCAGTCAAGGGCGACTGGAACGGTAGCGGTATGCACGCCAACTTCTCCAACACGCTTCTTCGAACCGCTAACAGCAGAGAAGTCTTTGAGACTGTCTGCCAAGCGTTCGAGCCACGCATCAAGGAGCACATCGACGTTTATGGTGCTGACAACGATCAACGCCTGACCGGTCTTCACGAGACTCAGTCGATCGACAAGTTCAGCTACGGCGTCTCAGACCGTGGTGCATCGATCCGAATCCCAATCTTCACCGTTGAGCACGACTGGAGTGGATACTTGGAGGATCGACGTCCTGCATCCAACGCTGACCCCTACAAGGTTGCTAGCGTGATCATTGCAACGGTCAAGACCGCCAACGTCGGCTAGTCGCGTTCCGCTGACATCGAATCAGGAGCAGGCCCTCCCGCATGGGGCGGCCTGCTTTTTTTCTGCAGCAACCGCTACGAACCTCTCCATGGACGCAAAAAGTCCGCAGAAACCGAGACAAGAGGCAGGATTCGCCTTGCTCGATCGCGACGTGTCGCTACACTCTGCCGTTCCCATCGGGTTGAAATCCACAGCGTTTTGCTTGTCAGCCCAAGGGCGACCGCCAGCGTAGCTCAGTTGGCAGAGCTGCTGATTTGTAATCAGCCGGTCGTGGGTTCGAGTCCCTCCGCTGGCTCTTCAAAGCCTTGAGCTGAGAAAACAGAGTTGATTTGAGCGATTGAAACCTCTATCACCTCCAAAATCTCGGTGAATTGATCCGATCAGACACGTTGACCGATTGACGAGGTAGAAAAAAAAACAAAGATCTGAAGTCAGAGCGTTGAGACGTATGGCTCAACAACGAGACACTTGGGGGTTTGTCCGAGTGGTTAAAGGAGACGGACTGTAAATCCGTTGGCTATGCCTACACAGGTTCGAATCCTGTAGCCCCCATTGAATCATTCAGCAAATTTGCGATTTCCGCGAGTTCATCGCGCCAGTCACATGACTGAGCGATTCAAATGGGAATCAGTACACGTCTCGATCATTCAGCCGGATTGACCGAGGAACGGCTGAAAGCGTTTAGCGAGACATGAAGACGCTCGAATTTCACGATCGATTGCGATGCCGTCCGATGTGGTATTCACTATATCGGGTTACTCGTATCGCGGGTGTAGCTCAATGGTAGAGCCCCAGCCTTCCAAGCTGGTTGTGAGGGTTCGATTCCCTTCACCCGCTTTTTGTCGATTCGCTGCTGTAGCTCAGTGGTAGAGCACTTCCTTGGTAAGGAAGAGGTCATGGGTTCAAGTCCCATCAGCAGCTCTGCTTTGGGATTTGAAGCAGGAGAGCGTCGCTAGAGCCTGCCATCCATGGCATTTCTGAGACGCGCCAGCTTAGAGAACCAAAGATAGAACTAGCTTGCAGCTAACGCGGAAGAACCCAATTTGGGGCTTTCTGCGAGACTGCGTTTCTTTGGCGGTCCCTTTTCTGAAAAATGCATCCCAATCGGGGGTAGTTTTTGGGGATTGGTGATTGCAAGATCGGCGAGTTTTCGCGACAACTACACGTCGAAGGATCGTCGCCACCGTTCTGGGAGCGTCTGAGACTTCGACGAGTGACCAAATTTTTGAGTATTGACTCATGCTCCACAGGGGAGTGTGAGGTGTATTTTCGTTTCGATAGTGTTGAACGAGCTGGGCTCGTGCGGCCGAAGAATCGGCGATTCAACCGTGGGTGTGAACGCGGGCGTTGAGGATTTGGGCCAGACTGGAGCGTATCTCCGACTGGTAGTGGCACAGTCAGGTGCAGGTGAATGAGAAATGGCTAAGGAAACTTTTAATCGTACAAAGCCCCACGTGAACGTTGGTACCATCGGTCACATTGACCACGGCAAAACAACCACGACCGGTGCAATCCTTGCAGTTCAGGCCGCCAAAGGCTTGGCTGAAGCAAAAGGCTACTCGGATATCGCCAAGGGTGGTACCGTTCGTGACTCGACCAAAACCGTGACCATTGCGGTTGCACACGTCGAGTACGAGTCGGATAACCGCCACTACGCACACATTGACTGCCCGGGTCACGCCGACTTTATTAAGAACATGATCACCGGTGCTGCTCAGATGGACGGTGCGATCCTCGTGGTCTCCGCCGCTGACGGCCCAATGCCTCAGACCAAAGAGCACGTTCTCTTGGCTCGTCAGGTTGGTGTTCCTTACATCGTTGTATTCCTCAACAAGTGCGACCTCGTCGACGACGAAGAGTTGCTCGAGTTGGTTGAGCTTGAAGCTCGTGAATTGCTGAGCAAGTACGACTTCCCTGGGGATGACGTACCTGTGATCCGCGGTTCATCGCTTCCTGCGTACAACAACCCAAGCGATCCAGATGCTAGCCAGTGCATCACTGACCTCATGAACGCTCTTGACGAGTACATTCCTGAGCCAGTTCGTGAAGACGACAAGCCATTCTTGATGGCAATTGAGGATGTCTTCTCGATCGAAGGTCGTGGTACCGTTGCGACCGGTCGTGTGGAGCGTGGTGTGGTTAAAGTCGGTGAAGAAGTCGAAATCGTCGGCCTTTCTGCTGAATCCACCAAGACCACCTGCACCGGTGTTGAAATGTTCCGCAAGGAAATGGAAGAAGGTCGTGCTGGCGATAACGTCGGTTGCCTTCTCCGTGGTGTTAAGCGTGAAGACATCCAGCGTGGTCAAGTCTTGGCAAAGCCAGGCAGCATCACCCCTCACACCAAGTTCGAAGCAGAGGTTTACTGCCTCAGCAAAGACGAAGGTGGCCGTCACACCCCATTTTTCAGTGGTTACCGCCCACAGTTCTACTTCCGTACCACTGACGTGACGGGAACCGCGAACTTGGTCGGCGCTGAAATGTGCATGCCTGGCGACAACGTTAAAGTTGAAGTCGAAATGCACAAGCCAATCGCGATGGACGATGGTGTTCGCTTCGCAATTCGCGAAGGTGGCCGTACCGTCGGTAGTGGTGTTGTCACCAAAATTATCGAGTAATCACGATTATTCGGTGAAAAACCAAATCAATGGCCAGCGGAGGATTCACCCTTCGTTGGTCATTGGTGATTAAGGGTTGATTCGTTACCATCATGAGATGAGAAACGCATTTCCCTTAACAGGGGTGTAGCTCAATTGGCAGAGCACTGGTTTCCAAAACCAGCGGTTGCGGGTTCAAGTCCCTCCGCCCCTGCTGATGCAGGAAACGAGACAATAACAACTCGGCAAAGTGAAATACGCTGGGAATAACACTGTCGCGGTTCAGATCATACGAATGCCTGATTCAAGGAAGAATGCAGGGTGCATTGAATAACTCTTGTTGGAGTGCAACGGGTGTCCCGAGAGATTGCAGGAACGAATAACTCCCCACTGAGCCGCGAGCTAGTGAGTGCCGGAGTCTACAAGCCGAACCAAGGCCGAATTGTGAGGCAGCTAACTTGCCTGGCGATTTGGATCATTGTTGGTCTTGCATGCTGGGCCTTGTACTCCTTCATGCGTGGTGGAGATTCGGGATCAAGCACCGCTTCGATTACCGCGGGGGTACTTCTAGCGGCTGGAGTGTGGACAGGCTTTCGACTTGTCAATTGGCCGCGATTTGCCGACTTTTTGATCGCTGTCGAAGCGGAAATGAACAAAGTCACTTGGCCCAGCAAGGATGAGCTGGTCCGAGCTGCATTTGTTGTCATCTTCACCATCTTTTTTCTCGCCATTTCACTGTTCCTGTTTGATATCATTTGGCAGCAGGTTTTCAGTGTAATTGGGGTCACAATGTAGCGAAGCTGCACCGATCCTTTTAAAACTTTCCTAAAAACGCCCGACCCTATTGGGCCTCAAGCCAGTGAATCAAGCCGACCCAAACGACGCCGAACTAACACAAGATTCCGATCCCGCAGGGGAAACGGAGGCTTCCGACTTGGAATCTCAAGAGGTTGTCGAGGCTGCAGCTTCGGAAGCTGACGAGTCGAGTTCCGCACCGGAATTGCCGCCAGCGGCTCCAGTTGACCCAAACGCAACTCCCGCCGCGGTGGTCGATGACGAAGCCAAGATGGATTGGTACATCCTGAAGGTTGCCTTCAACCGAGAAGATTCGATTGCTGATGCGTTGCGGAAGCGGGTCAGAATGGAAGGTATGGGCGAGTTCTTCGGTGAAATCGTTGTCCCAACCGAAGACGTCGCAACCTTCACTCGTGATGGCAAACGCCGCGTAAGCAAGCGAAAACTGCTTCCCGGCTACATCATGGTCAACATGTTGATCAATGATGACACTTGGTTCCTCGTTCGAGAGACCGGTGGAATCAGTGACTTCACCGGCTCGGCAGGTAAGCCGATGCCGATGGAGCCAGAAGACATTGAGCGTTTCATCAATCGTCCCATCGAGGATGAAGATGATGAACCACAAATCAAGATTGGTATCCCGTTCAAGGTTGGCGACCGAGTACGGGTCAAGGAAGGCAATTTCGAGAATCAGGAAGGCGATGTTGATGCCGTTGATGAAGCGAACGGTCGCGTGACGGTCATCATCAATATTTTCGGACGTAGTGTTCCGATGGAACTCGATCACTGGCAAGTCGAACCGCTTTAATCGACTTGCAGCTTTCAGATTCCTTCTTATGATGCGACTCTCTGAGAGCCAAAAGAATCGGTTCAACCCCGTTCGGATAAAGACATCAGCGGTAACGCGTGTGAGACTTCCGAAGGGTCACCTACTACTTTCACCACAGAACAGCGTTTTTAAGTTTTAACTATGGCTAAGCAAGTTTCCGGTATCGCAAAGTTTCAGATCCCTGGTGGCCAAGCGACACCTGCACCACCGGTTGGTACTTCGCTCGGTAAGTACGGCGTGAACCTCGGTCAGTTTGTCACTGCATTCAACGACCGTACCAAAGAATACAACGGCACACCAATTCCCGTCATCGTCACGGTTTACAACGACCGCAGCTTCGACTTCATCACCAAGAGCCCACCTGCTGCATCGATGCTGAAAGATGCTGCCGGTATCGCCAAAGGTAGTGGTGTTCCCAATAAAACTAAGGTCGGAACCGTGACTCTTGATCAGTGCAAAGAGATCGCTGAAAAGAAGATGGCAGACCTGAACGCCCGAAATATCGATCACGCGGTACGCATGATCGAGGGTACCGCCCGCAGCATGGGATTGAACGTCGAAGGCTAATCCCGCTCCAATCCGGCGGATTTAGCCGAAGAGAGTCGTTTTGATTACTCTGAAACTCCTCATCCGTTACCCAGTAGCTGGAGTCAGAGCGAGTCGACTCATCTCGAGGAAAAAAGCGGTGCAATACGCCGCTTTCGACTCTCCCCCGCTTGTCTTAGATCTTCGCACCACAAACTTGATGTTCGATGGTGGTAGACATCTGCACGCGATTGCGCATTATGCAGCGGAGAATCGTGTGCAAACGCTTCTTCGCTGTCGCCATTTCCTGCTCAGCGGCATTGTGCACAAGACGTTCGGTCGCGGGATGCTTGAGTTATCTCATTCCGGCTATCTACGGCCGAGCGATCTGATCCCTGAGAAGGCACTTGTCTTGGGTGACTACCAGATTACCCCAAGCGAGAGTGAGAATTTCAGTGCCAGAGGGATCCGATACATGCGAATGAGAATCGGAAGAGAAATCCCAACTCAACCTCCGGTCATGCCATACCCAATGCATCCCTGGACACTCGAGCATCTTGATCATCAGCAACGCCAACACCTCCGCGAGAACAAGGCACGCGAAAACCTGATCCTCTTTGCTGGATGCCAAAAACCTAAGTACGGCACACCGTGGATGAGCAGGGAGTTCAAGATTCTCAGCCGACTTGAGCTCCTCGATGCGGTGCGAAAGCATTTCCCACAAAAGGTGCTTGAGCAACCTGACAGGCAGGCCGAGATCCAGAATGGCGAAGAGGATCGGTCAGGAAGGAGTCACCAAGAACCTCCGCAAACGATTCAGTTACTTGACAGCAGGTATTTTCCAATCGATTCAAAGCTGTGGCTACCGAAGCTCGCCAATTCGCATTTCTTTTTGTGTGGCCCAGGGGGTCGGCAACCGATGTGCCATCACTTAACCGAGGCGATGTCGGTTGGCACGATCCCGATCCTTGAATACGGTGACCGCGTCTATCCGGAACTCACCGATGGCATGAATGCGATTCGCTTCTCTGGTGAAGAGGGGATCGTTAGAGCAATCCGACGAATCCTGTCCATGGCCCCAGTCGAACTGGATCAGATGCGACAGTCCGTAATCACGTTTTACGATCGGCACCTCTGTGGTCGTCACTTCTTCTCTCAACTGCTCTCCGGCGAAGTCACGGGCGATCAGATCGCGATGCCTTTTCACGAAAAAAACTTTGACTAGAGCCGATTGGCGTCAGCAGTCATCAAATGGCTGCGAATTACTGAAAAAAATTGAAAAAGCGTCCCGACAGGTCCGTGACTCGAGCGATAAACGTAGAGGTCAAACGAGCCTGAGAGAAGATCGCCCGAGACATCTGAGGAATTGCTTGCAAACACAGCGAGCCAATGGATTAAACTGTTGCTTCGCTCGCTTGAAAGCAATCCAACGAAACCGTGCGTTTGGGGTGCTTGGGGAGTATCCGTTGAGAAGAGATTCAGTCGCGGACCGCGGACTGGAACACTACACAGTGAGAACGCTTGAATATGTCGTCGAAATCCGGAAAGCCTGCACCTTCCCATCCCAGCATGTCAACCACCGCTGAAGCGGTCGCAGCGAGGCTTCGCGAGAGTCTGCTTCAGGACAAGGCGGAACTTGAGGTCGACAAAATTTTCAAGGCGTTAGTGAAACTGGAAGGTTCCGACCTTCACATGAAAGTGGGGCAGCCACCAATGGTGCGTGTGGCCGGTACCCTCAAGCCACTGAATCGGCCACCGATTGAAGCAGAAGAAATGGTGGACTTACTGCTACCGATGATGGACGAGAGAAACCTGAACATCTTCGAGGAAGAAGGCGGTGCTGACTTCTCGCACACCATTCACGTTGATGGGGTTCGTTGGCGATTCCGAGTCAACATGCTCAAGGCACTCGGCAACATCGGCTTGGTCGCTCGACGAATCAATAACTTCATCCCAGATTTCCGAGGCCTGTACCTGCCTGAATCCATCGAACAATTATGCCACTATGACCAAGGAATGATCCTGCTTGCTGGTGTGACCGGGTCGGGAAAAAGTACCACCATCGGTTCGATGCTTAACTACATCAACAGCATCTACCGCAAACACATCCTGACTCTTGAAGACCCAATCGAGTTCATCTTCACCGAAGACAAGTCCCTCATTAATCAGCGGGAAGTAGGACAAGACGTAAAAGACTTCGAGATCGGGATGAAGCATGCGGTGCGTGAAGACCCCGACATCATTCTCGTGGGTGAGTTGCGTGACGAAGAAACCTTCATGACAGCGATTCACGCGGCGGAGACGGGCCACTTGGTTTTCGGAACGATTCACGCATCGAGTGCGTCGACAACCATCGGTCGTATCTTGGACTTGTTCCCTGAAGAAATGCACAATGCGATTCGCTCGGCGATTGCGTTCAACATGAAAGGTATCGTGGCTCAAAAACTGCTCAAGAGCATCCGGCCGAATGTACCGCGTGTTCCAACCTGCGAAGTGATGACCTTTAGCCCCATGATTCGTAAACTGGTACTCGAGGGCCAAGACCAGAAACTGCCCGATGCGATTCGAATCGGTGCTGAGGATGGTATGCAGGACTTCACCATGAGTCTCAAAGGTCTGATTGATGACGAACTGATTGATCGCCCCACTGCCTTTGCGGTAGCACCGAACAAAGATGCCCTAAAGATGGCACTTAAAGGCATTGATGTGAAAGCCCCCGGTATTCTTTAACGCTTTTGCAATCTTTATCATTCGTATCCCTTTCAAAAATGCGGAATCATTGAGCCAAGCGGCATCGAACGCTACGATGCTAGGACTAAATTCCACATCCGCCACCATTCACAACCTTACAGAAGAGACCGCCATCTGATGGCTGAGCAACAAGAAATCCAACTTTGGCAAACCGTTCAACCAGTTGAATTCGTTCCTCGCATCAAAGACCAATCGGAGTCTCAGTCACTTCTGATTCAAACTCGCCAAGCGGTCGGTTATTCGGTTGCCGGTGGCCAACTCGCGCACGCGATTCAGTCGCGTGCCACACACATGCTGCTTGACTACACCAAAGCATCGTGTGCGATTCGCTATCAGGTTGATGGTGCGTGGGAACAACTGCCTCCCATGGAGCGTGAACTTGGCGATGCGATGCTGGTCGCGATGAAACAACTCTGCCTCATGAACGCGACCGATCGACGTTCGACGCAATCAGGCAAGCTTGGACTGAAGGTTGCCAAAGCCAAGTTCACGCTCAATCTGCAATCACGCGGTACGCCAACGGGTGAACAGGTGATGGCAAAGATCGAGCCGGACAAAGTGCCCTTTGAACGCTTGTCTGATCTTGGAATGCGAGACAAGATGTACTCTCAATTAAAAGACTCCCTCGATGCTCACGGAAACATCGTCCTGATCACCGCTCCCAAAGCGGAAGGCCTGACCACAACCTGGAACATTGCCCTCGAAGCAGCGGACAAACTGGTTCGAGACTTTCAGTCTTTCGAGCATCAAGAGCATCCCGAGCCAGAGATCATCAACGTCAATCCCAACTATTACGGTGGTGACACGGAGAAGGATCTAGCAAGCGTGGTGAAAAGTGCGATCCTCAAAGAACCGGACGTGCTAATCTTTCCGGAGATGCCGGACGCCGAATCAATGCGTCTATCGGTCGAACAGATCAAAAAGACTGAAAAGCAGATCTATGCTCGGATGGTGGCTCCAACCGCCATGCAGGGAATCGTCGCCTTTCTTGCAAAGTACAAAGGAAGCGCCGCGGAGATGGCCTCAACCATCGGTGCCATACTCGGTCAGCGTTTGGTGCGTCGACTATGCGATCAGTGCAAAGTGGGCTTCGAACCCACCCCCCAACTACTGAACCAATTAGGAATCCCTGCAGGCCGAGTCGCGATGCTCTACAAGCCCTTCATTCCACCGCCAATTGAGCAGCAGGTGGACGAAAATGGTCGCCCCGCTCCAATTGAACCTTGCGCAGCCTGTGCGGGACGCGGTTACCACGGTCGCATCGCGATCTTTGAACTCTTGGTTCCAGGCGAGAAACTGAAAGCTGCTCTGCTCAAAACCCAAGACCTCAATCAGCTCAATCAAATCGCAAAAAGTGAAGGACATCGGGGGATGCAGGCGGAAGCAGTCCTCACCGTCGCTCGTGGACTGACTAGCCTTGATGAGCTGAAAAAGGTGTTTGCAAAACGCTAGCAAATCAGGTTCACCCCTGTTGAATCGCGGTCGCTCGATTCGTCTTTCGCTGAGTCGGGCCAGATCGGTAGGATCTGTGTCAGAAATAGGTGCAAGAGGCACCCAGTTACCGATCCATTCCGAATCCACACAGGCGTCACGGATGATGCGACTGCTAACGATTTCCGCGTTGGTCACGCTTCTCAGCTTCCCACCGACAGGTGAATCGACCACTGCGTTGGGGCAACAGACAATTAGCCAGCCGGCCAGTGGTCGCCCAACTCAGAACGGTCAAACACAAACGCCGGTTGCGCGTGTGGCGAAGCAGGGTGCAGGAGCAACGGTCGCAGCACAACCATTCCCCGCATTGAACGCCGCCGCTCAGGCACAACTACAGACCCTACTGCTAAACTGGGAACAGCAAAGCAAGAGCATGAAAACGCTGGAGTGCTCGTTCACGAGGTGGCATTACGACATGTTCGCCGCTCCCCAGGGCCAGTTCGCTTCCCGCGCGGACGGAGTGATCAAGTATGCCGCTCCCGACAAAGGTCTATTCCGAGTGGACCGCCTTGTTTTCTTCAGCGGCTACGATGCAAACCAACAACCCGTCCTGCAACCACAACCGGGCCAGTTTGGTGAACATTGGGTTTGTAACGGCGAACAGCTCATCGAGTTTGACCGCGGACGCAAAGAGTGTCGCATCCAAACGCTGCCACCCGACATGCGTGGCCAAAAGATTTTCAATAGTCCCCTACCGTTTGTGTTCAATTTGGACGCACAACAAATTCAACAGCGATACTGGGTTCGTCAGGTTCAGGCACCCGCGGAGGGAATGTTGCTGATCGAAGCTTGGCCCAAACGACAAGAAGATCGTGCTCAGTACAAGCTGGTGCAGATCGCGTTAGATGCGGAAACTTTTTTGCCTCGAGCGTTGTTGATGTACGCGCCTAATTTTCACGCAAAGAATGCTCCGAAGTGGGACCATTACGAGTTCCAGGATTCCAAACGCAATGCCATCGGCGCCGGATTCCAACGCTTCTTGGGGAACTTCATTCCCGAGAAACCGCCGGCAGACTGGAAAATCCTGCAAAACAATTTCCAGCCCGGCCCCGCCCCCGGAGCTCAACAGGCATCTAATCCAAACTCGGGTCTCGGTAACCTCTAAACGGGACGATCGGTGGCTGAGGAAGCCGGTCGGAAGTATGGCAATAAATGGGAGTACCCGCTTGAAGGGATACCGAGTGACGATGCTACAATGGCAGGCTCGGTAATCGCGGAAGCTTGCGGTGGTTTCGCCTCGGCTTCGCCAATGCCGAATCCTACCTTCATCCCATCCTCACCATGATCATTTAGTTGCAAGATGCCAACGTACGACTACGAATGCGATGCATGCGGACATCAACTTGAAGTCTTTCAGGGAATCAACGACGAAGTCTTAACCAAGTGCCCTGAATGCAAAAAGAAAAAGCTCAAACGACTCTTTGGATCGGGTGCTGCGATCGTTTTTAAGGGTAGCGGTTTTTATCAGACCGATTATCGCAGCGAAGGCTACAAGAAGGCAGCAGCGGCCGACTCGAAGTCTCAGTCGAGTGATAAATCCAAGTCCGGCTCGAAGAAAAAATCTTCCGGCAGCAAAGACTCGAAGTAAGTCACAACGCTTGAATCTCGATACGCATGTTGATCGAGAGCTAAGTACTCTGATGATTCAATCAATTGTTGAAGTAGCAGATTGGTGAAGCAGTAGATTCATGCCCCACGTGGTCTCACCGTATCGACTCGATCCCAACCGCAGTGCATTGCTGCTCGTGGACCTGCAGGAGAAACTTTGCCCAGCAATCATGAACATCGAGCAGGTCATTGAGCGGTCACGACTGCTCACCGAGGCGAGCGATTTACTGAGTGTTCCGCGTGCTGCCACGGTTCAGTATCCGCAGGGACTCGGTGAACTAGTGGAGCCGATTCGAGAGAAGTATACGGAGGCAGAAGAAAAGCTTGATTTCTCTGCTGCCGTGTGCCGCGGCTCGATCGATCGTTGGGGCGAGGGAGGTCGAGATCAGATTTTGATCGTCGGCATCGAAACACACATCTGCATCCTCCAAACCGCCCTAGATCTCGCGGCCGAAGGCAAACAGCCTCACATTGTCGTGGATGCAGTGTCTGCGAGAAACCTTCTCGATCACCAAACGGGCCTCGAGCGAATGGCGGCCTGTGGGATCCGGTTGCTGAGTCTCGAGAGCGTCCTATTTGAATGGCTTGGCAGCTCGCGTCACGAAAGCTTTCGGACCATTAGCGGATGGGTCAAAAACTTGAACCGCTGATGGGACGCGGGCACGAAAAAAGGTTCTCGACCCAACGGATCAAGAACCTTTGAGGTGGGCGGTATTGGACTTGAACCAACGACCCCTACGATGTCAACGTAGTGCTCTAGCCAACTGAGCTAACCGCCCGAGTGCAATCAGGGCCAAGCCTCAATGCAACTGCAGAGAACTTAAATCGGACGAACCAGTTAGTCA